>RAZJ01000002.1 GCA_003612625.1 bacterium 1XD42-1 | reverse complement strand
CAGATGATGTATGTGCCCAGGAAACGGGTACGGGTGCAGAATGCCATATCGCCGTTGTCGCCTTCTTCATAAGTGAAGGAATCGGTAATATCGAACAAATCGCCATCAACTACCTGATAGATAACAGCTTGTTCCGGATCAAAGGTTTCATTGCCGTCATCATCTACGAATGGGCTGTAAATTTGGAGGTCAGCACGGCTGGTAGAGGACAGATTCGGAGAACCAGTGAATTGGAAGATATAAGCATCCTGATCGTTGAAGTAGGAAGCATAATCAGCATGTTCCCATTTGGTGGACAGTTTGGCATAGAATTTGCCGGTGTCGCTGTCGCCGAAGAATTTCATGAATGCTACGTCGCCATCTTCATCATAGTAGGTAACGTCGTTCCAGTCATTCTTAACAGGATTCAGCATCAAGCCGCCAATACCAACTTTCCAGTCGCCATCTGCATTTTTGACAAGGTTCTTCATGTAGAAGATGAAATCTTGTACTTTTACTTCTGCGTCATCATCAATGTTATAAACATCCTGTGCTTTGCTCTTTGGAGTTAAACGCAGATCCAAAGTCAGCTTGATTTCATCATCGGTATAGAGCTCACTCATTTTTACCTTGATATAGCGAGCACGACCGTTACCAGAACCAATCTGTCTTGTATGTGTATAGATATTGTAGAGGTCATTACCAAAGTTTTTAGTAGTATCAGAAATTTCTTTAATATATTTGCCATTGTCACCCTTGGAAAGTTTCATCTTCCAGTAGGTATCATCATGGAATTTAAATTGTGTATCATTCCGGATCATAAAGTAAACGGTCTGGCCGGATTGAACACCGTCATCCCCATTTTGATCTTTATCTACGCCATTGCTGCTTTCTGTTAACGGAATCGGTTCGCCGTCTTCATCACAGACAACAATATCGCGGATATCAATACTTTTTCCGATTCCTTCTAAAGTAATATCACCGTCACTGCCCTTACCGTCTGCTGCATTGGTATAACCGATCGGAACATTAGTGACAGCGGTACCTGCTGCCGTTGTTTTCTCAAACTGTCCTTGAGTAACATTTTGGAGCGTTGGTACGGTCAATGTGGCAGTACTACCAGCATTATAACGGATTTTTGCATCCTGACCTACTATTTTAGTGCTTAAAATAAGGGTAGAGCCACTCCGGCTGATTTTCAAGTCTTCAGGCCGGATATCACGTCCGCTTTCCTCAAACATAGCTTTGCCATCGACATCAATTTCTCCATCAATAAAGGCATCCGCTATCGCCTGACCATTTGCACCAGCTTCAATGGGAGCTGCTGTCAAAATAATGCTCCCACCATCCTGAAGATAAAATTCAATGGTTGCATTTGTAACGTCATTTGCACTTGTTACGTAGTCACTAAAATCAAACCTAAATTCAGTGGAAGTGGATTGATCTTCCGCTTTCAGTGCAAAGCTGGCAGTTGCGCAGACAGATGCAACCATAGCTGTGGCTAAAAAGCCGGATAACATTCTTCTCATTGGGGTATTCGCTCCTCTCAAAATTTCCATCTCCGTTTTCGGGATGAAATGTATATTTGTGCACAGGTTTTTGTATTTTTTCAGCTAAAGGAGGCTGTTGAAAACTTTCCGTCAAAACGACGAAAAATAAAATTTTTCCTGTGCAACCAAAGTATACCTCCTGCCTGCCTGCCTGCTTTGTCAATCCTTTTATTTTACGAATTTTAGTTGTAAATTTTTGTGCAACATTTTCTGGAATTTTTATTGTATTTATTATATATAAATTTGTGCTGTTACATCCTGAATTTTACCGTAATAATTTCCAATTTTAGATGCTGTCTTGAAAAAATAAGAGCCCTATGTTAATATAAAACCATTACATGAAATCCTATGTAAATATGGAAAAAAGATAAAAAGATTTGAAAAGTTTGGAGTGTGGATCGATTGAATCAGGTTGTGGCATTTGATTTAGATGGAACTTTAGTAAATTCAGCCCTGCATTTACTGCCTGCCTATCATGAAGGCTTAGCCCGCATCAACCATGCGGATCTGCCGGATGAAATCTTATTACAATGTATTGGAGGCTCCCAGCAGGACAATCATGCGTTAGTCATGCCGGAAGCCTCATTGGAAACCTATCGGGAATATGAACAGATTATAGCGGAATGCGCCCATAAATACGCAAAAGAACGGGGCCAGTGCTATCCCCATATGCAGGAAAGCCTGGATGCCCTCCGTGCCCAGGGATATCTGACGGTTTTATGTTCCAACGGCACGCCGGAATATGCTTTGCCGCTGCTTGCTATTTTAGGATTATCGGATCATATGGACGGGATACAGAAGGTTATTACCGAACGGAATAAAACCGAAGTTCTGGCTGCACTGATCCGGGATTATGATTGTTCAGGCCATGTTGTTATGGTAGGCGACCGCCATTTTGACGCGGAAGCCGCCCAGAATAATAATGTACCGTTTATTGGCTGCCGGTACGGGCTTTTCCCAAATGAAATTGCGGAATCCCATGCGGATGCTGTCATTAACAGCCCTTCCGAATTATTAGAAGCTGTAAACCGCCTATTAAAATAAAGTATCATTTCCCGGAAGGCGCTGGTTGGGAAGCCGTGAAATCATAAACACTATCCCGGATCATAATTTCCGGCACCAGAGAAATCCGTATATTTTCGCTGGAAGTCCCATGAATCAGCCGATCCAGCCGGTCCACTGCAAGAGCGCCTAACCGTTCTTTCGGGACACTCATTGTGGTTAATTGCGGTTCAATAAACTGGCAGATTGCCGTATCATCAAAGCCTACAATGGAAACATTTTGAGGGATACGGTAGCCTGCATTTAATAAAGCCCGGCAGCAGCCTACTGCAATAATATCATTATCGGCAAAAAAAGCAGTTGGCAGTAACGGATCGGTTGCCAAATAAGCTGCCATATCTGCTGCCGCCGCTTCTAAGGTGGTGCCTACCCGGATGATCCGCTGGGCAGAGCTGTTATCCGGCTCCTGAATGGAACGGACCGCACTCAGGTAGCCGTCACAGCGTTCCCGGAAATTGCGGATGTCCACATTGCTGTGGAGATAGCCCAATCGGGTATGGCCGCAATGTACCAAATAGCGGACTGCATTCCAGGCGCCATAACGGTTATCAATCACGACAGCATCCCTGCGCATCCCCGGGAAAAAATTATCCAGTATAATTAAAGGCACATCCAATGATTCAAAAACAGCCATATCGGCTGTATGCATTTCAGTGGCCAGCAGAATAATGCCTGCACATTTAATGCTGCGGATACTGCGCAGTTGTTCTTCCGGATCTTCTGTTTTATAAAAATAAGAGATTGCCATTTGATAACCCTGTAAACGGGCTTCATCCGCTACCCCTTTTGTCAGCTGCTCAAAAAACGGGGTGTTGGCTACTACTTTTCCATGGCGCTTATAAAGAATAAACTGGATAACTTTTGCCCGGTGGAAAGAAGTCCCATAAGTCCGGTCATATCCCAGTTTTTGGGCTGCTGCTAAAACTTTTGCACGGGTTTCCTCACTGACGCCTGTTTTCCCGTGAAATACCATAGATACGGTAGCAGGTGATACGCCTACTTCCTTTGCAATATCTTTTGCTGTTACAGCCATACCCTGTCACTCCCAATTTTTTTAAAATATTTTAAATATATTGAAATTATTTTTTAAATCCATCTGCCAGGCTTGAAAAAAAGGAACATTTTTATCTTTTTTGGCTTCCATTATAAGTAATTTACTTAATTTTGTCAAATTTAGTAGTTAAATTCGTTAAATAATTTAGTAAATATCAAAAAATCCCTTTTATAGTAAAGCAAAATGCCTAAATAGAAACATAAAAAATAATGTAATATGTAGATTATTTTGGAAATCCCCGGTTTGACAGAACATTCCTTCAAAAAAGTGATAAACTAAGGCTGTACAAAAAAGTTTGCGCGAACAGTATAAGGAGGAAAAACCGTAACATGAAACAGATCAAATTAGGTTTTGCACCTACCCGCCGGAGCATTTTCAGCGCCCCAGACGCCATTAAATATCGTGGACTGACTGCGGACAGGCTGCGGGAATTGGGCATTGATTTTGTTGATATTGATGACATCAATGAAGAAGGCTTATTATATGATGAAAATGACCGCTTGAAGATTGTTGAAAAATTTAGAAAAGAAAAAATTGACGGTTTATTCTTACCCCATTGCAACTTTGGTACAGAATATTTATGTGCCCGTTTAGCCCAGGATTTGAATGTACCAGTTTTATTATGGGGGCCTTTGGATGAACGGCCGGAACCAGACGGCGTCCGCCTGCGGGATACCCAATGCGGCCTGTTTGCCACTGGTAAAGTATTGCGCCGTTACGGAGTTCCTTTTACTTATCTCACAAACTGCCGTTTAAACGATCCTGTTTTTGAACGGGGCCTGCGGGATTTCATGGCTGTATGCAGTGTGGTACGGACTTTCCGCCATATCCGCATCCTGCAAATCGGACCCCGTCCTTATGACTTTTTTACAACCATGTGCAATGAAGGGGAACTCTTAGAAAAATTCCATGTGGAATTATCCCCCATCCCTTTGCCGGAACTGACAAAAGAAATGAAAAAAGCCATTGAAGAAAATACCGAAGTTGCAGAAACCATTTCTTACATAAAAGAAAACATGACCGTTAAGCTGAATGACCAGGAGCTGCAAAATGTAGCAGCATTAAAAGTTGCCATGAAGCATCTGATTGTAAAATACGGGTGCCAGGCCGGAGCAATCCAATGCTGGAATGCTTTGCAGGATGAACTGGGAATTATGCCCTGCGCGGCAAACAGCCTGTTGAATGAAGAAGGGATTCCCGTTGTCTGCGAAACGGACATCCATGGAGCAATCACAGCCCTGATGGTAGAAGCTGCCGCTTTAGACGGTACCCGTTCTTTCTTTGCAGACTGGACCATCCGTCATCCGGACATCCCTAACGGGGAATTATTACAGCACTGCGGCCCGTGGCCCATTTCCGTAGCAAAAGAAAAACCTACCATTACTTATCCTCTGGCCTTTGATTTTCCCGGCGCCATCACTGCCGAAGCCAAACACGGTGATATTACATTGGCCCGTTTTGATGGGGATAATGGGGAATACAGCCTGCTGTTAGGCAACGCCAAAGGGGTAGAAGGCCCTACCTGCATGGGCACCTATTTATGGATCGAAGTGGAGAATATCAAACGTCTGGAAGCAAAAGTTGTGGAAGGCCCTTATATCCATCACTGTGTCGGCATCCATAAAGATGTTGTACCGGTATTGTACGAAGCATGTAAATATATCGGCGTGAAGCCTGACTTATATGATCCTATTGAGGAAAAAGTCAAGGCTTATCTGCGGGGGGAATAAAGATGGAAAATCGGGAATTGGAGCTGAAAAGCTGGCAGCTCCGTCAGGATATTGTCGATATTATTATGGCCGGAAAAGGCGGCCATATCGGCGGGGATATGAGCGTATTAAATACCCTGCTGGTGCTGTATCAGAAGCATCTGCGCATTACTCCGGAAACGACAAATGACCCCAACCGGGACCGGTTTGTCCTTTCCAAAGGCCATGCTATGGAAGCTTATTATGCTGTCTTAGCAGACTGCGGGTTTCTGTCTTTAGAGGATATCAAAGCACGTTTTTCCCAGTTTGGATCGCCTTATATCGGCCATCCAAACAATAAATTAAACGGCATTGAAATGAATTCCGGTTCTTTAGGCCACGGGCTTCCCGTTTGCGTGGGCATGGCTTTAGCCGGGAAAATGGATCAACGGGATTACCGGGTTTATACCGTTATGGGGGATGGGGAATTAGCCGAAGGTTCCGTATGGGAAGGCGCTATGTCTGCCAGCCACTATAAACTGGACAATTTATGCGCCGTAGTTGACCGGAACCGTCTGCAAATTTCCGGCACGACGGAGGAAGTCATGACCCAGGACAGCCAGGAAGAACGGTGGGCCGCTTTTGGATGGCATGTCCTGAGCATAGACGGCAACAGCATTGACGCCTTGGACAAAGCCTTTACAGAAGCAAAAGCCTTCAAAGGCAAGCCCACTGTGATTATCGCCAATACCACAAAAGGCTATGGCAGCCCTGTAATGGAAAATAAAGCAGGCTGGCACCACCACCTGCCCAATGCAGAAGAATACCAGCAAATCACAAAAGATTTTGCAGAAAGAAAGGCGGCGTTGGAAAATGGCAAATAAAATCCCAAACCGTCAGGCGATTTGTGATACGCTGATGGAACATGCCAAAACCGATAAAAATATTGTAGTCCTTTGCAGCGATTCCCGCGGAAGCGCTTCCTTGACAAAATTCGCGGAAGCCTTTCCGGAACAGTTCGTGGAAACCGGCATTGCCGAACAGGATTTAGTGAGTATTGCCGCCGGGTTAGCCTCCTGCGGGAAAAAAGCTTTTGCCGCTTCCCCGGCCTGCTTTTTAACCACCCGCAGCTATGAACAGGGGAAAGTGGACTGTGCTTATTCCAATACCAATGTTACCCTGATTGGGATTTCCGGCGGCGTCAGTTACGGGGCTTTGGGCATGAGCCACCATTCCGCCCAGGATATTGCCGCAATGAGCGCGATTCCTAATATGCGGGTTTACCTGCCAAGCGACCGGTTCCAAACCAAATGCCTGATTGAAGCTTTGCTCCAGGATGAAAAACCTGCCTATGTGCGGGTGGGCCGCAATCCTGTGGAAGATGTTTATACCTCGGAGAATACCCCTTTTACCATGGGGAAAGCCGTATGGCTGCGGGAAGGCTCTGATATTGCCATCATTGCCTGCGGCGAAATGGTACGGCCTGCTTTAGATGCAGCCGCCTTACTGAAAGAACAGGGGATTGAAGCAACGGTTCTGGATATGTACTGCGTGAAGCCTCTGGACACAGAAGCCATTATCAAAGCGGCCCAGGGTGCCAAGGCCGTCCTGACTGTGGAAGAACATTCTCCCTTTGGCGGGTTAGGCTCTATGGTCAGCCAGGTGGTAGGGGCCAACTGCCCCCGGAAAGTGGTTAATTTAGCCTTACCGGATGCCCCTGTAATTACAGGCACCTCCAAGGAAGTTTTTGCCCATTACGGGTTAGATGCAAAAGGGATTTCAGAAACTGCTGCGGGGCTGGTAAAATGAGCAAACGTTATATTTTAGCCATTGACCAAAGCACCCAGGGCACAAAAGGAATTTTATTTGACCAGCAAGGGGTTTTTGTTGCCCGGACCGACCGTTCCCACCGCCAGTTTGTGGATGAAAAAGGCTGGGTGGAGCACGATCCGGAAGAAATCCTCACCAATACATTAGCTGTGGCCCGGGACGTGGTACAAAAAGCCGGCATCGGTAAGGAAGAAATTGCTGCTTTAGGGATCTCCAACCAGCGGGAAACCGTTATGGCATGGGATCGATCCACCGGGAAGCCTTTATACCGGGCTATTGTATGGCAGTGCGCCCGGGCAAAGGAAATTTGTGAAGGGATGCAGGATCAGAAGGATCTGGTTAAAAGCAGAACCGGATTGAATTTATCCCCTTATTTCTCCGCTGCCAAGCTGGCCTGGATCATGCAGAATGTGCCGGAAGCAGGCCGTCAGGCTGACAAAGGCTGTTTATGCTGCGGGACGATGGATAGCTGGCTGGTTTACCAGCTGACCACAGACCATGCTTTCAAAACAGATTATTCCAACGCTTCCCGGACCCAATTATTGAATATCCATACCCTTCAGTGGGATGAGGATCTGTGCAAATTATATGGCGTACCGAAAAACAGCCTGCCTGAAGTCTGTATGTCCGATTCCGTTTTTGGAAATACCACTTTCTGCGGCTGGCTGGAGCACCCCATTCCCATTTGCGGGGTCCTGGGGGATTCCCATGGGGCTTTACTGGGGCAGGAGTGCCGGAAACCCGGCATGATAAAAGCCACCTACGGCACCGGGTCTTCCGTTATGATGCAGACCGGGAAACGGCTGGTAGAAAGCAAGGATCTGGTTACCAGCTTAGCCTGGGGGCTGGGGGGCCATGTGGAATATGTCCTGGAAGGCAATTTGAATTATACCGGGGCTGTGGTTTCCTGGCTGAAAAATGAGGCTGGGCTGCTGGCAAATGATGCAGAAAGCGAAGCCCTGGCGCGGGCCGCCAATCCCAATGACCGGGCCTATTTTGTACCGGCTTTCACCGGCTTAGGAGCGCCTTATTGGGACAGTGAAGCCACCGGATTATTAACCGGCGTTACCCGTACCACAGGACGGGCTGAAATTGTAAAAGCCTGTGTAGAATGTATTGCTTATCAGATTACCGATTTAATACGGCTTATGAAACAGGATTCCGATTTACCGGTTACGGAGCTTCGGGTTGACGGAGGCCCTACTGCCAATCAATATTTGATGCAGTTCCAGAGTGATATTTCCGGCGTAGCCCTTTCTGTACCGAATTTGCAGGAGCTTTCCGGCATGGGGGCAGCTTACGCGGCAGGATTTTCTGTGGGGATGTATGATCCCGCTACTGCCTATGCCCATGTACAGCGGAAATCCTATGAAAGCAGGATGGAACATCCCCGGCGGGAAGCCCTTTACCGGGGCTGGCAGCAAGCCGTCCGCCAGGCACTGGCACATTCCTAAAATAACAGCCTTTTCCAGGCGCAAGCCTGTTTAAAAGGGATAAAACAAACGCATTTTTAGGAGGAGATTATTATGAAAAAGATTCCTTACCGCAATCTGATGAAGATTGCCAGCGCTGTATTGGCTTTAGGCGTCATGAGCGCTTGTGGCGGCAGCCCCGCACCAGCTTCTTCCGCAGCTCCAGCTCCCGCTTCTTCCGCAGCCCCGGCTGCACCTGCTTCCTCTGCTGCACCTGCCAGCTCCAGTGAAGCAGCTCCTGCCGCTGATTCGGCTCCCCTGCCTGGCGGCGGCTCCAACATTATTTACATTCTGACCCCTTCCACTTCCAACGCCTTCTTTAAAACAGAAGCCGATACTTGCAGCGCAAAAGCTGTGGAGCTGGGTTATGAAGCAAAAGCATTTTCTCATGATGACGACGCCGCTTCCCAGTCCGACCTGTTTGACCAGGCCATTGCTGACAAAGCAGCCGCTATCATCTGCGACAATGCCGGCGCAGATGCTACCATTGAAGCTGTCCAGCGTGCAAGGGATGCTGGCATTCCGACTTTCCTCATCGACCGCGAAATCAACCAATCCGGCGTTGCCATCAGCCAAATTGTAGCCAACAATGACCAGGGCGCTGCTGCCATTGCAGAAGCCTGGGTAGAAGCTATGGGCGAAAAAGGCAAATATGCAGAACTCCTGGGTCTGGAAACCGATACCAACTGCCATGTCCGCAGCGATGCTTTCCATCGTGTTATCGACCAGTTCCCTGATTTAGAAATGGTTGCACAGCAGTCCGCTAACTGGGATCAGACCGAAGGTTATTCCAAGACCGAAGCTATCCTGCAGCAAAACCCCGAAATCACTGGTATTATCTGCGGCAATGATA
Organism: bacterium 1XD42-1; assembly: GCA_003612625.1. GTDB lineage: Bacteria > Bacillota > Clostridia > Oscillospirales > Ruminococcaceae > Anaerotruncus. The sequence goes on along the minus strand of RAZJ01000002.1, from coordinate 179,534 downwards.
CAATGGCTTGCGGCGCTGCCCAGGCTTGCATTGATGCCGGCCGTGACGATATTAAAATTATCGGCGTTGACGGTTCTGACGACGCAGCTTCTTACATCAAAAAAGGCCAGATGGTAGGGACTGCTTTACAGCAGTGCGCCCTGATTTCCGAAATGGCTGTCCAGCAGGCTGACGATTACCTGAAAAACGGCACAACTGGTGTAGATGAAAAACAACTGGTTGATTGTATTGCTATCACTTCTGCCAATGTAGATAAATTGTCTGCATTCGTTTACAACGGCTAATATTTCAGACAGATTTTCTGCCGTAGCATGTGGCGCCCGGCCTCAAGCGGTAGGACTGGGCGTCCATGCCTTTTTTATACGCATTTTCCATCTATTGACCGCAAAATTTACCATGCAAGGAGAGGTTCGCATTGAAAAAGCGTTTTGCAGCAGCAATGGCCACAGCCCTTGCGCTCTTTACCATTTCCATGACGGGCTGCGGAATCGTAAAGGTCGTAAAGATTGGCGAAGAAGCTGCTTTGACAGGGGAAACCGTATTTGACGCAGGCGCAGAGTCCCAGGGAAGCTGGGGAGCCATCGTGGAAGAAATTACTGGCAATGCCCAGGAGATTTCCGCCGCAGATTTCGACGTCACATCCGGCGCTTTCCCAATCAGTGCCACAGGAAAAATTATTTCTGTGGATCAGGAATCGAAAAAAGGGACTTTAACTGTGGAATTAGACGGATACAGCGGCGATAAAACTTTTAAAATCCAGATTGGCCCAGTTTACAGCGGTACCTCTGTGCGGGATGCCCAAACCCAGAAAATTTATTCTGATTTTACCAACCAGGGGGAATGGTCAGAATATGCTCTGGCCTTGAATGATCTGGTCAATACCAATGTGGTCACGCCTTTGGCTTTAGATTCCAGCGCCGCAGGAAAAACCATTACTTTAGTCGGTGTTTACAGTGCCAGCGCTACCAGCACAATTACCATTACGCCGGTTTCTATGAGCATCAGTTAAACAGGAGGACGAAAAATATGTTTGACGATCCCAATGTTGTTCTCCATTGTGAAAAGATTGATAAAATTTATCCTGGTACCAAAGCCCTGGATGGTGTTTCCTTTGATGTATTGAAAGGCAAGGTCAATGTTTTAATCGGGGAAAATGGCGCGGGCAAATCCACCTTAATGAAAATGATTGCCGGCATTGAACAGCCTTCCAACGGGAAAATGTACATGGGTGGACAGGAAGTTTATTTCAAAGATACCAACGCAGCCCGGAAATATGGGGTAGGCATTATCCATCAGGAATTAAGCCTGTTTCCCAATATGAATATTTATCAGAATATTTTTATTGGACGGGAACTGAAGAAAAAAGGACAGCTTGACATTCCGGGACAGATTGAAGCTTCTAAAAAAGTCCTGGAACGGCTGGAGCATCCCATGGACCCCTCCATGATGGTAGGGGAACTGCGGGTAGGCCAGCAGCAAATGGTAGAAATTGCACGGAATTTATTGATGGAAAATTTAAAAATCCTCATTATGGACGAGCCGACTTCTTCCCTGTCCGCAGCAGAAGTAAAAGTTCTGTTTAAAATCATGCGGGAATTAAATGCCCAGGGGATCTCCATTGTTTATATTTCCCACCGTCTGGAAGAAATTATGGAAATCGGAGATCATGTCACAGTTTTACGGGATGGAAAATATGTGGCAGATGCTGACATTAAGGATATTGAACTGTCCTGGATTGTAAAAAATATGGTAGGCAGCAATAAATCCTATGTCCGCTATACCCGTGGCCCGGAAATCCAGCAGGAGCCTGTAATTCTGGAAACAAAAGATTTATCCCTGCCGAAAAAAGGCGGCGGCTGGCTGTTGGACCATGTGAATATGAAGCTCCACAAAGGGGAAGTATTAGGCATTTACGGCTTGCTGGGCGCAGGGCGTACCGAATTTTTTGAATGTTTAATGGGGCTGCACCCGGAACATACCGGCCAGATTTTCTTAAACGGACAGGAAGTCCATCCGAAAAATGTAGCCAGCCAGATTAAAAACGGTTTTGCCCTGGTGCCGGAGGACCGCCAGCGGGAAGGTTTGGTTCAAACCCTGGATATTGAAAAAAATATATCCTTATCTTCCCTGTCGGATTACCTGAAAGGCTTGTTCCTGGACACCAAGCTGGAAAACCAAAAAGCAGATGAACAAATCGCGGACATTCATATTAAAGTAGCAGATAAAACCCTGCCTATCCTTTCCCTGTCCGGGGGCAACCAGCAAAAAGTGGTTATCGGCAAAGGCATTTTAACCGATCCCCAAATCATGCTGCTGGATGAACCCAGCCGCGGCATTGATATTGGCGCAAAAACGGAAGTATTTGAAATTATCCATCAATATGCCCTGCGCGGTGTATCCCTGATTGTCATTTCTTCCGAATTAAAGGAAATTATCGCGGCAGCCGACCGTATTTATGTCCTTTCCAACGGCAAATGCACGGCGGAATTGACCGGTGATAATATCACTGAGGACAATCTGGTTCTGGCTTCTTATGCGGGCCATCATCAGCCGGAACCTTCCCAAGCAGCGCAAAGCGCACAATAATAAGGAGAGATGCAAAACATGGATGCGGTGAAAACAAAAAAAGATAATTCTAAAATGATTATGATGCTGCTGAAAGGCCGTACTTTCATTGTATTGATAGTGCTCCTTATCTTCTTCAGCATTGCAAATCCGAATTTCCTTTCCTTCTCGACCTTAACCATGCTGGCCAAGCACGTGGCATTATATGGCATCTTAGCCATTGGCATGACTTTCGTTATCATTACCAGCGGTATTGACTTGTCAGTTGGTTCTGTTGTCGGCCTGGCAGGCATGATTGCCGGCGGTATGATTCAGGAAGGTGTTACATTAACCTTTGCCGGTGTTACATTATATTTCAGCGTCCCGGTTATCGTATTATTTACTTTGCTTCTGGGCTGTGTCATCGGGCTGATTAACGGTGTTATTGTTACAAAATTAAGCGTAGCTCCCTTTATCGCTACCTTAGGCACCATGTATATCTGCCGTGGTTTAGCCAGCCTGCGCAGCAAAGGCGCTACATTCTCCAACATCGCCGGCAATGAAGCTTTGGGCAATGTGGGTATTAAAGCACTGGGCTCCAGTATTGCCGGTATCCCGGTAGGCGCTATCCTGCTGCTGGTCTTTGCAGTCGTTGGCGCTTACCTGCTGCGGAACATTCCTTTTGGCTGGCATGTCCAGGCTGTCGGCGGCAACAACCGCGCTGCAAAATTATCCGGCGTCAATGTTGACCGGATCACCATTCTGGTTTACATTTTATCCGGGTTCTGTGCCGCTATGGTAGGCTTGATCAATACAGCCCAGTTAGCTGCTGCCCATCCGGCTTCCGGTGATTCCTGGGAAATGAATGCTATCGCTGCTACTGTTTTAGGCGGTACCTCTATGAGCGGCGGTTCCGGTACTATCCTCGGTACGATTGTCGGTGCTTTCGTTATCGGCGTTATCAATGACGGTATGACCATGTGCGGCGTTTCTGAATTCTGGCAGAAAGTTATCCGTGGTCTTGTCATTATCCTGGCTGTTATCATTGACCAGGCACAACGGAAATTGGAAGCCAAAATGGCACTTCAAGTCCGTAATGAAACCAATTAATTTTACAGGTTTACCTGTTGCCGCGGGCGTTTCCAGCGTCTGCGGCATTTGGTATTCTTAAAAAAGAGGGGTATCCAATGAAAAAACATGGAATCTTAAATGCACAATTAGCCGGTTATATTGCTGCCTTAGGCCATAAAGATACTTTTATGATCGGGGATGCCGGAATGCCCATTCCAAAAGGCGTTCCTGTGGTGGATCTGGCAGTTACCGGAGGCATACCGTCTTTCCGTCAGGTTATGGATGCTGTTTTGGAGGAAACGGCTGTGGAAGGCTTCACCTTAGCAGAAGAAATTAAAATGAAAAATCCGGAGCTGCTCCATTACATCCGGGAAAAATTAGACGGATGCGAGTGCGAATTTATCCCCCATATCCAGCTAAAACAGCGCAGTGCTTTTGTAAAATTTGCTGTCCGTACCGGGGAATTTACACCTTATCCCAATGTAATCCTGCGGGCTGGTGTAGCATTCCCCGCTTAATCAAATAAAATAACATTTATCAGGAGGCTGTCTATGCGCGTATTAAATCTCGGTTCCATGAATGTTGATTATGTTTACAGTGTCCCTCATATTATCATCCCCGGGGAAACCTTAGCCACAGGCGGACGGAATACTTTTGCAGGCGGGAAAGGCTTAAACCAGTCCATTGCCATGGCAAAAGCCGGATTGCCTGTCTATCATGCAGGCATTACCGGAAATGGCGGGGAAATGCTTGTTGAAACTTTGCAGCAAAACCATGTGGATACTTCCCTGATCCAAACTTACGACGGCCCGGTGGGGCATACGGTCATCCAAGTGGATAAAAACGGGCAAAACTGTATTTTATTATTTGGCGGCGGCAACCAGTGTTTAACGAAGGAATTTATTGATGAAACCCTCTCCCAATTTGGATCGGAAGATGTGCTGGTCCTCCAAAACGAAGTTAATTTAATGCCATATATTATTGACTCCGCAGCAGAAAAAGGGTTAAAAATTGTATTAAATCCTTCTCCTTTTAGAGAGGAAATCCTCCAATGGAATTTAAAACATATCGGTGTATTTTTTATCAACGAGATCGAAGGGGCACAAATCGCCGGAACCCAAGCCCCGGAAGAAATTTTAAAATGGTTCGCCGCGGAATATCCTGACGCGGTTGTGGTTTTAACTTTAGGCTCCGAAGGCTCCCAATGCCTGGCCCAGGGCAAAGTATATACACAAAAAATTTATCCCGCAAAAGCAGTAGATACAACGGCTGCCGGGGATACTTTCTCCGGATTCTTCCTGGCCCAATGGCTGGCGGGAAAAACCATTCCGGAATGTTTGGATTTAGCTGCCAGAGCTTCTTCTATTACCGTTTCCAGGGAAGGGGCCGCAGGTTCCATCCCAACCATTGATGAAGTGCTGAAAAGCCAGCAAAATTAAAAAAATAAAGTACGGATAAAACCTTTTATCCGTACTTTTTTATGTTTTTTACTTTTACGACGCGCCTGGTTTCCCTTATAATAAGGCTTGTCTGGAACAATATTTCTTTGTTTTTGATTAGGATCTTTTTTTATTTCAAATTCGTTTTACGATAAGCTTTTATCGCTTCTTGAATTTGTTTCCTGGAAAGCAGGCGCTGATTTGCACTTCCCCGGAACTGCAAAGTTAAATCCCGCTGTTCTTGGAGATAAGGCCCGTCTACCAATAAATCCGCCAGGGATAACAAGGCTAAAATTTCAGGATCCTTTTTTCCTTCTTCCAGCAGCTGCTCTAGAGTGTACCCTGTATAAATTACAATATCTTTCCCTTGGGCGGCAATGGCCTGTCCAATCTGCCGTAAAGGTTTCGCCTGGCAAAAAGGTTCCCCGCCTGAAAAAGTAACTCCGCTGGCCAAAGGATCTTGTAAAACAGCATCTATAACAGCCTGTGGATCGACAAAATGGCCCCCTTGGAAATCGTGGGTCTGGGGATTATGGCAGCCTGGACAGTGATGGGGACAGCCCTGGACAAACACGGTAAAACGAAGCCCCGGCCCGTCTACAATGGAATCCGCTACGCATCCGGAGATACGTAGCGGTGCAAAAGGTTCCATTTTATAATTCTACCCGGCGGGAAAGCGGATGTTTGATACGGTCTTCTACTTCCGCCCTTTTGGCATCGTTAAACCGATCCAATGTCCCTACGAGATAACCTGTAATCCGGCGGATACGCTCAAAGCCTACGCCTTCTCCCACCATGCGGTCATCTTTCGGCATCATATGGGGCATTGGCATTGTCAATGTTACTTGTGGTTCCATCACGGTTGTTTTGGTATTGTTCATGGATATCATACCTTCCTTCCTGATAAGTCCCCTATAAAATTTTATTTTGGCGTCCCCTTGCCGCCCATTCCCCTCCGAATGATCCCAAGCGGCAAAGTTACGGGATGTCCTTTCCAAAGGAATTTTAAGTATATGAATTTGGGCTTCCATTACGATCACGTTCTTCATAAGGATCGCCGCAATAACCGCAGTTAGCCAAGCTTTCATTCCAGCAGCCTAACTGTTTCAGCCGTTCCACGCTGACAGGTTCCCCTTCCCGCCGCCCGCAGCGGGGGCATACTTCGTCAATAATCCCTGTATATCCGCATACCGGGTCCCGGTCAACTGGATGGTTAATGGAGCCATATCCCACACCGCATTCTTTCATATAGCGCACAACCCGTTCGAATGCGTCTAAATTTTTTAAAGGATCTCCATCCAATTCGATATATGTAATATGGCCGCCATTAGTTAACGCATGATATGGCGCTTCCAAACGGATTTTTGCAGCGGCCGAAATCGGGAAATAAACTGGAATATGGAAAGAATTGGTATAATATTCCCGATCCGTTACCCCTGGGATCGCTCCGTATTTCTTTTTATCCAGCCGTACAAACCGACCGGATAAGCCTTCAGCGGGAGTGGCCAGTAAAGAATAATTTAAACGGGTTGCCTGGGTTTCTTTGTCCATCCGATCCCGCATATGGCCAATTATTTTTAATCCCAAAGCTTGCGCTTCTTCGCTTTCCCCATGATGGACGCCAATTAACGCTTTTAAACATTCAGCCAGCCCTATAAAGCCCATAGATAAGGTTCCGTGTTTTAAAACTTCCCCAATTTCGTCATCCGGCCCTAAACGGTTGGAATCCAGCCAGATTCCCTGGCCCATTAAGAAGGGGAAATTCCGTACTTTCTTTTTGGACTGGATTTCAAAACGTTCGTTTAACTGCGCAATTACCAGTTCCATTTCCCGATCCAATTTTTCAAAGAAAAGATCAAGATTGCCTTTCGATTGGATGGCAATACGGGGCAGATTAACAGAGGTAAAGCTTAAATTCCCCCGTCCGTATACAATCTGCCGGGAAGTATCATAGGCATTGCCAATAACACGGGTCCGGCATCCCATATAAGCAATTTCTGTTTCCGGATGGCCCGGTTTATAATACTGCAAATTATAGGGAGCATCTAAAAAAGAAAAATTAGGAAATAACCGTTTTGCAGAGCACCGGCAGGCAAACTGGAATAAATCATAATTGGGGTCTTCCGGATTATAATTAACCCCTTCTTTGACTTTGAAAATCTGAATGGGGAAAATTGGGGTTTCCCCATTGCCCAAGCCGCTTTCTGTGGCTTCCAAAAGGGATTGGACTATGAGCCGCCCTTCCGGAGAAGTATCTGTGCCATAATTGATAGAAGAAAATGGAATTTGCGCCCCGGCACGGGAATGCATGGTATTCAAATTGTGAATCAAAGCTTCCATTGCCTGGTAGGTATCTTTTGCCGTTTCTCTTTTCGCTTCTTTTACTGCAAATGCCTGGGCCTGCCGGGCTTTTTCTCGCGGCAAATATGCTTCCAGCAAAAGCAATTCCTGGGCTTCATAGCCATTGTTGGCTGCTAAAACAGGATTTAATTTTAACTGTTTGGAAATAGACTTTACGATTTGTTCCCCATCTAATCCGCCCATTAAAAACAATGCTTTTGCTAAATTGGAACGGTAACGTTTCCGGTAGGTTTTGGCTACGCCTTTCCCCATGGCATAATCAAAATTAGGGATGCTCTGGCCGCCGTGCTGGTCATTTTGATTGGACTGGATGGCAATACAAGCCAGCGCAGAATAACTGCGGACGTCGTTGGGTTCCCGCAGAAATCCATGGCCTGTACAAAAACCTCCTTCAAACAGCTTGTCAATATCAATTTGACAGCAAGTGGTCGTTAATGTCAGAAAATCCAAATCATGAATATGAATATCCCCGGAAAGATGGGCTTTGGAATGTTCCGGATTTAATACAAACATATGGTAAAACTGCTTTGCACCTTCGGAACCATATTTTAACATAGTCCCCATAGCAGTATCCCCGTCAATATTTGCATTTTCCCGTTTCACATCATTTTCAAAAGCAGACTGGTAAGTCAGCTCCTCAAAAGTTTTCATTAAACGGGTGTTCATATCACGGACACGGGTGCGCTGGGCCCGGTAAAGAATATATTCTTTAGCCGTCCGGGCATGGCCATTTTCTACCAGCACTTTTTCTACAATATCCTGTATGCCTTCTACGGTTGGAGTATTGTCTTTTTCCTGATTTTCCAAAAGGGCTTCTACCTGCCGGGCTAATTCTCCGGCTGTTTCCCTGTCGCTGCCGCCCTGGGCCTTTGCCGCCTTAAAAATGGCGTCGGTAATCTTTTCCCGGTCAAACAGGACACATCTTCCATCCCGCTTGATAATCGTTTGTATCATTGCCCTATGCTATCCTCCATTATGGCGATCTCCGCCAAATTGCGAAAGAAATATTTGGAAACCTTAGGGATTTCCTGCGTGTATTCCTAATTGTAACGAAAAAATTCCCACCTGTCAATGGTTCCTTATCCTATTTTTTGTGTCTAAGCCCTTTTACAACCACTATATCTTGTGTTTTTGGCTTTTCATGGGGCTTTACAGGCCATGACGAAAAATTCATATCTTCTGCGTTGAAATTTGGTTGTTTTTTTGTTAAGATGGTTGCAAATACATGGATTTTTCGATTCCTTTTGCAGATTACCCCTATAACAAGGGCTTTTTCCAGCCCTGGAGCCTTGGAAGGATCTGTAAGGTTTTTCAATTTAATGAGGGATAAATCATGAATTTCTTTTTTTTGCGTTTCACCATTTTTTTGACTGTACTGCTTCTTTCCTTTTCCGGATGCAGCAGTTCTGACGGCACAGGCCGCACGATACGATACGATATTGAGCAGGGTGTTTCAAATTTAGATCCCCAGTTTGCCACGGATGAAACTGCCAGAATGATTATTTCCAATACCTTTGAAGGTTTATTCCGCTTATTGCCCGACGGCAGCGTCCAGCCTGCCCTGGCAAAAAATTATACTGTTTCTGACGACGGGCTTGTGTATACGTTCCAGCTTCGGGAAGATGCGTTTTGGTCTGCCCCTGACAAGGAGCATCCTTCTGAGCCGGTAACTGCACATGATTTTGTTTTTGCTTTCAGAAGGCTGTTCCAGCCGGATACTGCCAGCCCATTTGCTTCCAGCCTCCTGAGCATCTCCAATGCAGAAGAAATTTTAAATGGGACTGCCCCTGTTTCTTCCCTTGGGGTGGAGGCGTTAGATGCCGGAACTGTTCGTATCTCTTTGAAAGAAAGGGAAACGATGCTTCCGTCTTTGCTGGCCAATACCTATGCCATGCCTTGCCGCGAAGCCTTTTTCAATTCAACACGGGGCCGTTATGGACTTAGTGCAAGTACGTTAATTTTTAACGGGCCTTTTAAAATTCAAAACTGGGACAATGAATCTGCTATTTCGTTACGCAAAAACAGCGTTTATTATGGCTCTGTAATCCCTTTTGGTGTTACTTTTTCCATCCCTTCTGCCATCGCCAAAACAGCAGAAGCTAACTTTGTTTCCGATCCCATCCAGCGGTTTTTAAATGGCACTACCGATGCCTGTAAAATTGACTATGAACTCACTGGACAGGTGGAACAATCCGGCGGTACAATTACTTCTTTTGAAGATACGGTATGGGTTCTGGCTTTGAATAACGATCCCAATCAGGCCCGTCGTTTTTCCAGTTTGGACATCCGGCAGGCGGTAGCATTTGCAGTAGATCGTTCCTTATTTGCCGGGGAACTGCCGGAAAATATGTCTGTAACTTCCACTCTGATTCCGCCTGCTATCCCTTCCAATGGCCGTTCCTTCCGGGAAATTGCCGGCAATGCTGCCCCTTTGACTTACAGCCCTGATTTAGCCCGCCGGGCCTACCGGAAAGGTATGGATGATTTACAGGCAGATTCTTTGGCTTTTGGCCAGATTTTAATTTGTGATGACCCTGCCCAGAGTATGGTAGCCGGATATTTGCAGCGGACCCTCCAGCAATATCTGGCTTCCCCCATTGGTATTACGACTTTGTCCCGGGAAGAATTGATGCAGCGGGTAAGAAGCGGGGATTATGCAGCCGCAGTTATCCCCTTAACAGCCGATCATGCTTCCCCGGATGCTATCTTTTCTTATTTCCGTTCCGATTCCTTTAACAATTTTACTTCTTTTCAAAACAGCCGCTTTGACAATCTACTGCAATCCCTCTCCGGCGCTTCCGCCCAGGAACAGGAAGAAATTTTTTCTCAAGCGGAACAGCTTCTTTTAACAGAATGTCCTGTTATCCCCCTCTTTTATGAAACCTCTTATTATGGCGCTGCGGAAGGGGTTTCCGGCATTGATTTTGCTCCCTTCTTATCTGGAATGCGTTTTGAAAATGCCAGAAAAACTTCTTGACATCTCCATATGTCTTATGCTATAATGCGGCTGTTATTGAATGAAAATAATAAAAATCCGAAAGAAACATGGAGGTACCCTGCATTGCGCATAAAATAACCGGAACTGATTGGAATATTTGAAACAGACAGCTTCCCTAAGATTGGGGTGGCTGTGAGAAATTTTTGTTCCTGTCCGGCAAGCGCATTGCATATTCCGTTTCTTTCGGGTATTTTTGTATCCTTCTTTCCTTTTACCCGGAAGCTGCGTTTTTTTGCTGTGCTTCCGGCAGGGAAAGGAGGCTTTTTTATGCCAGCACCCTTATTAAAAGCAACTGCTTTACAAAAAAGTTATGGGGAACAAACCCTTTTTAATATCCCCTGTTTAGAAATTTATGAAGGCCAGCGGATCGGCTTAGTTGGGGAAAACGGATGTGGTAAATCGACTTTACTGCAAATTCTTAACGGTTCCCTTGCCCCGGATCACGGTCAGATCCAGCGCCGTTGTAAAATTGCTTTTCTTCAGCAGGAAGATTCCCTGCATCCTTTCTCTGTCCATGATTTAGACAGTAGTGCTAGACGTTTTTTACCCCAAGGCCCTGGAAAAAGCGGCGGGGAACTGCGGCGGAAGGGGATTGCCGCTGTCCTTTCCCAGAATGCCCCCCTTCTTTTTGCTGACGAACCAACCAATAATCTGGATCTTGCCGGTATTACCATGCTGGAAGAATCTTTGCTCCATTACCGGGGAGCTGTCGTTTTTGTTTCCCACGACCGGGAACTACTGGACCGGGTCTGTACCAGCCTTTGGGCTTTGGATGGAGGAGAATTACGCATTTTCCCAGGTAACTATTCCGCATGGGCTGCCCAGCGCCAACAAGAACGGGATTTCGCGCAATTTGAATATGATCAATATCAAAAACAAAGAAACCATCTGATTGCCGAAGCCCGGAATCTCCGCCAACAGGCAAAATCCATGAATAAAGCACCAAAACGGATGGGAAACAGTGAAGCAAGGCTTCATAAAGGTACAGTGACTATCTCCCAGGCTGCCCTGCAAAACCGGGCAAAAGCCATAGATAAACGGATTGCGCTGCTGGAGAAAAAAGACAAACCTTTCCAGGCTCCTGGCATTAAAATGGGCGCTGATTCCAAAGGCTTTGTTTCCCAGACAGCCGTCCGGATTGAACATGGGGAAGTGCGCCGGGGAAACCATCTGATTTTAGAAGATGTTTCATTTACCCTGCCCAGTGGAAGCAAAACCGTTCTGTTAGGGGAAAATGGTGCCGGAAAAACTTCTTTGGCGGAATACCTTTTGTCAGGCGGGCCAGGTGTTTCCTTAGCTCCTGGCTTGGAAACGGGATTTTTTACCCAGCATCATGAGATTCTCGATCCGGATTTAACGGTCTTAGAAAATGCACAGGCTGACTCCTGCCTGACGGAACGGGAAGTCCGTTCCATTTTAGCAAATCTTCTTCTGCCTGCGAAAGCCCTGCAAAAGCCGGTACATCTCTTATCCGGCGGAGAACGGGCTAAAACTGCTTTTGCCAGGCTTTTGGCTTCCCAGCGTGGACTGTTGATTTTGGACGAACCTACAAACCATATTGATTTCTTAGCGGCAGAAGCTTTGGAACAATTTCTGCTTGCCTGGAAAGGCACCTTGCTTCTGATCACCCATGACCGGCGTTTGGCTGAAAAAATCGGCCAGCGGCTTTTATTGGTGGAAAAAGGCCATGTCTGTACTTTTGAAGGGACTTTTTCCCAATGGCAGGCTTCTCAAAAGCCCGCTTCCAATGACAGCCTGCTGATTTTGATAGAGCAAATGCGCCGGGCTGCCGAAACGCCAAAAGGAAGGGGCTAACGCCCCTTCCCCGGCTCATTTTTTTACGGCTGGAAGGAACCGATTTCTACCAAGTTCCCTTCCGGATCTCCAATGTAACAGGTTCTCTGTCCCCAAGGGCAAGTCATGGGAGCCATGACCGGCTGTCCGCCTTGTGCAACAATTTTTTCATATGCTTCATCTACGGCGGCATAATTATCCACATGCAATGCAATTTCAAAATGACCATTTAGCTTAGGGGCATAATCGTAGCTTTTTCCGCTCATTTGTTCAAAATCTTCCCGGCCAAAAAGTAAAAATAATACCCCGTCTTTTTGCAAATATACATTTTTTGTATCTTCCGGCTCCTTGATTTCAAAGCCTAAAACATCCCGGTAAAACCGGATCATTTTTCCCATATCTTTTACAAACAGGCCGAATCCTTCTAATTTCATTTCGTTATCCCCTTTATTTTTTTAATCCTACATAAATATGGATCTCTGCATCATCCATTTTGTCATCCTGGTATTCTTCAAAATCGCATACAAAGGTTCTGGGCAGATCCATTTTCCAGATTGCATCCCATGCGGCACATACAGCTTTCACCATGTCGCCTTTTATAATAAACTTTGCATACGATCCAGCAGGAATCCGGCATACTGTAAAATCTCCCGTTTCAGGTTCTTTCAGAGTTTCACAAGCTACAACTGTTGTATAGCTCCCTTCTGTTCTCCCTTCATAATCGGTATAAATCCCCAAAGCTTTTGTATTTGCCTTATTGGGAATGGATTCATAAATTCCGTCTTTGAAAAACCGGCCCCATAATCCTCCAATAACTGCCCCCGCACTGGGGTCCTGACTATTAGTTCTCGCGGAAATCCCTACTGCAATTTTTTCTTCCAGATTTACAATTTCATAATTCATGACATTTTTCTCTCCCTTTGTTTTTTCTTTATTTTATCCCAATAACTATGACACCTGTATGTCATGAATTTAAAATTTTATTCCATTTTTATTTCCTGTTCTGGTAGCGTTTATAAATTGTTTCGGCAAAGTCTGCTATTTGCTGGCGCAGCTCTGCCGGCTCTAAAAGCTCCGCCCCGCCGCCGAAGGAAATGATCCACCGGACAATTCCCTTCTGATCCGGAAAGTAAAATTCAAACAGCAAATTTCCATCCGGCTGCTCTGTAAAGCTGTCCGGCCCGTATTCTTCAATGAGCCGCCATTTATATTTCGGCTGGATCAGGGCTTTTACGAAATAAGAGGAGGGAAATACCCGTTCCAAAGAAAAATCCGGCAAAGGCACCTGGCGTTTTTCAAAAGCTTCCCCTGTTTTTAAATCTGCTATCCGGTTCAACTTAAACAGGCGGAAATCCTGCCGGCTGCTGCACCATCCCCATACATACCAACTGGCCCACTGGAACACTAAAATATAAGGCTCTATGGTTCGGAAAGATTCCCCTTTGGGGGCATAATAAGTAAAGGAAATTTTCCGGCTTTTTTCAATGGCCTGGTGGATCAGTTCTATTTTAGGGGACAAGGATTCTTTATACCAGGAGGACAAATCAATTAGAATATTAGGCCCACCCGCCAAAAAACTGGCGCCGGGAGATAATTTTTCCATAAGCTGGGTATAACGCCCTGTACCGCTGACGCTGTCCAGGCTTCTTAATCCTGCCAAAATAGCCTGCATTTCCAGGGAAGTCAGGGAAGTATAAGGAATGCGGTACCCATCCATAATGGAAATCCCGCCTTTAGGGCCCTGGCTGGTCTGCAATGGGATGCCTGCCATGCACAAAGCTTCAATATCCCGGTTAATGGTACGGCGGGATACTTCAAACCGTTCCGCCAAATACGGGGCAGTTACTTTGCCTTTCTGCAATAAAATTGAAAGAATCCCTATCATCCGGTCAATTTTCATATTTGCATTGTCCTCCCGCAAAGCAAAACAACCCTGGGCCCTCACTCATAACGATTGAGAACCCAGGGTTATTATCTGGTATTTTTGAAATTTTAAACCAATTCGATAATTGCCATCTCCGCTGCGTCGCCGCGGCGGGGACCAATTTTGACGATACGCGTATAACCGCCTTTTGTTTCGGTATATTTTGGCGCGATTTCATCAAACAACTTCTTCGCGACGTCCTCTTTTGTAACAAAGGAAAGGACTTGACGCTTGGAGTGGAGATCGTTGGTTTTCGCCGTTGTAATCATCTTCTCGGCCATAGCACGGACCTCTTTGGCCCTTGTGACAGTGGTTTCGATCCTGCCATTTTCCAGCAGGAACGTTACCATAGCCCGAAGCATAGCCTTCCTGTGGCTGGAGGATCTGCCGAGCTTCCTGGTTCCTGGCATCGAATTTCACTCCTATTCCTAAAACTTGCGCTTCTATTATTCTTCTTCTGTTGATAAATCGAATCCCAGTGACTGTAACTTCTCAATAACCTCTTCCAGCGACTTTTTCCCCAGGTTCCGTACCTTCATCATCTCGTCAGGCGACTTGCTGATAAGGTCAGCAACCGTATTAACGCCAGCACGTTTGAGGCAGTTGAATGCGCGGACAGATAAGTCAAGCTCTTCAATGGTCATCTCAAGGAGTTTATCCTTGCCCGAATCCTCTTTTTTATCCATGATTTCCGTGGCACTCACTTCATCTGACAAATCGACAAAATGATTGAGTTGTCTATTGAGGATCTTGGCCGCCAGACTTACCGCTTCTTTTGCAGATATGGTACCGTCTGTCCAGACTTCTAACGTAAGTTTATCATAGTCGGTTATCTGCTCCACGCGGGTATTTTCCACCGTATAGTTGACTTTCAGTACTGGGGTATAGATACTGTCTACTGGAATTGTACCGACAGGGGCCTTTTCCAGTTCTGTTTGCTTATTGCGTTCCGCAGAAACATAACCTTGACCTTTCCGCAGGGTAATTTCCATAGAAAGCTTCCCATTGGTATCCAGTGTTGCAATGTGCATGGATGGATCAAGGATTTCCACTTCGCTGTCGCATTCGATGCTGCCGGCTGTAACTTCACATTCGCCTTGGGCATCAATGCGGACTGCTTTTGGTTCATCGCAGTACAGCTTGGCTGTAAGCCCTTTGATATTCAGGATAATTTCCGTTACATCTTCCTTAACGCCTGGGATTGTCGAGAACTCATGTTGGACCCCGTCAATCTTCACGGAGATGACCGCAACACCGGGAAGAGAAGAAAGCAACACCCGGCGCAGGGAATTCCCCAACGTCGTACCGAAGCCCCGATCCAACGGTTCCGCCACGAATTTGCCGTATGTGCCGTCAGATTTAAGCTCCACCGTTTCAATCTTGGGCTCTATGATCTTGACCATGATGGCTCCTCCTTTATGAGCAGGCATAACCTGCCTTGCATTCTCGTTTCCCCAGATCGCGCCGGCGCGTTCTTCCGCGCCGGTTGCGGATTATTTGCTGTACAACTCGACAATCAGATGCTCCTCAACGTCGAGATCAATGTCTTCACGGTTGGGCAGTTCTACGACTTTGCCTGTCATATTGGTTTTGTCACATTCCAGCCATTTCGGCACAGGACGGGCAGAATAAGCTTCTGTAACGCCTTTGAGCTTGTCGCTCTTGGAAACGACTGTGATCAAATCACCTGGTTTGAGCAGGATAGACGGGATCGTAGCCTTTTTGCCATTGACTTTATAATGACCGTGCAGAACCAGCTGGCGGGCTTCTTTCCGAGAAGAAGCAAAGCCCAAACGGTAAACTACATTATCCAGCCTGCTTTCGCAGATACGCAGCAGGTTTTCACCTGTAACGCCGGCTTTCCGTTCTGCCATTTCAAAATATTTCAAGAACTGGCTTTCCAGGATGCCGTAATAACGTCTGGCCTGTTGTTTTGCGCGGAGCTGTACCCCATATTCCGAGGTCTTTTTACGCGCTTTGCCGTGCTGCCCTGGGACGGAAGCCCTGCGGGTGACGGCGCATTTATCGGTGTAGCATCTTTCGCCTTTGAGGAACAGTTTCTTGTTCTCCCGGCGGCAAAGCCTGCATACAGCGCCGGTATATCTTGCCATGAATTGCACCTCCTGATTTCGTAGGCTTATACCCGTCTTCTTTTTGGGGGACGGCAGCCGTTATGGGGAATCGGCGTAACATCCTTGATCATATTTACTTCCAGCCCTGCGGCTTGGAGCGCACGGATAGCAGCTTCCCGCCCGGAACCCGGTCCCTTTACAAATACCTCTACTGTTTTCAAGCCATGTTCCATAGCAGCTTTTGCAGCGGTTTCCGCAGCAGTCTGGGCTGCAAAAGGCGTGCTCTTTCTGGAGCCGCGGAAGCCCAAGCCCCCGGCGGAAGCCCAGGAAAGGGCATTGCCCTGGGTGTCGGTAATGGTTACGATGGTATTGTTAAAGGTGGACTGGATATGCGCGGCGCCACGTTCAATATTTTTACGCTCACGGCGGCGCCGGGTGGCGGTCCTTTTGGTAGCAGCTTTCGCCATCTGTTATATCCCTCCCTGATTATTTCTTCTTGTTGGCTATGGTCTTTTTCGGACCCTTCCTTGTACGGGCATTGGTTTTTGTGCGCTGTCCGCGTACAGGCAATCCCCTTCTATGGCGGAGCCCTCTATAACAGCCGATTTCTGTCAGCCGTTTGATATTCAAAGAAACTTCACGGCGCAGGTCACCCTCCACGTGGAGATGGTGGTCAATATATTCACGGAGCTTTGATACATCGTCTTCTGTCAGATCCTTTACCCGGGTATCGGGATTGACTCCAGTGGAAGCAAGAATCTGGCTGGCTGTTTTGCGGCCAATCCCAAAGATATAGGTCAAGCCTATCTCAACCCTTTTTTCTCTGGGCAGGTCGATGCCGGCGATACGAGCCATACTGTTTGCACCTCCATTTACAAGTTTATTTCGTTATCCCTGACGCTGTTTATGCTTCGGGTTGGAACAGATCACCATAATGCGGCCTTTGCGCTTGATGATCTTGCATTTTTCGCAAATCGGTTTGACGGAAGGTCTTACTTTCATTTGAAATACCTCCTTACGGATACGATTCCAGTCAATTACTTCACTCTATTTGGAACGCCATGTAATGCGTCCTTTGGTCAGGTCATAGGGGCTCATTTCGAGCGTGACCTTATCTCCCGGCAGGATCCGGATGAAATTCATCCGCAGCTTGCCTGATATATGGGCCAGAAGCTGATGCCCATTGGGCAGCTCCACACGGAACTGCGCATTTGGCAGGCTCTCCACAACGGTGCCTTCGATTTCGATGACATCTTCTTTCGACAAGTTTTATTCCCCTCCCTGGTCGGTATGAAAGGCCCGCAGAGCCTCCCGCAATTTCTTATCTGTTTCAGGACGCTGCAGCCTTGTATTGGTTTTCCGGATATGGCGCACAGATTTGCGTTTGGGGTTATCCAGCTTTCTGCGCCGGCCGTCCGCCAGAAGCAGCCTCTGATTTTCCACAGCCAGCACCAGATAAAAAGTCCCCGCATCATGTCCGGCTGCCGATTGCACCACCGTTCCCGGTTCGATCATACCGTAATCCTCCTATGACTTTGTCAGGATCACAGGGCCATCTGATGTAATTGCAACAGTGTGTTCAAAATGGGCCGAAGGTTTTCCATCCCTGGTTGCCACTGTCCACTTGTCTTTTTTTACATAAATAGCCGCTGTTCCGGCATTGATCATGGGTTCAATCGCAATTACCATTCCTGGTATCAAACGGACTCCGTGGCCGGCTTTGCCATAATTGGGCACCTCCGGCTCCTCATGCATGTCATGGCCTACCCCATGGCCTACATATTCCCGGACGACACTGAAACCCCGTTCTGTTACATAATTCTGGACAGCGGCTCCAATATCCCCCAGCCGTTTGCCAGGCTGGGCAACCGCAATAGCTTCCATCAGGGATTCCCGGGTTGCCGCCATTAAGCGGGCCGCTTCATCGCTGATTGTCCCTACCGCAAAGGTTGCCGCGCTGTCGCCATGATAACCGTCAATATAGGCGCCGATATCAATGCTGACAATGTCGCCTTCCCGCAGCACCCGCTTGCCGGGGATGCCGTGAATGACTTCATCATTGACTGATATGCAGGCGCTTTTTGGGAACCCGCCAAATCCCAGGAAGGAAGGCTTGGCGCCTTTGGAGAGGATAAACTGCCGCATGATGCGATCCAGTTCACCGGTGGTAATGCCGGGCTTTACAGCCGCACCCCCCAATTCCAATGCCTGGGCTGTAATCTTCCCAGCTTTCCGCATCTTCTGCAGCTCGTTGGTGGTTTTCAAAATCACCATGCTTTTATGCCTCCAAAGCGGCCAAAACCTGTTTTGTTGTATTCTCAATCCCTGCCTGGCCATCTACAACCCGCAAAATCCCTTTACCCTGGTAAAAGTCCTTCAAGGGTTCTGTCTGGTCATGGTAAACTTTCAGGCGGTCCCGAATGGTTTCCGGCTGGTCATCCTTCCGCAGGATCAATTCCCCGCCGCATTTATCGCAGACGCCCTCCTGTTTTGGTGGCTTATGCTCCATATGATAACTGCTGCCGCAGCTTCCACAGACCCGGCGGCCGCCCAAACGTTTTTCAATGGCTTCGTCGGGAACGGAAATTTCCACTACCCGGTCAATGGCCACTCCCATAGCATCCAGTGCTTCTGCCTGGGGTACTGTGCGGGGGAAGCCGTCCAGAATAAACCCGCCTTTGCAGTCATCCTGTACCAAACGTTCTTTGATGATCCCGATCACTACGTCATCCGGAACAAGGGCGCCTTTTTCCATATAGGTTTTGGCTTTTGCCCCCATAGGCGTGCCGTTTTTCACGGCTTCCCGGATGATATTTCCCGTACTGATTGCCGGAATTTTTAATTCCTCGCAAATGACTTCGGCCTGTGTGCCTTTACCGGCGCCCGGTGCGCCCAGGAGTATCAGTTTCATAATACGTTACTCCTTTCCCGTATCATACTTAATCCATAAAGCCTTTATAATGGCGCATCATCATTTGAGATTCCAACTGGCGGAAGGTATCCAATGCAACACCGACTACGATGATAATGGAAGTACCGCCCAATGAAATATTCATTTTGGTAAGCCCTGCTACCGCGATAGGCAGAACGGCTACCAGGCCCAATATGATGCCGCCAATGAGCGTAATTTTAGATATGATCCGCGCAATAAAATCAGAAGTGGGCCGGCCCGGACGGATGCCCGGTATGGTGCCGCTGCTGTTGCGCAGGTTGTTGCTCAATTCAATGGGATTGTACTGGATGGCAACATAAAAATAGTTAAATGCCAGAATCAAAAGGAAATACAGAACGCCATATACCGGCGTATTGTGGTTGAAAATGCTCAGGAACCGGGCCATAAATCCGGTGGGATTTACATTGACGAAAGCCGCGATGGTTCCCGGGATTGCCAGCAGGGAGCTGGCAAAAATGATTGGCATAACGCCAGACATGTTGACCTTTACCGGCAGGTAGGAAGCATTCCCACCATACATTTTGCGGCCTACCACCCGTTTGGCATACTGGATGGGGATACGCCGTTCCGCATTGGTCATGATGATGATTGCAATGATCAGGGCTAAGAACAAAACAACAATCAATGGAACCAGAATCAGATATTTCAGTTCCGGATTCTCACCCATGAAGCCCAGGGCAAAATAATCCCACAGTCTTTTCACTGCGTTGTAGCCCCGGGAAACGATGCCGGCAAACAAGAGCAGAGAAATGCCGTTGCCAATGCCATGCTCGTCGATGCGTTCGCCCAAGTAGACAATGAGCATGGCCCCGCCGCAGAAAGCGGATATAATGACACAGGCAGCAAAAACCCCTGTCCATCCCTCGGTATATGCTACGGCCTGGTACTGGTTCCGCAGCAGGGTGTAATATGCGAATGCTTGCAGCAGAGCCAGCCCAACGGTGGTATAACGGGTGATCCGCTGTATTTTTTTGCGTCCGTCCTCCCCTTCCTTGGCCATGCGTTCCAAAGCCGGAATCGCTACGGTCAGAAGCTGGATGACGATAGAAGACGTGATATAGGGGGTGATGGAAAGGGCGAAAAGCGTGGCGCTTGCAAAAGCGCCGCCGGAAAGGATGTCCAGGTACCCCAGCAAATTCCCAGCGCCTTCAGCGGACTGGAGCATTTGCTGTAATGCGGACGGGTCCAGAAAAGGAACCGGAACAGCGGTGCCAATGCGGAACAACAAAACAATCAGCAATGTGTACAGCAGCTTTTTCCGAAGCTCCGGCACACTCCACGCATTCCTTAATGTTTTAAACATGCCTTTACTTCACCTCAGCTTTCCCGCCCGCCTTTTCAATTTTCTCTTTGGCTGAGGCGGAAAACGCCGCGCAGTTGACTGTCAATTTTTTAGAGAGTTCTCCTCTGCCCAGGACTTTTACACCGTCCAGGGTCTTTTTCAGCAGCCCTGCTTCTACCAATGCCTGGGCATCTACGACTGCGCCATCTTCAAAACGCTCCAAGTCCTTGACATTGATTGTAGCATACCGGGTCGCGAAAATATTGTTGAAGCCGCGCTTTGGAACCCGGCGCTGCAAAGGCATCTGACCGCCTTCAAAACCCGGGCGCACACCGCCGCCGGAACGGGCTTTCTGGCCCTTATGGCCCTTGCCCGCAGTCTTGCCGCTGCCGGAACCGTGGCCGCGTCCTTTACGGAACACGTCCTTATTGGAACCGGGCGCCGGGGAAAGTTCATGCAGTTTCATTTTATCCCTCCTTGCTTATGCTTCAGTAACCTCGATGAGGTGGGAAAGTTTCGCAATTTTGCCCTTTGTCGCATTGTTATCGGGCTGTTCGGTTACATCCCCGATCCGATGCAGGCCCAAGGATGCAGCGACGGCAATTTGCTTTTCAGTTTTTCCTGCAAGGCTTTTTACCAGTTTGATTTTCATTTGCGCCGCCTCCTTATCCTAAAATTTCTTTTACGCTTTTGCCGCGGGTAGCAGCTACCATATCGGCGTCGCGCAGTGCGCACAAGCCCTGGATGGTTGCGCTTACCACATTGCATGGGTTATTGGAGCGCAGGCATTTGGTACGGATGTCCCGGATTCCCGCTGTTTCCAATACGGCACGGACCGGGCCGCCGGCGATAACGCCAGTACCTTCCGGAGCCGGTTTCATCAGGACACGGCCTGCGCCGTATACGCCGATGATTTCATGGGGGATTGTTGTCCCCTTCAAAGCGATCTTGTGGAGATGTTTTTTCGCGTCCTCAATCCCTTTGCGGATTGCGTCGGGAACCTCGCCAGCTTTCCCCAAGCCGAAGCCCACTGTTCCGTTGCCGTCCCCGACAACCACCAGAGCCGCAAACTTGAAGATACGGCCGCCCTTTACCGTTTTAGAAACGCGGTTGATCGCTACGACACGTTCTTTCAGTTCCAGTTTCGTTGCGTCTATCAGAGCCAAAAAGTATCCCTCCTTCTTAGAATTTGAGTCCGCCTTCGCGGGCGCCTTCAGCCAGTTCCTTCACACGGCCATGGTAAATATATCCGCCACGGTCAAATACGACCTCGGTGATCCCTTTACCGGCTGCTTTTTCCGCAATGGCCAGGCCCACCTTTTTAGCTCCTTCCTTATTGGAGCCGCTCCCTTCAAAGCCTTTGTCAAGAGAGGAGGCTGCCGCTAAGGTTACGCCTTTTTCATCGTCAATAATCTGGGCATAGATATGCTTCGCGGAGCGGAACACATCAAGACGGGGGCATTCAGCAGTGCCCTTAATCTTTGCCCTGACCCGGACATGCCGTTTCAGACGCGCCATGTTTTTATCAGGTTTGCTTACCATGTTCACACACTCCTTCCGTTATTTTTTGCCCTTACCGGCTTTGCCTTCCTTGCGGATGATCACTTCGCCGGCATATTTAATCCCTTTGCCCTTATAAGGTTCCGGAGGCCGTTTTTCACGGACTTCTGCCGCGAACTGGCCGACCTTCTGCTTGTCGGGGCCGTGGATAATGATTTTATTGGGAGCAGGGACGTCAATTTTGATGTCCTCTGTTTCGTCCATAAAGACCTGGTGGGAATAGCCCAAAGTCATAACCAGTTGTTTGCCCTGTTTGGCGGCACGGTATCCAACGCCATTGATTTCCAGTTCCTTGGTGAACTCATTGGTAACGCCATGGACCATATTGGCAATCAAAGTACGGGTCAAACCATGGAAGCTTCTTTCTGCTTTTTCATCATTGGGGCGGGTTACGACGATTTCGTTCCCCTCAAGGGCAATTTTGATTTCCGGACGGAAAGTCTGGGTCAAAGTCCCTTTGGGCCCTTTTACTGTAACGGTGCTGCCATCAATTTTTACATCAACGCCAGCCGGGACAGGGATGGGTTTTCTACCAATTCTGCTCATCTGCCGTCCCCCCTTACCATACGAACAAGAGGACTTCGCCGCCGACGTGCTCTTTACGGGCCTGACGGTCAGTCATTACGCCGCGGTTGGTGGAAAGGATGGCAGTGCCAAGGCCCTTCATTACCCGGGGCATATCCTCACAGTTGGTGTAGATCCGCAGGCCGGGTTTGGAAACCCTGCGCAGCCCCTGGATAACGGGAGCTTTGCCCTGCCCATATTTCAGAGCCACTTTAATGACTCCCTGTTTACCGTCTTCCGTGACGGTGAAGCTTTTAATATATCCCTCATCCAACAAAATCTGAGCGATGGCTTTCTTCATGTTGGAAGCGGGGATCTCGACCGTATCATGTTTTGCGCTGTTGGCATTTCTGATACGGGTCAGCATGTCAGCGATGGTATCGGTGATATGCATGCCGTCAACCTCCTTTTGCTCAGCTTTGTCTTTACCAGCTTGCTTTCTTCACGCCGGGGATCTGCCCTTTATAAGCCAGTTCCCGGAAGCAAATACGGCAGATGCCGAATTTGCGCAGATAAGCGTGGGGCCTGCCGCAGATTTTGCAGCGGGTGTACGCCCGCGTGGAGAACTTTGCCGGCCGGGACTGTTTCACTTTCATGGATGTCTTAGCCAAAAGATCTTCCTCCTTACTTCGCGAACGGGGCGCCCAAGAGCGTCAGCAGCTCCCGGCCCTCTTCATCGGTTTTTGCGGTAGTGACAAAGCAAATATCCATGCCTCTGACTTTATCGATTTTATCATATTCGATTTCCGGGAAAATGAGCTGTTCACGAATGCCCATATTATAGTTGCCCCGGCCGTCAAAGCCATTGGGGTTGATTCCGCGGAAGTCCCGGACACGGGGCAGTGCCACGCTGAACAGGCGGTCTACGAATTCATACATCCGGTCGCCCCGCAGGGTAACCTTTGCGCCGATATTCATGCCTTCCCGCAGCTTGAAGTTTGCCACGCTCTTTTTTGCTTTGCATACAACGGCTTTCTGGCCGGTAATCTTGGCCAGGTCGCCCATAATTGCATCAATCATTTTCGGGTTGTCACGTGCTTCCCCGCAGCCTACGTTAATGACTACTTTGTCAAGCTTGGGGATCTGCATGACAGATTTATAATTGAATTTTTTCATCAGTGCAGGAGCAATATCGCTCTTGTACTGCTCTTTCATTCTTGCCATGGTTCTCCTCCTCCCTTACAAAGTTGCGCCGCAGCCTGATTTTTTACATACACGGACTTTTTTCCCGTCTTCCAGGATCTTATGGCCGATCCTTGTAGGTTTGCCGCATTTGGGGCATACAACCTGGACCTTGCAGGCATACAGAGGGCCTTCGGCTTTTACAATGCCGCCCTGTTCCCCTGCCCGGCGAGGCTTCACGTGTTTGGTCACCATGTTCAGACCTTCCACAATGACTTTGCCCTCTTTTGGGGAAACCTCAAGAACCTTGCCCTGTTTGCCTCTGTCCTTGCCGGACAGGACAACTACTGTATCGCCCGTTTTGACGTGAAGTTTATTCACTGTTTGAGCACCTCCATTACAGTACCTCGGGAGCGAGGCTTAAAATCTTGAGGTATTCCTTTTCCCGCAGTTCCCTGGCT
This sequence comes from bacterium 1XD42-1, assembly GCA_003612625.1. GTDB lineage: Bacteria > Bacillota > Clostridia > Oscillospirales > Ruminococcaceae > Anaerotruncus. The sequence continues at coordinate 155,389 of RAZJ01000002.1, read as the reverse complement.
ACTGGTCCAAAGATACGGGTACCTCTTGGATTTTTATCTTCCCTGATAATGACCGCGGCGTTCTCGTCAAAGCGGATGTAAGTGCCGTCTTCCCGGCGCACACCCTTAGCGGAACGGACGATCACTGCTTTTACAACGTCGCCTTTTTTAACCTGGCCGCCTGGCGCAGCTTTTTTTACGGATGCCACGATCACATCGCCGATATTGGCATAACGGCGGCGGGAACCGCCCAGCACCCGGATGCACATAAGCTCCTTGGCGCCGGTGTTGTCAGCGACCTTCAAATAGGTCTGCATCTGTATCACAGCGCGTTCCTCCTTTCGGTTGGATCATCTCTATCAAAAAAACGGTATTATTTTGCTTTTGTAATGATATGGGTTACTCTCCAGTGCTTGTCTTTGGACAAGGGACGGGTTTCCATAATCTCTACGGTATCGCCAATGCCGCACTCATTCTTTTCATCATGGGCTTTCAGTTTCACTGTGCGTTTGATGATTTTTTTGTAAAGGGGGTGTTTGACATTATCCCGGATTGCCACCACAACGGTTTTATCCATTTTATCGCTGACAACGGTGCCCACACGGGCTTTTCTTAAATTCCTTGTTTCGCTCATGCCGTTTCCTCCCTTCCGCTTACTGCGCATCCTTCAGCTCGTTGGCGCGTATCTGTGTCTTCACTCTGGCAATGTCTTTTTTGACCAGGTTCAGGCGCATCGGGTTTTCGAGCTGGTTAATGGCGTGCTGGAAGCGAAGGTTGAAAAGCTCGGCTTTAAGGTCCGCCAGCTTATCGGTCAGCTCTTTGGCGGTCAGTTCCCTGATTTCCTTGGCTTTCATTCTTCTTCACTCCCCTTTTCCTCTGTATTTTTGGCGATGAATTTGCATTTTACCGGCAGCTTATGGGCAGCCAGACGCATGGCTTCCCGTGCCAGGTTCTCCGGCACGCCGCCGATTTCAAACATAACCCGGCCCGGCTTTACAACGGCTACCCAGTATTCCGGGCTGCCTTTACCGGAACCCATGCGGGTTTCAGCGGGTTTTTCTGTAATGGGCTTATCCGGGAAAATTTTGATCCATACCTGGCCGCCACGTTTGATATAACGGGTCATTGCGATACGGGCAGCTTCGATTTGGTTGGAGGTGATCCAGGCTGGCTCCAGGGCTTGCAACCCGTAATCCCCGTAAGTGACTGTATTGCCCCGGGTTGCAGTGCCTTTCATGCGGCCCCGGTGAACCCGGCGGTATTTTACTCTTTTCGGCAGAAGCATTACTGTTTGCCTCCTTCCTTCCCGGCGGAACGCTTGGCATCGCCCAGCACTTCACCGGCATAGATCCAAACCTTTACGCCGATTTTGCCGTAAGTGGTATCGGCTTCCGCGAAGCCGTAATCAATATCGGCGCGGATGGTTTGCAGGGGGATTGTCCCTTCATGATAATGCTCGCTGCGGGCGATTTCCGCGCCGCCCAAACGGCCTGAAACAGCTACTTTAATGCCTTTTGCCCCTAAGCGCATGGCGCGGCCGATGGCCTGCTTCATGGCGCGGCGGAAGCCTACACGGGCAACCAGCTGCTGTGCGATGCTTTCGGCAACCAGCTGGGCATTTTTATCCGGCTGTTTAATCTCTATCACGTTGATAAAGACCTGTTTTTTATCAGCCTGATCTTTGTCCTTGTTGATCATTTTATCGACCTGCTGGCGGACACGCTCAATAGCTTCGCCGCCTTTACCGATCACGATGCCCGGACGGGCGCAATGGACATGGATCCGGACTTTTGTGGCGTCCCGTTCAATTTCAATGCGGGGAACGCCTGCATCATATAGGGTTTTCTTTAAGAATCTGCGTACTTTATAGTCTTCGACCAGGATATCGCCGAAAGCGGCGTCCTTGGCAAACCAGCGGGAATCCCAATCTTTAATGACTCCCACCCGAAGACCATGCGGATTAACCTTCTGGCCCATAGTTTACCTCCTCTTTTCGGCTTATTCCCGTTCGGCAACGGTAATGAAAACATGAGAAGACCGCTTGAGAACGCGGAACGCCCTGCCTTGCGCGCGGGGGCGGATGCGTTTCATGGTCGGGCCGGGGGTTACGAAGCATTCGGATACATACAGGTTATCCCTGCTCAAACCGAAATTATTCTCCGCATTTGCCACGGCCGATTTCAGCAGCTTGCTCAGCGGTTCGCTGGCCGCTTTGGGCGTATGCTGCAAAATTGCCAATGCCTGATCGGCAGGCTTATTTCTGATGAGATCCAGCACGATCTGCACCTTACGGGGCGCGATCCGGGCATGTCTCAACGAAGCTTTTGCTTCCATTGTGGTTCCTCCTTCCGGCCCCGATTTATTTTGTTTTCTTGGCGCCCGCATGACCGCGGTACGTCCTGGTAGGAGCAAATTCTCCTAACTTATGGCCTACCATATCTTCGGTAACATAAACCGGCACATGCTTGCGCCCGTCATGTACGGCGAATGTATGGCCTACGAAATCCGGGAAGATGGTGGAAGCACGGCTCCAAGTTTTCAGAACCTGTTTTTTCTCCCCGCTTTCGTTCATCTTGCGGACCCTTGCAAGCAAAACGGGCTGTACATAAGGTCCTTTTTTCACACTTCTGCCCAAACTGATTTCCTCCTTTCAGCCCGTCTTACTTGGCGTTGCGCCGTTTCACGATAAATTTATCAGAACGGTTGTGTTTTGCACGGGTTTTGTAGCCCAGAGCAGGCTTGCCCCAGGGAGTAACCGGTCCTGGACGGCCAACAGGGCTTTTGCCTTCGCCGCCGCCGTGGGGGTGGTCACAGGGGTTCATTACGGAACCGCGTACAGTCGGGCGCCAGCCCATATGGCGGCGGCGGCCAGCTTTGCCGTAATTGACGTTTTCATAATCAATGTTGCCTACCTGGCCAATGGTTGCGATACACTGTTCCGGAATGTTGCGCAGCTCGCCGGAGGGCAGACGTACTAAAGCATAACCATTTTCTTTTGCCATCAACTGGGCCATAACGCCGGCGGAACGTGCCAGCTGGGCGCCTTTGCCGGGGTACAGTTCAATGTTGTGGATGAAAGTACCGGTTGGGATATTTGCCATTGGCAGGGCATTGCCTGTTTTAATGTCAGCCGTTGGGCCTGCTGTAACAATATCCCCGACTTTCAAGCCGTTGGGGGCAATGATATAACGTTTTTCAGCGTCTTCATATTGGACTAAAGCGATGTGGGCGCTGCGGTTGGGATCATATTCCAATGTGAGCACTTCCGCTGCCATTCCCTGCTTATCGCGTTTAAAATCAATAATACGGTATTTTCTGCGGTTGCCGCCGCCGCGGTGGCGGACGGTAATCCTTCCGTAGCTGTTGCGTCCGGAGTGCTTTTTCAGCGGTGCCAGAAGGCTCTTTTCCGGAGCAACTTTCGACAGCCCGCTGTAATCCGTTACCGTCATCTGGCGGCGGGAAGGGGTTGTCGGCTTAAAGCTCTTTATCGCCATGGTTTCACTCTCCTCATAAAGTTGGCGGGGTGGAGAACCCCATACAAAAATCCCTGACTGTGAAGCAGCTGTTACAGCATGGAATCAAAGAATTCAATGGTCTTGCTGTCCTCTGCCAGAGTGACTATTGCTTTTTTATAAGACGGGGTAAAGCCTGCGTTCCGGCCCATTCTCTTGAAGCGACCGCGGCAGTTCAAAGTATTGACTTTTTCAACCTTTGTGCCGGGGAACAGGCTTTCAACAGCTTTCCCAATCTCAATTTTATTGGCGTCCTTCGCTACCCGGAAAGTGTACTTTTTCATCTGTACGCCTTGGATGGACTTTTCGGAAATCACCGGCCGAAGGATAATGTCCTGTGGAGCTTTCATTATGCGTACACCTCCTCCAGTTTCGCAATGGCATCTTTTGCCACAATGAATTTATCGGCATTGATAATGTCATAAACATTGATGGTGTTGACCAGTGCTGTTTTGACACCGGGAATATTGGCTGCACTTTTAATGACCTGTTCATTTTTCTCAGGCATTACGATTAAGGCTTTCTTTTGAGCGCCTAACGCATCCAGCATATTCACCATGGTTTTGGTTTTGAAACCGTCTACGGAAATATTGTCCACGACAATCAGATCAGCAGTTTTTACTTTATCGGAAAGCACGGATTTCAAAGCCAGCCGTTTGACTTTCTTATTGAGGGAGTAGCTGTAATCCCGGGGCTTAGGCCCTAAGGCAATACCGCCCTTCCTCCACTGAGGCGCACGGATGGAACCTTGACGGGCATGGCCAGTGCCTTTCTGCCTCCAGGGTTTGCGCCCGCCGCCGCGGACTTCCGAACGGGTCAGGGTGGACTGTGTGCCCTGGCGCTGATTGGCCAGATAATTTACAACAGCCTGATGCACTGCGGATGCGTTGGGCTCAATGCCGAAAATGGCTTCAGAAAGCTCGATTTCCCCCACATTGCTGCCGGCCATATTATAAACTGTAACCTTTGGCATAATGCGTATCCTCCTTTCCTTTACGCCTTCACGCTGTCGCAGATGGTAACCACGCCGCCTTTAGCGCCGGGGATTGCCCCTTTGATTGCGATGAGATTGTTTTCTACATCAATTTTGACCACTTGCAGGTTTTGGACTGTAACACGTTCCGCACCTAAATGGCCAGGCAGTTTCTTGCCTTTGAATACCCGGGAAGGGTCGGAACAAGGGCCTAAAGAACCTTGATGGCGGGCCACCGGGCCGGAACCATGGGTTTCTTTCAGACGTCCGAAGTTATAACGTTTAATGGTACCGGCATACCCTTTTCCTTTGGATGTGCCTACTACGTCTACGGCATCCCCTACGGCAAACGTATCCGCTTTAATAATATCGCCTACGTTCAAGCCGGAACAGTCAGCCAGGCGGAATTCCCGCAGTTCCCGTTTTACGGCTACATCTGCTTTTGCAAAATGGCCTTTCCGGGGTTTATTGACGGCCTTGTCGCTGATCTCTCCAAAACCGAGCTGCACGGCTTCATAGCCGTCGTTTTCGGTTGTCTTCTTCTGGACGACAACACAAGGGCCAGCTTCAATAACGGTCACTGGGATTACCCGGCCTGCTTCGTCAAAAAGCTGGGTCATGCCGATCTTTTTGCCTACGATGCACTTTTGCATACCTTTTTTTACCTCCTAAAGGTTATTGGTTGGCCTGTTTTCCAAAGCCAACTTGACCCGGCGCGCTTATGCGCCGCTCCCGCGTCCTGTGGGGATTAGAGTTTAATTTCAATCTCCACGCCTGCGGGAAGCTCCAGTCCTGTCAGCGCCTCAACAGTTTTGTTGGAGGGGCGCAGGATATCAATGAGACGTTTATGGGTTCTCATTTCGAACTGCTCGCGGCTGTCCTTATATTTGTGGACTGCCCGGAGAATGGTCACGATTTCTTTTTCGGTGGGCAGCGGAATCGGACCGGAAACCCTTGCGCCAGTGCGCTTTGCTGTTTCCACAATTTTTTCCGCTGATGTATCCACCAACTGATGGTCATATCCTTTGAGCCGGATTCTGATTTTTTCTTTGACTGCCATGAAACATCGCCTCCCTGAGAATTTTTCTTGACGACGCTCTATATCTGAAATACTGCACACCCTTCCGGGTGTTCCAGGCCACTGCATACAAAAAATCCGGTAAACCTTTACAAGTTTCACCGGACTTTTATACCGCAAGAATCCTTTGGGAGATCTTCCCTTTCGAAAGTTCCCCTGCCGTAATCATTTCAGTATGAAAGCCGCCCGGTTTTAAATCGGACATACTCCGCGGAAATTCCCCGTCTCTCTGGACGGCCACCTCCCGCATCATCGCATATCTATTGCAGTCACGCTTGATTATAATACCATATGGTTTGGCGGATTGCAAGTATTTTTTTAAATTTTTTCGTAAGATTTCACAAATATTTTTTATCCCCATGGAGGACAGCGATTTTAACCGCAGCTCCGCCAAACCAACGGCTCTTAATATGCCCGGCCCCAAATGATCATAGTTTTTGCTGGTTTCCCGCAGATGGGGCATACATCACCAATGTGTTCCTGCTCAAAAGGCATGCACCGGCTGGTTAAGCCTGCTTCCTCTTTTACCCGCAGCTCGCAGGCTTCATCCCCGCACCACATGGTTTTATAGAACCCACTTTTTTCTGCGGCTAAGGTTTTTAATTCTTCAAAGGAGGATGCACTCCATGTTCTGGCCTGTAAATTTTTCAAAGCTTTTTGATACAATCCGTCATGGACTGTTTGCAGCAGCTCCGGAATACGGGTTTCCAGCTCATCCAGAGAAACCACTGTTTTTTCCCGGTTATCACGGCGTACCAAAACGCATTGATTGGCTTCTATATCCCTTGGGCCGATTTCCAAACGCAGGGGCACGCCCTTCATTTCATATTCGGCAAATTTCCAGCCTGCACTTTGGTCGCTGCCATCCATTTTTGCCCGGCAAACTTTTTTCAAGCGTTCTGTAATTTCTGCGGCTTTGTCCAGTACCCCTGGTTTATGCTGGGCGATTGGCAGAACAATAACTTGGATTGGCGCAACGGCTGGGGGCAATACCAGTCCATCATTATCCCCATGTGTCATAATGATAGCGCCGATGATGCGGGTGGATAAGCCCCAGGAAGTCTGATGAGGGTATTGGGGTTTATTTTCCCGGTTGGTAAAGGTGATATCAAAGGCTTTTGCAAAACCGTCCCCAAAATAATGGGATGTGCCGGACTGCAAGGCTTTGCCGTCATGCATCATAGCTTCTATGGTATAAGTGGCTTCCGCACCTGCAAACTGTTCTTTTTTTGTTTTGCGGCCTTTCGTTACAGGGATTGCCAAAGCCTGCTCACAAAAATCCGCATATACATTTAACATCCGTTCTGTTTCTTCCGTTGCTTCCTGGGCGGTTTCGTGCATGGTATGGCCTTCCTGCCATAAAAATTCACAAGTCCGTAAAAATGGACGGGTTGTTTTTTCCCAGCGCACTACACTGCACCACTGGTTATACAGTTTTGGTAAATCCCGGTAAGAAGTAATAACTTTTGCATAATGTTCACAGAACAAAGTTTCAGAGGTAGGCCGTACACATAACCGTTCTGTTAATTTTTCACTTCCGCCATGAGTTACCCAGGCTACTTCCGGTGCAAAGCCTTCTACATGATCTTTTTCTTTTTGCAATAAGCTTTCCGGAATAAACAATGGCATATATACATTTTCATGGCCTGTTTCTTTAAAGCGCTGGTCCAATATATGCTGAACGTTTTCCCAAATGGCGTAGCCATATGGCCGGATCACCATGCAGCCCCGCACACAGGAATAATCCACTAAATCCGCCTTTTTGACCACATCCGTATACCATTTCGCGAAATCTTCATCCATAGATGTAATCGCTTCTACCATTTTTTTGTTATTTTCTGCCATCTGCTCTAATACTCCTTTTATATTGGCTTTTCCTTTTTCATCCTAAAGAGAAATCTAAAAAATATCATATCCTATTTTTTCACGGAATGCAACGTTTTTTTCTTTACAGGGGATTTTTTGTAGACCAGGTATCATAAACCTGATTTTACAGGCAAAAAAAGAAGTAACCGCCCCACATTCCAAAAGCCGCGGTTACTTTTCACTAAAGCAGAGGGGAAACCGTCTGTTGACAGCACCTCTTTTGTACCACCATTATAATGGCACACGGTAAAATTGTCAATGCTTCCCGCCTGGTATTTTCAACATCTGTATTGTTGACAAAATCCCGTTACATGCTATAATAAAAGAAAAGGCACTGCGACAAGCGGTCAGCCCAGTTTGGTTAAAGTTTTATAGAAACCGTCACCGTGCCGGGTGGCGGTTTCTGCGTTTTACAATGATCGTAACCGTAAAAGGCCCGATATGTAACGTAATCCGCATGAGCCCCACCCCCTTTCGGGAAGCGTGGCCGACCGCCTGCCTCTTGTGCTGTGCCTTCTCCCGCCCTTTTTCGAGGGCTTTTTTATCATACAGTAACAAAAGGATTTTTTCAACCCTTTACACACAAAAAAGCAAAAGCCACCTTTTTCAGGTGGCTTTTTTGTTTCTCTTAGTCCTGATGTTCTTCGATGTATTTTACCACATCGCCTACGGTTTTGATATTTTCGATTTCATCGTCGGGGATTTCACATTCAAATTCTTCTTCCAGGCTCATAACCAAATCCACCACGTCCAGGGAATCGGCGCCCAAATCAGCAGTAATGGAAGCTTCCATTGTAACGGTATCTTCATCCACGTCCAGCTGATCCACTAAAATATCCCTAACTTTCTCAAATACCATGTCCAGTCCTCCTACCATTTGTTGGTTTTTAATATTAAAAGATTTTATACCGGGTTCGCACCTTTTTGCTCGGTGAACTTCCCAATCTTACGGAACTTATCATACCTGTTTTGCAGCAATTTGGCAATAGGGTTTTGCATATATTTTGGGATAGTTTTTAAAATATATGCAGAGATTGCATCTGCGGCCTTATCATGATCCAAATGGGCCCCTCCCTGGGGTTCTGGAATGATAGCTTCTGCCACGCCGAAATTGACTAAATCTTCTGCTGTAATCCGCATAACGTTGGCAGCTTCCTGTTCCCTGGAAGCATCCCGCCATAAAATTTCCGCAAAGCCTCTGGGGGAAATAATGGAATAGAGGGCATTTTCCATCATAGCCAGTTCATCACAAACGCCTAAAGCCAAAGCGCCGCCGCTGCCGCCTTCCCCTAAGACAATGGAAATAACGGGGGTTTTTAAGGACATAAACTCCATCATATTCCGGGCAATGGCTTCCCCCTGACCCCGTTCTTCAGCGCCAATGCCGCAGTAAGCTCCTGGCGTATCAATGAAGCATATGACAGGCCGGTGGAATTTCTCTGCCTGGTGGGCCAAACGGAGGGCTTTCCGGTAGCCTTCGGGATGGGGCATTGCAAAATTAGAAGCCTGATTTTCTTTCAGATCCCGGCCTTTCACATGGGCCAATACGGTGACAGCCATTCCTTTTATGGTAGCAATGCCGCCTAAAATGGCGCCGTCATCCCCATAGCCCCGATCCCCATGAAGCTCTACAAACTCATCAAAAATCAGGGGGATATAATCCCGGATAGTAGGGCGGTTTTTCTCCCGCACAATCTGCATCCGTTCCCAAGCTGTCTTAGCCATGATATGCCACCTCCCCGCTGTGGAGCCGCAAAAGCTGTGCCAAAGTTTTCCGCATATCCCGCCGTTCTACAATCATATCTACAAAGCCATGCTGCAAGGCAAATTCCGCTGATTGGAAATCATCCGGCAAACGCTGTTTGATGGTGCCCTCAATGACCCGCCGGCCGGCAAAGCCTATCATAACCTTGGGTTCCGCGATAATAATATCGCCTAAGGAAGCGAAGCTTGCCGTTACGCCGCCTGTGGTGGGATCGGTGAGCACCGTAATATATAAAAGCCCTTTTTGGGAATGGCGGCCAATGGCGCCAGAAGTTTTCGCCATCTGCATCAAAGAAATTATCCCTTCCTGCATCCGCGCGCCGCCGGAAGCGGCAAAGATAATGACAGGGAAATTTTTTTCTTCCGCCCGTTCAAAAAGCCTTGTAATTTTTTCCCCGACCACGCTGCCCATAGAAGCCATCATAAACCGGGCATCCATAACGCCTAAGGCACAGGGATGGCCCATAATCTGGCACTCCCCGGTAATCACAGCCTCCCGCAGGCCCGTCCTGCGGCGCTGCTGCAAAATCTTGTCAGGATACCCTTCAAAATCTATGGGATTCACACTTTTCATATGCTTGTCATATTCTGTAAAGGTGAAATTATCTGCAATTTCCTCAATCCGTTCCGCTGCTGTGAGGCGGGCATGGTACCCGCAGTTGGAACAGACTTTATTATGCATTTGGAAAGCATCCATAAATTCTACTTTGCCGCAGCGGGGACATTTAAACATCAAATCACTGGGAATATTTACACCGCTTTTTGCCTGTATATGCTTATCGACGGATACACGGGACTTTACTTTTGAAAAGAGATCCTGTAACACACCCGGTTCCTCCTTATTTTATCAAACGGTCGAGGAACCCAATGTCATAATTCCCCGCCTCAAAATCTTTGTTATGGAGCAATGAAAGCTGGAAGTCAATATTGGTATCGACCCCTTCCACTAAAAACTCCGCCAAAGCCCACCGCATTTTCATAATTGCTTCCTGACGGGTATTGGCATGGACAATGAGCTTTGCGATCATGGAATCGTAATAGGGAGGGATGGTATAGCCGCCATATACGGCGCTGTCAATCCGCACCCCCGGGCCTCCCGGCATATACAGAGAATCAATGCGCCCCGGAGAAGGCCGGAAGCCCAATTCAGGATTTTCCGCATTGATCCGGCATTCAATGGCATGACCTTGCATATGGACATCTTCCTGACGCAGGGACAAGGGCCTGCCCATAGCAATACGGAGCTGCTGCTTCACAATATCGACTCCTGTAACCATTTCCGTTACGGGATGTTCTACCTGGATACGGGTATTCATTTCCATAAAATAAAACCCGCCGCTGGCATCAGCTAAAAATTCAATGGTACCCGCGTTATGATACCCGGCAGCCTGTACAGCCGTTTTCGCGGCTTCCCCCATACGCCTGCGCAGATTTTCGTCCATAATGGGGGCTGGGGAAGGACATTCTTCAATCATTTTCTGGTTGCGGCGCTGAATGGAGCAGTCCCGTTCCCCTAAGTGGATGACGCCGCCGTGTTCATCGGCTAAAATTTGGATTTCAATGTGCCGGGGATTCACCAGGAATTTCTCCAGATAAAGATCTCCGTCCCCGAAGCAGGCCATTGCTTCCTGGCCCGCTGTCAGGAAAGCATTTTCAAATTCCTCCATATTCTGGGCCACACGGATGCCCCGGCCTCCTCCGCCGGCAGAAGCTTTTATCATCACAGGGAAGCCGATTTTTTCAGCTATTTCCTTCGCTTCTTCCAGAGAACCCACGGCCCCGTCGCTTCCCGGCACCACCGGTACGCCGGCTTCCCGCATGGTTGCTTTGGCCCGGGCCTTATTCCCCAGCAATTCGATAGATTCCGGAGTAGGCCCGATAAATTTCACGCCGCAGGTCCCGCAAAGGCGGGCAAAATAGGCATTTTCAGAAAGGAAGCCAAAACCAGGATGGACTGCGTCAGCTCCTGTCTGTTCACAGGCTGCCAAAATCCCGCTCATGTTTAAATAGCTGTCTTTGGAAGGCGGCGGCCCAATACAGACACATTCGTCTGCAATCTGGGCATGAAGGGCCCGTTTATCCGCAGTGGAACAGACTGCTACCGTAGGCAGGCCCATTTCCCGGCAGGCACGGATAATCCGTACTGCAATTTCCCCCCGGTTGGCAATCAAAACTTTTGTAATCATTGCGGGTCCCCCAAAGCAAAGGTGATTTCACAAGATACTGCCCGTTCGCCTTCCACCGTAGCTTTTCCTGTACCGCATCCAAAGCGGCCCCGGACTTTTGTCATTTCCACTTCCAGCCGCAGGGTATCCCCCGGCTGTACCTGGCGGCGGAATTTCGCCTTATCAATGCCGCCGAATAAAGCAAGCTTCCCTTTATTTTCGGGCATGGACAAAGCGCATACTGCACCGGCCTGAGCCAGCATTTCCACCATTAAAACCCCGGGGGTTACCGGATAGCCGGGGAAATGGCCTTTGAACCAGAAGGAATCCGGGTCCATGTATTTTGTCGCGACAACCCGTATGCCCGGTTCCAGTTCTTCAATGGTATCAATCAGCAGGAAAGGGTCCCGGTGAGGGATAATCTCCATAATCTGTTCTTTATCCATCAAAGCCAATCCAAATCCCCTCCTTTTATTCCAGACGGAGGATAGGCTGGCCAAATTCTACGCCTTCGCCATTCTCCACCAGGATTTCCACTACGGTGCCGCTTTTATCGGCAGGCACTTCATTCATGACCTTCATAGACTCAATAATAAAGACGATATCGCCTTCTGCGATATGCTGTCCCACTTTTACAAACGGATCTTTATCCGGGCCTGGAGCCGCATAAAAAGTCCCTACAATGGGGGAAACAATGGCATTGCCTGCTGGTTTTTCTTCCTGGGCAGGGGCGGCTGCCTGAGGCTGTACAGCGGCCTGTGCTGCCAGAGCAGCCGCTTCTGTCTGGACAGGAACCACTGGAAGGGCTGCCGTCTGAGGGCCGCGGATCCGCAGTTTTACATTTTCATCCTCATATAAGAACTCACCGATTTTATTTTCAGCAGCACATTTGATCAGTTCCTGAAGCTGCTCTACTGTAAATTCATTGCTCATATTGCACCTCAGCCCTCATATTTTTTAAACAGCAAAGAAGCATTATGTCCGCCAAAGCCCAGGGAATTAGATAAGGCATAACGGACCTGGCATTTCCTGGCCCCTTCGGTTACATAGTCCAAATCACATTCCGGATCGGCTACTTTATAATTTGCCGTAGGCGGCAGGATGCCGTCCCGCAAAGCAAAGGCAGAAACAATGGCTTCCACGCCTCCGGCAGCCCCCAGCATATGTCCTGTCATAGACTTGGTAGAACTCATTGCCAGTTTATAGGCATGTTCCCCGAACACTTTTTTGACTGCCAGGGTTTCCAGCTTATCGTTCATCAAAGTAGCAGTGCCATGGGCATTGATATACCCGACTTCTGTGGGATCGATGCCTGCTTCATCAATGGCATTCTGCATGGCCCGGGCACTGCACAAGGCATCCGGAGCCGGAGCCGTAATATGGTGGGCGTCATCTGTTGCGCCATAACCTACGATTTCCGCTAAAATATTGGCGCCCCGGGCTTTTGCGTGTTCCAGTTCTTCTAAAAGAATCAGTCCGGCGCCTTCACCCATCACAAAGCCGCTGCGTTCCTTGTCAAAAGGAATTGACAGCCGGTCGCAGTCTTCTGCCGTTGTCAAAGCCCGCATATTGGTAAATCCGGCCACAGCAAATTCTGTAATGGTGCCCTCAGTGCCTCCGGCAATGCAGAGATCCAAATAACCATGCTTAATTTTCCGGAACGCTTCGCCAATGGAATGGCTTCCTGTTGCGCAGGCTGTTACAATACAGAAATTATCCCCCTGGAAGCCATATTCAATGGCGATCTGGCCGGAAGCCATATTGCAGATCATCATGGGGATTAAAAATACATTGACCCGTTCCGGCCCGGTTTTCAGGAATTTCTCATGGCCTTCCGTTATGGTATGGAAACCGCCGATGCCTGTACCTACCAGTACGCCCGCCCGGGTCCGGTCAATGCCGGACAAATCTCCGGCATGTTCCATCAGTTCTTTAGCGGCTGCCATAGCAAACTGGGTATAACGGTCCATTTTCCGGACTTCTTTTTTATTCAGCCCCATTGCTACCGGGTCCCAGTTTTTAATCTCAGCCGCATTTTTCACAGCCAGACGCGAAGCATCTATATTGGTTATGGGAGCAAACCCATGCCTTCCGGCTTTTAAGCTTTCCCAGAAATCTGCCGTGTTCAAGCCGACAGGAGATATGACGCCTGCCGAAGTGATAACAACTCGTTTCATGTTTCTTTCCTTTCTCGTTTTACACCATTCACATCATGATGCCGCCGTCTACACAAAGGATCTGGCCTGTAATGTACCGGGCCTTTTCCCCTGCCAGAAATACGACTGCTTCCGCCACTTCTTCGGGACGACCGGAACGTTTTAGGCTGGTAGCCGCTGCCATAGCCTCCCGCACCTTTTCCGGAAGGACTGCTGTCATTTCCGTTTCAATGAAGCCGGGGGCAACTGCATTTACCCGGATACCCCGTCCGCCCAATTCCTTTGCAGCCGACAAGGTCATTCCAATAATGGCTGCTTTGGAAGCCGCGTAATTAAACTGGCTGGCATTGCCCCGGACGCCTACGACAGAGGACATATTGACAATACTGCCGCTGCGCTGTTTCATCATAACCGGCACAACCTGCCGCATCATATTATAAACGCTTTTTTGGTTGGCGGCAATTACTTCGTCATATTGGGCCTCACTCATCCGGGCAATGAAGGTATCCCGTGTAATGCCCGCGTTATTCACCAGTACATCAATGGAACCCATCCGTATAGCAATCTTTTTTACCATTTCGGCACATTCTTCAAAATGAGATACATCAGCCGTAAATACGTCCGCATCTACTCCAAAAGCCATACATTCTTTTGCAACGGCCCGGCCTTCTTCTACTGAGGAACTTCCCCGCACATTGATTGCTATGTCAAAACCCTCTTTGGCCAGCGCAATCGCAATGGCCTGGCCAATGCCGCGTTTTGCTCCTGTGACAACAGCCGTTTTCCGATCACCCAAGAATAATCCCCCTTTCTGCTGTGAGGTTTTTCAAAAGGGCTTCACTGTCGCCCATGAGTTTTTCAATGATTTCCTTTGCCGGAGCCACTGATTTTACCAGGCCGGCAATCTGTCCTGACATGAAAGTTCCTTCTTCCACGTTGCCATCCTGGACAGCTTTCCGCAGGGAACCGGCGGTACGCAGTTCAAATTCCTCCCGTGAAATATTTTCATTTTCCATTTTCACCAGGGAACGGGTAAATTTTGTTTTCAAGCTGCGGATAGGTGCCCCGCCCGCACGGCCTGTTACAATGGTATCGGTATCTTTTGCGTCAATAACCATTTGTTTATATTTTGCATGGCAGGGGCTTTCCTCGGCGCATACAAAGATGGTGCCGCACTGTACGGCCTGGGCGCCTAAAGCGAAGGCTGCCGCAACGCCTCTGGCGTCCGCAATGCCGCCCGCCGCAATGACAGGGATAGAAACGGCGTCCGCTACCTGGGGAACCAGACACATGGTAGTGGTTTCGCCGATATGGCCACCTGATTCACAGCCTTCTGCAACTACGGCGTCACAACCAGCCCGTTCCATCCGTTTTGCCAGGGCAGCGGAGGGAACGACAGGGATGACTTTAATGCCGGCAGCTTTCCACTGGTCCATATATTTACCGGGATTTCCTGCGCCTGTGGTAACGACTTTTACGCCCTGTTCCACCACGACCCGTGCGATATCGTCCGCATAAGGGCTCATAAGCATTACATTAACGCCAAAGGGCTTGGAAGTCAAGGCTTTTGCCTCTTTGATCATGCCTTCCACCACTTCAGCCGGAGCTGCTGCCGCGCCGATTAAGCCTAAGCCCCCGGCTTCTGAAACGGCCGCTGCCAATTTGGCGTCAGCAACCCATGCCATACCGCCCTGAATCACAGGATATTGAATTCCAAAAAGTTCTGTTATTTTTGTCTTTATCATTTTCCTTCCGCCTCCAGATGAGAAATATTAAGGGTTCCGCCCTTTGCGAAGGGTGGCCAAAGGCCCTGCCTTTGGAAACCGCAATTTTTTGAAAAAAATTGAGTAAAACTTTAGATTTACCATTGAAAGACAGCGCCTGCATATACAAGCCCTGCGCCAAATCCGGTTACTGCAATTTTCTGACCCCGTTCCAGCCTGCCGCTGCGGTGGAGCTCATCCAAGGCAATGGGGATGCTGGCACTGGAAGTATTGCCCACATGATCGATATTGAGATAAGCCCGTTCCATAGGCAGTCCCAAATTTTTCATAGCGGTCTGAACAATCCGGTAATTGGCCTGGTGGGGGATAATCCAGCTTAAATCCATCACTGGAATCCCTGCGGTTTTGCAGGATTCTTCAATACACAAAGGCATAACCCGTGTAGAAAATTTATAAGTTTCTTTTCCATCCATAAAGATATGGCATGGAGCTGTGGGATTTTTAGTAAATTCGTTTTCTTCCATAGGTTCTTTGGAAAAAGGCGTTTTGGGTATCATATTTTTAGAGAAAATCAGCGGAGCGCCTTTTCCATCTGCCCCCAGATGGGACCCATAAGGGGTATTTGCTGCCCGGACAACAACTGCGCCCGCCCCGTCACCAAATAAAACACAGGTGCTTCTGTCCTCATAATTGGTGATTCTGGAAAGAGCTTCCGTACTAATAACCAGAGCTGTTTTCACATCCGGAAAACATAAATACCGGCGGGCCATATCCAACGCATATACAAACCCGGCACAGGCTGCATTTACATCAAAGCACATGGCATTTTCCGCACCCAGTAAGCCCTGGACAATGCAGGCGGTACTGGGAGTGCTGCAATCCGCAGTAATGGTTGTGACAATCAATAAATCAACTTGTTCCGGAGAAATCCCAGCCTGTTCCAAAGCAGCTTTAGCCGCTTTTGCCCCCATGCCGGAAACCGTATCCCGGTCCGCAATATGCCGGCTGACAATCCCTGTCCGGGTCCGGATCCATTCGTCAGAAGTTTCTACGATTGAAGTAAATGCCTCATTTTCTACTGAAATTGGCGGCAGATAACTTCCTGTGCCGCAAATTTGAATTCCATTCATTGGCTTTCCTCCTGTCTCCCCCCAGGATTTCTTCCCAAAGGGGAAAAAAGATATTCCCGCACTTGACCGAAAAATGTAACAAGTGTTATACTTTACTCCATAATGATACAGTGGCTCCTTATTGTTTGTCAAGTATTTTCTGTAAACAATGCGGATTCCCACCGTTATTTTATGGAAATCGGCTGTTTTTAACCAGCCTGAAGAAAGGATAGAAACAAAAATGAATAAAATTGCTTTCCTTTGCAGTGGGCAAGGTTCCCAAGCGCCTGGTATGGGCAAAGAACTTTATGACTTCTGTCCAGGGTCAAAACGGGTTTACGAATGCGGCAGCGACATATTAGGCTATGATTTAGCAAAGCTGTCTTTTGAAGGCACACCGGAAACCCTGGCGCCCACCAACATTTCCCAGCCCGCTATTTTTGCCGTATCCATGGCAGCCTATGCGGCTGTGAAAGAATACTGTACGCCGGATGCCGTAGGAGGCCATTCTTTAGGGGAATATGCCGCTTTAACCATTGCCGGAGCATTTTCTTTGGAGGACGGGTTCCGGGTAATTGCCGCCCGGGGAGCCGCCATGCAAAAAGCCGCAGACGCCCATCCCGGAGCCATGTATGCCATTGTCGGCAGCAATGAGGAAACCATTGAGCAGGTTTGCAGCCAGACAGAAGGCTATGTCCTGCCGGTAAATTTCAACGCCCCTGCACAAACGGTGATTGCCGGGGATGCGGAAGCCGCCGCAAAAGCTGCCGATACCCTTGCGGCTTCCGGGGCAAAAGCCGTTAAATTAGCGGTCGCCAGCGCTTTCCACTCCAAGCTCATGGAATCAGCCGCGATTGCATTTTCTGACGCCATTGCTTCTGTGCCAGTCAAAGCGCCTTCTATTCCTTTTTACGCAAACCTGACTGGGAAATTATTGCCGGCTGACACGGATTTAAAGGAATACCTGGCAAAACACCTGGTATCCGGTGTCCGTTTCCATCAGGAGGTTGGGGAAATGGCACAAAACGGTATCAGCACCTTTTTGGAGCTGGGGCCGGGGAAAGTGCTGACTTCTTTAATCAAGCGGAATTTTAAACAAGTGAGTGCTTATAATGTGGAAAACTTAAAAACCCTGAACAAATGGAAGGAGACGCTATAATATGGCGGCTTACGGCTTAATTGGTCATCCTTTAGGGCATTCTGTTTCCCCCCAGATCCACCAGCAGTTATTCTCGTTAGAAGGACTTTCCTGTCCTTATGAACTGTACGATCTTCCTGCCGAAACTTTTGCAGAAGGCTTCCCAGCGGAACTGGAAGCCTTAGACGGATTTAATATTACTCTACCGTTTAAAGAAAAAATCCTGCCTTATCTGGAAACCCTCCATGAAAGCGCCGCTTTCTACGGATCGGCAAATACGGTGCTCCGGCAGAAAGACGGGACCCGCATTGGATTTAATACAGATTGTGACGGATTCCTGCGGACTCTGGAAAGCCGCCAGATCCCCATTTCCGGTTCTGTCTGTATCTTAGGGGCCGGGGGCGTTGGAAGGATGTTCGCTTTGGAATGCCTGCGGCAAGGAGCAAAAACGGCTGTTGCCGTCCGTGAAACAGGACTCAGCCGGGCAAAACAGCTGGCGCAGGAAGCCCGGGAAAAATGCGGAAAACCCCTGGAAATTCTGGACATTGGCACATTGTCAGGCCCCTTTGATTTGCTGATCAACGCAACCCCCGTAGGCATGTACCCAAATATACAGCAATGCCCCATCTCAGAAACCGTCATTACGCAATGCAAGGCTGTTTTTGACTGCATTTATAACCCCGGAGAAACCCTGCTGCTGCAAGCCGCTAAAAAAGCCGGCGCCCAAGTGGCGGGAGGTATGGATATGCTGGTCTGGCAGGCTGTTTCCGCCCATCACTATTGGAATGGTACTGCCTTTTCCAACCATGCTGTCCAGAAAATTATTTCGGAAACTGCCGAAACCGTCCGGATGCAGTTCGGAGGCGAATAACATGCAAAATATTATATTATGCGGTTTTATGGGCTGCGGCAAAACAACGGTTGGAAAAATCCTGTCCCGGATGCTTTCCTGGGAATACCTGGATCTGGATGAAATGATCGAGGATGAAGCTGGCAAACCCATTCCGGTTATTTTTAGTGAGGACGGAGAACAAGCCTTCCGGGATCTGGAACATGAAGTGGTATCTTCCCTTGCAAAACGTATCCGGTGTGTTGTTTCTGCCGGAGGGGGTACTATGGTTTATGAACGCAACCGGAAAGCCCTTTCCCCATTAGATACGGTTGTATTTTTAGATGCTGATTTTGAAAGCTGTTATAGCCGGATCAAAAACAGTAACCGTCCTTTAGTGTGTAAACATACCAAAGAAGAACTGGAAACCCTCTTTAACCAAAGATATAATTCCTACTTAGAAGCTGCCCAAATGACAGTTGACGCCCGGTTCCAGCCCCAGACTGCCGCAGAAGAAATTGCCGGACGCCTCCCCTAACCCCTCTACCCACACACCCTCCCACATCAAAAGTTTTACTCGATTTTTTTTAAAAAATCGCGGTTTCCAAAGGCAGAGCCTTTGGCCGCCCTTCGCAAAGGGCGGAACGCTTGATCCTGTGAAGCGTATTTTTCGGGTGAATTGCCGCCCAAAGGCGGCAAGAGGGGGCTTTTTACAAGAGAAAAAGCCCCCTAACAAAACCAACAAACAAAATAACAGGCTCCCGGCTAGTCACCCGGAGCCTGCTTTTTTATTCAATCGTAATTCTGCGGATTTTCTGTTCTTCTTTGGGCCGGTCATTCCGGTCAGTAGGCTGGCTGGCAATTTGATCTACCACTTCCATGCCCTCCACAACTTTCCCAAAAGCAGCATAGCTGCCGTCCAAATGAGGTGCCGCTTCATGCATAATGAAGAACTGGCTCCCTGCGCTGTCGGGGTCCATTGCCCGGGCCATGGACAGAACCCCTCTTGTATGCTTGACAGGATTCGGGAACCCGTTCTGCTCAAACTCGCCAAAAATAGAGTATCCCGGGCCGCCCATGCCAGTCCCTTCCGGGCATCCGCCCTGGATCATAAATCCCGGAATCACCCGGTGAAAAATCAGCCCGTCATAAAAGCCTTCCTTCACCAGCTTGATAAAATTTTCCACTGTCTTCGGGGCAGTTTCCGGATATAATTCCGCTTTCATCACACCGCCGTTTTCCATTTCAATGATTACCATATTTAAAAATGCCTGCCTTTCTTTGATTTCCCTGGCCGGTATTCTTCCTCACAATAGATGCAGCGGTATTTGTCGCCGTCTACCAGCTTAAATACATGAGGCAGCTCCTGCTCAACAGAAGTAATACAGCGTGGATTTTTACATTGTACTACATTTACAACCTGCTGGGGCATGTGCATATGCTTTTTTTCCGCAATCTTCCCATCCCTGATAATATTCACCGTAATATTGGGATCGATAAACCCTAATACATCAAAATCTACATCTGTTGTATGCTCGATTTTAATAATATCTTTTTTCCCGCTTTTTTTACTTTTGGCATTTTTAATAATGGCTACACTGCAATCTAATTTCCCAAGCTGCATAATTTTATAAATTTCCATGCTTTTTCCGGCCTGGATGTGGTCAATTACAATTCCCTGTTCCAAACTGTCAACATTCATCTTTTACACCTCCAGCATGGTCATCATCAATGCCATCCGCACATATTTCCCGTATAAAACCTGGTCAAAATATTTTGCCCGGGGATCTTTATCCACTTCCACAGAAATTTCATTGACACGAGGCAATGGGTGCATAACAATCATATCTTTTTTCGCCAGCGCCATTTTTTCCATATCCAGAATATAGCTGTCCCGCAGCCGGATATAATCTTCCTCATTGAAG
Organism: bacterium 1XD42-1; assembly: GCA_003612625.1. Classification (GTDB taxonomy): domain Bacteria; phylum Bacillota; class Clostridia; order Oscillospirales; family Ruminococcaceae; genus Anaerotruncus. Next base: position 135,171 of record RAZJ01000002.1, on the reverse strand, counting down.
AAACGTTCCCGCTGAACCCTTGTCATATACAGGATATCCAATTCCCCAATAACGGTTTCCAGCCGTTCCACCTCATGAAAAACAATATTTTTTTGCCGCATGGCTTCCCGGATATATTCCGGAACCTTTAATTCCTGGGGGGAGATTAAATAAAACTCCACATTTTCATAGCGCATCAAAGCCCGGATTAAGGAATGGACTGTGCGTCCGAATTTCAAATCGCCGCAAAGCCCTAATGTCATGGTGCCTAGCCTGCCTTTTAAGCTGCGGATGGTGAGCAAATCTGTTAAGGTTTGTGTCGGATGCTGGTGACCGCCATCTCCGGCATTGATCACCGGGATTTTGGAATACAGAGAAGCAACTTTTGCAGCGCCTTCTTTGGGATGGCGCATGGCAATAATATCCGCGTAACAGGATACGGTCCTGACTGTATCCGCCACACTTTCCCCTTTAGCGGCTGAGGAGGCGTCCGCAGAGGAAAACCCTAAAACGCTCCCTCCTAATTCCCACATAGCCGCTTCAAAGCTGAGGCGTGTCCGGGTGCTTGGCTCATAAAACAGGGTTGCTAATTTTTTCCCCTGGCATTTATGGGCGTAATCTTTTGGGGATGCAATAATTTTTTTTGCAAGATCGAGTATCCCATCAATTTCTTCCACAGATAAATCCATCGGGTCGATCAGATGCTTCAAATAGACTCCCTTCCCTCTCTATACAATTTTAATCAGTTTACTACAACATCCCGCTATGTGCAAGCAGAAAATTCCTGATTTGAGGGATTGTCAGAAAAATTTTTATTTTCTTTCTGGGGACCGTCAATCGGGGTATGTTCACTGGGGAAATCCGGAAAAGATTTATTATAAAAGCAATACCTGTTTTTGCCACTGTTTTTTGCAGCATACAAGGCAATATCCGCATAATGATACAGCTTATTATATTCCGTGCCATCTGCCGGACAGCGGGCTGCGCCCACACTTAAAGAAATATGGAAGGTTTCATATTTTTTCGCCACTGAATGGAAAATATGCTCTACCAGTTCTTCTTCATTGCCCTGACATTCCATAAAGACTAAAAATTCATCGCCGCCAATCCTGGCCCCAATATCTTCCCACTGGATTGCGCCCTGGATATTATGGGCTACAAATTTCAATATACTGTCGCCAAAAACATGGCCGTAAATATCATTGGCATTTTTGAAAAAATCCAGATCAATGAGCACTAAAATATAGTTACGGCCCTGTAAATTGGACAGCCGTTCTTCAATTTTTTCCTGGGCCGTTTTCCGGTTATAGAGGACGGTTAAAGAATCCCGTTCCGCCAATTCTTTCAAGGCATTTAATTTTGTCTGCTCTTCATGAATATCCACCAGCTTGCCAATAACCCGGGAAAAGGTAGGCTGTTCCTCGCTGTCCCATAAAGTCCGGGCAACGGCTTTGAACCACCGTGGCTCATGGCGGACATTCAAGCAGTAATTACAGCTTGCAATGGGATTCCGGGGTGTGGTTTCTTTTAAACGCCTTCTCATATCTTCCGCCGCATCCGTTCCCCAAGCAGCTAAATCCAGGCTTTGGAAGGGGTTATGGATGAGTTCCGGAATTCCAAGATACTGGGCGCCCCACTCGGAAAATTCCAATATTCCTGTTCCACGGTCATATTCAAACTGGATTTCCTTGGTTAAGGCGGAGAAAAAACGGGATTTAATCCGTTCCTGTTCCAGTAATGTGACAGTCCGTCCGGAAATCTGCAATTCACTGTGGGCCATCAGTTCCGAGGCTACCCGCTGGACATCCAGATCGGAAACTGTCTGAGGCGAACGGGTTGCCAGCTCTTTCACCAGGATATCCCCAATATCCAAAAAGCACTCCAGCAAAAGCGGGTTAAATGCGCCGCATTCCCCGGAAAGGATCATATCCATGGCTTTTTCATGGGTAAAGGGCGTTTTATAGACCCGGTGGTTCGTCAGCGCATCATAAACATCCGCCATTCCAACCACCTGGGCGCCTATGGGAATTTCCTCCCCTTCCAGTCCGTCGGGATAGCCTTTTCCGTCATACCGTTCATGGTGCCAGCGGCAAATATCATGGGCTACCCGGAGCAGCTCTGTTTCCGAATAATTCGGGGCTTTTTCCAGGATTTTCGCTCCAATGGCTGTATGGGATTTCATAATTTCAAATTCTTCTTCGGTCAGCTTCCCGGGCTTATTTAAAATTTCCTCCGGAATGGAAATTTTCCCAATATCGTGCATGGCCGCAGCATTGACAATCAATGCAATATAACCCGCTGTCAAATGGTACTGGGGCGCACGCTGCCGCAGGGCCTGGAGAAGCAGATCGGCAAAAATCCGGATATGGAACACATGCTGTTCTTTTTCCCCATTGCGGAACTCTACAATATTGCTTAAAATCCCTACAATCTGGGAATTGACCCGTTCTTTTTCCATAATCTGTTCTGTGACCAAATTTTCCAAATGCTTTTGCTTGGTATAAAGGATGATGGAATTTTGAATCCGGCGTATAACGGTATTTCCATCAAAGGGCCATATAATATAATCCGTAGCCCCTAATTCATAAGCCCGGTCTAAATTATCAGAAACAATTTCGGTTGAAATAATAATAACTGGCAGATTATGCAGCCAATGATTGCGGTTCATAATAGATAAAACTTCAAAGCCGCTGATTTTCGGCAATTCCAGGCTTAAAAGGACCGCAGCAATATCTGCATAATGCCGCCCAAGAATGGCCACAGCTTCTACACCGGTAGCTGCTCTTAAAAGCTCATAACGGGGTGATAAAATCTCTGATAATAAAGAACGGTTCCTTTTTGAATGATCTGCAATTAAAATTTTCTTTTTATGCTGCATTTCCCATTTCCTGCCTTTATTCCCCTTTTTATACAAATATTACCGATTACGGACGGAAATTTTTTTGTCTTTTGGTTATTATACCATTCCCATCCTTTTCCCGCAATAGAAAATCCACATTCCTGACAGATACCTCATTTATTTTTCGCTGGCCTCTTGCTTTTTTTTGAAAACCGTGATATGATGTATGAGTTGTTTTCTATTCATTCAAAAAAGGAGGTGTCCTAAGCCCATGCCAAATATTAAATCCGCTAAAAAAAGAGTGCTCGTTGCCAAGAAAAAGGCAGCTCAGAATAAAGCAGCCCGTTCCGCATTGAAAACGGTACTGAAAAAAGCAAATACTGGTGATCCCGCAGCCGTGAAAGTTGCCATTAAAAAGGTCGATCAAGCTGTTGCTTCCCATATTCTGCACAAAAACAATGCTGCCCATAAAAAATCCGCTTTGATGAAAAAGCTGGCTGCTTCTGCCAACTAAAGCAAATCTGGGAAAGATAGCACTGCATTTTCAGCAGTGCTATTTTTGTTTTTATTGACGGGGCCTGGTTTTTGGTATATGATGTATATAGAGAAATTGAACTTTGGGAGGGATTCTGTTGAAGGGAAAATCTTTATCCATGCTTTCGCTGATTTTACCATTCTGCATCTCTATCCTGGTGCTCTGCGTAACAGCCGGCTATTATATTTATCGTTACGCCAGTGAACGGACTTACCGGGAAAAATGGAAGGATTATAATGACTGCGGTTTAGCATAAGCCGTTTCCTTTCAAAAAAAGCCTCCTCATGGTAATGAGGAGGCTTTTTTTATGCTTTCCGGGAGATCACTGGTATTTTACAAAACACAAATTCATATCCACATCCCCCTGGATGCCATTGACCCGGCCTTTGCCGGTATACTGCCAGATGTTGAACTGATACGGGAAAAACGGATACTGGTAATACTGGGCCAGCCATTTGTCATAGGGCAGCCGGTCCATATCCAGCCGGGAAACAAACCATTGGGAGCCGCTGTAAATCATGGGGCGGTATCCGGCCTGTTTGACAGTGGCACAGAAAGCCGCTGCTACATCCGTAGTGGTCCTGACAGACATATTATAGGTGCGGGCACTGGAAGAACCTGCATCCTCCATATCAATAACCACCGGGTACTGCACATCATAACCCTGAATCCGTTCTAAAGTAAACCGGGCTTCCTCCCTGGCTTCTGCCTGGGAAACGGCCTGAGAGAAGAAATAGACCCCCACCGGAATTCCTACCCGGGTTGCCTCTGCTATATTCCGCTGGAAATATTTATCTTCATGTATCTGACCCTGGCTGTATCCCCGGTATCCTACCCGGATAAAGGCAAAACGTACACCATCCGCTTTGACTTTCGCCCAGTCAATAACCCCTTGGAATTCGGATACATCAATTCCTTTTAAAGCCCTGGATTTTCCATCTACGACATATTGGACTTCCCCATTGGATTTGCGAACCAAATGATCAAAGTTATATTTATGTTTCGGATATTTTGATTCTACCAGGACATAACGCAAAGTGCTTCCTGACTGGAACACAAAATAATTGTCAAAAAAGCGCTGTACATACTGGGCCGGCAAACGGTATTCGGCTGCATAACGCTGCATTTCGCCCTGTGAAATCCGGTCGCGGCCGGAAATTTCCTGAAGGAATTCGGGGGGAACATTGTAATCCCCTGCAATCTGCCTTAAAGCAGAAACCAGGATTTGTCCGCCGGAAGTGGTTTTGGAACTCTGGGCTGAAGAACCCGGGGTACGGGGTTTCAGTAACCCGCCTGACTGCGTTTTTGCATAGGCTGGGGCTGCCAGCGGGACAGCTAAAGCCGCACTGAGCAAAAAGGCAAGAAAACGTTTGTGAATACGATGGTTCATGGGGCTGCTCCTTCCAAAAGGTAAATTGCCAGTGAAACCTGACTGGACTATCATAACATATTTCGACAAATTTTACAAAGGAAAATCTGGCTTTCCTTCCAATCCCATGATATACTGAAGCCTGGAGGGATGACAATGCAACGGGGACTTTATTTTTTGCCTGTGGCTTTTTTCATCGCAATGACCGGATTCTTATTTTTCTATGACACCAGATCCATGCCTGTGCCTGGGGTACAAATCATCACAAAACAGGCTGATGCAGAAAACGCTTTGCCTGTTTTGCAGCCTTATCCGGAGCTGGAGGGTATCCAGATCCATGTCAATACTGCCAGTGCGGAGGAATGGCAGAAGCTGCCCGGAATCGGGGAACAAAGAGCCTGTGACATTACAGCATATGTAGAAGCCCACGGCCCTTTGGAAAAATTAGAGGATCTTCTGGAAGTCCAGGGGATTGGAGAAAAAACCTTAGAAAAAATCCGTCCCTATTTATTGATCCCATAAAAGGAGAATCCCCCATATGATTTATCCCAATATTTATCCCGCTGTATTCCAAGCCCGTCCCAACCGTTTTATCGCCCATGTGCTGCTGAACGGGGAAGCTGTTGTGTGCCATGTAAAAAATACCGGACGGTGCCGGGAGCTGCTGATCCCCGGCGTTCCGGTCTTTATACAGGAAGCCCAAAATCCTGCCCGGAAAACACGGTTCGATTTAATTTCCGTTTACAAAGGGGAACGGCTCATCAACATTGACAGCCAGGCCCCCAACCGGATTTTTTCCGAATGGGCGAAAAAGGGCCATTTTGGAAATTTGCAGCAATTGCGCCCGGAAGCCCGCTATGGAAATTCCCGGTTCGATTTTTATTTCGAGGGGGAAGGCCGGAAAGGATTTGCTGAAATCAAAGGGGTCACTTTAGAAGAAAATGGGGACGTATTGTTCCCGGATGCCCCTACGGAACGGGGCCGGAAGCATTTACGGGAGCTGGCAGCCTGTATCCGGGAGGGCTTTGAAGCCTGGGCCGTGTTTATTGTCCAAATGAAAAATGTCCGCCGTTTCCTGCCCAATGCCCGCACCGATCCTGATTTTGCAAAAGCCCTGTGGGAAGCACAGCAGGCAGGCGTGAAAATCCTTTGCCTGGACTGCCAGGTTACGCCGGATTCCATTACCGCCGAAGATCCTGTACCTGTGGAGCTTCCCTTATGAAATGACAGAAAAACCGCACCAGCTTTTCAATGAGCTGATGCGGTTTTATTGCAAAAAGCAAATATTTTTATTTCATTGCTTCTTCTACTGCTACTGCACAGGCTACGGTAGCGCCTACCATCGGATTGTTGCCCATCCCGATGAGGCCCATCATTTCTACATGGGCGGGAACGGAAGAAGAGCCTGCAAACTGTGCATCCCCGTGCATACGGCCCATGGAGTCGGTCAAGCCATAAGAAGCCGGGCCGGCAGCCATATTGTCCGGATGCAGGGTACGGCCTGTACCACCGCCGGAAGCAACAGAGAAATATTTTACATCGTTTTCAGTAGCCCATTTCTTATAAGTGCCGGCAACCAGGTGCTGGAAACGGGTAGGATTGGTAGAGTTGCCTGTAATGGAAACGTCTACTTTTTCATGGCGCATAATGGCAACGCCTTCCATAACGTCATTGGCGCCATAAACTTTTACTTTGGAGCGTTCCCCGTCGGAATATGGTTTTTCCCGGACAACTTTCAGATCACCGGTAGAGAAATCATATTCTGTTTCTACATAGGTAAACCCATTGATACGGGAAATAATATAAGCTGCATCTTTTCCCAAACCATTCAGAATAACACGCAGCGGTTCTTTGCGGGCTTTATTGGCATTCCGGGCAATCCCAATCGCGCCTTCAGCGGCAGCAAAAGATTCATGGCCGGCTAAGAAACAGAAGCATTTTGTTTCATCCCGCAGCAGCATTGCACCTAAATTGCCGTGGCCCAGGCCCACGTTGCGCTGTTCTGCAACAGAACCGGGAACACAAAATGCCTGCAAACCAATTCCCAGGGCTTCGGAAGCATCCGCGGCTTTTTTGCAGCCTTTTTTCAATGCAACCGCAACACCTAAAGTATATGCCCATACTGCATTTTCAAACGCGATTGGCTGGACGCCTTTGACAATTTTTTCTACATCAATGCCTTTATCCAGGCAGGCCTGGCGGGCATCCTCCAGAGTTGCCATGCCGTATTCCTTGAGGCAAGCCTCAATTTTAGGCATTCTTCTCTCTTTTCCTTCAAAATTTGCCATTGTGGATTCCCTCCTTCTTTTTATTATTCTTCACGGGGATCAATATACTTGGGAGCATTTTCATAACGGCCATATGTGCCGGTATTTTTTTCAAAAGCTTCTTTGGGATCGACGCCATGGCGGATATCTTCCAGCATTTTGCCGATGCGGACAAATTTATATCCGATTGCTTCCCCGTCTTCATCCACTGCAACAGATAAGATATAGCCTTCTGCCATTTCCAAATAGCGGACGCCTTTTGCATTGGTGGAGAAAATTGTGCCAATCTGGGAACGCAAGCCCTTGCCTAAGTCCTCCAAGCCTGCGCCGATAGGCAAACCGCCTTCTGAAAAGGCTGTCTGGCTGCGGCCATAAACAATCTGTAAAAACAGTTCACGCATTGCTACGTTGATGGCATCGCATACCAGGTCCGTATTCAATGCCTCCAGGATTGTTTTTCCAGGCAGGATTTCCCCAGCCATTGCGGCAGAATGGGTCATGCCGGAACAGCCTAAGGTTTCTACCAAAGCTTCCTCAATGATACCGTCTTTTACATTCAAGGTCAGCTTACATGCACCTTGTTGGGGAGCGCACCAGCCGATGCCATGGGTCAAGCCGGAAATATCTTTAATATCATAGGCTTTTACCCATTTTCCCTCTTCTGGGATAGGCGCTGGACCATGCTTAGGACCTTTGGCGAGAACACACATTCTCTCCACTTCATGAGAATAGTTCATATCGGTACTCCTTTCGCTTCATTCGCAAGGATTTTTTTGGGAATTCCATTGCCACCTTGCTGTTAGGTTGCTGGGCTTTTTCTATTATAGAATTTTTTTTCCTGTTTATCAAGGACAAGTTTATAAAAATTTGTTAAAGTTTGGACAAAAATTGATTTTTCTATTCTGCCGCCTATTTCATGCCATATACATCAATGACTTTTCCGGAAACTGCGTCTATACAAACAAAGCCCCTGCCATTGCAGACCGTGGCAGTATATGTTAAATAAACACAGTCATCCGGGCCTTTTGGGACTTTCCCCCACGCCTCATAGGGCATATGGTATTCCAGCTTCAGATCCTGGATCTTATCAAAATCTTGTACCAGTTCCCCATCCATCCCGCCTAATTTTTCCATAAATGCTTTGTCTTGTGCATGGGAACGGATCATTTCTTCTACCTGTTCCGGCGTAATTTCCGGTGTTTCCGCTGTTGGCTTACAATCGAAGGACGCATAATCAGAAACCGTCTGGCGGCGGACATCAACCAGAATATTTACACCTTCGTAAGAGTTGTAAAGGCCGTTGGGATACCGTTTCATCCACGAAAGCTCCCGGTAATCATTGCCAAAGGTATATCTGTTTTTAACCAGTTCATAGCCTTCAAATTTTTCAGCCATATATGTAATCAAATTTTGTATAAAAGTTTCCAGATCCGTTGTGATGGGAGTAAAACCCTTTCTTTCCGGATTGCGCCCGTAAAAATTACTGACAGCAACAATATTCCCTTTTGAATCCACAGAAATATAAACATCTTCTCCAAAACGGGTCTTATTGACAAGGCGGTTGGATTCATCTACCAGCAGCACCGATCCGCTTGGGGCTTCCGGCTTAATATGAAAAATTGTTTCCAGCTCCTGCATGATCTTTGGCGTGAAAGGTTCTTCAATTACTGTTAAAGGCTGTGAAAATGCCATTTCATCCGGCATAATCAAAAACTCCAGTTGTTCCCCGGGGTTGTCCATATTTCTCCCCCTCCATTTCTATTTTTATTATAAGCTGCTTTTCTTTTTGGGTAAAAATAATATTGTCTGATTTTATGAATTTTTTTTGAATTCTATTGATTTTTTTTAAAATTTGGACGAGGATATTTTTCTTTATTCCGGTGCTTTTTTGTACATAATAAATAGGGCCTGTCTGGCCGGCTGGGACTTTCTTGGAAAACGGGCTTATTTTGAGCCTTTTTCAGGCGTTTTTATTTGACTTTTACCGGCATGGAGTGTATTATAATTGGTAACCGTTCCCCGCCGCGCCCGATTTGGGCCGCCCCCGGCGGTCCGGAATGAGGAAGTAAAGCGGCATGGGACAATCAATTTTGCCCTCCGCAGGTAAAAATATTACGAGGTGACAAAATGGGCGTATTGCAAAAAATATTCGGGACATATTCCGAGCGTGAGCTGAAACGGATTTACCCGATTCAAAAAAAAGTGCTGGACCTGGAGGAAAAGTTCCGGGGAATGAGCGATGCTGAATTAAAAGCTTGTACCCCGGCTTTCAAGGAACGTCTGGCCAAAGGGGAAACCTTAGATGATTTGCTGCCAGAAGCCTTTGCATGCTGCCGGGAGGCAAGCGACCGGGTATTAGGGATGCGCCATTTCCCTGTCCAAATCATTGGCGGCATCGTCCTGCACCAGGGCCGTATTGCTGAAATGCGCACTGGTGAAGGAAAAACTTTAGTAGCCACACTGCCTGCCTATCTGAATGCGCTGATGGGCAAAGGGGTTCATATTGTTACAGTAAATGATTATCTGGCCCGCCGTGACAGTGAATGGATGGGTAAAGTTTACCGTTTCCTGGGCTTAAAAGTAGGGCTGATTGTCCACGGGCTGAATAATGACCAGCGCCGTGCCTCTTATAATGCGGACATCACATATGGCACTAATAATGAATTTGGGTTTGATTATCTGCGGGACAACATGGTAACTTACAAGGAGCAGCGTGTCCAGCGGGATCATTTTTACACCATTGTCGACGAAGTGGACTCCATCCTTATTGATGAAGCCCGGACTCCGCTGATCATCTCCGGCCCCGGTGAAAAATCCACCGATCTTTATGAAAGGGCTGATAAATTTGCCCGTTCTTTGAAATGCTTCCGGATTGCCGAGAAGGACAATAAAGTTGAAAATGACGACGTAGACGGGGATTATATTGTAGATGAAAAACAGCGGACAGTTACGCTGACCAAAAGCGGCGTGGAAAAAGCAGAAGCTTATTTCGGCATAGAAACCTTAACCGATCCGGAAAACTTAACCATATCCCATCATATCAACCAGGCCATCCGTGCCCACGGCATTATGCAGCGGGATGTGGATTATGTTGTAAAAGATGATGAAATTATCATTGTGGATGAATTTACCGGACGTTTGATGCTGGGCCGCCGGTATAATGAGGGCCTCCACCAGGCCATTGAAGCAAAAGAAGGCGTCCAGGTTCAGAAAGAAAGCAAAACTTTAGCAACAATTACCTTCCAGAACTTTTTCCGTATGTATGACAAGCTGTCCGGCATGACTGGTACAGCCTCTACTGAAGCGGATGAATTTATGGAAATTTACAAGCTGGACGTTATTGAAATTCCCACCAACCGTCCTGTACTGCGGATCGATCACCATGATGTTGTGTATAAAACAGAAAATGCAAAATTCAACGCTGTTATCGATCAGATTGTTCAGTGCCATGAAAAGGGCCAGCCTGTACTGGTAGGCACCATTTCCATTGAAAAGTCAGAGCTGCTGTCTAAAATGCTGGGCCGCCGCGGGGTCAAGCATGAAGTGCTCAACGCAAAATTCCATGAAAAAGAAGCCGAAATCATTGCGCAGGCCGGTAAATTAGGGGCTGTTACCATTGCAACCAACATGGCCGGCCGTGGTACAGACATTATGCTGGGCGGTAATGCGGAATACCTGGCCAAAGCGGAACTGCGCCGGAAAGGCTATGAAGATGATGTAATCAGCGAAGCCACAGGTTTTGCCGATACAGACAATGAGGTTATCAAAGAAGCCCGTGTTTTGTTCCAGGAACTGATGGAACGCTATAAACGGGATATTGACAAAGAAGCGGAAAAAGTCCGGGAAGCCGGCGGCTTATTCATCATTGGTACAGAGCGCCATGAATCCCGCCGGATTGACAACCAGCTACGGGGCCGCGCCGGCCGTCAGGGCGACCCGGGCGAAACGAAATTTTTCCTGTCCCTGGAAGATGATTTGATGCGTCTATTTGGGGGCGACCGTATCCAAAGCCTGATGAATGCCATTGGCGCGGAGGATGATCTGCCAATCGAAGCAAAAATCCTGACCAATTCCATTGAAAATGCCCAGAGCAAGGTGGAAGCCCGGAACTTTGCCATCCGCAAAAATGTCCTTCAGTATGATGACGTTATGAACCGCCAGCGTGAAATTATTTATGCCCAGCGCAGCAAGGTTTTGGATGGGGAAGATGTCAGCGGCGTCATTCAGAAGATGATCGAAGAAGATGTCACCAGTACCGTGGATCAATATCTGGCAGATAAAGATGACCACCGCAACTGGAATATCCAGGGCCTGCGGGATCATTATGCCAACTGGATTTTAACCCTGGATGATCTCCAATACACCCCGGAAGAACTGGAAAAAGTAACAGAAGCCGAAATCCTGGATTTTGTCCTGAATGAACGGGCGAAAAAGATTTATGCTTCCCGTGAAAGCCGTTTCACCCCGCAAATTATGCGGGAAGTTGAACGGGTTGTTCTGCTGCAAAATGTAGACACCAAATGGATGCAGCATATTGACGATATGGAGGAATTAAAACGGGGCATTGGCCTGCGGGGGTATGCCCAGCGGGACCCGGCTGTGGAATACCGGATTGAAGGCTTTGAAATGTTTGACGCCATGATCCTTGCCATCCGGGAAGACACTGTAAAAATGATGTACAGCTTCCGTCTTCAGACCAACCAGGCTCCGAAACGGCAGCAGGTTGCAAAACCGACTTCTGAATCCGGATCAAAGGAATACAGCGGACAGCTGTCTGCTGCTTCCCAGCGCCGGTCCTCCCGCGGGAAAGTGGGACGTAATGATCTTTGTCCTTGCGGCAGCGGTAAAAAATATAAAAAATGCTGCGGGCGGGATGAAGCTTAAATCTGATAAAATGAAGTAAGGCTTTTGTTCCGCCGGCTGTCCAAACGGGCAGCCGGCGGAACCGTTGAGACAGGAGGATTATTTTTCATGTGGCAGGTTACAATGTTTGGAGCTGCCGCTGCGGCAGCCAGTGTCTTTTTTGTTGCCCAGAGAAAAAAATACCGCCGGGCCATAGAAAATGCAAAAGCAAAAAAACTGGCGGAACTGTCAGCGGCAGGTTTTGTTTTTTCCAAAGAATACAATATGGATGAAGCCACTTTAATGGTGGACAAACCCCATAAGCAGTGGGTTTTATTGGAGCACCGCTGTCCGTCCCAGGCTTTTCCCCGTCCTTTCTCAGCCATTGCAGACGTCCGTATTCTTTCCCGGCAAAAAATACATGTTGGTACGAAAAGCTTGATTGGGGTAGGGGCTGTCCGGAAAAGTGCGCAGGGTTCCAACCGCATTGAAAATATTACAGATTCCCTGCGGGGCGTGGAAGTTGTCTTAAAAGGGGAGCAGGAAGAAGTCCTTTTTCTAAACACGTTAGACGGGGATTACAGTGCCGAACGGGTTCAGGCTATTTTTGAATCCCTGAAAGAGCAGGCATCTATTGAAATTTCGGAGCCATGATTTGTTAGCCTTTGGAGGGGCCTGTTTTGAGAGATAAATTAAAAGGGATTTTCTGTATTATTGCTGCTGCTTTTTTCTTTGCTTTAATGGCTTTATTTGTCCGGCTGTCCGGGGATCTGCCTTCTATTCAAAAAAGTTTTTTCCGTAACTTCGTGGCTGCCATTGCAGCGGCAATCCTTTTGATCCGCAGCCATCCAAAAATCCAAATGGACGGAAAAAGCTGGACAGCCCTTATTTTCCGGGCCTTCCTGGGTACCGTGGGCATTTTAGGCAATTTCTATGCAGTGGATCACCTTGTTCTGGCAGATGCTTCCATGCTCAATAAAATGTCCCCTTTTTTTGCCATTCTGTTTAGCTTCTTCTTGTTGAAAGAACGGGTTTCCCTCTTTCAAGCCGGAGCTGTTTTAACTGCTTTTGGCGGGGTTTTATTGATTTTACGGCCTTCCGGGACTTCTATGGAGCTGGTTCCTGCCCTTATGGGCCTTTTTGGAGGGGCCGCCGCAGGATTTGCCTATACCTTAGTGCGCCTGTTAAGCAAATGGGGGGTGCAAGGGCCTTTTATCGTCTTTTTCTTCTCGGCTTTCTCCTGTGCCGTTACCCTGCCTTTCCTAATCTTCAATTTTACCCCCATGTCAAGCCAGCAGCTTATATTTCTTCTGCTGGCCGGGATTTCTGCGGCAGGCGGTCAGTTTTCCATTACGGCAGCTTATTCCTTTGCCCCGGCCCGGGAGCTTTCTGTCTATGATTATTCCCAGGTCCTTTTTTCCGCGCTTTTGGGCTTTATTGTTTTCGGACAAATTCCCGATTTATTTAGCTGGCTGGGTTACTGCATTATTTGCGGCGCTGCTGTCGCTATGTTCCTCTATACGAAGCATCACAGTAATATTTCCGCTTCCACATAAAAATTCCCCCATCCCTATTTTTGAAATGAGGTAAATTCTTTTGGATTATCAATATGTTGTTGTTGGCTGTGGATTTGCCGGAGCAACGGCAGCCCGTATTCTGGCGGAACAGGGAAATCATAATATTCTTATGATTGATAAGCGGTCCCATTTAGGCGGCAATTCTTTTGACCGGATCAATCAGCATGGGATTGCCATTCACCAATACGGCCCACATATTTTCCATACAGATAATGAGGAAGTATATGCTTTCCTAAGCCGCTTTACAAAATTAAACGGCTACATACATTCAGTAGAAGCAAAATGCCATGATGTATTATTGCCGGTGCCTTTTAATTTAGTTTCGATCCAGCGGGCTTTCGGGCCGGAAAAAGCCCGTATTTTAGAAGAAAAACTGCTCCAGACCTACGGGGAAAATACAAAGGTTTCTATTTTTGAATTGATGAACTGTGAAGATCCTTTGTTAAAAGAACTGGGCCAGTTCATCTATGAAAATATTTACTATTATTACACCGCGAAGCAATGGGGAAATCCGCCGGATGCCGTTTCCCCAAAGGTTCTCCAGCGTGTGCCGGTTCAGGTTTCCCGTTACAGCCAGTATTTTTCTGCAAAATACCAGGGCCTGCCGGAAAAAGGGTATACCGACGTATTTGAAAAACTGGTTCACCATCCAAAAATCAACTGCGCCCTCAATACGCCCTTTGATAAATTGTTTTCCTTAAAAGATGGCAAAATTTACTTCCGGAATAAAATGTTTGAAGGAACAATTTTATATACCGGCTCTTTAGACGAACTGTTTCATTATCAGTTTGGGGTACTGCCATACCGCAGTATGCGTTTTTGCTTTGAAACCTACGAGCGGCCCTGGTACCAGGAAAAAGGGGTTATCAATTACACCACCAGTGAAAAATTCACACGCATTACAGAATTTAAACATATGACCGGTCAGGATAATCCTTATGCCACTACCATTTTGAAAGAATATCCTACCAATTTCAATTTATCCAGCGATCTTGTCCCTTGTTATCCCATTGCTTCCCCGGCTTCCCAGAGCCTTTATGAAAAATATAAAGATCTGCTGGCTGATTATCCCCAGATTCATCTGGCTGGGCGGCTGGCTGAATACCAGTATTATGATATGGATATGGTCATTTACCGGGCCATGCAGTTAGCAAAATCCCTTCTGTAAAAAACATTCCCTCCCGCTTTATCAGCCGGGAGGGAATGTTTTTCTTTTTTATCTACATAATCTTTATAAAACCTTACAGCGCCAGATAAAATCCTTTTCTTTTTGGCATACTATATAGGCAGCTTTTTTCTGTTTACTTCAACGTTTCACGCAAAGTTGTTGCCAGGCCTGCTAAAGACTGGATTTCACTGGGGATAATAATTTTTGTTGCTTTCCCATCCCCAAGCTGTCCCAGGGCTTCCAGACATTTTAAAGCAATAACCTGGTTGGAAGGATTGGCCTGGGTTAAAGTCCGCAATGCCTGGGCATAAGCATTCTGTACCAGTTCTATGGCTTGTGCTTCGCCTTCCGCTTCCCGGATTTTCTGTTCTTTCACGCCGTCTGCCCGCAAAACAGCGCTTTCCCGTTCTGCCTGGGCCCGTAAAATGGCACTTTCTTTTTCGCCTTCTGCCACCAGGATCTGGCTGTGCTTTTCCCCTTCGGCCCGCAGGATAGATTCCCGGCGTTCCCGTTCCGCTTTCATCTGTTTTTCCATGGCGTCCTGGATTTCTCTGGGAGGCAGGATGTTTTTCAGCTCCACCCGGTTTACTTTAATGCCCCATTTATCTGTGGCCTGATCCAGAGTAGCTGTAATTTTGGAATTGATGATGTCACGGGAAGTTAAGGTGCTGTCCAGCTCCATTTCCCCGATAATATTCCGGAGGGTTGTTGCTGTCAGGTTTTCAATAGCAGACATGGGGTTTTCTACCCCGTAAGTGTACAGCTTTGCATCCGTTACCTGGTAAAAGACAACGGTGTCAATCTGCATGGTAACATTATCTTTTGTAATCACAGGCTGAGGAGCAAAATCTACCACCTGTTCTTTTAGGGAAACCTTCTTTGTTACCCGGTCCAAAAATGGCGTTTTAAAATGCAGGCCCGTTTCCCATGTGGCATAATAAGCGCCTAACCGTTCTACGACAAATTCCGTAGCCTGCGGGACAATTTTGATATTGGAAACCAGAATCAACAAAACAATCAGCAGTAAAATGCTGAAAAAAACAATAGAAATCGTCACCATAAAGAAAAACCCCTTTTTTCTATTTCAGTATACCCTTTTTTAAGGCGCTTTTTCCACTAAAAGCGTTACCCCCTGGATTGCTTTTACAATTACGTGCGCCCCCGGTTCCAGAGATGCCCCGTCCTGGGTTTTGGCGGCCCAGTCCAGTCCATTTACCAGCACGCGTCCGGCAATATAGGCATCTCCTACCGTCTTTGTCACAATACCTGTTTCACCGATTGCCCGGTCTGCATTGGTTCTTTCCTTGCGTACCTGCATTTTTTTCCGGACAAAGGAGCGGGTACTTATCAGGAGAACCAGCCCCAATATAGAAAAAATCAATAACTGTGTGGAAAACGCAGGCCGGAACATCAGTGTCACTAAAGCCGTAACGCCAGCGCTTAAAGCAAACCAAATGGACACCAGTTGTACTGTCAGGCCCTCAATGACTGCCGCAACCGCGCCGACTGCCAGCCAAAGCAAAGGCCATTGCCAAAGAAGCATAAGATCCCCCTCCTTTATAACAGCAAAAATGATAAAATCTTACGGTATTATTATACCATGCTGAAAGTTGCCTTACAAGTGCGAATATTTGCCGTTTCCAGGGGATTTCCAGCTTTACTAGGGCAGGTTTGATAAAATCCCATAGATTGCGGCTTTTTTAACAGTCTTGTTCTTTACAAACTGGTAGAAAAGTGATAAACTGATAACCGGATGGTTCCAACACAGGAAAAGCTACCCTTTTCCAAGGGGATTCTGCCCTGGGAAAACCCGGGACAATCCCTTATGTCCATTGTGATTTTTATACAATAGGAGGAAGATACAACATGGCAAGAAAAATGAAAACCATGGATGGCAATAATGCTGCGGCTTACGCCTCTTATGCGTTTACCGATGTAGCTGCCATCTACCCCATTACCCCTTCATCCGTTATGGCTGAAGTAACAGACGAGTGGGCTACTGCCGGCCAGAAAAATATTTTCGGCAACACAGTCAAAATCGTTGAGATGCAGTCCGAAGCTGGTGCTTCCGGAACCGTTCACGGTTCTTTGGCAGCCGGTGCTTTAACAACCACTTATACTGCTTCCCAAGGCTTACTGCTGATGATCCCGAATATGTATAAAATGGCCGGCGAATTGCTGCCTGCTGTTATTGATGTTTCAGCCCGCTGCGTAGCTACCCATGCTTTGAATATTTTCGGTGATCATTCCGACGTATATGCTTGCCGTCAGACTGGTTTTGCGATGCTCTGCGAAAGCAGCGTCCAAGAAGTTATGGATTTAACTCCTGTGGCTCACATGTCGGCTTTAAAAGGCCGTGTCCCCTTCCTCAATTTCTTTGATGGGTTCCGTACTTCCCACGAGCTTCAGAAAATTGAAATCTGGGATTATGATGATCTGAATGAAATGGTGGATCATGACGCCATCAACGCATTCCGTGCCAATGCTTTGAACCCGGAACATCCTGTTTTACGTGGTTCCGCACAAAACCCGGACATTTTCTTCCAGAACCGGGAAGCCTGCAATAAATATTACAATGAACTGCCTGCCGTAGTAGAAGAATATATGAACAAAGTCAATGCAAAAATCGGCACTGACTATAAATTATTCAATTACTATGGTGCTGCTGATGCAGAGCATATTATTATTGCAATGGGTTCCATCAATGAAACCATTTGTGAAACCATTGATTACCTGGCAAAACAAGGCGAAAAAGTTGGTCTGGTTAAAGTACGTCTTTACCGTCCATTCTCTGCCAAACATTTGCTGGATGTAATTCCGGATTCTGTCAAGACTATTTCCGTTCTTGACCGGACAAAAGAACCCGGTTCCATGGGCGAGCCTCTTTATGTGGATGTTATTTCCGCATTGAAGGGCACCAAATTTGAAAACGTTTCTGTATTTGGCGGCCGTTATGGTTTAGGCTCCAAAGATACTGTCCCTGCTGACATTATCGCTGTTTACCGGAATGCTGCCAATGCCGCTCCGAAGAAAGAATTTACTTTGGCCATTACCGACGACGTAACCAATCTGTCCCTGGCCCGGGAAGAAAATCCGGTTACTGCTCCGGAAGGCACCCATGCCTGCAAATTCTGGGGCCTTGGTTCCGACGGTACAGTTGGCGCCAACAAAAACTCCATTAAAATTATCGGCGACCATACCGATATGTACGCCCAGGCATATTTTGCATATGACTCTAAAAAATCCGGCGGCGTCACCATTTCCCACTTGCGCTTCGGCAAGAGCCCCATTCATTCCACTTATTTGATCAACAAAGCTAACTTTGTTGCCTGCCATAATCCTTCCTATATCACCAAATATGATATGGTTGAGGATCTGGTTGACGGCGGTATTTTCCTGCTGAACTGCTCCTGGGATGCGGAAGCTCTGGAACAACACATCCCCGGCAAAGTAAAACGCTTTATTGCTGCCCATAACATCAATTTCTATACCATTGACGGCGTAAAGATCGGTTTGGAATTAGGCTTGGGCACCCGTATCAATACTGTGCTGCAATCCGCATTCTTTAAACTGGCCAACATCATTCCGGAAGCAGACGCCATCAAATATATGAAAGATGCTGCTCTGAAATCCTACGGACGGAAAGGCGAAAAAGTTGTCCAGATGAACTATGACGCCATTGACCGGGGCGCAACTGCTGTTGTAAAAGTAGACGTACCCGTTGCATGGGCCAATGCTGCTGACGATGCAGCTCCCGCAGGCGCAACCGGCGATCGGAAAGAACTGGTTGATTTCGTCAACGAAGTCCTCATTCCCGCCAATGCCCAGCGTGGCGACAGCCTGCCTGTTTCCACTTTTGTCAAAGACGACCGCGAAAACGGCACCATGCCGCAAGGCGCTGCCGCATATGAAAAACGCGGTATTGCAGTTAAAGTTCCTGTATGGAATCCTGATAACTGTATTCAGTGTAATTTCTGTTCTTATGTCTGCCCGCATGCTGTTATCCGTCCTGTGGCTATGTCCGCTGACGAAGCAGCAAAAGCTCCTGCTTCCCAGAAGAGCCTGCCTATGACCGGTCTGGCAGATTATAAGTTCGCTATGACCATTTCCGTTCTGGACTGCACAGGCTGCGGCTCCTGCGCCAATGTCTGCCCGGGCAAAAAAGGCAATAAAGCCCTTACAATGGAAATGTTGGATACCCAGCTTGACCAGCAGCAAGGCTTTGATTATGGCCGCACTCTGCCTGCAAAACCGGATGTTGCCGCCAAATTCAAAGAAACCACTGTCAAAGGCAGCCAGTTCAAACAGCCATTGCTGGAGTTCTCTGGCGCCTGCGCAGGCTGCGGTGAAACACCTTATGCTAAACTCTGCACCCAGCTCTTTGGCGACCGGATGTATATTGCTAATGCGACCGGATGTTCTTCTATCTGGGGCGGCTCTGCACCTTCTACACCGTACACCGTAAATCATGAAGGCCATGGTCCTGCATGGGCAAATTCCTTGTTTGAGGATAATGCCGAATATGGTTATGGTATGTATTTGGCACAGGCTACTTTGCGCCAGCAGCAGATTGCAAAAGTTCTCGAACTGAGCAAAAATGTGGAAGGCGATAAGAAAGCCATTTGTGAAGAATACCTGTCTACTGTAAATGATGGCGCTGCAAACAAGATCGCTACCCAGAAGCTGGTAGATATGCTGGAAGCCTGCGGCTGCGATTCTGCAAAATCCATCCTGCCGTATAAAGAGTTCCTGGCTAAGAAATCCAACTGGATCTTTGGTGGTGACGGCTGGGCCTTTGATATTGGCTTTGGCGGTTTGGATCATGTTATCGCTTCCGGCGAAGATGTAAACATTCTGGTCTTTAACACAGAAGTTTACTCCAATACCGGCGGCCAGTCCTCTAAAGCAACTCCTACCGGTGCAATCGCTCAATTTGCCGCAGCCGGTAAAGAAACCAAACAAAAAGATTTAGCTGCTATCGCAATGAGCTACGGTTATGTTTATGTGGCCCAGGTTTCTATGGGTGCTGACTATAATCAGTGCATCAAAGCCTTTACAGAAGCGGAAAGCTATCATGGTCCTTCCCTGATTATTGCTTATGCTCCTTGTATCAACCACGGAATCAAAGGCGGCATGACACTTGCCCAGACCCGTATGAAACAAGCCGTAGAAGCTGGTTATTGGCATCTGTTCCGGTTTGATCCTCGTATGCAGGAAGAAGGCAAGAATCCATTCAGCCTGGATTCTAAGGCTCCTACCAGCGATTACAAAGGCTTCATCGACGCCGAAGTCCGTTACAGCTCTTTGGAACGTGCTAACCCAGAACGTGCCCAACGTCTGTTTGGAAATGCTGAAAAATATGCCAAAGAGAAATACGATCATCTGGTTCGTCTTACCAAGCTGTATGAAGCATAATTCCAGAAAAAATAAATGATATAAAAATGGGGGAATGGCTCCGTGCCATCCCCCCATTTTTTCAATCATCCGTTAAAATGGAGGGGTTAAAATGACAAGATCCGAAATTTTTCAGGCGCTCTATCGAAGCCCTGAAATTTACCGCCCCCCTTTAGAAGGGAAAAGTGCCCTTTTAGAAGTTACCCAAGGATGCAGTTACGGAAAATGTGCTTTTTGTGATTTTTTGCGGGATTCCTTTGCCATCCTCCCTTTAGAGGAAATAAAATATAAATGCCAGTTATTAAGCCAGGTGATTGATGGGAATGACCGTCTGTTTTTGTTAGGATGTAACCCTTTTTGCCTGCCCACGGAACATCTGCTGGAAGTCATGCAGTATGTCCATGAATATCTGCCTTCTGTTCAAATGACAGCCATGTATGCCAGGGCAGACGACGTCCTGCGGAAAAGCGGAGAAGAACTTGCCCAACTGCGGCAGGCTGGTATTCTGGAATTACACATTGGCTTGGAAAGCGGTTCCGATGCTGTTTTAAAATTGCACAATAAAGGGGAAACGGTTGCTGATATGGAAGCCGCCTGCCAGAAGCTGGCGGAGTATGGGTTTCATTATCATTTTACGGTTATTCCCGGCTTAGGCGGGCGGAAATATTCCCAGGAACACGCCTTACAAACAGCCGCTTTGCTGTCCCGCCTGAATCCAGTCAGCATATGGTGCTTAAAATTGGTTATATGGGAAAATACCCCCCTTTATGAAACCCTGAAGCAGTCGCCGGAACTGTTCCAGGAATTGACGCCCCGGGAAGTGTT
The DNA here is from genome assembly GCA_003612625.1 of bacterium 1XD42-1. Taxonomy (GTDB): domain Bacteria; phylum Bacillota; class Clostridia; order Oscillospirales; family Ruminococcaceae; genus Anaerotruncus. Next base: position 114,376 of record RAZJ01000002.1, on the reverse strand, counting down.
ACAGGAAGAACGGGAAATGTTTGTCCATATGGATATTCAGAAAACGTGTCTTTATGTAGATTCTACTATATTAAATAAATATACGATTATGGGTGTATTGCCGGACAGCAGGCAGGCAATATTGGACCGGATGGATCATCTGCTTGCTTCCGGAGAAGAATAAAAGAAGGGAAAGCCCCTGGCATGGAGAGATGCCAGGGGCTTTCCCTTTGTCTTTTTATTTGAGTTCTTGATACGGGATTACCCGATAAGAAAAACTCTGTTTAATTAAAATTTTCCAGTATTTGCAGGAGCTTTGCTGCCGCTGCCGCCGTTGCTGCCAGGATTTACTTCCACTGGAGCGCCAGCATTGTTATCTGGAGTTAAATTATCATCTGGAACCAGATCAACTACGTCATCGTTGGAAGCTTCATCAACTGGTTTTTGGCAGATGATGAAAGTACCCAGGAAACGTACGCGGCTGCAATATGCCATATCGCCGTTGTTGCCTTCTCTGTATTCAAACTGATTGGTAATATCGAACAGATCGCCATCCATTACTTGATAAATGATTGCTTGTTCCGGATCAAAGGTTTCATTGCCGTCTTGATCTACAAACGGGCTGTAGATTTCCAGGTCAGCACGGCTGGTGGAGGACAGGCTTGGGGAACCAGTAAACTGGAAGATATAAGCATCCTGATCGTTGAAGTAGGAAGCATAATCAGCATGTTCCCATTTGGTGGACAGTTTGGAATAGAATTTGCCGGTATCACTATCGCCAAAGAATTTCAGATATGCTACGTCACCGTCTTCATCGCAATAAGTGACTTCGTTCCAGTCATTCTTGACAGGATTCAGCATTAGACCATCTGTACCAACAATCCATTCATTATCAGCAGCTCTTACAATGTTCTTCATGTAAAAACTGAAATCTTTTACTTTGATTTCGGTATCTTCTTCAACGCCATCCAAGCTGGATGCTGCTTTGCTCTTTGCAGATAAACGCATATCCAAAGTCATTTTGATTTCGTCATCGGTAAAGATTTCATTCAGTTCCACTTTGATATAACGGTGACGGGCGCCGCCAGTGCCCTCTACAGCTTTGCCTGTATTGACATCATACAAATTACCAGAGAAGTTTTTGGTTGCGTCGCTGACTGCTTTAATGTATTTACCATTGTCGCCCTTGGCAATTTTTACTTTCCAGTAGCTGTCATCAGACGCTCTGGGCACTACATCGTCACGAATCATGAAATACAGTGTTTTGCTGCTTTGTACGCCGCCTTCATCATTCTGATCTTTATTTACACCTACAGAAGATTCGGTCAGCGGAATCGGTGTGCCGTCGCCATAAGAAACTAAAACATCAGACGCATAGACTGTATCGACAAAGGTACCGCCCTGTTCAATGTCAGCAGTTTCGCCGCCTTTCCCCTCAAAAACCGTTCCTGCCTGTGTTGCAAGACCAGTCCTGTCTTTATCTGCATGTACCAACTGGAGTACATAATCATTGTCATTTATGCCATCCACGGCTACTGCCGGAGAAAATGTTGCAATGACGTTATTAGTCGTTCTGTTATATCCTAAAGTAATCTGATAAAATTTTCCGCCGATCTTTACATCCTGGAACTTGACTTTGTTTAATGCTTTGGACCATTGTCCAGCAGAAATCGCCTCAACTGTACCGTCGTCGTCCGAATCCTCATTTGTTAAATCATTAGGAAGACCGACTTCGCCTAATATGACCACTTCCTTATTTTGATCCTTAGGCTGAGCTACTAACTGTACACGGTCATAGGTTACTGTGGCACCATCCTTACCAAGTTCCGAGTCACCCAAACCTGTTGGGAAAGCAAAAGTAATTGTTGCACTTTCTGCGGCAAAGCTCATGGTAGCGCAGACAGACGCAACCATAGCGGTGGCTAAAAAGCCGGATAACATTCTTCTCATTGGGGTATTCGCTCCTCTCAAAATTTCCATCTCCGTTTCCGGGATGAAATGTATATTTGTGCACAGGTTTTTGTATTTTTCCAGCTAAAGGAGGCTGTTGAAAACTTTTCGTCAAAACGACGGAAAATCAAAATTTTCCTGTGCAACCAAAGTATACCTCCTGCCTGCCTGCCTGCTTTGTCAATCCTTTTATTTTACGAATTTTAGTTGTTAAATTTTGTGCAACATTTTCTGGAAATCTTAAGCTGTTCATAATATATAATTTTGTGCTATTGCATCCTAAAATTCACCGTAATAATTTCCAATTTTAAGGTGCATTCTGCAAAAATAAAAGTCCACCAGCGAAGTTGGCGGACTTTTATTTTACTTATTATTAAATTAAGGAAACGCTATTTTGGCAGCTTCTTCCCGGAAAATTGGAACGACGGTTTCCGGCGATAAGGCATTGTATGGGCAAGGCGGATCGGGGACTTTCGGAATTTCAGCTAATGGCAGGCATAATTCTGCTACATCACGCCATACCCCCAGTTTAAATCCCGTTTTTTCATTGACACAAATTTTACGGAATCCCATATGGGTATGGAGCCGTATACTATCCTGATTAGGCAATGTTACTAAAGCATGGGCATACAAGAAGCCCTGCAAGGTCAACACCCGGAGAAGGCTGCGGTAAAGAGCTGTACCAATATGTTTTCCCTGATAATCCTGCCGGATATAAACCGATAATTCTGCATTCCATTGGTATGCTGCCCGCTGGTGATAACGGGCAGCATAGGCATATCCTGCCGTTATGCCTTCATATTGACAAACCAGCCACGGAAGAGCCGGCATAATTCCGTTATAGCGCTGGCGGAATTCCTCTAACGACGGCACATCATACTCAAAAGTAATGGTTGTTTCTTCTACATAAGGACGGTAAATTTCCAGCATCCCCGGCAAATCCTCCAGCGATGCAGCACGGACATAAATTGCGGGATTCATAAAAACATCCTCCTTTTTGTTTGCTTACTTTTCAGGTTCCAAATGGAAAATTTTAAACTAATTTCGGCTTTTTCGCTTCCACCAGTTCATCCGACTCATTAAATTCCAATTCTACCACTTTAGAACGAGTATATTTTAATATAGAACGCAATTTACGGATTTCATCCTGACTGAAAAATACATAAGAAACTCCTTCTTTCTGGGCACGGCCTGTCCTGCCGATCCGGTGGATATAATATTCATTTTCCGGCGGAATCTCATAATTCACAACAGCATCTACATCATCCACGTCAATTCCCCTTGCTGCTACATCTGTTGCAACTAAAACAGGAATTTTTCCTTCCCGGAAATTTGTCATAATCGTATTCCGTTCACTTTGGCGCATATCACCATTTAAACATTCTGCATGAAATCCCCGGTCCCGCAGTAAGCCTGCCAGACTGGTGGTAGAATATTTCGTATTACAAAAAATCATTACCCTGCGATATTGCCGTTCCTGCAACAAATAGGTTAAATCTGCTAAACGCTGCCGCCCTACGCTTTCAATCGCATATTGGGTTATTTTCGGCTGGCTTTCCCGTTCCGGCTCTACTGTAATTTCTACTGTATCCCGCTGGTACAGCCATCCAATATCCATGACTTCCCTGGAAATCGTAGCGGAAAACATCACCATCTGACGTTCCTTTGGTAACTGGTCTAAAATATGGCAGACATCCTTATAAAACCCCATATCCAGCATTTCATCTGCTTCATCCAGCACCGCTATGGATACTTTAGAAAACTGGAGGGTTTTCCGCTGTAAATGATCCAGCATACGGCCTGGCGTTGCTACTGCAATATGTGTCCCCCGTTTCAAAGCTTTAATCTGTTTATCAATAGGCTGGCCCCCATATAAAGCCGTTATCCGTATATCAGAACGGAAAAAACTTAAATTCCGCATATCTTCCGCAATTTGAATACAAAGTTCCCGGGTTGGGCAAAGAATAATGGCCTGGAGCCAGGGATGGGATGGATCTATTTTTTCCAGGATTGGAATGCCAAAAGCACAGGTTTTTCCGGTTCCGGTAGGCGCTTTTGCAATCATTTCCCGTCCTTCCATCATAACCGGGATTGCTTTTGCCTGGATCTCGGTTGGCCCGGTAAATCCCATACGTGCAACTGCTTTTAAAATTTCTGGTGAAAGGTTCATTTCTTCATAGGACACCATTTTTTATTGCTCCTCTATCAATATTCAGCCATATATTACATATTATAACATATTAGGAAAGGCTATAAAAGGATATCCTGCCATTTTTTCATGATTCTTTTAAGAATTCGTCATTTTCCACTGCTTGACAGAAGGCAGTATAAAAGCGTATGATAAAGCTATTAGAAAGGGGCTTTTTAATATATGAAAGATGCAGCAGAAATTTTATGTATCGGTACAGAAATCCTGTTAGGAAATATTGTCAATACCAATTCCGCAGATATTTCCCGCGGGTTAGCCGAATTAGGCATCAATATGTATCACCATACCGTTGTCGGGGATAATCCGGAACGCTTAAAAGAAGCTTTGGAAACGGCATTTTCCCGCAGTAATATTGTCATTACAACCGGAGGGTTAGGCCCTACCTATGACGATCTGACAAAAGAAACCATTGCTGCTTATTTTGGCAGGAAGTTAATTCAGCATGGGCCTTCTATCCAATCAATAAAGTCATTTTTCCGTCGTATTGGCGGCGAAATGACGGAAAATAACTTGAAACAGGCTATGATGCCAGAGGGCTGCATGGTATTGGAAAACCATTACGGAACTGCTCCTGGAGCCATTTTAGAAGGAGATGGCAAAATTGCCATTATGATGCCTGGCCCGCCCCGGGAAATGGGTCCTATGTTCCGGGAACAAGTCCTTCCTTGGCTTGCCAAACGCAGCAGCCAGGTTTTCCGCAGCCACTGCATCTACTTTTTCGGCATAGGGGAAAGCGCTTTGGAAGCCCAGCTCCGGAAGGAAATGGAACAAATGACTAACCCTACTTTAGCCCCTTATGCCAAAGAGGGAGAAGTTATGCTGCGGGTAACAGCCTGCGCCCCTTCGGAAGCGGAAGCGGAAGCCTTAATGGAACCAGTTATCCAAATGTTGCAGCAACGCTTTGGAGATTTGATTTACGGCATTGATGTGGACAACTTGCAGACTGCTGCTGTCCGCCTGCTGCGGGAAAAAGGGTTAAAAGCCGCTACTGCGGAAAGCTGCACAGGCGGTTATGTTGCAAAACGGATTACAGAGATCCCAGGCAGCTCCGATGTCTTTGAATGCGGCATTGTCAGCTATGCCAATTCTGTTAAAAATAAGGTACTGGGTGTCCGTGAAGAAACTTTGAAACAGTTTGGTGCAGTTTCCCCGCAGACTGCTGCTGAAATGGCAGAAGGTGTCCGCAATTTGTCCGGAGCTGATATTGGTATTTCTTTAACGGGCATTGCCGGCCCTGGAGGCGGTTCCCAGGAAAAACCGGTGGGTCTTGTTTATGTAGGGGTTTCCAGCCCCTGGCACAGCGAAGTAAAAGAATTGCGTTTAGGCCGGGGATACGATAAAGAACGGGAACTGATCCGCTGGCTGGCTTCTTCCCATGCCTTGTCCCTTATTATGGGGACTGCCCGAATGAAACCATAAAAAAATATTTTTATTGAGGAGGAATTGTTCAATGGAACGCATTAAAAGCTTTCAAATTGACCACACCAAATTGCAAAAGGGCCTTTATGTTTCCCGGATCGACGGGGATACTGTCACTTATGATTTACGGATGTGCACCCCTAATCAGGGCGTTTATTTGGAAAATGCTGCCCTGCATACATTAGAACATCTTTTTGCCACTTATGTACGGGTGATCAATAAGACTTTCTCCGATCAAATTATCTATGTTGGCCCTATGGGATGCCGTACCGGATTCTATTTTATCACACGGGATACCATGTCAAAAGAACAGGTTATTTCCTTGTTGCGGCAGACTTTCGCTTATACTGCCGCTTACGAAGGGGAAATCCCAGGTTCTGCCGAGGCGGAATGTGGAAATTATCGGGATCATGATTTGGCTGGGGCAAAAAAAATTGCTTCTGCATATGGGAAAATTTTAGAAGGCTGGACCCCTGAAAAAATGTGCTACCCGGAATAAAAATGAAATGCCGAAAGGGCCAGCGAAACCGCCGGCCCCTTCGATGGTAAGTGTGGAAGAGAGAGAAGTCATCAAAAATTATATTGTCAATAGAAGTCACAAGTCACAAATAATTGGAGGTTTGTTGTGTGAATTTCTATTTTCTAACCATAGTTTAGCACTTCTCATCTATAAAAGCAAGACTTATTTTACCTTTTTTCAATAAAAAAATACAAAATGTGAAAAATATCCAAATACAAGTAAAATCATCCTCCTATAAGTCCTTTCTTCGACAAAAAATGTCTAAAAGTGCCTATTAAATTAAAATACATAGAGGAATTTTTTATGAAAAATCTGTTTTTTGTAATTTTGATATGCCTGCTTTTATCCGCTTCCGGATGCAATTTTTTAGTCCCTACTGAAAAATATGAAGCGCTTCAAACAGAAAATAATAGCCTTACCAGCCAAATCCAAGAATTACAAACACAGATTGGTCAGTTACAGGCGCAAAATACTGCTTTGGAAGAAAAAATTACAGAACGCCGGGAACAGGAAACTGTTGATCCCTTTGATGAAAAAATTTTAGGAAGCCTTTTCCTGCGCCCGGATCTTATCCCTACCGGCGGCGAAAATATGCGTTATTATACGGATGTTTGCAGGGTCTTAACCGAACAGTATGTTTACGCTTATGCGGAAGATGGCCGCAATGCGGCAGATATGATTTTAGGATATGAACGGCAGGATGAAAATACAATTACATGGACCCTTGCCGCTTATAATATCGGCGACGGCTGGCAGGCTTCCGAAGGGGAAGCCGACCCGGAAAATCCCATTGCCCCGCCTCCTGAAACCCCTGCTGTTTCAGCACCTTCTGAGCCTGATACAGAAGATCCAGATTCACAGGAACCTGCGGAACCTTCTGGAACAGTCCAAGATCCGCCTGCGGCAAGCCGCCCTTCCGGACTGAACGTCCCTGTCCCCAATGAAGCCCAACAACAAAAATTCCGGGAAATCGCTTCCCTCATATAAACTGAATGGAAATATTTTGCGGAAAGGATGTCTTTTTATGGAGCAAATTGCCCAATTACAGAAACAAATTAACGAAAGCAGCCGCATTGTATTTTTTGGCGGCGCTGGCGTTTCCACGGAAAGCGGTATTCCTGATTTCCGCAGTGTGGATGGCCTTTATCACCAGTCCTACCAGTATCCCCCGGAAACTATTTTAAGCGGCTCCTTCTTTTTCCAGCAGACCGAAGAATTTTTCCGTTTTTATCGGGCTAAAATGCTCTGTCTTGATGCAAAGCCTAACGCTGCCCATAAAAAATTGGCCGAATTGGAGGCTGCCGGAAAATTAACGGCTGTTGTTACACAAAATATTGACGGGCTTCACCAGGCTGCTGGAAGTAAATGCGTTTATGAACTCCATGGATCGGTTCACCGGAATTACTGCCTGAAATGCGGGAAATTTTTTGATGTGAAAACCATTGCGGAAAGCCAGGGCATCCCCCGCTGTGAATGCGGCGGCATAATTAAGCCGGATGTGGTTTTATATGAGGAATCTTTGGATGGCGCTACCCTTACAGGTGCTACGGCAGCCATTGCCCAGGCGGATCTGCTGATTATTGGCGGTACTTCTTTGGCTGTCTATCCTGCTGCCGGCTTGGTACAATATTGCCGGGGCAAAATTACGGTTATCAATAAAACACCTACACAAATGGATGGAAATGCAGATCTGCTGATTAACAGCCCCATTGGGGAGATTTTTTCTCAAATTTCTTGCTAAAAAATTCTTTACCCTTTTGGCGCAAGGATTTTGCTTTTCTGACACACTATATCAATAGAATCTGATACCATATATTTTATATTTTTATGAAAAAAACTTTGTCGCAAAGGGTATTTAATATGAAAAAACTTTCTCTTTTTTTAGCTGCCGCACTGCTTCTGGCTTCCTGCCAGGCCCCTAGTGCCCCAGTAAATGAATCATCAAGCTCTAATCCGACATCTTCTCAGGATGAAATACCATCTTCTAAGCCCAAAGAAGAATCTCAAGCTCCTTCAGCCGATGCTGAAGAAGTTTCTGTCCCTGTTTCTGCCAATATCCCTATGCCGGAAGAAATGCCTGCTGTTGCTGCCAGCGCTGTTGAACTTCCGGAAGAATTGGCTGTCCAATCTGAGGGGTGGTCTGTTTCCTTGCTTACCCCCGCACAATATACATTGGAGCCTCCTGTAAATCGGGGCGGTCCCAGTGGTTTCATGGATTGCGATGTTTTCCGGGCTGTCCAAGGGGATCGGGTTACTTTATTCAACGCCAATGGAAAACAAATTTCTCAAGACGGGGAATATGACCAGCAAGGGGAATCCTGGTATGCTGTGGAAGGGGCGGTCCCTGTTACCAAAAATGGCTTATCCGGGCTGGCAGATGCCGCCACCGGGGAAATTTTAGTCCCTATTGAATATACATATGTTTATCCCATTCCCGGCCGGCCCTATTACCGGGCCGAAAAAGATCATTCCCAAGGGGATATTTTGCGGAAAGGAACCCTGGAAGTTGCTTATTCCCTGGGGACAGGAGATGAATTTTCCCCCTTGGGAGAAGAACGGGATCTGCTTTATCAAAATGGCACTTTAAAGCTGTTTGACCTGGAGGGGACTCCTGTAAAAAATATGGTTTGTGATGCTGTAAATATTGTTGCCCGGGATACAGATGAGATCGGAGTCAACCGTCTGGCTGTCCAGGAAGGCGGAAAATGGGCCATTTACGACGGTGACGGGGAACTGATTACCAATCCGGTTTATGACAGCTTCGGCCCCTCTTTCCAGGGCGACTACATTGCTTTCCGGCGATCTGGCAAATGGGGCATTATGGATTATACTGGAAAAATTACAATAAAGCCCCGCTGGGATGATATTATTTTATCGGAATATGGCGCTGTTTTATATGAAGGAAATAAATGCACCGCTACCACCGAATTGGATCGGGAGCCAGATGGAGCTTTAATGTACGACGAAATTGGCCATTATAGTGAAAATGGTTATGTCTGGTTTGAAAAAGACGGAAAATACGGCTTGCTGGATGATGCAGGAAATGTTGTTATGACGCCCCGCCAGCAGGGCCCTATTTACGGCGGGATGCCAGGCTTGGAAGATGGCGTCTTCCTCGTAGAAGGGGATAACGGCCCCAACTCCTTCGGCGTAATTTCCAATGGGAAAATGGTGCTGCCTTTGGAAAGCCTCATTTTTTTACAGGGCATCAACTCTTATTATGATAAGCGGGAAACTTATAACCTCATTTGCACCCCTGCCGGAAAATGGGGGTATATCGACGGGGAAGGCCAATTTTTAATTGATACACGCTTCGAAGCCGCAGACGGCTTTATCAAGGATTTGGATGTGGCTATGGTGAAATATAACGGCAAAATATGCCTGATTGACCGGAAAGGAAATATTGTCTTAGAAACCGTTTTTGATAGCTGCGGCGGCTTCAATCCCGATACTATGGTTGCCGCCATGCGCTATACTGCTCCGGATGGGCAGTCGGCTTCCTGTCTGGTCCGGCTTGCTCCATCTTAAAGTACCACATCAATATAAAAAGGAGGCTGGGAATTGGGCATCCGTTTGGAAACAGTCCTGCCAAACCGGCGTTTTTTAATCCGTTTGGCTGTTTACCGTTTTTCTGCTGCATTCCTGGCTGTAATTGCTTTCAGTATCCAGCTTTCCCGGCCAGCGGCAGATTCCCCTTTGCGCTGGCTGGGATTTACTGCTTTGTGGCTTGTTTTATTTCTGGCTTATTTTTTCGGCGGCCTGCGGCCTTTATGTTACCTGTTCCGCATTGTGGAATTTTATGAAAATGGCATCTCTACGGAAGCTTTTGAAGTCCTTTTAGACCAAATCGAACGGGTGCGCTGGGTTCAAAAGCCTTTCCGTTTATTTGGCATTTTCCCTTTGTTCCAGCCTCAGGATCATCTGGTCTGCTTCTATCGGGAAAACCAGAAAAAAAAATGTGTCCGGATTTCCGGCCTTTATTTTGCATCTTTACGGGAAGCCTTCGATCAGGCTTATGAATTTTCCATTCCATGGGAATATTATCCTTACCGAAGGAAATACCGGAAGAAAAAATCCCTGCCTGCTTCCGATGTTACGCCCTCACAGGCCCTTTTAGGGCCTGCTGTGCCCCCTACCGTCCCGAAAAAGTTAGACCTGGTTATTTCCTCTCAGGAAGCCCTGGAGCCGGAAGATCCCGCCCAGCCCCCCGAATCGCCATAAAAATTTTGCATTTTCTGAAGTTCCCGCCATTTCGTGAAAAAATTTCAAAAAAACTGTTGACAAACCTTGTCCTGACTGCTATAATAAGTAAGCGCTGTTTGAACAGCATCATTCAATTTCATCTTTTTGATCCATTAGCTCAGCCGGCAGAGCACCTGACTTTTAATCAGGGTGTCCGGAGTTCGAATCTCCGATGGATCATTTTTTATGGGGGCGTAGCTCACCTGGGAGAGCGCTTGAATGGCATTCAAGAGGTAGTCGGTTCGATCCCGATCGTCTCCATTTAAAAGACCGTTTCTTTTTTGAAACGGTCTTTTCTTTTACAATAAATCCAGTAAATCTGTCAGCTTGCCTATTACCGCTGTTGCAGCACTTTGATCCATCTTTCCATGACGGGGCTTCAAGGCATAAACCCGTAATCCTGCATTTTTAGCGGCCGCTATGCCGGTAGGGGAATCCTCTACGGCAAAAGCTTCTTCTGGGGACAATCCCAGTCCTTCCAAGGCCCGTAAATAAATTTCCGGCGCAGGCTTATGGGCTGTACAGTCTTCCCCGCTGATAATATAATCTACCAGACTGCCAATATCAGCCGCTTTTACCATGCTCTCTACGGCATCCTGGGCGGACGAAGATGCTATCCCAATTTTCAACCCCCGGCTTTTGAATTGGTGGAATAATCCCGGCACCTGCTCATCCAGTAATTCCCCATAAGGCACAGGATGCAGCCTTCTAAATGCCCGGTAACCCATTAAAAGCTCCTCCCGAAACTCCGAATCCTCCGGTACCAGGGCTTCCCAAATGGCCCGTTCGTTGGAGCCTGTAAAATCCTGTTCCCCTTCTGCTGTAAATTCCATGCGCTGCAAAAAATCTTTCCGCCGGTGTTCATAAAATCTTTCACTGTCCACCAGCACTCCGTCCATATCAAATATAATGCCTTTCACCATATCTGAAAATCCCTTCCTTTTCCTGCAAATTTGGAAAAGGGGCTGCTGTTGCCACAGCCGCCCCTCTCCCTGGATGATTGATGATGATTAGTATTCTAATTTCCACATATAACGACGTTTGGTCAACGGATGCTGACGGACATAGCTCAATTCCTCTGCATAAACCCGAAATACGGCTGTATGGACTAATGGGTTGAAATATGTAGCTACATCCCCTGCCACGCTGGACAAGCCGTAATCTTTTGCGTCTACCACTGTTGTCAAAGCGTCAAACCGTTGGAGGAAGGTCAATGCACGGGCATCTACGGAACGGGTTTTGCCTTCGTTCATCAGCAGGATAAATGGTACGTCTTTATCAACAATTTCAAAAGGCCCGTGGAAAAATTCGCCGGAATGGAAGGAACCAGAATTGATCCACTGCATTTCCATCATCAAGCAGATTGAGGTGGAATATGCTACTTCCACAGATGCGCCAGAGGACATGACATAAATAACAGGAGCATCCGCATATTTTGCAGCGAATTCTTTTGCTGCTTTCCGGGCTGACTGGGCGCTGTTTTCTGCCAGTTCAAATACTTTGTCAAAGCCTGCCAGCATTTGCTCATAACGGTCATAGCCTTCTACCTGCTGGAGGATTTCCAGTGCCAAAGCCATAACATAACCCATTTTTTCCAGCTTTGCTGCATAGTTTGCTTCAAAACCGTGGACAATGGAATAATCTGCTTCAACGGTTAAAGGAGAACCTGCTGCATGGGTCACTGCGATAACCGCAGCTCCGGCGGCTTTTGCCACAGAATTGGCTTTTACGGTTTCTGGCGTCGTTCCACCTAAAGATGCTGTAATTACGACAGTAGTGTCCCCCAGCCAGTCCGGTGTATCTGTATTAAATTCACTGGCTGTGTAATGGGCTACCCGCAGCTTTTTCGATGCGTTTGCTAAGAAATATTTTCCGGGATATAATTCACTCTTGGATGCGCCGCAGCCTACAAAAGCTACATTTTCAATGGTATGTTTTGCAGTAACGTTTGAAACAATTTCTTTTACTTTGTTCATATCAATGTTATACATGGAAAAATCCTCCTGCTTAATAAATCATTTTTTGAATCCTATCAAACCCGTTTCCGGGATTAAACCAATACACCTACTGCGTTGACAAGGATACCGCCAAGAATACAGATCCCCAGAAGCCAGCCTGTTTTAAAACGTTTTTTAATCATAGCATACATTGCCATAACAATCCCCAAATCCAGGGCATGGGGCAGGATTGAGTCAACAATATCTTGCAGTACAAGTCCGGTGCTTTCAAAGGTAATGGGGGTGGAAATGCCCACCATACTGGCTACCATAGCCCCGATTACCATAAGCCCTACAATGCCGCAAATATACATCAACTGATCCATCATGCCTCCTTGGAGCTTTGTCAGATACTTGCTGCCCATGGTATAGCCTAATTTTCCGGCAAACCATGTAATCAGGAAAGATGGGATGAAGGAAATAATCATTGCTAAAATAGGCCCTAAAATACTGCCCTGCTGCGCTAACTGGATGCCTAATCCAAAGGCAATGATGCGGATTGTCCCTTGGAAAAAGCTGTCTCCTACTCCGGAAAGCGGCCCCATTAAAGAAGTTTTTACTGCGTTAATGGTATCCGGATTGAAGTTTTCCCGGTCTGCTGCATACTGTTCCTCCATCGAAGCTGCCAGACCTAATGTAAAAGCACTTGTTTGCGGTGTGCAGTTATAAAAGGCCATATGACGCTGGTATGCTTCTTTTTTATAAGCTAACTGCTGGGGATCTTTTTCATTGGGATAAATACGGTCTAATGTAGGCGCAATGCCATACAAAAATCCCATATTCATCTGACGTTCATAGTTCCATGAAGTCTGGATAGCCCAGGACCGCCATAAGAACTGCCAGTATTTTTTGAAATCACCGTTTTTGCTCATAATCTTCCTCCTCCTTTACAGATCGTCGTCATCTTCCAACGGGTCGTAATCATCAGCCAATGCAGCACCATTGGCTGTGGCAACAGCGGGCCCGCTGCGGAATTTTAATCCGGTCAGGACGATTGCCAGGATCGAAGCGAAGATAGCAATAGCAGTAATATTTAATCCTATGTAGCCTACTAAGAAAAAGCCTAACAGGAAGTAAACCGTTAAATCTTTATTTAACATGCTGGACATCAACAGGGCAATACCATAAGCGGTAAGGAATTTACTGCCCAGATTCAACCCGTCAGTCAGCCATGTGGGAATAATTTCTACTAATTTCTGGACGAAATCCGTGCCTAAATAAACAGCAAGGAAAATTGGGACAAAATACATCAGGGAATACAGCAATGTTCCCCAGACAATATGCATACTCCGGGCACGGCGGAAATTGCCTTGTTCAATGGAACGATCCGCAACGTGAGTTAAATTTGACAAAATCGTCCGCATCAATACGCCTATCATCTGACCTAATACTGCAATGGGAATGGCCAGGGCTAAAGCTGTTTCTGTGCTGGCATCTGTTAAAATGGCAAAAGCTGAACAGATGATTGCTGCCATATTCATATCAGGCGGGGCTGCTGCTCCAATTACGACTAAGCCTAAGCTCATCAGCTCAATGGAAGCCCCTACTGCTAAACCTGTTTGAATATTGCCTAATAACAGGCCCACTATGGTACAGGTGATCAATGGGCGTTCAAAGTTTAAACGGCCCAGCAGCCGGGAATCTAAAATACAAAACACACCTACGAATCCCAAAATCAGGGATGTTACAAACATGCCGCAATTTCCTCCTTTATCTTTTTAAACACCATTGGTTCTGGCTTTATAATTTCAATGATTCCTCTTTGTGACTGGGGGTTTGCTGCATAAAAATCCGAATCCCGCGATTTAACATCTCTTTTGTTGCAGATACTTCTTCATCTGTCAGGAAAATTGCCTGCCCGTATTGCTTGGAGCCGGGGCGGTTTGCCAGCCCGCCATAATTGATTTCTTTAATCTTTGGGTAAACATCACAAAATCCTTTCAATGTTGCTACATTCCCAAAGATAAACATGATGTTTTCATTTAAAGTTTCTACTTTGGGCATTTTGGCTAAGGCTTTTTCCAATGTGAAAATATTCAGCCTGACGCCTGCCGGTTTACTCAAGGATAATGCGGATTTTTTCAGCTCATCATTTGCCGCTTCATCATCTACAACAATGATGCGCTGTGCCCCCGTATGGCCAGTCCATGCAAATACTACCTGCCCGTGGAGCAGACGGTAATCCAGTCGTACCAGCTTAATCATAAATCATCCTCCTCATCTGCCGCATTTTGCAGCAATTTATTGCAGTTTGCAATTTGACTCCGGGCTTCTTCCAGATATTCTTCCAGTTCTGCGTCACTGATTGGCTCGTCTGCTGTCGCCAGGTTTAATGCCAAGCAAGCATTGGTACCACAGAGAATGGTTATTTTCGGGTAATCTGCTAATAAGGTAAGCATACTGTTGTTGACGCTTCCGCCCATTACATCTGTCAGGATATAAACAGCATCTTCCGAATCAAAGCCTGCTAATAAACGGCGGGTTCCATCTAAAATGGATTCTGTTTCATCCCGCGTCGTGGAAAGCACATGTACATTAGGAATTTCCCCGACAATCAATTCCACCGTATCCCGCAGCCCTGCCGCCAGCCCGCCGTGGGAAGCCAGTATAATTTGATTCATTCACATCACCTTTCTTTTTTATCGTTACAACCGTATCATCACAGTCGTTATATACGTTATAATCGTCATATATATAATAACCAGAACTTCTGCCAATGTCAAGCTCTTTTTTTGCTGTTTTAATAGCTTTGTATACCTGCCTAAACAGAAGGCCTTTGCTTTGGTAAAAAACACAAAAAAGCACCCTTTTGGAAAAAGGATGCTCTTTTCTTTCCTGTTTTACATTTCAAACATATACCGGCTTCCAACATAATACTGCCGGCCTATACATAAAGGCTTTTGATTCTGATCAATAAAATAACAGTTTAAAAATAATAAAGGTTCTCCCAAAGGCACATTTAATGCGGAAGCCTGCTCCGAAGAAGCCCGCGCAATTTCTATGGTCCGGCGGCTGGTATCGGTTACTCTCCGCCCTCCAACTTCTTCAATAGCCGCAAATGCAGACGTGTTATACCAGTCTGCCTGCATCAACGGCTTAAAATCTTCATAAAGCAAAAACAGGTTTTCTAAAAAAATAGGCTGTCCATCCGCTGTCCGTACCCGCTGGATATAAAGCAGCAAAGTTTCTTCTTCACAGCCCCAAAATGCTTTTTCATCTTCCCGCACCGGGACGATTTTCCGGTCTAATAAACGGGCTCCCGGTTCCATCCCATACTCCCGGCAGGTCTTACTAAAGCTTTCCATCCGGTTGCCGCCGGTCATCTTCCGGTGAATCCGCGGAGTGCTTACAAATGTCCCCCGTCCCTGCATTTTCACCAGGTAGCCTTCATTGCATAATTCTTCTACGGCCCGGCGGACTGTAATCCGGCTGACGGAATATTCAGCGCTTAATTCCGGCTCCGGGGGAATTTTCTCCTTAGGCTTGTATTTGCCCTGTTCAATGGCTGATTTAATGTCCTCTTTGATTTGCTGGTATAATGGAACACAGGTATTCTCTGGCATTCTTTTTCCCTCTCCTGTCATGTTTAAAATATTATATCATTATAGACATGATAAGACTTTATGATGTTTGTGTTCTTATCATACCTGACTTTTCCATTTCGGTCAAGGGAAAATCCATAGCCTTATCAAATTCATAAAAAAAGATGCCCCCATTCCCGGAGGCATCCTTTTTCATTGATCCCGCCCTTTTAAATAGCGGTCTATTTCCTTCAGAAATATGCTGGCATTCTTTACTTGCTGTTCTGCATCTGCTTTTGATACAATATAAAAATCCATATAATCACTGTTATTGCGCACCTGAAAAAGCTGGGAAAGCATATCAGAAAGTTCAACAGGAAATATCCCCGTTTTTATATACTGTTTCCGGAATTCAGAAATAATACCAGAATGCTTTTTGGAATCAAAATGATCTAATGCCAATACTGCCCGCATACCATGAAATACTGCATAATAAGAGCGATTTACACTTGCACAGCAATCACCTTCTGTCAGGTTGCTTTGTGCCGTCGTTAAACATTGGAATGCCTTTTCCAGCCGGTAACCTGCCAGATCTCTTTCGTTAGGCACCTATAATCATTCCTTCACGAGCAACATTCCCAAAAAACGGAAGTATGTTTTGATACTGTTCAAATGTTTCTGCATCCTGCAAGCAAATAGAAACCATTACATCATACATCAGGCTAAGCCTGCTGGAAAAAACAGCAAAATCCCATTCATACATTTTTAGCTCTTTCGCTGTAAGCCGAACTTTTATCATAATATCTATATCTGATTGCTCATCATAATCACCGCGGGCATAAGAGCCATATAAAATCACATTATCCAATAATGTCCCAAATTTAGCCACAGCTTTTTCATAAACTGCCTGTAAAATCTGCTCTAAATGGGATTGGGAGCACATAACCAGCCCCTCCTCTTTTATTGCCTTGCTTTTACCAGTTCAATGGCTTCTTTCCCAGTCATATGCTCAATCGCCATTTCCAGCATACACAAAGGTGCCCATTCTTTATCAATAGCTTTCTGGCGGTTCTCTGCATTATCTTCCGGTGCATATTTAAAAGCCAATTTTTCAATGGCATTCCGTTTTTCCTGCTGGTCTTCTAAAATACGGATGGTGCCAAACGCAATAACACTTCTAAAATAGCTGGTATATTCTTCCGGTACAATCTGATCCTGATCGATGACACAGAAAGATACTTTCTGATTTTTTTGGATCGCATCCAGCTTATGGCCGGATTTTGCACAGTGAAAATAAATTTTTTCCCCGTCATACACATAGCTAAGAGGAACAGCATAAGGATAATCATTATCTCCTGAAACTGCCAATACTCCAGAAGTCCCTTTTTCCAAAACAACAGAACAGGCTTCCTGGGATAAAGCCTGTTTTTTACGGCGCATTTCTCGGAACATTTCTTCTAATCCTCCCGTCCACCACCAATAAACGCTTTTTTCCCCTGCCCCCTTTGCGGCCCCGTTCAACAGGGGAAAATGCGTTCACTTTTTCCGTTATTTAATATTCCCGGGTATGAACTGTCAAATCTTCATACATATTCTGCAAGGCGTGGAAAGACGCAGTTAATTCAGAGTGTTCCCCTTCCTTCAAGGGAACCTCTAAAATTTGTTCTACCCCCTGGCTGCCAATTATCGCCGGCGTCGCTGCATAAAGATCCTGCTGGCCATAAGCTCCTTCCAAAGCTGCCGATACCGGCAGCTGGGTATGGCTGTCAGATAAAATAGCCTTTGTAATAATACAGGCTGCTGAGGCAATTCCATATTCTTCCTGGCCTTTTCCATCCTGGATGACCCAGCCTAAACGCCTGGATTTTTCTGCCACCTTTGTTAAATCGATCCGTCCATAAGTTTCCGGAGATTCCTCCATCAATTTTAAAAGAGGTGTCCCGTCTATTTTTGCAGCATTCCAGGCAACTGTCTGGCTTTCCCCGCATTCTCCAATCGCAAACACTTCTACCCGGTCCT
This sequence comes from bacterium 1XD42-1, assembly GCA_003612625.1. Lineage (GTDB taxonomy): Bacteria > Bacillota > Clostridia > Oscillospirales > Ruminococcaceae > Anaerotruncus. The sequence continues at coordinate 96,520 of RAZJ01000002.1, read as the reverse complement.
GGCTGATCCCAAAGCTTTCCCCCACCAGCCGCCGCAGCCGCAGAGAATAAAGCAATGCGCCTGCTCCGATTACCTTGCGGGCAGGGAATCCACTGACTTGCTGGAAAAACCGGGATAAAATATCATTTGGGCTGCAAACTAAGACGCATACGCCGGAAAATCCGCATGCGTTTAAATGTTCGGCAATATCACATAAAAGCGTGGCTATTTTGGACAGATAAGCACTCCGTGTTTCCGTCCCTTTTACGCCAACACAAATTAAAGCTACGGCTGCATCTGCACAGCTTTCATAACTGCCAGAAGAAATTTTAACAGCATGGGAAAGCTGTACCGAAGCATCGCTCAGATCCGTAGCCTGGGCATGGACTTTGGGCTGGTCCGTATCTACCAGCACAATTTCATTGCTGATCCCGCTGCTTGCCAAAGACCAAGCACATAAAGATCCTATCCTGCCTGCTCCAATAATCGCAATCTTCCCATTGTTTTCTGCCATAACCGGTCCCCCTCTAACCAATATTTCTCCAAAACCTTCCGTTGGATACCTCACCTATCTTTATCTTCCATTTTAACGGAAACAGCAAATAAAATAAAGATATAAAGCAAGATTAGAGGCTCTCAAATATATTTTTCTGGCTTTTATACAAATTTGCCATGAAAATAAGAGACTTTCCGTTTGATTCATGCAGGAAAGACAGCAATATTCCTTCATTATGCAGGAATCCCCTGCCGCCCGGAAAGGGGGATTTTCCCAGGCAGCAGCCAGGTATCCTTACCGTTCTAAGTTCTGTTCTCTGGATGGGCCTACCCCTATCATTTTAATGGGACATTCACATAACTGCTCCAGCCGTTCAATATACCGTTTGCAGCTCTCCGGCAATTCTTCATAAGCCTTGCAGCAGGAAAGAGCCCCTTCAAAGCCTTCGATTTCTTCATAGACCGGTTTACATTCCGCCAGTTCTTCAATGGTAGGCGGGAAATCCCGAATGATACTGCCATCGGCTTTTTCATAAGCAACACAGACTTTCAGCTTACCCAGGCCGCTTAACGTGTCAATTTTATTGATAGCCAAACCTGTCAAACCATTGACCCGGACAGAATGACGCATAATAACCGAATCAAACCAGCCACAGCGCCGGGGCCGTCCTGTAACCGTCCCAAATTCATGGCCTAAATTGCGGATCTTGTCGCCCATTTCATCCAGCAGCTCGGTAGGAAACGGCCCTGCGCCTACACGGGTTGTATACGCTTTTGCCGCACCATAAACCTCGTCAATCATGGTTGGGCCTATGCCGCTGCCAATGCAGACGCCGCCGGAAATCGGATGGGAACTGGTAACAAATGGATATGTGCCGAAATCAATATCCAATAATGTCCCCTGTGCCCCTTCAAATAAAACTTCCTTATTCTCCCGGATGGCCTGGTAAGCCAGTACCGATACATCCGCAAGATATTTGGCAAGCTGCTGTCCATATGCAGTATATTCTTCTGTAATGGCTGCCAAATCCAATGGCTGCTCTTTATAATATTCTGTCAGAAGCCGGTTCTTTAATCCGCCCGCTATCTGGATCTTTTCTGCCAGCAGCTCCGGATGAACCAAATCATACATCCGCAGTCCAGAACGTTCTGCTTTATCCATATAGCATGGGCCTATCCCTTTTTTTGTGGTGCCAATTTCAGAGGCTCCACGGAGTTTCTCGCTTAACCCGTCAATTTCTAAATCCCAAGGCATAATAACATGGGCGCGGGGATCAATCCGCAGCATGTCACAGGAAATCCCACGGCTTTCCAAACCGTTAATTTCCCCTAAAATCCCTTTGGGGTTAATGACGACCCCTGCCCCTAACAGGCATAAGGTATCCTTGTATAAAATGCCGGATGGGATGAGCTGGAGCTTGTACACTTCCCCGCCGCTTTCCACGGTATGACCGGCATTATTTCCCCCCTGGGACCGTACTACGACTTCTGCCCGGGATGCCAGGATATCAATAATTTTTCCTTTGCCTTCGTCGCCCCATTGGACGCCGACTACTACCTTTGTAGGCATATACGATTCACGCCTCCTGTCAGATTTAACCGGATTATATCTTACGCAGGCTTATGCTGCGCCAAACATAGTATATCAGAATCCGGTCATCCCCGCAAGTAGCAGTACGGCCGTCCTTCCGCGGGACTCTTTCTTTAACTAATGCGGATCTCTTTTGCCTCCTCCGGATGGAATTCGTTTTCTAAATCATAAATATTATGGGCTGTGGAATCCCGTAAAGTACGTCCGTCTAAAGAATATGTACGGATAAAACGTTTGTTATCTACCGTAGACCAGTATTCCGTATCCCAAGTCAAATAACCATCTTCATCTGTTTTAGGCCCGTGCAGTACCAGATCTACTTGGCGGTTGTTTTGCATCAGTTCAATTAAACCTGCTGTTGTTACCTCCAGTTCTTCTTTTTTTATGGTATCATACGCTTTCATAGTTAAAATGCCCCTTCCTAATTTTCCTAATTTCCTGTCTGAAAACAGGTATTATTCCCATTATAACGGGTTTTTATGGGAATTACAAGGGGGGGCTTTTTTTCATTCAGACAGCTTGTCCTTTTTTACGGCCCCCTGGATCTGCAAAAAGCACGTATCTGATAAATCCCGGTCCGCCCGGTCCGAAAAAAGAGCTCCGGTCTGCTTCCATAGGTATTGTTTCCTTTTTCCCCGCGATCCTGAGCCACTGTCCATAAGGCCATAAAACGGGACTGTTTTCCTTCTGTTTTATCCGGAAGGTAAAATACAGGCAATATCCTCTGTCCCTCCGGAATGGGCCGGTTCCCTTCCGCCAGCATCCATTCCGGCCGGTTCCCTAAAAAATATTCTGTGCAGGCCGGAAAACCTTCTGCCGTGCCATATTCCACGGATCTTTCCCAAGGCATCAGCAGAGTTTCCATATCAGCCAGATTTTCCGTTTCCGGTGCAGGAAGCATCCCGATTTGGGTACCCGCTATGTATCCGTTTTCTGTTTTACTGCTGGCTGCCCTTTTTGTGGCAAGACGGCTGGAACAAGCTGTTACAAGAAATATCATTGCAAAAACCAGCATCATTGCAAAAGCTTTCTTCATTACGAATCCTCCTATCGGTCCCTTTGCCCTGCAAGTCCCGGGCTTCACAAGAACAAAGGGACCTTATATTTTTTGCCCTCCTGTTTTTCCTTTTCTTGTCCTCCAAGGGGGCTCTGCTTGTCCAATATACACCATACCAGCCGGTACTTTTTGTCGAACTACATGAAACCTCCTATTATTTTATAACTTCCCTGATTCTTCTCAATTTTTACACGCAAAAAAGCTGTTCCATGCCTTTCCCGCCCGAAAAAATACAAGGCTATGAAACAACTTTTTCCTTTTTTTATGGAATATTACCGAAGGAAGCAAGAGGGCATCCCTTTACTTTTATGAAACCAGGGCAAAAGAATTTGGTTTTATTAAAATTCAGTTTGTTTTTTTTCACAAAATATACTATAATAAGATGTACCATCTATTTGTCATTCTTTTTGCTTTTTCCTGCCAGCTTATAAAAGAATGGCTATTAACAGCATTTCTAATAAGCGACCATAAATAGGGTCTAGCTCTTCCACCGGCAAAGGATTTTTTCCCCGGCCGATTTCAACCGTAAAGGCCGGCGCTCCAAAATACTGGATGAACCAGTCTTTAAAGCCCCCATGGGAAGCCAGACCTTCCGGAGAAGCCAGCCGGTATCCGGAAACAGATGCCAATACCTGGGCCATCAGGCGGCTGCGGCAAGGGGTACGGCTGCCGTAGTAATAATAGATTTCTTCCCCCTGGGAATGAAAGGCATATGCCTGGCGGGGACAAAAGCATTTGCAATAATTGGCTAAAGCGGCGGATTCCGGCTCGCTGAAAGGATAAGGCCCCCCATACCGGGTAGGCCCTGGCCCGGTATAACCGGAAGCCTGCTCCATTTCTTTTAAACAGGCAAAGCCTGCATCAAAATTATGGTTCAGATCCACACCCCTTGCATTGGCCTGCCAGTGGGCCGTATCCCCACAGGACCGCACCAGGGATTCCCAAGCCCCTGCCGCAACAGGCCCCACCGCTGTAATTTCAACGCCGTCCGGATTTAAGCATGGGACAATGGTCAAAGCCCGGCTTTCTAAAGAACGGCATATATCAATTTCTGCTAAAGGCTGCCCGGTCTTCAGGGAACGGCAAATATCTTCTAACAGGCGCATCAAAAGCAGGGCTGTCAGCCATTCCATTCCATGGACTGCGCCTACAAATAAAGAAGCTCCTTTTGCCTTCCCAATGCCAAAAGCATACAGTTCCCGTCCAGCCAGGCTTTTTCCTAAAGAGAACACTTCCAGAAACGGGTATTCCTGTTTCAGTTGGAAAGCTGTTTTCTGTAAGGCTTCATACCGCAGGGGCTGTCGGAAAAATTGATCTGTCATAACTGCACTCACCTCATCCTCCGGCAGGTTCTAAAAAAATAATCAGACGTTGCAGTTTATGCGGCAAAGGGCCGCTGTATACCGCTAAAGTTAAAACCTGGGAAGAAGGGATTTTATGGAACACCGTGAAACAAAATTAGAAAGCCAAATGATTTATGAAGGGAAAATTCTCCGTTTGCGGAAAGATACCGTCCGCCTGGAAAACGGGCATACCACTATCCGGGAAGTTATCGATCACAGCGGCGGCGTTTCTATTGTGGCATTGGATGAAAATGACTGCCTTTATATGGTACGCCAATACCGTTATCCTTCTGATTCGGTATTGCTGGAGCTGCCTGCCGGAAAGCTGGAGCCGGGAGAAGATCCGGAAACCTGCGGCCGCCGGGAATTGGAAGAAGAATGCGGCTGTATTGCTGACCAGTTCCATCTTTTGGCCCGCCTGATCCCCACCTGTGCCTACGATACGGAAGTCATTTATGTTTTCCACGCTGCGGGACTCTCTAAAGTCAGCCAGCATTTAGATCCGGATGAATTTTTAACCGTAGAAAAAATCCCATTTTCCCAAGCGGTAGAAATGGTTCTAAATAATGAGATCCCAGATGCAAAAACCCAAATCGGCATCTTAAAATATAAAATTCTGCGGGATATGGGCCGTATATAATCGAAACCACCGGAAAGGAATTATTTGCATGGAAAAGGAAGCCATGATCGCATATTTCGACAGCATTGCGTCTCAATGGGATACATTAGCGCCTCATGACGACAGTAAAATACGCTGTCTTGTCACTTTAGGCATCACGCCAGGGGCCAGAGTCCTTGATATAGGATGCGGTACAGGCGTCCTTACCCCATTCCTTTTGGAAACAAAGCCTGCTTATTTATTGGGGATCGATTTATCCTCCGGCATGATCCAGCGGGCAAAAGAAAAATATGGAAATCTGCCTGTGGAATTTTTGGCAGGGGATGTTATGGAATTAAGCCAGCCCAATTCTTTTGACTGTGCCATTCTTTATGACGCATTCCCCCAGTTTGAAAACCGCGGCAGCCTCATCCGTCAGATCAACTATCTTTTAGCCCCCAAAGGCCGTTTAATGATTTGCAGCGGGTTCAACCGCCATGTGGTAAATGCTCCTTATAAAGGCGGTTCTGCTGTTTCTATCCCTTTGCCTGCCGCAAAAACATTAGCCTCTACATTAGATAAATATTTTGAAGTGGATACCATTATTGATTCCCCATCTTTATATGCCGTTTCCGGTATGAAACGCCAGGCTGTATAAATTTGTTTTTTCTGAAAAAATTGCCTCAAACAGGTAATTTTTTCATGCTGTTTTATTTTACCGCTTCCTGTGCAAACTATCTTTGAAATAACTTTCTTAACAAAAAACAGCATGTTATTTCAGTATCTGGGCTGCAAGGTCCTTCCCTGCGGCCCTCAAGCAATTTTATTGCGAAAGGAAGAATTCTTTAATGAAAGCTTTGATTGCAGGGATGTTAGCAATGACCTGTGCCCTTTCCATGACTGCATGTTCCAGCCGTAAAGACAATAATTCCAGTTCTTCATCTTCTTCCATTGCGTCTTCTTCTGCGCCTTCCTCTTCAGCGCCTCTTACTTCCTCTGCATCGGAACCTTCGGTTTCTTCTGCTCCATCTTCCTCCGGTTCTTCTATGGCTTCCGGCTCCTCCGCCTCATCCCATAAAGAAGGCGTCATTTCTGACGTAGAAGATGCTGTCGATCATGCCGTTTCCGATGTTGCCAGCCTGGCTGCGCCGACTATGAGTACCGATTTTTCTAAAATCGGTACTCTGGCTACATCCCAAGTCCCTTGGGGGCCTGGCGTCCAGGTGGATGAGGAAAACCGTACCACTGCCAGCGATTCCCTTCAGGAGCAGTATGGCAAATACGGCGCCTATTTTATCGCTCCCAGAGGCTGCGGAAAATTTTATCTCACTTTCGATGAAGGATATGAAAACGGCTATACGCCCGCTATTTTAGATGTACTTAAAGAAAAGGGCGTTTCCGCAGTCTTTTTTGTTACAGCTCCCTTTGTCAAAACCTGCCCCGATCTGATCCAGCGTATGATTGACGAAGGCCATGTGGTAGGCAACCATACCAATCACCATTGGAACCCTACCCAGAAATCTTTGGATGACGCCGCCCAGGATATTAAGGATTTACATGATTATATGCTGGAAAATTTCAATTATACCATGTCCCTGTACCGTCCCCCGGAAGGGGCTTTCAGTGAACAGACTTTAGCTATGGCCCAGGAGCTGGGTTATACTACCGTCCTTTGGTCCTTTGCTTATGCGGATTGGGACCCCAATAATCAAGTAGGCTATCAGACTGCCCTGGAAAAAACGGAAAAGTTTATCCACGAAGGAGCAATTTACCTGCTCCATGCTGTCAGCAAAGATAATGCTGAAATCTTGGGCCAGCTCATTGACGATATACGGGCCAAAGGCCTGGAGCTTTCAAAATGGGATCTGCCGTATGTGTCCCCTGCGGAATCCTGATTTTTCAACCAATAGCAAAACCCTGGGAAAAGCCTTCACCGGTTTTCCCCAGGGTTTTTCTTGATATTTGAAAAAATATGTGATTATATTGTCAGTGGCGCTGTCGCATTCGGCAGGCGGTTAAGTCCAGCCCCTGAGAAGGGGTGATACCATATGCGGAAAAAACTCATCATTTTTAGTATTTGTATCGTCCTGTCATTTTTATTTTTTTCCATAAAAGTATACTAACCGCCCCTCCTGACCAAGGTTAAGCGGTTAATATACCTTTTAGCTTTATACAGGGGTTGACCGTCTGCTGACGGCGCCTCTTTTTATGTTCTTATTATAGTGGACGGAACACGATTTGTCAAATTCATTTTTTGGAACCCTGCCTGTCCTATTCCTGCTGCAAAAATTCTACAAGGGCGTCTGAAATTGCTGTTACGCTTTGATAAATGCCTTCTTTGCTGCACATGCTGTCAAAATCCCCCGGATTCGGCAGGAATCCCAATTCCACTAAAACAGATGGCGCAAAGCTTTGCATGGTTACACGGTAATAAGAATGCTGCGCTCCCCGGTTCCTGCGCCCGGTAGCTTCACTGATCCGGCTGCTGATGGATTCCGCCAGCTTTTGGGCTGCCGGTTCAAAATAATAAACTTCTACACCGTTTGCTGTAATCATTTCCTGACTGTATCCTGCCCCGTTGCAATGGAGAGAAATATAAAAGTCTGCGGAAGCTTCCCAGGATCGCTTCATCCGGACATTCATAGTAGGGTTGTCATCCCCTTCCCGGACTAAAACTACCCTTGCCCCTAAAAGTCCCAACTGTTTTTTTAATGCTTCGGCGGTAGCTGCCGCAACGTCTTTTTCCATTGGCGCCATATCATAAGGCAGGCCCAAAGTCCCTGTATCTGTCCCGCCATGGCCCGGATCAATGGCTACTGTAATGCCATCTAAAGGCAGATCTTCTGTTCCCTGGCCGGGATGGGGCAGAAATATCAGCCTGGTATCTGTCCCTTCATATTCTACATAATAGCCCCACAAAGGCTCCTGTGATAAAGACAGGGTTAATATGGTGTCATCCCCGTCCTGCTCTGCTTGTCCCTGCAAAAACAACTGGCTTTTCCCAAGATCCGGAACTTTTAAGCCGGATGTCTGATAAAATCGTATGGCAAAGGCTTCTTCATCCGCTTCAATCCGGTACAGGGGCCTTCCATCTCCATGGAATGTAAAAATTTCCTGTTCCTTCTGCCGGGTAAATTCCGATTCCGAAAAGACACTTTTAACCGCAATTTCTTCTGTTGCAGGGGATACTCCCGCAGCCTGAATCCATCCACCCATTCCCAACTGGTACATTTTCCCGCTGGCATTGTCCCCGCCAAAGTCAATTACTTTATCAACTGCGCCTTTCCGCCCCGTTGTTAAAATTTTTTGGTTTACTGACGGCCCGGAAAAAATACATATTGCTTCATTTTGAAGCTCCACTGTTAAATCGCTGCCCGACGCAACGGAAAACAACTGTCCTTCTGACGGGTATGCTGTTCCATTTAACGAATAGGTCACCGTTCCCAATAATGAAATTCCTTCTTTTTCCGGAATCCGGTATTGGGCCGAAAATGTTGCCGGTACGCCGTCCTGGGCTGCGGCAACATTTTGTTTCATTTCTATGGTTTCCCCTGCGATTTCAGCCGTTATCCGGCTCCCGGCAGGGCCGATACACTGCAATGTATAAATTTCCCCCACATCTTCTGCTGTGCTGATTTCCGGCTGCATTTTTGTAATTTTATCTGTTAAAGGAACTTTCCCTTCTTCGCTCCCTTTTTGAATGATAACAGAAGCTTCCTGAGTACCCTGCTGGATTGTAAATTTATTTTCTGCATCTTCTAATGTCACGCTCCGGGCAAAGCTCCCATTCTGCCCCCGGTTTTCGATTTCTTTCCCATTCAGCAGCAGCGGCTGTTCCGGATCGGAAACCCCTGTTAAATAATAAGTCCCGCTGGCAGTGGAGGTATCTTCAGAAGGATGCAGAAATGCTAACCCTTGGGGGACAGAAAGAGAAAGATTTTCTGTTACATATTGATAAGGATCGCTTACCTCTGCTAAAGTTGGCAGCCGTTCCGGAATGTCTTCCACTTCGGCCCCTGCCGTAATCACTTTTTCTTCCTGGGAAGACCGGGATGCACCCCCTACATAACGGGGCTTGCATCCTCCGGCCACACATAATACCGCTGCTAAAGCTGCTATCCATTTTCTTTTGGCTGTGATTTTATTTTTCACTCTGTAACAACCTTAATTACATTAGAATCCCCTTTTTTTGCCTGTTCTATGACTGCCGCAGATAATTTTTCAAAGCTCTTGGAAGAATGAGAAGCCCCTGCAATGGCATCTATTCCGGAAGCTTGTTTTTGCAGAAGCTGGGCTGCATAGTTCCGTGTATATTCATTGGGATATGTTCCTGTATCTGATTTCATATTATACATATACGCATTGTCCCAGCTTTTAATAAAGCCGCTGTCATTTTTCGCATTGTATTCTACTGATGTAATTTTCCCGCCCCGCACCGTGATGGTTACAAATTCCTGCCATCCATGGGAAGCCTGGGCTGCCTGGGCGGTATAATAGCCATCTTTTAATTCTGACTGGCTGGAACAGGCTGGAATCCCTAACAGACAGAAAACCAGAAATAATAGAACTGCTGTTTTTTTCTTTACCATACTGTATTCTCCTTTTCCAATGCCAATGGATCCGGACTTTCTGTCCGGATACGGAATTCCTCCAGCATTTTCCGCAGCCGTTCTGCCTCTGCGGAAACATCCACACTGACCTGGGCCACATTAGCTGCCCCAGCCATGTTCTGATCTGCCATGCCGGAAATATTGGAAATATGGGTTAAAATCTGTTTTAAAGATTGTTCCTGCTGATGTACGGTTTTTGACAGATCCCCCATAATTAAAGATTCTATAACCCTGCTTTCCTTGGAAATCTGATCCAATGCCCCGCCCATATCCTTAGTAAGGGAAACCCCTTTTTGAATTACAGCGCTAGATTTATCAATCATAACAGAGGTATTCTTTGCGGCCTCTGCGCTTTGCCCCGCTAAACGTCCCACTTCATCTGCTACAACAGAAAATCCTTTTCCTGCCGCCCCTGCATGGGAGGCTTCTACGGCTGCATTTAATGCTAAAATATTTGTTTGGAATGCTATGTCTTCTATCAGTTTATTGATTTTATAAATTTCATCTGAATTTTTCTTGATTTCTTCCATCGCTGTGGATAACTGGTGCATGCAGTCATTTCCACTGGTAATTTTCCTTGTAACTTCGTCCATTTTTTCTTTTGCTGCACTGGTACTGCTGGAAACTGCCTGCAAAACTACTTTTACACCGTCCAATTCTTCTACCAGCATCCGCACTGTATCATTTTGCTGTTCCGCAGAATGGCGCAGCCCTTCTGATTCATCCCGCAGATTTTCTGACATGTCAGACAGATGATCGCCGGCCTGACGGATTCTTTCCATGGTATGGTTTAAGGAATCTACGATATGGTTCAGGGAATCCTGAATAATAATAAAATCTCCCTGATATTGTACACTTGTCTGGGCTGTCAGATCCCCTTGGGCAATATGGGAAAGAACATCCTGTATATCACTTAAATAAGTATTGACACTTTCTATGGTGGTTTTCAATGAGCCGGAAAGCAGCTCTAATTCATTACGGGTTTCCATGACTTCTGCCTGGGTATGCAAATCCCCATCCGCCAGCAACGTGATCCGGTCGGTTACTTTGCCCAAGCTCCTGGATACCATCCTTGTTTTCCGGTTTACCAGCAGCAAGGCCAATAAAACCATTCCTACCGCAGATGCTAACGTTGCCAGAATTGCACGGTTGGATATATGAGCATAATCATCTTTCGGAATATCTATGGCCAAAGACCAGCGGGTTCCCCATATAGGGGCGAAGGCAATATATACCTTCTGCCCGGTGATAAGCCCTTCCGCAGAGCCGGTTTCCCCCGATATCATCCGCCGGTAGACCGCCTGGGAAGCCTCATCCTTATCCAGGTCAAAAAGGTTCAGATTTTGTTTTACCATATCCAGTACGGGATGCCCTACAATTTTTCCTTCCTGGTTGATAATAATGGCAGAGCCGGTCCGGCCAATATCCATGTTCCCAATAATGTCCTGCAACGCATCATATTTATAATAGCCAACCAAATAATATGCCGTTTCACCATTCCGTTTTACTGGCATTCCCACCGGGATGGCAAGGGTATCCTGTGATAATTCCGGATCTCCAATGACTAAATTATCGGTGCTTTGCAGCAAAGATAACATTTCCTGGGACATGGCCGGAAAGGTAATATCTCCATCCTCTGCCACCTGCTGTCCGGAAAGGCCATACAGCACAATTGCATAAAGCTCATATGTATTACGCGCCCATTTTAATGGAATTGTTTTATCTCCTGTTGATGCAACCAGCCTTTCGTCTAATGCTATTGACATCATCCGGTCTGCTAACAGATGCAGGTTGCTTTCCACCGATTTTGCTGCTTCTTTTGCCATAGGCGCCATGGTATCCAATAAAATGGTATTGGTCAGTATCTTCATTGAGAAAACCATAATTGCAGAACATACGGCAATTAAAAGAAATATCGCCAAGCTTGCATTCCCCATAATTTCTCCGCCAATACTTCTCCGTTGGTTTTTCCGTTTGCTCCCCATTTTCATTTTGACTGCTTCATCCTCCTACAAAATTTCAAAGTGTCAAAGTTTATGAGAATTTAGATCCCCTTTATACTTTACTAATTTGCACCTTCTCAGTATACTATATTTTTCATAAAAGGCAACTGGTTTTTCTTTTTCTTTTCTGATTTCTATATGGCTTCCAAAAACTGGGCCTCAAAAAGGAAGCTTCCTGTTGCATTTTTGATAAATAGATCTGGATAAGGCAGAAAAATACTGGAAATTATATTGGGAAATTTGTAATTTTGCGTTGTTATAACAGACATAACGAGGTATAATAACTTTAAGACAGTACTGTATAGCCAATATACCGGCATGATGCAGTATTGCTATAAAACAATATTGGGGGATGATTTCATTATGTTAGTGAATACCAAAGCGAAAGTCGGCGTATTTTCCATCGCTTTAGGCGCATATCTGCCGCAGTTCCCGTCACTGGTCCCTGAATTCCAGGCCCAGTATGAAGCTTTTAAAAAGACCATTCCCGACACAGTAGAAATTATTGATGGCGGAATGATAACGACAAAAGAACAATCCCAAGCTGCTGGGGACTTATTCCGCGGGGCAGATGTTGACCTGGTATTTTTACAGCTCCTCACCTATGCTACATCCTACAATATGCTTCCTGCTGTGAAGGATCTGGATGTTCCTGTGGTTCTGGTGAATGTCCAGAAGCTGAAAGCCCTTGATTATGATCACACAGATATTGCCTCATGGCTGGGCGAAGGCTATGCCTGCGGTGCAGTGGGCGAAATGGTTGCTGACCTGGAACGGTTCGGAAAACGTCATGCTGTCATTACCGGCGTCGTAGAAGGCGGCGATCCTGGCGTTCAGGCTGAAATTGAAGAATGGTGCCGCGCTGCCCAGGTCAGAAGAAGATTCCGGGATACCAACATTGCCCAGATCGGAAGGCCCTATCCCGGCATGATGGATCTTTATATTGATGAATCCAACCTGTACAGAAGGATGCACTTATATACCAAACAGTTTGACTGGGAAAAAATGTGGGCCATTGCTGACAATATTACAGACGAAGCTGCAATCCGCGCAAAAGCCCAGGATATTCTTGACACCTTTGATGTAGAAGGCGGCGGAACCATTGAACAGGTCTGGGAAATGGCAAAATATGTTGTAGCCTTTGAACAGTGGGTAAAAGATGAAAAGCTTGGCCTGATTGCTTCCCACTATGACGGATTCGCCACAGGTAAAGCCGGTGTTCTGGACAGCATGTTAATCCCTGCTTTTTCCATGCTGATTAAACAAGGAACCGCCTGCGCCGTGGAAGGTGACATCAAAGTGGCTATGGCAATGAGCATCTTAAAAACCATTTCCGGTTCCGGCCAGCTTGCCGAAATGTACTCCATTGATTTCAACGATGATATCGCCATCATCGGCCACAGCGGCTCCGGGGATGCCGACATTTCTGATAAAAAGCCAACCATGAAAATTGTAAAAGTATTCCATGGAAAAACCGGCGGCGGCTATCTCACCCAGTTCTATCCCCATACCGGCCCCATTACCTATCTGGCCATCACCCAGGACGGGGACGGGCATTTTAAATTTATCGTTGCGGAAGGCGTCAATGAAGAAGGCAAAATCCTTTCCTTTGGCGATACCAATATGCGGACACGCTTTACCTGCGGGGCAAGGGAATTTGTAAACCGCTGGAGCGAATGCGGCCCGACCCACCATTTCGCGGCAGCTACCGGCCGGCATATTGATACCATTTTGAAAGTAGCAAAAATCTTCAATGTTCCGGTTGACATTGTAACCAGATAAAAGCTTTCCGATATACACAAAATCGGGGCTTTCCATAAAAATTGGGAAGCCCCGGTTTTTTTATCTTTTAATCCCCGAAGGAAATGCCCAGGCTGCGGGCTGTAAATATCATCTGATCCTCTGGCGGCACCGTTTTTGTTTTGCCTGCCACTTCAGACAGCAGGTTATGAATGACTTTATTGTTCCGCTGGGCCACCGTTACGCCAAAAATGCCCCGGCTGTACAAATCAGCAGCATAAACCCCAAATGTGGACGCCAATGCCCGGTCATAGGAAGACGGGGAACCGCCCCGCAGGTAATGGCCCGGTACGACAACCCGCGTGTCAAAGTTTGCTTCTGCTATTTGTTTTGCCAAACGGTTTGTAATGGTCACTTCTCCTGCCGCAGCCCGTTTTTCTGCCCGTTCCTTTTTCTTCAGCTTCGCTTCGCTGACATCATAAGCCCCTTCCGCTACGGTAATAATGGAGAACCCATGGCCACGGTCTGCCCGGCGTTCCAGGGCTTTTACAACTTTTTTCGGATCAAAGGGGATTTCCGGAATTAAAATGCAATCTGCTCCTCCGGCAATCCCGGTATACAGCGTCAGCCAGCCGGTTTTATTCCCCATAATTTCAATTACCATAACACGTTTATGGCTGCATGCTGTGGTATGGATACGGTCTACCACTTCTGTGCCTAAATCTACGGCTGTATGGAATCCGAAGGTGACGTCTGTCCCCCAAATATCATTATCTATGGTCTTTGGCAGGCCAATAACATGAAGCCCTTCTTCTGACAACAAGTTCGCTGTTTTATGGGTGCCGTTGCCCCCCAGCACGAACAAACAGTCTAAATCCATCTTTTTGTAGTTCTTTTTCATGCTGGCAACTTTGTCAACGTCATTTTCCACGACTTTCATTTTCTTATACGGGGTACGGGCTGTACCCAGAATCGTGCCGCCCCGGGTTAAAATCCCGGAAAAATCAGATGGGGACATTTCATGGGATTCCCCTTCAATCAGCCCCCGGAATCCATCTACAATACCAACAATCTGTATCCCTGGGATTTTCTGGTACAATGCCCGCGCAACACCGCGGATGGTTGCATTCAGTCCCGGGCAATCTCCGCCCGCTGTTAAAATACCTACCCTGTGTGCCATGATCATTCCTCCCTAAAGTTTACCGCTGCCCTGCCGGATCTCCGGCAAAGATGCGGTTAAAATCCTATTGTTTTATAGAATAGCCATATGGCAAGCCCATATTCTACAATCGTGATCAGGGGAATAAATACTACAAAATACCAATGCTTCGTTTTATGCCGGAATAAATACATCCCTGTCCAAACACCAATGCCCCCGCCTAAAAAGGCCGTGATAAAAAATGTTTTTTCCGGAATCCGCCAGCGCTTCTTTTTGGCACGTCTTTTATCGGAATAACACTGCCAGAATCCTATCAGATTCACTGCCAGCAGCACTGCCAGAATATATACCAAGCTTTGTCCATCCTTCCTTTTCATCCCTTATTTTTTTATTATAACATCCCAAATGCAAATTGCCAATATAAAAAATTTACAGCCCCAGATTTTATGGTTCTGCGGCTGTAAAAATTTTTATTTTTTCTTAGTCTTATTTCGGGATAGGCTTTTATAAAGCGATTGCGCCTGCCCCTTTGCCTAAGGCTACCATGCCTGTCCGGGCCATTTCTGCAATCCCATAAGAATCCAGCATACTGATTAAAAGATCCAGCCGTTCCGGACGGTCACTCAATTCCAATGTTAAAGTGGACGGGGAAATATCCACGATCTTAGCCTTCATAATGTTGGCAATATCTATAATTTCCCCCCGGGCCTGGGCATTGGCATTGACCTTCACCAGCATCAGTTCCCGCCGGGTGGATAATTCTGTTTCGAGGGTTTTCACTTTAATAATATCAATCTGTTTGTTTAACTGTTTTTCTACCTGTTCAATTTCCCGGTCATCCCCTGTCGCTACAATGGTCATACGGGAAACTTCCGAATCTTCTGTTTCACCTACTGTCAAGCTGGCAATATTAAACCCCCGCCGTCCAAATAAACCTGCAATCCGGGCTAAAACGCCTGCTTTATTTTCTACCAGCACCGATATAATTTTTTTCATATGGATTCCTCCTTGGGGCTGACAATACATTCTAATAAGGCGCTGCCTGGATGGTTTAAAAATCCGGCAATCGCTTCCGGGGCTTCTTCCATAGAGCCAACCCGCCAAAATGGAATCCCATAAGCCGCTGCAATCCCGCCAAAATCCGGGCTGCCATCTAAAGCGACGGCAATCTGCCGGCCTCCATAGGAATGATCCTGGATTTCCCGCACCATCCCTAAGCTGCCATTCCGCATGACAACAATCTTGACAGCAACTCCATGCTGATTGGCTGTCGCTAATTCCGTAAGCTGCATTTGAAAAGAACCGTCCCCGCAAACCGCAATGACCTGCCGGGAAGGATCTGCCAGCTTCGCGCCGATGGCTGCCGGTACGCTGTATCCCATTGTACCCATTCCTCCGGTGGTCAGGAAACGTCCGGAACGGACCAAATGGGCCCGGGCAGACCAGATTTGATTTTCCCCAACGTCTGCTACATAAACCGCGTTTTCTTCCATCTGCAAGGACAAGTACCGGATAAACCGGCGGGGTTCTACATAGCCAGGTGTTTCCGGATAAGAAGGCGCCGCTGCCCGCTGGGTGTCCAGCCAGGTCAGCCATTTTTCCCATTCCCCTTGAGGCGCACATTCAATCAACTGCTGTGTGACTGCGGCGGCATCCCCTACCAGGGGAATGGTAGTCCCTACATTTTTCCCTATTTCTGAAGCGTCTATATCAATATGGACAATGGAAGTTGCCCCTTCCAGCCGGCGGGGAGATGCAATAGCACGATCCGCTACACGGGCCCCGATTAAAATTAACAGGTCGCTTTCTTCAATGGCCCGGTTTGCCAAAGGTACGCCGCTTTGCCCAATCATGCCATAAAACAACGGATGCCGGGAAGGCAGTACGCCAATTCCCATCATGGTGGATACTAAGGGCAGGTTGCATAATTCTACCAGTTCCCGGACGTATTTTTCCGCATTGGCAGAAAATACCCCGCCCCCTACACACAGCAAAGGCCGTTTCGCTTCCGAAATAGCTTGCGCAACCCGTTTTAACTGCATGGGATGGCCTTTTACACGGGGCTTATAACCGCGGATATTAACTTCCCCTGGATTTTTAAATTCAATAACCTGCTTCTGGATATCTACGGGCATATCGATCAGCACAGGGCCTTTCCGGCCTGTGGAAGCAATATGGAAAGCTTCCTGGAAAACACGGGGGATTTCCGCGGCATCCTTTACCAAATAAGTGTATTTTGTAAAGGGTTCCACTGCCCCTGTTGTATCTACTTCCTGGAATACATCATGGCCTAATAATTCCGACGTAACCTGTCCGGTAATGGCTACCAGCGGAATACTGTCCGCATAAGCTGTGGCTAACGCTGTAAATAAATTTGTCGATCCGGGGCCTGATGTTACCACACAGACTGCCGGCTTTCCGGTAATCCGGGCATAACCACTGGCCGCATGTCCGGCAGCCTGTTCTCCCCGGGTTAAAATATGGCGGATTTCTGACTGGGTTAATGCGTCATAAAATGGCGCTATGGTAGCGCCGGGGTATCCAAAAACAACAGAAATGCCCTGTGATTCCAGGCATTTCACCATGGCCTGTGCTCCTGTCATCATAATCGAAAAAGCCCCTATCTTATCAATAATCTTTTTTATCCTTCCTGTCCATCCCCTTGGGGATTCTCTTCCACCAATGCCTGGGCCATATGCTCCAATTCAGTTATCATCCTGCCGCTTTGCCGTTCAAAAGGCAAAGCATCAAAGGAATACATACGCCCTTGTTTATAAGCGTCTGTCGTATTATAAACCTGGGTCCCTGCAAAATAATCTTTGTTAATGGATTTATCATAAAAAATCACATCCGGATAAAGATCCACAGCCTTTTCAGAAGGATACTGCCAATGTTCATATGCGGCTGCATCATTCTCAATGCCTAAAGTATTTTCCATCAGCTTCCCCTCAAAAGTGTCCCCTGTCGCCATTACCAAAGGCACATCCCGCAGCCAGATGCCGGATATTCCATGGCCTTCTGCCGCTTTATCGCAGAGGGCTTCATACCGTTCCCGCAAAGCTGTAAAAACGGTTTCTCCATTTTCTTTGCCTGTTTCTATCCCTTCCAGCAAAATGCCCAAATCAACATATATTTTTTCTATCCCGTCCAAATCTTCTGCCCTGGGGAAAACGGCAACCGCTACTTCCAAGGATTCCAACAGTTCCTGATCTGCTTTTGACAAAGGCACACTGGACAGCAATAAATCCGGCGGATTCTTTTTTAAGGCTTCCAAATCCGGTATGCTGGAGCTTCCGTACCGTTCTAAAGAAGTTACTTCCTGGGGGAAATCACAAAAATCACTAATGCCGGAAAGATTCCCGCCCAATTCATATACGATTTCGGTCAGCGCCGGAGAAAGGGAAATAATGGTTTCCGGCTTTTCTGTTAAAATAATGTCCCTGACTTCTGCGGGCCAATTCGGGTCCGGCTCTTCATCCGCAGATGAGGAGGACTGGGGAACTTCCGGTTTGGAAACAGAAGCAGCTTTTTCTTTTTTATGGCAGCCTGCCAGCAAAAAAATTATGGCAAATAGAAAAACCATCCATTTTTTTGCCCTCATATGCCCCCCTTTCCCAACAGCTTATCCTGTTTTTTTCCCTTTGGTTACAGGACCTATTGAAAAGAAAAATTTTTTCTATTTTACCGCGTTTATCCCATCCTGTCAATGAAAGAAAAAAAGCTGCCAAAACCAGGAATTTCTCCCTGTCCGGCAGCTATTTTTTTTAACAAATTTTAAGCATTCAACGCCTGTTGCTGTTCTATACTGCTATGTATAGACTTCTGGTAGTTTTCGTTTGCCTGACGGATAAATTCCTGATCTTTGCGTTTCTCAGGCGGAATATAAGCGCGGCCTTTTTCACGCTGGCGGAGGTTAAACTGGAGCATTTCTTCTTCCAGAAGTTTTGCGTTTTCTTCCATTTTGATACTTGCTTCGGCAGTTTCTTCATTGATGGCCACATTGGAAGAAATGGAATTGCTGATGGATTCCACTTCCGTATGAATCCGCGCGACAGCTTCTTCATATTTCTGGGTGGAGCCTAAAATATTCGTAACCGTATCGGAAATCTGATCCAAATCCGTGACCATATGCTGGAAAGTCTGGAAGGCTGCGGAGCTGGCCTGACTTCCTTCCTGGGTGGCCCGTATGGTATCTTCAATCAGAAGCTTGCTTTCATTGGCTGCTTCCGCGCTTCTCAGGGCAAGCATCCGTACTTCTCCTGCAACCACTGCAAAGCCTTTGCCTGCTTCCCCGGCCCGGGCTGCTTCAATGGCAGCATTTAAAGCCAGTATATTGGTCTGGAACGCAATGTCTTCAATCAGTTTGATAACATTGGCTATTTTCTGGGAGGATTTGTCTATTTCATCTACCGACTGGACCAGGATCTTCATTTTTTCATTGCTGTCCTTCATATCCTGCCGCATGGAATAAGACAATTCCGCAGCCTGTTTCACCTGTTCCGTATTCTGCTGTACCAGGGTTCTTGTTTCTTCAGTGGAAACATTCAGCTCACGTACTGCGGAAGCCTGCTGCATGGCAGTATCTGCCAGCATCTGGCTTGCTCCGGCAATATGCTTGGAGGCAGATGCGGTTGCCATGCCGATTTTCAGAATTTTTGCAAACATAAAGTCATGGGATTGTACCAGATGATAAAGGTTTGTACCCAAAGAGTCTTCCTCTGAACGGATGTTGACGAAAACTGTCATATCCCCTTTGGCAAGACGTTTCACAACTTCTACATTTTCATGGATGCTTTCTACCATCCGCTGGAAGGAACGAATCATGGAACCGACTTCATTTCCTTCGTTGGCAGAAATCATCTTGGTATCAATTTTAATTTGATCCGCGCCTTGGGAAAGCTTTTCAGACCATTGGGCCACGGCTGTGATAGGCCCTGAAATCTGATTGGCGGAACGGGTCCCATAAAAGCCTGCAAGGGCAAATCCAATTAAGGCACTTAAAATATTGATGATGATCAATGCTAATATTTGACGGTCCATTCTTTCAGAAGCGTCAGTGGCAATGTTCCCATACTGGCCGGAAATGGTTTCCAAGCCGGAAATGACTTCATTTACCAGCGGCTTGATTTCATTGAGGAAACGGTTATAGGCTTCCTGTTTATCCACCCTTGCAAGAGCCAGAATATCTGCTGCCAGGGTGTGCATTTTCTCATGAGGACTCTTGATCCGTTCCAGCGTATTGGCAATGGTTGCATCAGCCAGATCTTCGCCCTCTGTCTGGGCAATCCATTTTCCCAGCAAACAGGAGGTATGGTTCAGGCTTCCTTTAAATTCCATGCCATTTTGGATGCTTTCATTAAATAATTCCAGCCATTCATAATGTTTGGTCAATGCAGTCTGGGTAGAAGCCTGATTGTTCCGGTTATTCGATACTTTCTGGTAATTCCAATTGATCCCCATTAACGAAAGGAGGGAAAGCGCCACAAGCAAACACATTACCAGGATAATCATGAGATAACCTGATAAAATTTGCTGACGGACAGATTTAACCTTATTTTTCATGTTCTTATCCCCTTGTCTTACATTGCCTGATAGTCCCTTTTCGAGCATAAAATATTCCAAAAGTTCTTCTATCATTTTATTATCTATTATATCCAAATATTTCTCTTTGGTCAATATGTGAGGAACCAGATTTGCAAGGCAAAAGACGCCCACTTTTTTCCAGAGCGGCAAAGGAAACCCCCGGAACCGGGCTGATTCCGAGGGTTTTGTCAGACAAATTAACGTTTGGAGAACTGAGGTGCGCGGCGGGCAGCTTTGAGGCCATATTTTTTACGTTCTTTCATACGAGGATCACGGGTTAAGAAGCCCGCTTTCTTCAAGATAGGACGCATTTCATCGCCGTTTTGGAGCAGGGCACGGGCAATCCCATGACGGATAGCGCCTGCCTGTCCAGAAACACCGCCTCCAGTTACCGTACAAATTACATCAAATTTCCCCAAGGTATCGGTTAAATTTAAAGGCTGGCGGACAACCAGTTTTAAAGTTTCCAGTCCAAAGTAATCGTCAATATCACGGCCATTGATGGTAATAGAGCCGGAACCGGGATACAAACGGACACGGGAAACAGAATGTTTTCTCCGGCCAGTGCCATAAAAATAAGGTCTAGACTCGTACATAATTTCCTACCCCTTCCTTACAGTGTCCAAGCCTGCGGCTTTTGGGCGGCATGTTTATGCTCTGCGCCCCGGTAAATACGGCATCTAGTCAGCGCTTTGCGGCCAATTACGGTATCCGGAATCATGCCCTTCACAGCCAGCATCATTGCTTTTTCGGGGTTATTTTTCATTAAAGTACCTGCTTTAACTTCTTTCAGGCCGCCGATCCAGCCTGTATGATGGCGGTACATTTTCTGTTCCAGCTTACGTCCGGTCAGGACTGCTTTTGCAGCATTGATAATAATAACATGATCGCCGCAGTCCACATGGGGAGCGAACGTAGGTTTATGTTTGCCGCGCAAGATTGTGGCAGCTTTTGCCGCAGTACGGCCCAAAGGCTTGTCAGCGGCGTCAATAATATACCAGGTGCGGGTCATTTCCGACGCCTTCGGCATTGTTGTAGACATACCGTTTTCCTCCATACTAAATTATACTCTATATTCTCTGCGGGCTGGGGAAAACCTGTCCCAAGCCGCACTTTAGACAACATCTCGTATTATACCCTTCCGGGAAGAGATTGTCAAGGGATTTTTCTAAAAAAAACAGTTTATAAACGGAACCCTTTTATTTTCACCGTTTTTCTTATGATTACTCCTCCATGCTCCAAATGCAAATCACATTTTTGCGAAAAATCAGACCACCTGGAACAGATAAAATTTTAAATAATCGGTTTCCGGCACATTCCAGAGGATGGGATGATCCGGAGCCTGCTGGCGGGCTTCCATCTGCCGCAGCTCTACACTGGCATCCGCTGCCGCTTCCTTCAGCATTTTTTCAAACCGTTCCCTTGACATAAAGTGGGAACAGGAGCAGGTAGCTAAATAACCGCCCCGGGGCAGCAGCTTCATGGCCCGCAGGTTGATCTCTTTATAGCCCCGGGCGGCTGCGTCAATGGTTTTGCGGCTTTTGGTAAAGGCCGGAGGATCTAAGATAATAAAATCATATTCTCTTTTCCCTTCCAGTTGGGGCAGCAGGTCAAATACATCTGCTGTCTGGAAGGAAATTACAGACGACAAGCCGTTTTGTTCCGCGTTTTCTTTTGCGGAGGCAATAGCAGCTTCTGAAACATCCACAGCATGGACATGGGCAGCCCCGCCCCGGGCTGCGTTCATGGCAAAAGATCCCGTATGGGTAAAACAATCCAGCACCTGACGGCCTTTTGCAAAGCGGCTCACTGCCTGCCGGTTATACTTCTGATCTAAAAAAAAGCCTGTTTTCTGGCCATTTTCAAAATCCACACCATACCGGATGCCATTTTCCCGAATCCATACCAGAGTGGTTCCATCTTCCGGAGGGGCAAACCAGCCTTTTGACTGGGTTAAACCTTCCCGTTCCCGCAAAGCAATGTCATTTCGTTCGTAAATTCCACGGATTGGAATGTCTTCCCGCAATACCCGCAGCAGAATGGGAAACAAAACCGGTTTAAGCTGTTCCATCCCATAAGACAGGGTTTGGGATACCAGTACATCCCCGAACCGGTCCACAGTCAAACCCGGAAAGTGATCCGCTTCCCCGAAAATAACCCGGCAGCATTCCAGATCCGCACCCATAACCGTTTTCCGGTATTCCCAGGCATACCGGACCCGCCGCTCCCAGAAGGCTTCGTCAAACCGGTCGTTGGCATTCCGGGATAAAAGCCGCACCCGGATTTTGGAATGGAAGCTGGTCATGCCTGTTCCCAAGTAATTGCCTTTTGTCCCTGTAATATCGGTTAGACTGCCGTTTTCCATTTCCGGCATTTCTAAAATTTCCGTATCATAAATCCACGGATGGCCCTGGCGGACAGAAGCTTCCGCTTTTTTACTGATTACCGTTTTGAAATAAGGCCGTTCCTGTTTCATAAACCATTCCCTTCCCCAGATATGTTAAGCTCCGCCCAAGCCCGCCAGGGCTTTGCCCTGGACCTACCGCCCTTTTCAAAGGGCGGCCCTAAACTTTAACTTCATTATAAATTTAATGGGATTTGCTGTTCCGGCCCTGCCTGGGGATTCAGCCAGCAAAGGGTAAAGGTTTCCGTATCCAAAGGCAGGTAAAAGAAAAATTCTCCGGCGGTATATCCTTTTTTACGGATTTCCCCATAATCAAAAGGGGTATAATCCCTTAAGTCCGCCCCGTCCCATTGTGGAAATACCGGATAAAAAATACCGTCCCCAGCCCGGAGGAATAATTTCCCTGGCATGGATTCTGGGGCGGTGTCTTCTAAAAAGCCCTGGACATGGATAAAAACACATAAGCTTTTTCCCTGCTGGGCCGGTCCTAATTTTTCATCCGGCACAATCCCTGTATAGCGGATTTGTAAACCGACTCCGTCTACGCTTTCAAAGGCTTCCTGAAAGGCGGCGCTGGCGAAAGAAGCTATTGGCGGCGTTATTTCCCGGGGGTCCTGGGCAAAACGGGACCCTTGGGAAATTTGTATCAAAGTCTTTCCTAAAAATAAAACGGCAAAGCTGATAGCCAGCAGCATCAAATAAGGCCGGAGCCTGCGCAGCGGGGACTTCCCATAAAAGGGATCGCCGCTGCGCATGGAATCTTCCCGCCGTTCGATCCGGCTGTTATCATAACGGGTATTGCGGTAGGAGTCGTCCTCATATCCCATAAGCCGCCGGGCGCTTTCAGAACGGAAGGGTTTATTTTCAAAATAGCAGTTGGGGCATTTTTCCCCATACAGCTTGAAATCATATTTATAATGGCAGTTATGGCATTCGATTTCCATAAAATTACTCCGCCAGATCTACTTTGATGTGCAGTTCCTGCAAGCTTTTTTCTTCGACTTCTGCCGGGCACTGGGTCATCAGCTCGCTGGAATTTTGAACCTTCGGGAATGCGATTACATCGCGGATGGAGTCTTTTTCCAGCATCAGCATAACCAGACGGTCCAAGCCATAGGCCATGCCGCCATGGGGCGGCGCGCCATATTGGAAAGCATCTATCAAAAAGCCGAATTTAGCCTGGGCGCTTTCATTATCAAAGCCTAACGCGCGGAACATTTGAGCCTGTAATTCCGGATCGTTGATACGGATGGAACCGCCGCCTACTTCACAGCCGTTCAGCACCATATCATAGGCCCGGGCATGGCAATTCCCCGGATCGCTTTCCAGCTTATCCAGATCGGACAGTGCCGGATGGGTAAAGGGATGGTGTTTGGCAACATAACGGTTTTCTTCTTCGCTGTACTCAAACAAAGGAAATTCTGTTACCCACAGGAAGTTATATACGCCTTTTGGGATCAGATCCAGCCGTTTTGCCAGTTCGCACCGCAAAGCCCCTAAGCTGTCATATACTACCTGATTGCTGGGATCGGCTACAATTAAAATCACGTCCCCAGGCTGGGCATCCATTTTGGTGCGGATATTCTGTTTTTCTTCTTCCGTCAGGAATTTTTCATATGAGGAGCTTTCTGCATCCTTTGTCAAACGGGTAAAAGCTAACCCTTTTGCCCGATAGGTTTTTACGAAATCTACCAGCTTGTCGATTTCTTTCCGGGTCAGCTTGTCCGCCGCGCCTTTGGCGTTGATAGCCCGGACGCTGCCGGTTTCCAAAGCCCCTGCAAACACTTTAAAGGTACAGTCTTTTAACATTCCGGAAAGATCCTGCAATTCCATGCCGAACCGGGTATCCGGCTTATCAGAGCCAAACCGGTCCATTGCTTCCTGATAAGGCATCCGCAGGAATGGCGTAGGAATGTCCACATCTAAAATTTCTTTAAATGCCCGCTTCATAAAGCCTTCATTGACGGTCATTACATCATCTTCATCAATAAAGGACATTTCCAGGTCGATCTGGGTAAATTCCGGCTGACGGTCTGCCCGCAAATCCTCATCCCGGAAGCACCGGGCAATCTGCATATAACGGTCATAACCGGACAGCATTAAAAGCTGTTTATAAAGCTGGGGGGACTGGGGCAGGGCAAAAAAAGATCCCGGTTTCACACGGCTGGGAACCAAATAATCCCTGGCCCCTTCCGGCGTGGACTTGATCAGGCAGGGGGTTTCTATTTCCAGGAACCCGTTTTCATCAAAATAATCCCGGGCTGTTTTGACAATCTTATGCCGCATCATTAAAGCATGCTGCATTTCCCCCCGGCGCAAATCCAGATAACGGTAGCGCAGGCGGATTTCATCATTGGCTTTTGTACGGTCGCTGATTTCAAAAGGCGGTGTTAAGGACTGGTTCAAGATACGCAGTTCCTGTACATAAAGCTCAATTTCCCCGGTGGGAATATCATGGTTTACTGATTCCCGGCGGCGGATAATGCCTTTTGCCATCAGGACATATTCCGAACGGACTGTCTGGGCTTTTTCCCGCAAAGCCTTTTCTGTGGCGTCGTCAAAAGCAAGCTGGAGAATCCCGGTGCGGTCCCGCAGGTCAACAAAAACCAGCATCCCTTTATCCCGGATGCGCTGTACCCATCCGCAGGCAACGGCTTCTTTTCCAATATCTTCCGTGGTAAACAAACCGCAATATTTTGTCCTTCTAAGTCCCTGCATTGTCTCATTCATAGCTGAAACCTCATTCCAAAGTTAAAATTTATGGATTCGGAGAAAAGGCGGCAGATAAAAATTCCACCAGCGGCCCACATTCCAAAGGCAGTTCCGCTGTTTCACCGTCTTCCATCCGTTTTATAATCGCTTTTCCTTCCTGCATCTCCTTTTCCCCGATGATGCAGCTATATTTTGCCCCCAGCTTGTCCGCATATTTCATTTGCGCTTTTACGCTGCGGCCCATTAAATCACATTCCGCATAAAATCCGGCTTCCCGCAGGCCCTTGCAAAGCCATGCCGCTTTTTTGGAAGCTTCCGATCCCATGCTTCCGAAATAAACCGCGCAGGTTTCCCCGGAGGGGAAATTGCAGTCCTGCTGTTCCATGACTAATAAAAGCCGTTCCAAGCCCATAGCAAAGCCTATGGACGGGGTAGGCTGGCCTCCTAACGTTTCAATGAGGCCGTCATAACGGCCCCCGCCGCAGACTGTCCCCTGGGCGCCAATCCCGGAGGATACAAATTCAAATACGGTGCGGGTGTAATAATCCAGCCCACGGACAATGGAAGGGTTTACTGTAAAAGCAATCCCCATCATTTCCAGATGTTCCTGGACTTCCCGGAAATGGGCCGCACATGCCTCACATAAATAATCTGTAATTTTAGGAGCTTCTGCCGCGATTTTCTGGCATACGGGACTTTTACAGTCTAAAATCCGCATGGGATTCGTTTCCAGGCGGCTCTGGCAGGTTTCGCATAATGCTTCCTGATGGCCCGCAAAATAGGCTTTTAATGCCTGGTGATATTTGGACCGGCATTCCGGACAGCCTATGGAATTTAACTCCAGCGCCAGATCACGGATGCCTAAACGGTCAAAAATGGCTTTCGCTAAGGCGATAACCTGGGCATCAGCCACAGGAGCTGCAGCCCCGGCCATTTCTACACCAAACTGGTGGAATTCCCGAAGCCGCCCTGTCTGGGGCTTTTCGTAGCGGAAACAGTTTACAACATAACTGGCTTTCACCGGCAAAGGCCCTGCCAGTAAGCTGTTTTGCAGCATGGCCCGCATAACCCCTGCTGTGCCCTCCGGTCGCAGGGTAATGGAACGGTTCCCTTTGTCACAAAAGGTATACATTTCTTTTTGTACTACGTCTGTTCCATCCCCTACCGAACGGCAGAATAACTCTGTATGTTCAAAAGTCGGAACCCGGATTTCATGAAATCCAAATTTCCCGGCGGTATCCAGGGCTGTCTTTTCAATATACTGCCATTTGCCGCTTTGCTCCGGTAAAATATCCTGTGTCCCCCGTGGGGCATTGGTGATGATCGCCATAACTCCTCCTGAAATTCTCTCTCTATTTTTTTGTAACGGTATAAACCAAAGTCAGCCCGTTTTTCTGGGACGGCAGCGGGTTTTCTACCATGATCGTCCGGGTAATCCGGTACTGATCCGGCATCCGTTTGGCCGGGAAAGGCAATGTCCCTTCCAGGGTTACGGATGCCCCCGGATGCAAAGGAAGTAAATCTTCCTGTCCGGCAGTGGCTTTTGCATCTCCTACCGGGGTCCAAAGCCCTCCTCCTGGCTGCTCTGTCTGGAAGCTCCGGCCTACCAGCAAGGTCTGGCAGCTATGGTTGGTAAATGTCTGGGTGAAAACAGCCATGCCATTTTCATCTTCCCCCTGGACAGAAATTTTCATTTCTACGGTGGCTGCGCTGGCGGCGTTTTCCAGCTTATCCTGGTAAACCGTGAAGCCTTTCGATACGGTTCCTGCCGCATCTCCGGAACGCAGGGACACTTCTGCCATATATTCCCCGGCTTCCAGTTCCAGGGCTGTATCCAATAGCAGCCCGTTATTTTTTGGGGAGATGTCCGTTTTCTTTTCGGGCTCGTCTGTCCACAAGGTTTCCCCGTCAGACACCCGGTAAATCCGTAAAGCACTGGCTGTTACTGTTTTTTCTGTGGTATTCTCTATCCATGCCGCCAAGGGGATTTCTCCCGCCAAGAAACCTGTCTGTTCTAAAATCAATGGAATCTGGTGCAGCTCCGGATTGTCCGGGGTTTCCTGTGCAGGAGCTGCTTCCTGGAAGCTTTCCCCTGCGGTTAATTCTGTATAAAATTCAATGCCAGCTTCCTGATCCTCCCGGGGACAGGCTACGATTGCCCGGCGGACAATCCGGTAATCCCCCCCGCGGCGGGCCTGGGCTGCGGTGACCGGCAAAAGCCCGCTGTCTGTCACAGACTGCCCCGGCAGCAGGATCGGGCCTCCGGCTGCCATATTCGGCACAGTCCCCGGATAGGCAGCTTCCTGCCAAACGCCGCCTCTGCTCTGAAGGACCTGGTAGGCCCCCTCTAATGTAATGGTCTGGCCGCTGGTATTGGTTATAGTCTGGGTAAAGGGAAGCAGCCCTTCTTCCGAAACGGTTACTTCTGTTGTTATCTGCAAGGTTTCCGGGCTGGCCAAGGTTTTTTCCGGAACGGTGCCGGAAAACGTTTCTCCCGCATGGAAAATACCGGAGGCGGTGATCTGGCCTCCGGAGCCTGTTTGCAGCAGGATGGTCACACGATAAGGAATCCCTTCCGGAGCATCATCTAAAATCTGACGGGGAAGGGGCCCGTTGACAGCCAGCTTTCCTTCTAATGTAAAATTTCCTGTATTCTCCCCCCGTACCTGTTCCCATCGGCCATTGCGCTGCCGTTCCACCGTTACGGTATCAGCGCTGCCGGAATAAATGTCCTGGGATGGCACCTGGAGCTGCATGGAAAACCGGGGGGTTCCACCATCATAAAAAACCGTCAATTCTCCTGGGACTTGGCGGGGAGGGCTTAATTCCGGTGTTTCTTCTCTTTCTTCTTGGGATATCCCTTCCGGGACTGTATTTTCCTCTTTGCTGGAGGATTCAGAAGATGCTTCCAAATTTTCTTCCGGACTTTGGGGTTCCTGGCTGGCTGTCGCTTCGGAAGAAGATCCGGGTTCTTCTGGCTGTGAAATATCTGCTGTGCTTTCTGCTGGAGCAGCCGCTGTTTGAGAAGCTGCAGGCTGTTGTTGCGGCGTACATGCGGCCAAGAGCAAAAGGCACAACATCAATGGAATATAATTTTTCATGGGTTCCTCTTTTCCGCCCCCGACTTGGGGCAGGGGTTTCCTGGGGAAAGGCTGATCCTTCTTTACCCCCAGGCGCATAGCCCCGCAGCCTTTGTTCCGGAAGCCGCAATTCCTGAACCAAAAGCCATTTTATGGGGAGATGCAGATTTTTTATTTTTTTATCTATTTTTTGATATGGCGGACAAAAAAGTTCTGTTAGCTTTTGCCGGGGAGGGGGTACTTCTCTAATGGTTGGGATTTACGATGTTCCGCCAGTCCAAATCCCCCCGGTCCAGGGCATGGATTAAAGCTTCTGCTGTTGCGATATTGGTCGCTACTGGAATATTATGGACATCACAAAGCCGGAGCAGTCCAGCTTCGTCCGGTTCCCCCGGGTTGCAGCGGATAGGATCCCGGAAAAATAACAGCAAATCAATTTCATTACAGGCAATCCGTGCTGCGATTTGCTGATCCCCGCCTTGGGACCCGCTCAAGAACCGGAACACGCGAAGGCCGGCTGCTTCCGACACCATTTTCCCTGTTGTACCGGTTGCACACAGATGGTGGCGGCTGAATACGCCACAGTAGGCTATACAGAACTGGGACATCAGCTCTTTTTTTGAATCGTGCGCGATCAGCGCAATGTTCATTGCTTGTTCCTCCTTTTTCTAATTTCCGTATTCAAGACAAATTTAACGCATATCCGCTTTTTCAAACGCAAAATGAAATCATTATGAAGGGATCGGATAACATTTCTATTATAGCACCTACCAGACCAATAAATCAATATATTTTCCGAGGATTCTTTGTGCGAAATTGTCAAAAATGACAGAAATATCATGGGATAATCTGACGGAATTTCCCAGAAGCATTCCCGAAATCAAACGGAATTCAAAAGGAAGGATACAAATAAGCTGGGCACAGACTGTATCAATGAGCCAGTCCAAGTCCGGAACCGGCCGTGTATACAGGAAATCCGGCGGCAGCATATTAATACATAAGCGGATATCATATATGCCCTGCCGGGCCAACAGATCCGAAGCCATCCGCCCGCCCCGGGCACTTGTCCGGTCTGCTGTGGAAATAATAACGGCCCGCTGGATAAACTGGGAAAATAAAGACAGCAGCTCCTGCTGGCCGGGCACTTCTATCAGGATAAAATGATATGTTTCCTCCCAGGCCCGGAACAAATCCCATAAAATCCGGGGGTCCGGCATTTGTGAAAAGCCCTTGGGCGGCGCGCATAAAAAATCAACCCCTCCTGCTGAAAGCAGGGCATCTTCAACGCTGCACCGGCCTTCTAACAAGTCCCCAAAATCATATAATACATTTTCACAGCCCATCATCACATCCAGGGAACGCTGTCCGGCTTCTAAAAGAAGCGTCCGCTTTCCCTCCCGGGCCAAGGCCATCCCTAACATGGCGCAAACCGTAGATTTCCCTACGCCGCCTTTGCCGCCGGTAATCAGGATGCGTTCAGACACAAGCCTTTCCCCCTTTTTTCTTTTTTAGGTTTAAGGCACCAATACCCCATAGGAAAGCAGGGAATCCGACGTGGCACGGTTGGCGTCAAAATAAGCTTCAAAAATTTCCTTTGCTACCGGCGCCCCTGTATACCCATGCCATCCTTTTTCAATGATGACACAAACGGCTATTTCCGGATTGACTGCCGGAGCATAGGCAATAAATGTGGAATTGGGGTACTGGGAGGTTTCCGGCGTGCCTGTTTTTGCACAGACATCCACTTCATAAAGCCCCTTGCCAAAAGTCCCCCTTGCCGTACCGCTGGCCCCTTGGGCCGCCATGTACATGCCTTCCCGGACTGCCGCAAAAGCTGCCGGGGAATCAATTTTCCCTATGACTTCCGGTTCATGCTCATAAACCGTTTCATCAAAGGTATAAGAACGGACTGACTTCAAAAAAGTAATCCGGTTCCGGGTTCCGTCATTGGCCAGGGCCGCGCAATAGGAGGCCAGCGAAATAGGGGAAAGCAGGGTATCCAACTGGCCTATGGCCGCCTGGATGGTATCGCCCTGCTGCCAGGGCTCGTCCCGCAGGGCCATTTTCAGCTCCCGGTTGGAAATACGCCCCCGGTAATAAGGCAGTTCCGCCCCAATGTCTGTTCCCAAGCCTAAATCCGTTGCATACTGGTAAATCCGGTCAATTCCTAACCGGCGTCCTACTTCGTAAAAATAGATATTGCAGGAATGGGCCAAAGCCTGCATGGCATTCTGGTTACCGTGGGCAGACAAACAGTAACGCTTCCATCCGGAAAGATCATATACCATCCCGCAGAAAACGGATTCATCCCTGGCAATTACTCCTTCTGTCAGGCCCGCTAACGCAACAACCGGTTTAAAAATAGAACCCGGTGTATATGCCCCGTTTAATGCCCGGTCATTTAACGGCTCATGAGGCGTTTTTAACAGGCTTTCATAATCTTTTAAATAAGTGGACAAGTCATAGGTGGGGTAATTGGCGGCAGCTAACACTTCCCCGGTAGGGACATGGATTGCTACCGCAGCTCCGGCACAGGCTTCATGGCCTTTCCCAATGGGATAGTTTACCAGGTCGTTCTGCATGGAAACAATTTTCTTTTCCAGTGCATCCTGGGCCACCTTCTGAATCCGGGAATCAATGGTCAGCATGACGCTTTTTCCAGGAACCTGCTCCTGTTCATTGATAACCTCCAATACCCGCCCTTTGGAATCCTGGAGGATCTGCCGCCGGCCATCGGTTCCTTTCAAATAACGTTCAAAGGCCCTTTCTGCTCCGGAACGGCCGATAATATCTGTCATCTTATATTCCAGGCCGTTGATGACTGCTGTATATGTGCCCCCTTCCTGGGGAATTTTTTCTTCGGCCGCATCCCAGTCCTCTTTATAAAGGATGCCTGTTGTCCCAATCATGTGGGCGCCTATGGTGCCGCTGACATATTGGCGCTGTGGCGTTTCCACAACGTCAACACCAGGCAGTTCAAAACCCCGTTCTTTAATTTTCGGCACCGTTTCAATTTTGATGTTGGAAGCAAAGGTATACGGCGTTGTCATGTCAAAGCCCTGTCGGTCCATTTCATACCGTACCCCTGCAACTTTACGGAAATCGTTGTCATTCATTTCTTCCAAATCGTATTTTTCACGGAGGGCATAAACACAATCCTCCGCTGTGGCATAGGGTTGGAGAGCCAAAATATTTTTTAAAGCTGCTTCTGCCTGTTCGCTGGTTTGCCGGAACTGGAACGGGGCATGGTCTGTTAAAGGCAAGCGGTCCACCCAGTCTTCGTCTGCCTGCTCCATCACCTGGATCAATCGCAATAGCATCTGGTTGATCTCTTTAGGAACCACATAAGCCCTGTCAATCACCACATCCAGCCCTATGGTATTGGTGACCAGCGGGCGGCCGTTCCGGTCAAAAATTTCCCCTCTTGTGGCCTTAATGATCTGATAAGATGGATAGCTGTCATTCAGTTTTTTTTCTAATTCCGCTCCGTCTACAATCTGGAGCTGCATCAGGCGCAGCAAATAAACCATCAGCACCCCGATCAGGGCCATGGACAAAAGAACAGAACGGTTCCGCAAAATTTTTTCTTTCATCCCTGTACCGCTCCTTTCTCTATTCTTCCAGCCATTCCTCGAACCGTTCATGAAGCCGGTGGACGGCTAAAAAAGGCAAAGGGGATAATAGTAATGTATATATGATACTTGGCAGAATACGGCGGGTTAAAACTAATATAACATCCTCATAGCCCCACATATAGAAGTTTAACAGGTAAATCAACATCCCATGGATCAGCAGGGCAGCTGCCAGAAGCAGTATGAAATTTACAATGGTAGGCCGCAGCAGATAAACCGTCAATAAGCCCGCCGCCGTACAGCAGGCCAGCAAAATTGCCGCCTGAAAGCCAAATAAAGAAGTCGCGCTGAAATCACATAAAATCCCTGCCACAGCCCCAAAAATGCCCCCTGGAAAATCTCCTTCGCAAACGGCAATGGCCATAGCCACAGGGATCACAAAATTCGGTTTCAGCCCCCCAATGGAAAGAAATCCCGGTGTTGTCTGGAGGATATACAAAGCCAGCATGAAAAGGCAGTAGATTGTATATTTTGCCGCCCTGATTTTTGGCCTGTTGTTCATTGCTTTTCCTGCCCCTCAAAAGACTTAATGACCATAACATCGGTCAAATCCTGGATAGCCGCGGCAGGCTCTACCACACCATATAAGGAAATCCCGCCGGCTTCTGTGCCTACCCTTACCAGCTTTCCGATGACCAGATCCTTTGGGAACAATCCGCCGCCTGTGGTCACAATCAAATCCCCGACTGCGGCACTGCTTTCCCGGGGCAGATAGGATAATTTACAGGCCCCCTGGGAAGCCATTGTAAAATTCCCCGATACGGTGCCGATATCCCTGGTGCGCACATCATAAGCGCCTACATCAGAGCTGACGTCCAGAATGGTGATAACTTTTGAATAATTTGCCCCTACCTCCTGGACACGCCCGACCAGGCCATCCGGGGATACCACGGGGTCCAAGGAGGAAACCCCGTTTAAATATCCTTTGTCAATGGTAAAAGAATGGGAAAACCGGTTGTCCTGATCCCGGCTGACTACTGCCGCCGGTTCCAACTGGAAATCGGGATGTTCTTCTTTAATCCCTAAAAACTGTTTTAATGTTTCGTTTTCCTGCTTATACGTTTCAAAATCCGTCAGCTGGGACCGCAGCTCATTGACCTGGGACCGGAGGTTTTCATTTTCTTCCGCGATTTCATCTGCCCGTACATAGCGCTGGAAATAACGGGTTACAAAGCCGGAAATCGCAGCAGCACTTTTCTGGAAGGGGACTGCTATAATCCCCACCCCTTGTTCCAGTTCCGGGGACAGGCCCCCTGTCCAGGCAGCCCGGAGCATAAATGCAAATAAGACAATGAAAAGGCCCAGCAGGATCTTGAAACGTGTACTTTTAAAAAAGTCCCCCATAAACCCTCCCATGGACTGCCGTTGTAAAAGTCAGGGATAGCCTTGCCTTTTCCCTATCTATCCGGCTTATGCAGATAAACGCCAAAGGATCAACGGATTTTGGGATCATCTGACAACAGATCCCGCAGCATGTTAATATTATCCAGCACTTTGCCTGTACCCAGTGCGACACAATCCAAAGGATTTTCCGCAATATGTACGGGCATCCCGGTTTCCCTTTCAATAAGCTTGTCCAATCCATGGAGCATGGCCCCGCCGCCTGTCAGCGTAATGCCGTGGTCAATAATATCAGCAGACAATTCCGGAGGGGTTTTTTCTAATGTAACACGGATGGCGTCCAATACCATGGAAAGGGGATCTGCCAAAGCTTCCCGGACTTCTACCGAAGAAATGGTGATATTTTTCGGCAGGCCGTCCATTAAATCCCGGCCTTTGATTTCCGTGGTCATTTCTTCCTCCATGGGATAAGCGGAACCAATGGAAATTTTAATGGTTTCTGCCGTAGGTTCCCCGATCAGCAGATTATATTTTTTCTTTACATACTGGATAATGGAGCTGTCTAATTCGTCGCCGCCTACCCGGACGCTTCGTGCCGCTACAATGCCGCCTAACGAAATTACAGCTACTTCACTGGTGCCCCCCCCAATGTCAACTACCATGTTCCCGGTAGCTTCCGCCACAGGCAGCCCCGCGCCGATTGCCGCCGCCATAGGCTCCTCAATAATGGAAACCTGTTTTGCTTTTGCTTTTAATGCAGCTTCCCGGACTGCCCGCCGTTCCACAGCCGTGACTCCGGAAGGCACGCAAATAATGATTCTTGGACGGGCCAGCACCGAATTATTGAAAGCTTTTTTTATAAAAATTTCCAGCATGGTTGCTGTTATATCAAAGTCTGCGATTACTCCGTCTTTTAATGGCCGTACTGCTACAATACAGCCTGGTGTACGGCCTATGACTTCTTTTGCATCCTGTCCTACATAACGTACTGTATCATTACGGGTATCTACGGCCACAACGGAAGGTTCCCGCATAATGATTCCCTTCCCCTTCATAAATACCAGCGTATTTGCCGTACCCAAATCTATTCCAATATCTTTTGCAAACATGAATTTGCGTCCCCCTTAATGTAATTCATGAATATTATACTCTGTGGCCGCCTTTTACACAACTGAATTTTTCGTAAACATTCTGGAACTCCCGCCATTTTTCGCCTTTTCCCTTACACAATTACCTTACCTGCATAAAATTTGTCAGATTTTCATAAAGCCCATTGACAGGCAAACCCATAACATTAAAATAATCCCCTGAAATGCGCCGGATAAACCGGGAAGCTGCCCCCTGGATTCCATAAGCCCCGGCTTTGTCCATGGCTTCCCCGGTAGAAAGATACCATGCTGTTTCCTCCTGGGACATGGGCGCCATTTCCACCTCTGTGCCGCAGCAGAAGGTATGCTCCTTTCCCTTCCAGCAAAAAGCTACACCGGTATATACCCGGTGCAAATTTCCTGCTAAAAGGCGCAGCATCCTTGCCCCGTCTGCTTCATCCCTGGGCTTGCCTAAAATTTCCCCGTCCGGCGCCGCAACTACCGTATCTGCCCCGATTACCAGGGCTTCCGGATGCCTTTCCGCAACCAGACGGGCTTTGCGCAGTGCCAGCAGTACCGGCCCCTGATCCGGGGAAATCCCTTCCGGAAGGGTTTCGTCTGTATCGGCTGGCTCTATTTGAAATACCGGAATTAACAGTGCTAAAAGTTCTTTCCGCCGGGGGGACTGTGACGCAAGAACCACCGGAATACCGTCTAAATTTAACATACTGGTTTCATTTCCCCCTTTACCGCCCTGTGGAGCCAAATCCCCCAGCGCCCCGCTGGGTTTCTTCTAAGGCTTCACATTCCGTTACTTCCAGAAGGGCTGCTGCCAAAAGCACCAGTTGTCCCACCCGTTCCCCTGGCTGGATGGTATACGGGGTATTGCCATGGTTATGGAGGCCGATTAAAACTTCGCCCCGGTAGTCGCTGTCAATGACGCCTACGCAATTTGCAGGGGCTATGCCATGCTTCACAGCCAGCCCGCTGCGGGCAAAAAGAAATCCGCCATATCCTTCCGGGATTGCCATTGCAAGGCCCGTAGGGACTGGCTTTGTTTCCCCTGGATTCAGGGTTACAGGTTCTTCCAGGGCGGCGCATAAATCATATCCTACGCTGCCGCCGGTTGCCCGCAAGGGCAGGACCGCATTCTCTCGAAGCTTTTTGATTTGCAGTATCATTTCATTTCCTCATTATTCAAATTTATCATCTATAAAAGCTGGCGGTAAAGCAATCCCCGTGTGAACGCGGCTGGAGGCTTCCCGCCCTGCTGGTATTCATTCCATATTTTTTCACAGGCTTCCGCAGGTTCCCCGGTAAAACGGAGAGTCAAGAAATCAAACCCTTTCAGCTCTGCCAAACGGTCCGCCATATAAAAAGGTACTGGATTTTCGATTTCACAGCTTCCTCTGGCGCACCGGAGGGAAAGCTGGCTGCCTTTCCGGTCGGTAATACGGTTTTCCCCCTGCCTGCACCGCCTGCATCCAATGGAGCACCGGATCGGGCAGTTCCGCACAGTCATCAAAGGGATATGGCCATAAGCAGTAAGCCCCTTTGGAACGGGGGAAGGCAAATCCCTGGCCCACAATCCGGCTTCAAAAGAAACCGTTATATCACAGGCCCCCATATCTGCCAATGCCTGAAGGCTATGATGGTTCAGCACATTCAGAAAAGCATCCCCATGGAGGATAAAGCCATGGGCCCGGGCCAAACGCAAAGCCCCTAAATTCCCCGCCTGGGCGTGGAGAATCCCCTGTTCCCGCAGTTTTCCTGCTAAAGAGGTGACTTCATTTTCTTCCCATATCATGCGGGGAAAAGACGCGCACAGCTTATCCTTGTATTCCCATAGGAAATGGTCAGAATCTAAAGCTGCTAACGCCTGCACCGGCAATATAAGCATTCTTGCTTTCCGGGCCATGGCCCTTGTGACCTGGTAAGGATATGCGGCGTCAACCCGCAAGGCTTGTGTTTCCGGCAGCGGATGTGTTTTGGGGGCAGGCAGCTCGACCTTCTGAAAAGGAACGGGGCATGGTTCCCCGCGGAGCTGGCCCAATGCTTCCAAAGCCTGGCGGCGCATCCCATTTAACTGGGCCGCAGGCACCATAAGCCCCGGTTCCAAAATACAGTCCAGCCCTTCCAGGCGGTAAGGGCTTCCGCCCGTTTTTCCCAAAGCGGCCCGGACCCGTTCTTCTCCCGTGGGCTTATTCTGGGCAATCTGGGGAGCTTCCCCGGAAACGGAGATCTGACGGCCTTCCCCGTCTTTTACCGTTAAACTGCATCCCTCTGGTTTCATTTCAAACTGCATCCATACCGGTACTGGATGGGCCCTGCGCCTGGGATCTTCATACAGGCTGGCAAATTGCCCTAACACCTTTCCCGCAGCCTGTACATCTTCTTTTTCCCGGATGCCAAACATGGCAGAACCCCGCCGGCCTGTAAAATACCCATCTGTAAAGCCGCTGCGGGAAAAAACTGATTTTAACGCTTCCATATCTACGGGCCGTCCTTCTAACGCATCCCGGCAGGCTGTAACGGCTGCCGCAACATATTCGGGACGCTTCATACGGCCTTCTATTTTTAATGAATCAATGCCGGCTTCCTGGAGCCGGACTATCTGGGGAATCAGGCTCATATCTTTTAAAGAAAGGGCGTGATCCATGTCCCCGCAGGCAAAGGGCAGCCTGCAAGGCTGGGCGCACAGGCCCCGGTTCCCGCTGCGGGCTCCTAACATGGCACTCATATAGCACTGACCCGAAACACACATACACAATGCTCCATGGACAAAGACTTCCATCTCTAATGAGGTGCCCTGGCGGATCTTTTTCAATTCTTCTTCCGAACATTCCCGGGCAGGTACAAACCGGCAAAATCCCAAATCTTCCAGCATTTTTGCCCCGGATAAGTTATGGACTGCCATTTGCGTGGAGCCGTGCAGCCGCATTGCCGGGGCATAACGCCGCAATAATGCCGCCATGCCTAAATCCTGGACAATTATGGCATCTGTTCCGGCTTCGCAGGCACATGCTGCCAGCTCTAAAAAAGCTTCTGTTTCCGGCTCCTGTACCAAAGTATTCATCGTCAAATATAACTTTGCCCCCTGGACATGGCAGCGCCGTACCAAATCCGGCAGATCCTGACGGCTGAAATTCTGCGCCCCCCTGCGGGCATGAAACCCGTCGGCCCCCAAATAAACCGCGTCCGCCCCAACTGCCAGGGCTGCTTCCAGTGCTTCCGGACTGCCTGCCGGGGCAAGGATTTCCGGCCGGATCATTTCCGGGCCGGATCATGGGACCCGGTATTTTTTTCTGGCCGTTTATAACGTTCCACTTCTTTTGTCAGCCGTTCTATATCCTGACGCAGCCGTTCCCGTTCCCGCTGGAAGGTTTCGATCCGGCGGTTGGCTTCATCCACTTCTATGCGGGCTTTCGCAGCATCTTCCAGATAATCGCTGATTTGGTTCCGCATATGGTCAGCACTTTCTTCACTGCGCCGGTAATTATCTGCATAATTCAGCAGGCAAAGGACTGCCGCGTCGTTAAAACTCATAGACGGATTCCGTTCCAGCAAGGTTTGTAATTGTGTATCTACATCATGAGCTAATTCCTGGAGATATTGCGCCGGCTCATTTGTAGCAATATGATAATGCACGCCATTGATGCAGATTTCTACCTGATTGGCATTGTTCATTTTGACAGCAGCCCTCCTGATAAAAATTCCTGTCCCTTACCAGCCGCTACGCCGGCGGGGGCTATTGTTATTTCCTCATTATATAACATTTTTCCCCTTCTTGAAAGAGGGGAAAAGGAAATATGCTTGAATTTGCAATAAAAAAATGATATTATGAAGCCAGAAAATAAAATGTATAGAAGGGAACCTTCCGGCCCATTTTATAGGTGAAGAAGGAGGCAGTTTTTTATGGCTGTACCCGCAGCCCGGACAACTGGAAAAGGTATTCCCAAAAGAATCATAGAAAAACAGACGGGTGCCGTTTTAATCAAGCTGTTCCTGTCTGTTTTTTGATCCGCTTTGACTGCATTTATTTGACAGGCTGTGAAAAAGCGGTTATTATGGATAAAAAATACTGTGATGTGCCTTTTGGCACAGGAGGAATGATTTATGGACCCCTATCCCAACTGGCCTGCTGCATTGTTGTTTTTATTGGCAGGCGCCTTGCTGGCAGCAGGCCGCACCGCATTAACTGTATTGCCTGACAGCGCTGTAAAACGCATGGCTGGTTCCGAAAACCCCAAAGAACGCCGTATTGCGAAGCTGTTAGAAAAGCCAACTGCTTTTTTAGACGGATTGGAGCTTGCCCGGCTGATTTGTGTTGCAGCCGGATGTATCCTGCTTTGGAAAGGAATGAATATCCTACTAATAAACAAGGAATTTGTTCCGGAATCCCTGGTTTTTCAGTGGGGAATCCGGATCGGCTTGTTTCTTCTGCTGGTGCTGGTGCTGGATGTTTTTTGTTACCTGCTCCCCTCCCGGATCGGGGCCAAATATGCCGGAGGATTGTCTTTTACTTTAGCAGGGCTTTGCGGCGGATTCTCTTTTTTATTGCGTCCATTTGTATGCCTGAATCATTGGGCAGCGGAATGGATCGGCCGGTTATTCGGCGTCCATCCCGGGGAACCGGCAGAAGATGTAACAGAAGAAGAAATCCGTTTAATGGTTGATATGGGCAATGAAAAAGGTGCCATTGAAAAAAGTGAAAAAGATATGATCAACAATATCTTTGAATTTGATAACCGCACCGTTTCCGAAGTAATGACCCACCGTATGGACATGACTGCCATTCCATTGGACGCCCCTTTGGAAGAAATCATCCGGATCGCCATAGAAACCGGTTATTCCCGGATTCCGGTTTACGAAAAAGATATTGACAGCATTGAAGGCATTTTATATGTGAAAGATTTGTTATGTTTAATTGGAAAAAGTGACGCGGGCTTTTCAGCCCGGAATTATATGCGTAAAGTTTTATTTGTTCCGGAAAATATCCCCTGTGTGGATCTGTTCGGCCAGTTTAAACAGAAAAAATTACAGGCTGCTATTGCCGTAGATGAATATGGCGGGACTGCCGGCATTGTTTCTATGGAGGATTTACTGGAATCCATTGTGGGGAATATTCAGGATGAATATGATGACGAAGAAGAAGAAATTTATCAAATCCAGGAGGGCTGTTATTTAATTGACGGTACCGTATCCATTGACGAAGTAGAAAGCTTATTTGACATTGAGCTGGAAAGCCAGGAGGAAAGCGCATATGATACCATTGGCGGTTTCCTGACCGATTTGTTAGGCGGACTGCCTGGCCCGGAAGAACACCCTTCCATTACATTAGACGGGGTTTGTTTTACTGTCGTATTAACAGCCCAGCGGCGCATTGCCCGAATACGGGTGGAACGCCTCCCGTCTGAAACAGAAATTCCCGATAAACCGGATAAAAAAGAAAAAATCGGAAAGGACGGGTAAGCCAATGCGTTGGGATATGCAAAGGATTATGGGGTATATCCGGCGGGCTGTTACGGAATACCACATGCTGGAAGATGGGGACCGGGTTGCAGTAGGGGTTTCCGGCGGGAAAGATTCTGTCGCTTTGCTGGCGGGATTAGCCGGGGTACGCCGTTATTTAGGTGTTGACTTCTTTTTAGCCGCCGTATCTTTGGACAACGGGTTCCCAGGTGTTCAAACGGATTTTACCCCTCTTGCCGATCTGTGCCGCCAGTTAGACATTCCCTTTCATTTGAAGAAAACCGAAATTGGCGCTATTGTTTTCCAGGAACGCCAGGAAAGCAATCCTTGCAGCTTATGTGCCCGGATGCGGCGGGGCGTCCTCCATGATACGGCTAAAGAATTGCATTGCAATAAAATTGCTTTAGGCCATCATTATGATGATGCTGTGGAAACCCTTTTGATGAACCTGTTTCATGAAGGCCGCATCGGATGTTTTTCACCGGTTTCTTATTTGTCCCGCAAAGATTTAACCATGATCCGACCCTTGATCTTCGCGCCGGAAAAGGAAATTGCTTCTGCTGTGCGCCGGGCAAAGCTGCCTGTTGTTAAAAATCCCTGTCCTATGGACGGATATACCCAGCGCCAATGGACCAAAGATTTTCTGGCAGATTTGGAGAAAACGCACCCCGGTGTTACCAAACGGGTATTTGGTGCTTTGCAGCGGGGCCATGTCAGCAACTGGTAAAAGAGGAGAAGGGAAGGTTGATTATGGGGGAATCCTGGCTTGCCCGGACAGAGCTTTTACTGGGGCCGGAAGCTTTGGAACAACTGAAAAATGCCCGGGTTGCTGTATTGGGCCTGGGCGGGGTAGGGGGTGCGGCAGCAGAAGCCTTATGCCGGGCCGGGATTGGGCATATGCTTTTAATCGATCACGATAAAATCGATCCCACCAATTTAAACCGCCAGATTTTAGCAACCCAACAGACAATCGGCATGGATAAAACACAAGCTGCTTTGGAACGGCTTTTTTCCATTTGCCCCAATGGGGATTTTTCTGGAGAATCCCGGTTCTATTTCCCGGAGGATTGTGCCTTCCTTTATGACTGGCAGCCTGATTTTATTATCGACGCTATTGATACTGTCACCGCAAAGCTGCATTTATTTGAACAGTGCCAGCAGTCCCATATCCCTTTGCTGACCTGTCTTGGGACTGGGAACCGTTTTGATCCGTCACTTCTTCGGATTGGGGATCTGGCCGATACTGCAAAAGGCTGTGGCTGCGGACTGGCCCGGGTTATGCGCCGGGAACTGCGCCGCAAGGGCTTCCTTCATGGGCAGGTGCTTTATTCCCTAGAGCCCCCCAAAAAAGCAGTCGCTTCCCAGACAAACGGCCGCCATGCCCCCGGGAGTATTTCCTTTGTGCCCCCAGCCGCCGGGCTTTTATTAGCCGCGGAAGCTGTAAAGTTTTTACTTGACAAATCCCCTGGGATACGATATAATCTATAAAGTGTTCGACGGGGTGTAGCGCAGTTGGTAGCGCGCCTGCTTTGGGAGCAGGATGCCGGGTGTTCGAGTCACCTCACTCCGACTTTTATAGAAAAACTACCGGATATTCCTGAAGGAATGTCCGGTAGTTTTTTATAGCAATATAATGGTAACATCAATTAAAAAATATAATAAATTCGAATTTCTTATAGAAAAAATCAAATTTTAAATACAGTTATCCTATGGACACAGAAAAAAAGGGGTATTATAATAGAAAATGGCATAACATACAGATAATCAGATAACACTGGCAGAAAACTGCTTCTGTATCTCAGACAGCAAATGATTTATATTGGAAATTTTTATTATCATTCTGTTACACTGCCCTCATTTATATGATATTTATAACAGAGGAACCTTTTAAGGAGTGGCTTCCACCGGCTTCCACTTGTGGCTGTGGCACTCCTAAAAAAGGGAAATATTGTGTCGAAAAATGGGAAATCTTTTTGGCAAAAAAAGGAGAGAAAAAAATGAAACGTTTTTTATGCAGCTTATTGGCTTCCGCTTTGGGATTGTCCTTGTTTGCTGGATGTTCCGGAGGGACTCCACCACAAGCTCCTGCCGCCCCCAGTTCTGAACCTGCGGCTTCTTCCCAGGCAGCCCCCAGCAGCTCCCAGGCTTCCGAAGAAGCGCCTGCCTTAAGCGGTGAAATCACTGTTATGGTGCCTGATTGGGCTGTACCTTCTGACGAAATGCTGGACGCTTTCACAGAGCAAACCGGTGTAGAAGTCATTATGAGTGTAGTAGGCTGGGATGACATCCGCAATAAAATTTCCATTGCAGCCTCCGGCGGAGCTGCCGCGGCTGACGTTGTAGAAGTAGACTGGTCCTGGGTTGGGGAATTCCACAGTGCTGACTGGCTGGAACCTTTGGACGTCAGTGAGGAAGATATTGCAGAAATGCCTTCTATCCAGTCCTTTATGGTAGATGGACAAGTATTAGCTTTGCCTTATGCCAATGATTTCCGTATTGCTTATTACAATACAGAGCATTTTGAAAAAGCAGGCATTACCGAAGCGCCGGAAACCTGGAATGATGTTTACAGCGCTTTGAAGAACATTAAGGAAAAGGGAATTGTAGAATATCCTTATTCCATGCCAATGAATGCAGACGAATCTGCAACAACTTCTTTAATCTGGATGGCACTGGCCCAGGGTGGAAAAGCCTTTAATGATGACCGCACTTTAAATAAAGATGCTGTGCTGACGGCTTTGCAGTTTGTCAACCGGACAGTAGAAGAGGGCCTTGTTGATCCTGCTAATAAAACTGCTTCCGGTATGGATGCTTACCGGAAACTGACTGCCGGAGAAGCCAGCTTCATTGTTGGGCCGACTTCTTTTGTCAGCCGCGTCAATGATGAAAAAGAATCCCAGGTAGTCGGTAAAATCCAGCCCATCCTTCTGCCAGGTGCAGACGGCCCTTCTCCCAATACTTTTGCCCTTCCGGAAGGGGTTGGCGTTACAAAATTCTCTAAAAACAAAGATGCTGCAAAAGCTTTTGTAAAATGGTTCAATTCTCCCGAAACACAAGTTCAGCTTAACCAGGTACAAAACGCTATGCCTACAAGGACTTCTGTTTTACAGCAGTTAATTGACAATGGCAAGCTCCAGAATACAGGTGCTTTGCTGGAAGAATCGAAACGGATTATGTCCCCATTCCCTGGCGGCGTACCAGATTATTATGCAGAAATGAGCAATGCCATCTATAATGCAGTCAACACCATGGTATTAGGTAATCAGACTCCCGAAGAAGCTTTTGATGCAATGAATGCAAAAATTACGGAATTAGCAGGGAAATGATCGAAAAATTAAAAAAAGAAAAACAATTTAGGCAGCAGAAACAGGACTGGTATGGTTACCTGCTTCTGCTGCCTGCGGCAGTTCTTATGACAGTACTGGTATTTTATCCGATTTTAGTTACATTTTCTTACAGCCTGCAAAAAATGAAGCTGACTGCTCCCGATGATACAGCCTTTGTAGGGCTGGAAAATTACCGGGATGTTTTAAATTCTGCCGATTTCCATTATGCCCTGGGAAATACCCTTTGTCTTTTAATCCTTGTGGTTCTT
The DNA here is from genome assembly GCA_003612625.1 of bacterium 1XD42-1. Classification (GTDB taxonomy): domain Bacteria; phylum Bacillota; class Clostridia; order Oscillospirales; family Ruminococcaceae; genus Anaerotruncus. Next base: position 53,038 of record RAZJ01000002.1, on the reverse strand, counting down.
TTATGTATGGTTTGCGGACTGGGGCTTTCTTCCATCCTCAATGTCCGCACCCGTTTACAAGGGTTTCTGACTGCTATTGCTATCTTACCATGGGCTTTGCCGCCGGTGGTCAATGGTATCCTTTGGAAATGGATTTTTTATCCCGGATATGGCTTTTTAAATAAAATCCTGATCCGCCTCCATTTTATTAATATACCGGTTCAGTGGCTTTCCCAGCGGTGGACTTTGCTGGCAGTCGTTGCCTTAGTTGCCGCATGGCGGAATATTCCTTTTTGTACAGTTGTTTATATTTCAGCTATGCAGGCAATTCCAGATTCTGTTATCGAAGCGGCTGCCATTGACGGGGCAGGCCCCTGGCAGCGGTTCCAGCGGATTACATTTCCTTTATTGCTTCCGGCTTCCGGTGTGGTTCTGACTTCCACCTCCATTAGTGCCGTCAATGTTTTTGATGAAATTGTTTCCCTGGCCGGATATGGTGATTTAGGCAAAACCCTGTTAATCCAGGATTATTTAACAACTTTCTCCTTTTTGGATTTTGGTACAGGCAGCGCTTTATCTTATCTGATTATGATTTTAGCCGGATTATTAGGGCTGCTGTATTTGAAAAGCATTGCAAGGGAAGGGGAAGAAGTATGAAACCGCAAAAAAACAATACTGCTTCAAAAGAACATGCAAGCTTGCTTTATTGGACAGCTGCAATTTTCTTTTTAATTTTTACATTAGGCCCATTGGTCTGGGCCTTTATTGTCAGCATTACCCCGGAACATGAAATGTTTAAAAATACAGTCCGTTTTCTGCCGGAAACCCCTACTTTTGATAATTTTATTCGTTTGTTTACGGTGAACCGGCAAAGTAAATTATTTTGGAAATCGGTCGTCAATTCTTTAAGTGCGGCAGCTTTAACTTTGGTTATCGGGATGCCCTGTGCAATCTGCTGTGCATATGCTTTATCCCGCCTGCGGTTCCCCGGGCGGAGGGCCATCCGGGCAACCTTATTTATTACAATGGCGATTCCTGTATTTTCTACGATTATCCCTTTGTATAAAATGTTTTCTGATTACCGGTTATTAGATAATTTATTTTGGCTTTCTTTGGTTTATGTCACTTCTTTTCTGCCTTTGATTACATGGTTTACAGCTAACTGGTTCCATACCATTCCGCGGGAATTGGAAGAAGCTGCTTATTTAGACGGATGCGGACGGTTACAGACTTTTTTTAAAGTGATTCTTCCCATTTCCGGCCCCATCTTATTTTCCGCAGCCCTTATGATTGTCCTTATGTCCTGGAACCAGTTCCAAATTCCTTTAATTTTAGCATCTTCCCGGGCTACAAAACCCGTTTCGATTATTACTTCGGAATTTGTTGTAAAAGATTCTGTCCAGTATGGTCTGACAACTGCGGCAGGTTTAACAGCTTTATTTCCTCCGGCAGTCCTGGCTTTATTCTTCCATAAATTTTTAATCCGGGGTTTAACAGGAGGCGCTGTCAAAGGCTGAAACACAAAAAACTGAAACAACGATAAGCGGCGCTAAAGGGTTTCCTTAGCGCCGCAGTTTGTTCTGTTTACATTGGACTTCACCCGGCTATGGTTTTGCAGATGTACCTCCGCAACCTGTACAGCCAATCTCTGGTTTCTTATTCTCTCACGAGAATGCTTCCAATCTATGAGAACTGCATATTCACTTGTAAAAAATATTTGCGTTTCCTTTTGTGCCCCACTGTAAACTGACTCATTTACAGGAAGATTTGGAGAACCCTCACTGTTTCCTCCCAAAAGGGAACTTCATGCTGCAAAATCATTTTTTACCCTGCTTTGAAATGTTTGAAACGTGATAACCGTTTTATTGAAAAGATGCGTTACAAATTAGGAGTCCGGCAAGCCTGTCGAAAAGTTCATCGGTAAACATCTTCCTCTCTGCCGGCTTGTTTTTGCGAACGTTAGATCCACAAAACAGGCCCTGTGCGAACAATTAAAATTGCAAAGAAACTATCTCATTAGAAAATTTCCTTATCTATATAAATTGCCCTGACAGAAAATGCAACGCCATGATTTTTTTATAAATCCAATTTAAGCAAGATGATCGGCATTCTGTTCTTCAACGCAAATGGAAAATTGTTCTTCATCGTACATTGGAACCACCGCTCTTTCTTTCCGGATTTTTTTCTTTTAAAATCCCTCTTAGTGTGTCTTTATTATATCTGAATATTCAGATAATGTCAATAGTTATTTTCCACAAAATCAAGAAAATATAGTGACATATTGCACAATCTATCCCATATGATCCGCTTCCTGTTCCAGCTTCGGATCGTCATTCAAAGGCACCCCGTTAAAGGATTTCACAGGCTTGACGCGCCCCGTCTTCTGTTGTATGATATGGCCAAGTTCATGGGACAAATGCTGCTCCTGGCCGGGGCCAAGGTAAATCTGGCTTCCCTGGGTATAGGCCAGGGCTTGAAATTGGGCAGGCTTTGCCGAATAATAATGAACCCTTACATCATCAAAAGACAGGCCGCTGGATAATTCAAAATAACTTTTCATTGGGGAAGGGATCCCCGTATGGTTTTGGAGCGGGGTTGCAGGGTGCTTTGGCATGGCCGGTTCCGGTTCCCGCATTTTTTTCTCTGTTTGAAACACAGTTGATTTCCTGGCGGCCTACTTGATATAGGCAGTTTCAATTTCGGCAATATACATATAGTGGTGATCCTGATTGGGATACCAGGTGGCGTCAATTTCTTTTTCCAGTAAACAGGCCGGATCTAACCGCTGGCGGTAAAGCTTTTTGCAAATCAGTGCCAGTTCGCTTTGATCCAAAACCGGGACGCCTTCCAGCCTGCCTGCTGTCAGCCCGCAGGCTGCCAGTTTATCCTCATTCCGTCCGGAAGCTTTGCCGCAGTAAGTCATGGCCTGCCGCTGGGATTCCGGCAGGAAACAAACAGAAAACTTCTCACTTCCGTCCATCAGCTCCCGGGTAAAGCGCTGGGGACGGATAAACAGGAATGCTGCCGGTTTTCCCCACATAATCCCTACGCCGCCCCAGCTTGCCGTCATGGTATTGATTTTTTCCCCCTGGCAGGTAGTAATCATTGCCCATTGCTTTCCAATCAGGGTAAACGGGTTTTTTGTGATTTCATAAGGTGTAATTTTCTGCATATGCTATGCACTCCCATCTCAAGAAGTATTTTCCTTTATTATATCACAAAACCCCGTAAAAAAGAAGTATTTTGGAAAGATCAACACTTTTATACTCCTATGAAAATGAATATTTATGCAAAAAATTACTTGAAATTGTATAATTATGCAGTATAATTAAGAGGAATCCTGAATTTTAGATCAATAGGGGGAACCTTTCTTATGAGCAGCAATTTACAACCAGAAACTTTTCAAAAAGTGGTTTTAGCATATTCCGGCGGTTTAGATACTTCTGTTATTATCCCTTGGTTAAAAGAGCATTATGGCAACTGCGAAGTCATTGCCGTAGCCGCTAATGTTGGACAGGGCGACGGGGAGCTGGAAGGCTTGGAAGAAAAAGCCATTAAAACCGGCGCTTCCAAATGCTATATTGCCGATTTAAGAAAAGAATTTGCAGAAGATTATATTATTCCCACCATGCAGGCCGGCGCTGTCTATGAAGGCCGTTACTTATTAGGCACCTCTTTTGCCCGTCCGCTGATTGCGAAAAAATTAGTGGAAATCGCGAAAAAAGAAGGGGCTGACGCTATCGCCCACGGGTGCACAGGCAAAGGAAATGATCAGGTTCGTTTTGAACTTTCTATTAAAGCCTTTGCCCCCAATATGCCGATCATTGCCCCCTGGCGCTTCTGGGAGCTGAACAGCCGCGAAAAAGAAATCGCTTATGCGGAAGCCCATAACGTACCTTTAAAAATTAACCGGGAAACCAACTATTCCAAAGATAAAAATTTATGGCATTTGTCCCATGAAGGTCTGGATCTGGAAGATCCGAAAAATGAGCCAAACCTGGACAAAATTTTGGAATTAGGCGTAACACCGGAAAAAGCGCCTGACACACCTACTTATATCACACTTGCTTTTGAAAAAGGCGTTCCGGTTGCTTTAGACGGTGAAAAAATGGACTGCCTGTCTTTAATCTGCAAGCTGAATGAATTGGGCGGCAAAAATGGCATTGGCATTGTGGACATGGTGGAAAACCGTCTTGTGGGTATGAAAAGCCGCGGCGTTTATGAAACTCCCGGCGGCACAATTTTATATCATGCCCACCAATGCCTGGAGGAAATCTGCTTAGATAAAGAAACCCAGCATTATAAAATGCAAATGTCCATTAAATTTGGCGAACTGGTTTATAACGGCCAGTGGTTCACGCCTTTGCGGGAAGCCATGTCTGCCTTTGTAGAAAAAACACAGGAACCTGTTACCGGATGGGTCAAATTGAAATTATATAAAGGCAATATGATTAACGCTGGTATGTATTCCCCATATTCCTTATATTCCGAAGAAATCGCCACCTTCGGGGAAGACCATGTTTATGATCAGGCCGATTCTGCCGGGTTTATCAATTTGTTTGGTTTGCCCTTAAAAGTAAAAGCCTTGTTGGATGAAAAACGGGAAAACCAGAAAAATAACTGAAAAAAATAAATTTGGAGCTGGGGGCAGGTGCTCCCGGCTCCCCTTCAAATAGGGAGTTATGTTTATGAAATTATGGGCAGGGCGCTTTTCAAAAGAAGCTGACGAGCGCGTCAATGATTTTAATTCCTCCATTCGGTTTGACTGCCGGATGTTTGCCCAGGATATTACAGGTTCTATGGCCCATGCGCAAATGCTGGCGGATCAGGGCATTATTGCAGCGGATGACGCCCGGAAAATCCGGGAAGGTCTTGCTGGGATTCTGGAAGATTTAAAAAGCGGGGCATTAGCCTTTGATCCTCAGGCGGAAGATATCCATATGTTTGTAGAGCAGGAATTAACCCGGCGGATTGGGGATGCAGGGAAGCGGCTCCACACGGCCCGCTCCCGGAATGATCAGGTTGCTTTGGATCTGCGGCTGTACCTGCGGGAAGAAATCCTCCAAATCCAGGCCCTTATTTCAGAGCTTTTGGAAACCCTGGTTTCCTTGGCAAAAGAGCACCTGAATACCATCATGCCTGGCTATACCCATTTGCAGCGCGCCCAGCCCATTACTTTAGCCCACCATTTCATGGCTTATGCCAATATGCTTATGCGGGATATGGGCCGCTTAAAAGACGCCGCCAGCCGTATGGAAGAATGTCCCTTAGGCTGCGGCGCTTTAGCCGGGGTTACTTACCCCATTGACCGGGAAGCTACGGCTGCTGCTTTGGGATTTTCACGGCCTATGGCAAATTCCTTGGACGGGGTTTCTGACCGGGATTATGCGGTTGAATTATGCTGCGCTTTCGCTTTGCTGATGACCCATCTTTCCCGCTTTTCAGAAGAAATTATCCTTTGGTGCTCCTGGGAATTTAAGTTCATTGAATTAGATGACGCTTTTGCTACCGGTTCTTCGATTATGCCCCAGAAAAAAAACCCGGATGTAACCGAGCTGATCCGGGGGAAGACAGGCCGGGTAACTGGGGATCTGGTCACTTTGCTTACCATGATGAAGGGGATTCCCCTGGCTTATAATAAGGATATGCAGGAAGACAAAGAATCCATTTTTGATGCGGTTGACACCGTCAAGCTTTGTCTGCGGACCTTTACGCCTATGCTCCGCACCATGCGGGTTTTGAAAGAGAATATGCGGACAGCCGCGGCAAAGGGCTTTTTAAATGCAACAGACTGCGCCGATTACCTGACCAAAAAAGGCGTTCCCTTCCGGGATGCTTATAAAGTCACCGGCAGTCTGGTGGCCCAGTGCATTGAAAAAGGGCTGACTCTGGAAACGCTTCCTTTGGAGGATTATCAAAAGGCCCATCCTTTATTTGATGAAACCATTTATCCCGCTATTGCACTGGATACCTGTGTGAGCTGCCGTACCAGCCAGGGAGGGCCTGCGCCTTCTTCCGTAGAAAAACAAATTGCTTTGGCTGAAGCTTTTTTACAGGGCTGTCAGAAGGAGGAAAATCATGGCTAAGATAAAAGCTGGCATTATTGGCGCTACCGGTTATGCGGGGTTGGAAATTGTCCGGCTGCTGCTGAACCACCCGGAAGTTTCTGTTGCTGCTGTTTCCAGCGTCAGTTATGAAGGGCAAACCCTCAGTCATATTTATCCTGCCTTGCAGGGGCATTGTGATTTAACCCTTGTGAAAGATACTGATGTCGTTACTGCCTGTGACGTGATTTTTGGTTCTATGCCCGCAGGGGTTTCAGAACCCATTGCCCGCCAGTGCTTTAACGCTGGAAAGCTTTATATTGATATGGGGGCGGATTTCCGTTTAACGGATGAAGCGGATTATATCCAGTGGTACGGGAAAAAATATGAAGATCCGGAACTCCATCAGCAGGCCGTTTACTGCATTCCCGAGATCCACCGGGAACGGCTGCTGGGGAAAAATAAAAAGCTGATTGGCAATCCCGGCTGTTATCCCACTTCCATTGCATTGGGCCTGTATCCTGCGGTCAAAGGAAACGCTGTGGATTTATCCACCCTTGTGATCGATTCCAAATCCGGCGTTACCGGGGCAGGGCGGGGGCTGACTCAGAATACCCATTATCCCGACTGCAATGAAGCTTTTGCACCTTATAAAATTGCCTGCCACCGCCATACGCCGGAAATTGAACAGACCTTAGGGGAGCTTTCCGGAGAAAGGCCAACCATTACCTTTGTCCCCCATCTGCTGCCTGTGAACCGGGGGATTGTTTCAACCATGTATGTTTCCCTTCAGAATGGGGTTGGGAAAGAAGCTGTCCGGGAATTGTATACTGCCGCTTATGAGAAAGAACCTTTTGTCCGGGTTCTGCCGGAAGGGGAAATTGCAAACCTGAAAAATGTCCGGTACAGCAATCATTGTGATATTTCTTTACATTTTGATAACCGCACAAACCGCATTATTATTGTTTCCGCCATTGATAATATGGGGAAAGGGGCTGCCGGCCAGGCAATCCAAAATATGAATCTCGCTTTGGGGCTGCCGGAAACCGCCGGCTTGCAGGCAGTCCCGCCAGCTTTTTAATCGGAATGAGGAGGATTTTAGGATGGAATATCAACTGATAGAAGGCGGCGTTTGTGCCGCGAAAGGCTTCCAGGCCAGCGGCGTCCATTGCGGCATCCGCAAGAACCATACCAAAAAAGATCTGGCTTTGATTTTCAGTGAAGCCCCTTGCAGGGCTGCCGCAATTTATACCCAGAATAAAGTGAAGGGCGCCCCTTTGACCGTTACGAAAAACCATATTGCAAACGGCTGTGCCCAAGGGCTTTTGTGCAATTCCGGCAATGCCAATACCTGCAATGCTGACGGGGAAGAAGTCGCCGAAAAAATGTGCGGATATGCTGCCGCTGCTCTGGGTATTTCCGCTGATGATATGATCATTGCTTCCACCGGCGTTATCGGTCAGCCTTTGCCTTTGGAGCCCATTGAAAATGCCATGCCTGTTTTGGCAAAGGGCCTGCGGGCTGACAATACCGGAAGTTGGGACGCTGCCGAAGCAATCATGACGACCGATACTAAGGTGAAACAGGCTGCCGCCGCTTTTACTGCCGGCGGGAAGGCTTGTGCGGTTGGCGGTATTTGTAAAGGCTCCGGCATGGTTCATCCCAATATGTGCACTATGCTTTGTTTTGTTACAACAGATGCCGCGATTTCTCCCGATATGCTCCGTCAGGCTTGTAAGGAAGTTGCAGACGAAACATTTAACATGATCTCCGTAGACGGGGACACTTCTACCAATGATATGCTCACTGTTATGGCCAATGGTATGGCAGGCAATCCGGAAATTACAGGGCCTGGTGATGATTATGAGGCTTTCAAAGGTGCCATGATGGCAGTCTGCCGCCTTTTAGCCCGGGAAATGGCCGCTGACGGGGAAGGGGCCTCCAAATTATTAGAATGTAATGTAGCCGGGGCGCCGGATACCGCCTGTGCAAAAACCATTGCAAAATCTGTGATTTGTTCTTCTTTGCTGAAAGCTGCCATGTTCGGCGCTGACGCAAACTGGGGCCGGGTTTTATGCGCCATTGGTTATGCAGATGCTGATTTTGATATTGCAAAAACAGAAGTATCTTTTGCTTCCGCAAAAGGGGAAATCAAGGTCTGTGAAAACGGCGCCGGAATCGCGTTTGACGAAGATACGGCAAAAGAAATTTTGCTGGAGGATGAAATCAAAATCAATATTTCCCTCCATCAGGGAAATGGCACGGCTACGGCATGGGGCTGTGATTTAACATATGATTATGTGAAAATTAACGGTGATTACCGTACCTGATAAAGCAAAGGTGTATATTTATGGAAATTTCTAATACAGATAAGGCTTTAGTCCTGGCAAAAGCTTTGCCTTATATCCGGGAATACAATAATAAAATTGTTGTTGTAAAATATGGCGGCAATGCAATGGTAGATGAAGAATTAAAAGCTGCTGTCATGAGCGATATTGTTTTATTGTCTTTGGTCGGCATCCGGGTGGTTTTAGTCCATGGCGGCGGCCCTGAAATTACCGCGGCTTTGAAGGCTTTGGGAAAAGAAACCCATTTTGTAGAAGGCTTGCGCTATACCGACGAGGAAACCGTTAAAGTTGTCCAAATGGTTCTTTGCGGCAAAACCAATAAAGACTTGGTCAACCTGCTCCAGCAGCATGGGGGCAATGCCATGGGTTTATGCGGCATTGACGGCGGAATGATCCACTGCAAAAAAACTGAAATTGACGCCGGATTTGTGGGGGATGTGACCCAGGTAAACTGCCAGCCTATTTTGGACGCTCTCAACAGCGGATATATTCCGGTTATTGCTACTTTAGGCTGTGATGAACAGGGCCAGCTTTATAATATCAATGCAGATTCCGCCGCCGCCCGGATTGCGGCTGAATTAAAAGCTGAAAATTTAATTTCCTTAACCGATGTGCGGGGACTGCTGCGGGATAAAGAGGATAATAATACTTTAATTTCTGTGGTCAACGCCAGTGAAGTGCCTGCTTTGATGCGTCAGGGCATTATTGCCGGAGGCATGATTCCAAAAGTGGAATGCTGTGTGGAAGCTGTCCGGAGAGGAGTCCGGCGGGCTTTTATCATTGACGGGCGGATTCCACATTCTATCCTCATTGAAATGATGACCGATGAAGGGATTGGCACCATGTTTTTAGGATAATTTTTTGGGGCTTATATGGGGTGTGATTTATGAATATCAAAGAAAAAGACAGCCAGTTTATTGCCCATACGTATGGACGGTTTCCGTTGACTGCCGCAAAAGGAAAACATGCTTCCTGTGTGGATGAAACCGGAAAATCTTATATTGATTTTTCTTCCGGTATCGGTGTCAATTCATTAGGATTCTGTAATGCCGGATGGCTGGAAGCTGTGTCCAGTCAGGCTGGTGTTTTACAGCATATCAGCAACTTATATTATACCAGGCCTATGGCGGATCTGGCTCAGGCTTTGTGTGAACGGACTTTTGCAGAACGGGTCTTTTTCTGCAATTCCGGTGCGGAAGCCAATGAGGGCATGATCAAAACAGCACGGAAATACAGCTCCGATCATTATGGATCTGGCCGCCATGTGATAATCGCTTTGGAAAATTCTTTCCATGGCCGTACTATTGCTACCTTGTCTGCTACCGGGCAGGATGTTTTCCACCAGCATTTCGGGCCTTTTGTAGAAGGCTTCCGCTTTGTGAAACCCGGGGATATTGACGGGCTCCGGAAAGCCGCTGCTCCTGGTGATGTATGCGGCATTATGATGGAGCTGATCCAAGGGGAAGGCGGGGTTGTTCCTTTAGAAAAAGCCTTTGTCCAGGAAGCTGCTGCCCTTTGTGCCCAGAAAGATATTCTATTGATGATCGACGAAGTCCAAACTGGTATTGGACGTACTGGGACTTTCCTTTGCGCGGAACAGTTTAATATTGCACCGGATTTAACTTCACTGGCAAAAGGCTTAGGCGGCGGGCTTCCTATCGGGACGGTATTATTCGGGAAAAAATGCCGGGATACCTTAGGCCCCGGGGATCATGCTACTACTTTTGGGGGGAATCCCGTTTGCTGTGCAGGGGGACTTTCTGTCCTTTCCCAAATCAATGACAGCCTTCTTGTCGGCGCAAAAGAAAAAGGGGATTATATTACAAAAAAAGTTTTGTCTATGCCCCATGTGAAAAGCGTTGAAGGCTTAGGCTTAATGTTAGGCATTACTTTAGATGGCCTTGACAGCAAGCAAATTGCTGCTGCCTGTTTGGAACAGGGCTTGATTATTTTAACCGCAAAAGCAAAACTGCGTATGCTGCCGCCTTTAACCATTACTTATGAAGAAATTGATGAAGGATTAAATCATTTGAATGAGGTGTTACAATCCATATGAACCATTTATTAAAATTGCTGGATCTTTCCTGTGAGGAAATTACGGAACTGCTGAATTTAGCTGACCAGTTAAAATATGAATCAAAGCATGGCATCCGCCATCCCCATTTAAAAGGCAAAACATTAGGTATGATTTTTCAAAAGGCTTCTACCCGTACCCGTGTTTCTTTTGAAGTAGGCATGAGCCAGTTGGGCGGATCTGCATTGTTCCTCTCCAGCCGCGATTTGCAAATTGGACGGGGAGAACCCGTCCAAGATACAGCCCGGGTGCTTTCCCGCTATTTAGATGGAATTATGATCCGTACCTTTGCCCAGCAGGAGGTGGAGGATTTAGCAAAATATGGTTCTATTCCCATTATCAACGGCCTGACGGATTTTTGTCATCCCTGTCAGGTATTAGCTGATTTAATGACGGTCCGTGAATATAAAGGCGCTTTGGAAGGTTTAACCCTTTGTTATATTGGGGACGGCAATAATATGGCTAATTCTTTGATTGTAGGCGGCTTGAAAATGGGGATGTATGTCCGTATTGCTACCCCTGAAAATTACCGCCCCGATCCCCAGGTCTTGGATTTTGCCGCAGCTAAAAGCGATCATTTCCACTGGTGCTCCAATCCTATGGAGGCTGCTGCCAATGCTGATGTGGTCTTTACAGATGTATGGGCCTCTATGGGCCAGGAAGGGGAAGCCGAAACCCGCCGGACTGCTTTCAAAGGCTTCCAGGTCAATCAGGAATTATTAAAGGCCTGCAAATCGGATGTAATGGTTCAGCATTGCCTCCCTGCCCACCGGGAGGAAGAAATTACAGAAGAAGTTTTTGAAGCCCATGCCCAGGAAATTTTTGATGAAGCTGAAAACCGCCTCCATGCCCAGAAAGCAGTCATGGTAAAATTGATGGGGGACGCGTAATATAAAAAATATTTTCTTTATGCTTGCATATACTATAACTGTTATGGTATAATGACCATACAGAAGAAAGCAGCCAAATCTTCATAATGTCCATAATATTAACTTCCTCCTGTTGCCAGTATGGAGAAGGACAATAATTTTATTGTAACAGTATAAATAACTGTTGTGATAAATCAATATGAAGAAAAAGGAAAGCAATCTTCATGGTATCCACGCAATAAAAATCCCAGAGAGATGCGACCTCTCTGGGATTTTTTTGTGCTCGCTGATCCTTGCAAATATAAATCCAATCAAAAACAATGTATATACAAATTGTTAAAAAACTATGATTTAATTTACATTACTGGAATTATATGTTATACTGATCGCATTACCTGAAAGGGGGACTTTTAAAATGAAAAGATTGTTCGCGGCTGTGATTGCTTCTATTGGCATTTTAGGGGCTGCTGTCCAGGTATCCGCCCTTCCGCCAGCGGTTATTTTAGACGATTCCTACACGCCGCAAAATCCACGTCCAATCGTTTCTCTGTTAGCGGATGAATATGCTGACGCAGAAGTAACAATAAATGACAACCATTATACTCCTGCTGAAAAAGGACCTCAAAGACCTATTTTCGACAATACGGACCCGAAATTTGTCTATGAGAAATGCCCGGGCTGTGGTCAATCCTCATGGAGAGCGGTTTTAAAAGCATCTTATGAAGAAAATCCTATTTGTGGACATCCTGTTTATTTTAAAGGAAAAGCCTGTACAAGGGAAACAAAATGTGGTAAAGTACAAGTTGATGAATGGATTTATTCCTGTTCCTGCCAGGATGAATAAAGCACAAATCCCGGAAGCTTTTAAAAAGCTTCCGGGATTTTTTATAGCCATAAAGCGTAAAAAAGTAAGTTTTCATCAGAAATTTTTCAGTTCTGCAACAATCTTCCCATATTTATGCTATAATAATGTATTATGCTAATGGAACCACGGAGATTAAAGGAGTTCATTTATGAAATTACTCGTTGTAGATGGTAACAGTATTGTAAATCGGGCCTTTTATGGTATCAAAGCCTTAACCACAAAAAATGGTGAATTTACCAATGGAATTTATGGATTCCTTATGATTTTGCGCAGGATGCTGGATGAAGTCCAGCCAACCAACGTTGCAATCGCTTTTGATCTGCGGCAGCCTACTTTCCGCCATCTGCTTTATGATGGTTACAAAGCCAATCGGAAAGGAATGCCCAAAGAATTAGCCAGCCAGTTGGAACCTTTAAAAGCTATCCTGCGGGCTTTAGGGTACCGGATTGTAACTTGTGCTGGTTATGAAGCAGATGATATTTTAGGGACACTGGCTTCCGTTTGTAAAAATAACGGGGCTGAATGTGTAATTGCAACCGGGGATCGGGATAGTTTGCAGCTTGTAGATACAACCGTTACAGTCCGGCTGGCTTCCACAAAAATGGGACAGCCTGTTACTACCCTTTTTGATGTGCGTACTGTCCAGGACAAATATGGTGTAATGCCGGAACAGCTTATTGATGTAAAAGCTTTTATGGGAGATTCTTCTGACAACATTCCCGGTGTCCCTGGAATCGGTGAAAAAAGCGCTTTATCCTTAATTTCAAAATACGGCAGTTTTGAAAAGGTTTACCAGCATTTAGATGATTTAACCCCTTCTGTACGCAATAAATTGGAACAAGGCCGCGAAAAGGCTGATATGAGCCTTGTTTTAGCGCGCATTGACTGCAATGCGCCTATCAATACCGACTTGAATCATTACGCAATCCGCCCTGTAAACCAGTTGGAAGCTGCCCGGCTTTTTTCCCGTCTGGAAATGTATAAAATGCAGAAAAAATGGGGAATTGATCCCGCTGCTTTGTCCATTGAAATGAGCGGGGAAGAGCAGCCGGATGATGAATGTCCTTTAATTGTTCAAAAAGAAAATTTAGGCGCTTTTTTAGAGCAGGGCTGCTGTGCATTATTCCATTTCCGGGAAGATCAAACGTTAGCTGCGGCTTTGATCCGCAAGGGGGAAATTTATTTTACAGATGACGTTCAGGAAATCCATGAAATTTTAATCCATGGGGATAAGCTTCAGGTATGGAGCAGCAAACCCCTTTATAAATATGGAATGGATCAGGGGCTTGAAATGCCTTTGGTTGCATTTGACGGGGAACTGGCAGCTTACTTGCTGAATCCGGCTAATACAAAATATCAAATGACCGATTTAGCAAACCAATACGCTGTCCGGGCCCAGGAAATTTCCGGCGGGATTCCTACTTCTTTCATGGTTCTAGTGGAAACAGCCCAAATTGCAGGGAATTTATTCCGGAGGCTGGAAAATGAAATCCGTGAAAAAGACCAGGAAAAATTATTACAGGAAATTGAAATCCCTTTGGCCCAGGTATTGGCTTCCATGGAGCTGGAAGGGTTTGCGTTAGATTCTGCCGCTTTAAAAGAATACGGGGCTGCTTTAGATACCCGGTTGGAAGAACTGCAAAAATCCATTTATGAAGCAGCAGGCACTTCTTTTAACTTAAATTCCCCGAAACAAATGGGAGCTATATTATTTGAGCAGTTAAAGCTGCCCCCCAAGAAAAAAACAAAAACCGGATATTCTACAAATGCAGATGTATTGGAAGAATTGCGGGGAAGCCATCCCATTATTGAATTGATTTTGGAACACCGGCAGTTAATCAAATTAAAATCCACTTATGTGGAAGGGCTTTTAAAAGTTATCGGCAGGGATGGCCGGGTACGCACTACCTTCCAGCAGACGGAAACCCGTACAGGCCGTATCAGTTCTACGGAACCGAATTTACAGAATATTCCTGTCCGCACTGAGGAAGGCAGTAAATTACGGGCCTTTTTCCAGGCTCGTCCTGGCTGGAAATTGTTAGACGCTGATTATTCCCAAATTGAACTGCGGGTTTTAGCCCATATTTCCAAGGATAAGGCCATGCAGAAAGCCTTCCAGGAGGGGGCTGATATTCATACCACTACGGCCGCCCAGGTATTTAAGCTGCCGGAAGAAATGATTACGCCTGCCATGCGCTTCCGTGCAAAAGCGGTCAATTTCGGCATTGTTTATGGGATCAGTGCTTTTTCCTTATCCCAGGATACCGAGGTTTCTGTCCAGGAAGCCGACCAGTATATCAAAGGCTATTTGGAAACTTACAGCGGCGTCAGGCAGTATATGGAAGATACGGTTGCATTCGCAAAAGAAAACGGCTATGTCAAAACCATGTTTGGCCGCCGGCGCAATTTACCGGAACTGGCTTCCGCCAAAAAAACCATGCGTTCCTTTGGGGAACGGGTCGCTATGAATACCCCCATTCAAGGGACTGCTGCCGATATTATTAAAATTGCCATGATCCGGGTTTACCGGCGGCTGCGTCAGGAAGGATTGATGGCCCGCCTGATTTTACAGGTCCATGACGAGCTGCTGGTGGAAGCCCCCGTTATGGAAGCAGAACAAGCGGCCCGAATCCTTCAGGAAGAAATGGAACATGCTATTTCATTAGATGTGCCCCTGGTTGCGGAAACCCACCAAGGGAATACCTGGCTGGATGCAAAATAAAAGTTGGAGGATACCTGTTCATTGGAAATTAGAAAAATGGATGAAAACGATCTTAAGGCTGTTGCCGGTTTGGAAAAAGAATGTTTTTCTGCCCCCTGGAGTGAACAAAGCCTTTCCATGGAGCTGCACAATCCTTGTGCCATTTTCTGGGTGGCGGAGGAATGGGGGAAAATCCTTGGTTACATTGGAATGCATGCTGTTTTAGATGAAGGCTATCTTGCCAATGTTGCCGTAGGAAGCCCTTACCGCCGGAAAGGTGTGGCAACTGCTTTACTGGATCGGATATTACAATATTCTGCGGATAAAAAGTTAGGATTCCTCACCTTGGAAGTCCGGGAAAGCAATTATCCTGCCATTTCATTTTATGAAAAAAACGGCTTCGGCATTGTAGGCCGCCGGAAGCATTATTACAGTGCACCGGAAGAAGATGCCCTGTTAATGACCCACTTTTTTGGAGGAATCCAGGAGGCTGTATCATGAAGGTCTTTGCTATTGAAAGTTCTTGTGATGAAACGGCTGCGGCAGTTATTGAAAACGGCCGTTTGATTTTATCTTCCGTTATCAATTCCCAAGTCCTTGAGCATCAGAAATTCGGCGGTGTTGTACCGGAAATTGCTTCCCGCCGCCATGCTGAAAATATTGTTTCTGTGGCCCGGCAGGCTTTAGAACAAGCTGATATTGATTTATCAGAAATAGACGCCATTGCTGTTACGGCAGCCCCTGGACTGATAGGGGCATTGCTGGTAGGGGTGAATTATGCCAAAGGGCTGGCTATGGGGGCAGGGAAGCCCTTATATCCTGTCCATCATTTACGGGGGCATATTGCCGCAAATTATCTGGCCCATCCGGATTTAAAGCCGCCTTTTCTCTGCCTGGTCGCTTCGGGAGGTCACAGCCACATTGTAGAAGTTTCCGATTATACTGTTTTCCGGGTTTTAGGCTGTACCCGGGATGACGCGGCAGGGGAAGCTTTTGATAAAGCGGCCCGGGCTATGGGGTTTCCTTATCCGGGAGGCATCCATATTGACCAGGCCGCCCAAAAGGGTGATCCTGATAAATATAAGCTCCCCAATCCTAAAATTGAAAATGCTCCTTTGGATTTCAGCTTTTCCGGCTTGAAAACGGCTGTCATCAATTTGCTACATAATGCCCGGCAAAAGGGGGATACCATTGATATTGACTCCCTGGCCGCCTGTTTGCAAAACCGGATCTGTCAGGCTCTCGTCAGCCGTTTGGAGCTGGCTGCCCGGCAAACCGGCGCAAAACAGATTGTTGCTGCCGGAGGGGTCTGTGCAAACAGCGGTTTGCGCCGTGCATTGGAAGCCATGTGCCAAAAAAACGGCTATCCTTTATATATGCCGCCTGTTTCCCTGTGCGGCGATAATGCCGCTATGATTGGCGCCCAGGGCTATTATGAAAGCTTATTAAATCCGCCTGCCGGATGGGATCTGAATGCTTATGCTTCTATGGACATCAGCCAAAGCTTTGAGAACCGTTGAAAAGGAACCCCTTTTGTCAGGCAAAAGGGGTTCTGTTTATGGCAATGAACAACCGTTGACGATTGTTTTATTTTCATGTATAGTTATAACTGGGGAAAACATTTTTCCCTATGGTTTGATATCTTTCCGATTTGATTAAGGAGGCCCTTTCTTTGAAACGATACTGCATATTGGTGGCAGCACTCCTTTTATTGGCGGGATGCCAAAAACAGGAAGCTGGGGGGCAGGCTGTAACTACCGTTACAAATGCCGGAGCAGTTGCTTTAAATCCCATTGTAACAGTAGCGGATCCCGCTGCGGCCATTGAGAAAATATATGAAAAAGTGGATATTGAAGATATTCTGGAAGCAGATGCCCGGGATTTATCCCGGATCTTTTCCATAGATACCGGATTATTGGAAAGTTCTTTTGTCCGGTACGCTTCCGGGAAATTCGGCATTGCGGATACTTTTATTTTAAAGCCAAAAGATCCCGCCGATATTCCAAAATTACGGGAACAGTTGGAACAGGTGAAGCTGTCCACTGCAAAAGAATGTGAACATTTTGATATTTATAATTCCTATGAAATTGCTCAAAACGGCCAGATTTTTGAACAAGGGGGATATTTAATCCTGCTTATGGTAGATGAATCCATAGGCGCCCGGTCTGTAATTGATTTATATATTCCTAAAAATTAAGGAGGCGGTATGCTTTTGCAAAGCCAGTCAAAACGGGTTGCTTTATTGGATGAACTGCGGGGTTTATTTATCCTGTTAATGGTATTTTATCATGGATGTTATAATTTAGCGGAAATTTTCCGGCTGGATCTGCCTTTTTTCTATTCCAAGCCCATGCAGTTCCTTCAGCTTGTAATTGCAGGAGATTTTATCTTTATTTCCGGCTGTGTTTCCCGTTACAGCCGCAGCAATTTAAAACGGGGACTGCAAATTTTTAGCTGCGGCATGGTATTAACCATTGTAACTGCCTTTGTAATCCCCAGTCAGATTATCTTATTTGGCGTCCTGCACCTGCTGGGATTTTCCATGGTATTTTTCGCCCTGACCCGGAAATGGCTGGATCGGATTCACCCTACCTTTGGGATGTTCCTTTGTATGCTGCTGTTTTTAAGCACTTATTTTATTTCTTCCGGCTGGATCGGCTTCCCTCCCTTTGCAGCCCCTCTCCCCGCCCAATGGTATTCCGTAAAGTTCCTTTTCTGGCTGGGGATTCCTGGGCTGGGGTTCTTTTCTTCCGATTATTTTTCCATATTCCCCTGGCTGTTCTTTTTCCTGGCCGGGACTTTTTGCGGCGTGTTTTTCAAAGAAAATAAACTGCCGGACTGGGTTTACCGGCCCCATGTTCCCTGGTTAAGCCGTGTGGGGCGCCATACCCTGATTATTTATCTGCTCCACCAGCCGGTTCTTTATGGATCTATGATGTTAATTTCTTATGTAGGAGGGTTTTCATGAATGTTTTAGTCGTTGGCTGCGGCCCCTTAGGCTCCGAACTCTGCATCAGCCTGGAGAAAGAAGGCCATGACGTTTCTGTTATCGATCCCGATCCTTTGCAGTTTGACCGTTTACCGGATGATTTCTCCGGATATACGGTAACAGGCATCCCCATCGATCAGGATGTTTTAAAAGAAGCCGGCATTGAAGGCTGTGACGCCTGTGCCGCGGTTACATCAGATGACAATACCAACCTGATGATCTGCCAGATTGCAACGGAATTATTTCATGTGCCAAGAGTGCTGGCGCGGATTTATGATCCCAGGCGGGGAGAAGTTTTCCGTCAGTTTGGCATCCATACCGTATGTCCTACCAACCTGTCTACGGCAGCAATTTTATCCATGCTGACAAACCGTGAAAGCTTAGGAACCGTTTATATTGACTGTGCCACCATCCATTTTGACGAAGCCCCTGCGCCTTCTTCCATATGGGGCCGGCCGTTGGGCCATTTATGCGCTAAGAATGATGAAGAATCCGGATTATTTGGCCTGCTCCATGCAGACGGCAACTTAACATTAGCCGCTCCCAGTTCCAAAGTGAAAATCCAGGCAGATGACCGCATGATCTATGTAAAAGTAGCAGATTAACCACCTGACAAAAGGAAAGGATGTTCCCAGTAAAATGAAAGTAATTGTTGTAGGGGGCGGAAAAGTAGGGTACTACTTAACGAAAACCCTTTTAGAACATGGACATGAGCCTTATGTCATTGAAAATAAACGGGCTTTATGTAAGAATATAGCGAACCAGCTGGATATTCCGGTTTATTGCGGGGATGGAACCTCCATTGGAGCCCTGGAAGGGGTTCAGGCGCAAAATGCAGATGCTTTAATTGCGGTAACAGGCCGTGATGAAGACAATTTAATCGCCTGCCAGTTAGCCAAAAGGAAATTTGGCGTGAAACGGACGGTCGCCAGGGTGAACAATCCAAAAAATGTTATGATTATGAAGAAGCTGGGCGTTGATATTCCGGTATCTTCTACGGACAATATGGCCCGCTTACTGGAACGGGAAGTAGATACTGCGGCTATGAAGCAGATTCTTTCTTTGAACCGTGGCGAAGCCAGTTTATCGGAACTGGAGATCCCTATGGGATATAAGAACCATGGTATCCGGCTTATGGAGCTGGATCTGCCTGCTGAAAGTGTTATTGTTACCATTACCCGGAATGGGGAACTGATTATCCCCCGTGGAAATGTCCAGCTTTTAGAAGGGGACGAGCTGCTGGTGGTTTGTGCCAACACAGCTTTGCGGGAACTTTCGGAAAAGCTGGGGTTACAGGAGAAGGACTAAAGGTTCCGCGCTTTGCGAAGCGCGGCCAAAGGCTCTGCCTTTGGAAACCGCGATTTTTTGAAAAAAATCGAGTAAAACTTTCCATACCTATTTTATTATTTTTGGGCACGGATGCTGTAAATGGGCTGGCCCAAATCAGAAAAACGGTGCTCATATTCTGTCATAATATTTCCCGGGGCATACTCGCTGTTATGGAGGTCGCAGGTTGTAAAATAAGGCGGGAACACAGCCTGAAATTCTTCCAGTGAAAATTCATATAAACCCTGGTTGTCGGTTTTAAAATGGAGTTCTCCTGCCGGGGCTAATAGCTCTTGATACAGGGTTAAGCGGCTCCGGTGGGTCAGCCGCCGTTTGGCATGGCGTTTTTTCGGCCACGGATCACAGAAATTGATGTAAAAACAGGCAATTTCCCCTGGCTGGAACAGGATTTTTAATAAATCATCTGCATCCCCTAAAAGGAAGCGCAGGTTAGAAAGTCCCATTGTCTGCGCCATCTCCAAGGCGCTGATAATGACGTTGGCTTCCCGTTCCATGGCAAGGAAATGGATTTCCGGCATCTGCCGGGCTTTTTCGCAGATAAAGCCCCCTTTGCCGCACCCAATTTCCATATGGAGGGGGACGGAAGCGTCTGGAAATGCTTTTCCGATTTCCCCGGCTTCTTTTCCTTCCAAAAGAAGCCCCTTGCAGGCTTCTAAACGCGGAATTAAATTTGGTTTCTTTCTCGGCCTCAATCCAAAATCCCCCTTGATTCCCGGTTCTTTTCCAATACTTGTTGTGCTAATCTTTTTGCATCTTCCAATGTGCTTAATGTGCCGCTTTCTTTCCGGAAACCGGCGGCTCCCCGGACGCCTTTGATATACCAGGCCGCATGTTTACGGGCTTCCCGCATAGCCTGTCCCTGGGGCTTGTACTGGCAGGCCAGCTCCATTTGGCGTATCATAACTGCCATCCGTTCCTCTAACGGGGGATCGGGCAGGATTTCTCCTCCAGTGAAATAAGCATCTATTTGCTGGAAGATCCAAGGGCTTCCCAATGCCCCCCGGCCGATCATAACCAGATCGCATTTTGTATATTGATACATATGGATTACGCTTTGTAAACTGTCACAGTCGCCATTTCCAATGACCGGAATGGAAACGGCTGCTTTTACTGCGGCAATAATATCCAGATCCACTGGCGGCGCATAAAACTGCTCCCGGGTTCTTCCATGGACGGTAACTGCCGAAGCCCCGCTTTCTTCCATAATATGGGCAAATTCTACGGCATTGACATGCTCCTGATCCCAACCCTTCCGGAATTTCACCGTTACCGGCACTGGGGAAGCTTTGACTGCCGCTTCACAGATGCGGCCTGCCAGCAGGGGATTTTTCATTAAAGCACTGCCGCCCCCGTTCCCCGCTATTTTGGGAGCCGGACAGCCCATATTTAAGTCGATGGCGTCAGGAGAAAATTCCATTGCTTTTTCTACGGCTTCCCCCATCAGGGCAGGCTCGTCTCCAAAGATCTGGACTGCGGCAGGCCGTTCTTTTTCCCCGATTTCCAAAAGGGCTTTTGTTTTTTTATCGGAATAATGCATCCCTTTGGCAGACGCCATTTCCCCTACGGTATAACAGGCCCCAAAGCTCCGGCATATTTCCCGGAAGGCCCGGTCAGCTACCCCTGCCATAGGCGCTAAAGCGGCTGTTCTTTTCAGGGTCAAACTGCCCAGCTTCATTTCCTCTGGTTCAAATGGCAATGGATCGCCTCCCTTTTTCGCAAATTTGTCCCGGCTCCGCCCCAAAGCGGAACCGGGACTTTTCCTTTTGCCGTATTATTTCGATAGCCATTCTGTTACGGCAGCTTTCATATTTGCAGGCGTAATCACCTGATTGAACCGGACTGGCCGGTCCGCTAAAGAAGCCAGTGCTTCTGGGACTGGCTGCCCCGCTATATGGGAAAGCTGCTCCAAAGCCTGGAAGGGATCGGGGCTGGCTTCATGGCCCAAAGCTTCCAATACTGTGCCGGCAAATTTAAAGGGGCTGGCTGTGGAAGCAATCAGCACCGGGGCAGAATCTCCAGTTTGCTGGGTATACTGCTCATATACATGAAGGGCTACTGCTGTGTGGGGATCGCATAAATAACTATCCCGTTCATAAGTCCAGCGGATTTCCTGGGCTGTTTCGTAGTCGTCCGCGCATCCACAGGCAAAGGTTTCCTGAAGCTGCGCCAGGATTTCCGGTTCTACTTCATATTTCCCCTGCTGCTGCAAAGCTTCCATACACCGCTGCACCAAGGGCTGGCCCCCTGACAGGTACAGCAGGCGCTCCAGATTGGAGGAAATAAGAATATCCATGGAAGGGGAGGTAGTCATATAAAATTCCCTGTTCCGGTCATAAACCCCTGTGGAAAGGAAATCCGTTAAAACCCGGTTCCGGTTGGAAGCACATATGAGTTTCCCCAAAGGCAATCCGCATTGTTTGGCCAGATAAGCCGCCAAAATATTGCCGAAATTACCGGTGGGAACGGTTACGTTCAGCTTTTCGCCAAAGGTTAAATGATCCTGCTTGCACAGGTCACAATATGCTGAAAAATAATAAGCAACCTGTGGGACTAACCTCCCCCAGTTAATGGAATTGGCTGAGGAAAGCAAAAAGCCCTGTTGTTTTAGTTCTTCTGCGAAAGTCCTGTCGGTGAAAATCTTTTTGACCCCGTTTTGGGCATCATCAAAATTCCCTGCTGCCGCAAATACAGCGACATTTTCGCCGGACTGGGTTACCATTTGCAGCCGCTGCATTTCGCTTGTGCCGCCGTCGGGATAAAAGACCCCTATTTTTGTGCCTTCCACATCCGCAAAGCCTTCCAAAGCGGCTTTTCCCGTATCGCCGGAGGTGGCCGTCAGAATGACTACTGTTTCCTGGACGCCTGTTTTCTTTAAAGAGGCTGTCAATAAAAATGGCAGCATCTGCAATGCAAAATCTTTAAAGGCACAGGTAGGGCCATGGAACAATTCTAAAATATGAGGGCCGCTTTTTAAAGAAGTTACCGGGGCTGGGGACTGGGGGAACTTGGGAGAAGCATATGCCTTTCCCGCATATTCCGCCAGTTCTTCCCGGGAAAAGTCCGGCAAAAACCGGGATAATACCAGGGCTGCCCGTTCCTGATAGTCCATATCCATCATTTCCTGGATTTCCTCCGGAGAAAATGACGGAAGTTCTTCCGGCAGGAACAGCCCGCCTTCCGGGGACAGGCCCGCCGCGATTGCCTGGGCTGCGCAAAGGCGGCGGTTTTCATCCCGTGTACTAATATATTCCATCAAATTTTCCTTAACTTAATAAGCACATTTTTCTGCGATATAGTCCCGCAGTTTTTCAATGGGGATTCTTTCCTGTGCCATGGTATCCCGATCCCGGACAGTGACACAATGATCGGTTTCACTGTCAAAGTCATAGGTTACGCACAGTGGTGTACCGATTTCATCTTCACGGCGGTACCGTTTGCCAATAGCACCGGAAGTATCAAAGTCAACCATAAAGTCTTTTGCCAGCATATGGTATACCTTTTCGGCTGGCTCTGCCAGTTTTTTGGACAGAGGCAGTACAGCACATTTATAAGGCGCCAGGGCCGGATGCAGGCGCATAACATTCCGGGTTTCCCCGTCAGCCAGTGTTTCCTCGTCATAGGCGTCACATAAAAATGCCAGCGCTACCCGGTCGGCGCCCAAAGAAGGCTCTACCACATATGGAATATAATGTTCATTGGTTTCCTGATCAAAATATTCCAATGTTTTTCCGGAATGTTTAATATGCTGGGATAAATCGTAATCCGTACGGTCCGCAACGCCCCAAAGCTCGCCCCAGCCAAAGGGGAATAGATATTCAATATCAGTGGTGGCTTTGGAATAGAAGGAGAGTTCTTCTTTGGAGTGATCCCGCAAACGCATATGATCCTTGGCCATGCCTAAATCCAGCAGCCATTGCTCGCAGAAGCTGCGCCAGTATTGGAACCATTCCAAATCGGTGCCGGGCTTGCAGAAAAATTCCAGTTCCATCTGTTCAAATTCCCGGGTACGGAAAGTAAAGTTTCCGGGCGTGATCTCGTTCCGGAAAGATTTCCCTACCTGGCAGATGCCAAAGGGTACTTTTTTACGGGAAGTCCGCTGTACATTGGCGAAATTTACGAAAATACCCTGGGCTGTTTCCGGACGCAGGTAAATTTCATTTTTGGCGTCCTCGGTTACGCCCTGGTAGGTTTTGAACATCAGGTTGAATTTCCGGATTTCCGTAAAATTCGTCCCGCCGCAGTTGGGGCATTTAATGCCTTTTTCCTGGATAAACTGGAACATTTTTTCATTGCTCCAGCCGTCAGCAGCTTCTCCGGTAAATTCTTCAATGAGTTTGTCTGCCCGGTGGCGGGTTTTGCAGTCTTTACAGTCCATCAAAGGATCAGAAAAACCACCTACGTGGCCCGATGCAACCCAGGTTTCCGGATTCATCAAAATTGCACAGTCAATCCCTACATTATAAGGGCTTTCCTGAACGAATTTTTTCCACCAGGCCCGTTTCACATTGTTTTTATACTCTACACCTAAAGGGCCATAGTCCCAGGTATTGGACAAACCTCCATAAATCTCTGAACCGGCATAAATAATGCCCCGGTTCTTACACAGGTTTACAATTTTGTCCATGGTCTTATCACTGTGATTCATAAGACGCCATCCTCTCACAACAAAATTTTGCTGGTGTTTTTGTCCATTATAACGGTGAATTGGCTCCTGGTCAAGAAAAATTTCCTCGAATCCCAGGAGCCAATGGAATTTTTTAATAATTTTTATAATTTTGAGGTGTCTAAACGATCAAAGCCTTTCAATAATTCCTGAATAATCCCAAGGATGTGCTCGCAATCCCCAGCTTTATTTCCTTCTAAATTCAAGGGCATCAGGGGATCATGCAGGGACATCCGTAATAATGCCCATCCTTCTGGGAAAGATAACCGTATTCCTTCATAGGAATTGGGGGCAATTTGAATCCCTTTTGCTTTTGCCCGTTCTTCAAAAGCTTTTAATACTTCTTTTCCGTAATCCCCAAAGCCTTCCCCGCTGATGTTCATACGGATTTCCCGGCTTTCATAAGAAGGCTCTAAATCGGCGATCAATCCGTCTACCCCTTTGCCCTGGGCTTTGAGCTGTGCAGCCGCAATCAGCAGCTTGACTGCCAGATAGGCACCGTCATCCAAATAATAATTTTCTTTCAGGGCGCCATGGCCGGAGGTTTCAATGGCCAGAGGGGATACAGTACCTTCCCGATTTAACCGTTTGCACTCGTTAATAACATTTTTATAGCCCCGTTTGAACCGGTGATGCTTTAATTTCAAGGTTCCTTCTAAAAATGCTGTCAGTTTATCGGAGGTTACAGAGTCGGTTACAATGGTGCTGCCGGGGTAGTCCTTGGACAAAATTGCTGCCATCATCGCGATAATGGCGTCCCGGTTGACTTCCCTGCCGTCTGCCAAAACGGCTGACATCCGGTCTACATCTGTGTCGAAGATTAAACCTAAATCCGCTTTGCTTTCCAATACTGCTTTTTGAATGGAATTCATGGCTTCTTTATCTTCCGGATTGGGGATATGGTTGGGGAACATCCCGTCCGGATCTAAAAACTGGCTTCCTGCTGTATCTGCTCCCAAAGCTTCCAATACCTGTTTGGCAAAGAAGCCCCCTGCCCCATTTCCTGCGTCTACCACTACATGGAGCCCTGTTAAGGGGTGATCATAATCTTCCGCCTGTACGCCCATCCGGATTTTTTCCCGCAGGCTTTGGGCATAGTAGGAAATCAGGTCAACCTGAGGGACCTTGCTGATGTCGGCAGAAGCTGCTTCACAACGGGCCGCACCTTCTAAAATGCTGGTGATGTTTTCTTTTTCCAGCCCTCCCTGGCCGTCAAAAAATTTCAGCCCGTTCCGGTTATAAGGCAGATGGCTGGCTGTTATCATAATGGAACCGTCATATTGGGTTTCTTCAAAAACAACCGACATGAACATAGATGGTGTGGAGGCCAGTCCACAATCAAAAGCAGATGCCCCGTGGGAAACAATCCCCTGTAAGACCTGGGACTTTAAGGCTGGGGCTGAAATACGGGAATCATGACCTACACCAATCTTTAATTCTTCTGGTTTTTTGCCGATTTTAGCTGCCAGCCACCGCACAAAAGAACCGGCAATCTTGTTGACTGCTTCCCCGGTCAGGTTCACTGGCTGACCTTCTACCCCTTCCACAGCGACGCCCCGCACATCGCTTCCGTTTTGGAGCTTCATTAACATTTCTTTCGAGATAGGCATGATGGTTTTCCTCCTTGATATTCCGATATATTCATTATAAAAAGCCGCCTTGGGGTTATTATATCATGGATGATCCCGTATTTCCAGCAAATTTCATGTTTTCTCCAAAGGAATAAAAGGGCCAGGCCAAAAACAGCCCAGCCCTTTTTTGGTTTTTTATTTTAAGCGTTTGCCATCCGGTAAACTGCAATCATGTCGGGTTCTGTCAGAACCTTTGCGGAGCCTTGTGTGCCGCCCACAGCAGCCACACATTTCTTCGCCATCAGTGCCAGATCTTCTTCGGATGCTTTGATTCCCAGTTCCTTGAAAGAAATTGGCATCCCGATTTCCTGGAAAAAGCCTTCCAATGCTTCGATCCCTTTTAATGCAACAGCTTCATCATCACCGCTGTCTTTTATGCCCATTACATGGACTGCAAACTTCTTGAACCGCGGCAGGCAATCCTTCATAACATATCTGGCCCAGCTTCCCCAGACTGCTGCCAGCCCTGCGCCATGGGCTACATTATAAAGCCCGCCCACTTCATGCTCCAGCATATGGGTGGCGAAATCCCCGCCGTCATTCCCGCAGCCTGTAAGCCCATTGTGAGAAAGGCTTCCTGCCCACATGATTTCAGCCCGCGCATCATAATTTTTCGGATCGTTTTTCAGGATTCTGGCATTGCTGATTACGGTACGCATCAATGCTTCCGCAATACTGTCTGTAATCTCCATATTGCCGCCATTGGTAAAATAGCGCTCCATGGTGTGCATCAAAATATCTGTGCAGCCGCAGGCAGTCTGGTAATCAGGCAGTGTCACAGTAAGCTCCGGATTCATGATGGCAAAACGGGGCCGGGATAAATCATCATCATAAGCCCGTTTTTTCAGCCCTTCTTCCTTGGTGATAACACTGCTCATGCTCATTTCACTGCCGGCTGCCGCAATGGTGAGGATTGTCCCGACGGGCAGGCAGGCTTTTGCTGTGCAGGTATGTTCAAACAGGTCCCAGACATCCCCTTCATTTGCAACCCCGTAACCAATGGCTTTGGCTGAATCAATTACACTTCCGCCGCCTACTGCCAGGATAAAGTCCACGCCTTCCCGCTTTGCAAGGTCAATTCCTTTATAAACCAGGGAAAGTACCGGATTGGGTACAACGCCGCCCAGCTCCACATAAGAGATGCCCTGTTCCTCCAGAGAAGCCTTTACCCGCCCCAGCAGGCCGGAAC
The DNA here is from genome assembly GCA_003612625.1 of bacterium 1XD42-1. GTDB lineage: Bacteria > Bacillota > Clostridia > Oscillospirales > Ruminococcaceae > Anaerotruncus. The sequence continues at coordinate 26,339 of RAZJ01000002.1, read as the reverse complement.
GAACTACACTGCCGCTGCCATAGTGGATCAGCACTTTTTTGCCGCCATATTTTTTTACCAGAACACCAGCCTGTGTTTCTGTGCCTTTGCCAAAAAACACTTCTGTGGGGGTAAAATAAGTAAAATTAAACATTAAACAAACTTCCTTCCTATCATAAAACCATGTTTCAAAATTCCTATGGGCCTAGTATAACCTACAATATTCCATATTACAAGAAGGCACTATTTATTCCCCTGGGTACTCCCGTGTACCCTCCTGCTTTTTCAGGCTTTCTCTGCTTCAAAAGGGCAGGCTGGATGGATCAGTTCATAACGGTCCCCAATGTTATCATATCCCCAGTCACACATAGCCTCTAAAATCGGGTACAAAGTTTCTCCGTGTTTGGTCACAGCATATTCTACCTGTACGGGGACTGTTGGAACAATGGTACGGGAAATGATCCCATCCTCCTCCAATTCCCGGAGCTCCTAAATACAAAATGCTTTTTATATAAAATTTTAACATAATGTATTACCCCTTTCAATCAATCTTCCTGTTATAACGGTAAGTTTTCCTGTATTTTTGGCCGGTTCCAGATAAAAAAATGGGGGTTCCTTTTATAAAAATCGTGTTTTGAGCCATTTTGACTGAATATTTTTAAAAAAGTCCACTGTTTTTCCACTTTTCACGGCCATTTGGAAAAAATGGTTTAATACTCTGGGGAAAGTGTTAAAAACTCCCCTGCCTTTCTGTGGAAAATGAGTTGAAAGAGTTGAAACTTTTAAAAAACCCCTAAAATTCGCCTTTTTTCTCGGTGGAAAACAAGTTGAATCAGTGGAATCTTCTTTTAAAGCTCTGGAAATCCTGTGAAAAACAAAAAACCGGGAAAATTTTCCCGGCCTTTTGTTAAAAAAATACTCGTTGTTATTTCTTTTCCCCTTTTTGTGTAAAAAGCTAATGAATACCGATTATTTCAACCTTTTTTACAGGTTAAAAAAATTTTTCCACCTCCTTATGCCTGGATTTGCTCCCCAGAAAAAGATCCGGGCTGTGGAAAACACAGCCTTTTTTTCCCTTAAGCGGTATACTGTTCCAAATCAATAACAGATTCTTCCGGTTTCCCGCTATAGCTTCCTATTTGTATGCCTTCCCCTTGTAAAACTATTTCTAAGGGATAGATCCGCCTTCCTGGGAAACATTGCAATAGTCTTGCAAAAACCCACCTGTGCATCACCAAGTATGTTGTAATGAAGGCACTAAAAACGGCCATCCATTCTCCGCCAACTGCATAATACCCCCGTAGTTCATATGCCAGCGGAATCAGTTTTAAGCCGACAGCGGCACCTGCGGCTGCAGCCGCTGCCGTTTCGAGGACGAAACGGCTCCCCTTTGCCAGACATCCTCGTATTCCTACCATTGGTTTGCGCCTCCTTTATTTTCCGTTTTTAACGGGGACCTTGCCAAAGCGTTCCTCCCCCGATGCCCGCTTTGGCTTTTTGCTTGACAATCCTGCAACAGGTGTGGTACTGTCATTATAAACAAAATCCACTTCTTTTAGTGCTTTTGCGTAAAATCGGCATTGTTTTGCGCAAAATTTGTATAAATAGGCGACGCAAGATATGATAAAATAACAGAGAGGAAACAGGTATATTTTATTATTATAATCAAAACAGCCTGTTTCCTGTACTTTTGTGTAAAGTCAGTATTGTTTTGCGTAAAATTTGTACAAATAGAGGAAGGGGTTGGCTTTATGCTGAAGGTAGCCTTATGTGACGATAATGAAAAAGAATGTGCTGCCATAGGCAAACTGCTTCAAGAATATGCAGCAGCACGGCCCAGGCTGGCTGTTAAATTATCTGTTTTTTCCTCCGGGCAGTCCCTGCTGGCCGCAGAGGAAGAAGAAGGCTTTGATTTATATGTTCTGGATGTGGTAATGCCCGGACTATCCGGAATTGATTTGGGCATAAAGCTTCGGGAGCTGGGCAGCAGCGGGGCAATTGTATATCTTACCATCTCGCCGGAATATGCAATGGATTCCTATAATGTCCATGCCTTCCATTATTTGCTCAAACCAGTAAAGCCTGCCCACTTTTACCATGTACTGGATGAAGCTGCTGTATCAGTCAAAAGACAGAAATCCGCTTGTGTTATGGTGAAAACCAAAGACCGTTTGCAGCGGGTCCAGTTGGACGACATTTTATATGCGGAACTGGCAGGCCGCATTATGCGTTACCATCTTTTTAACGGGGAAATCATAGACAGCGTCACTTTGCGCGGCCCCTTCCAGGAAGAAGCTGCCGCCCTTTTAGCGGATTCCAGATTTATCCTGTGCGGCGTCAGCTTTGTTGTAAATTTATATTATGTGACTGCCATAGAGAAAAAATTCCTTTTACTGGATAACGGGAGCCGTGTCCCATTGTCCAGAAACCTTGCTGCCCAGGTCCGCCAGCAATGGAGCAATTACTGGCTGGACTGGCCGAAAGAAGAATCACAATGAGTATTTTTCATTACATACAAGCCGGTATTTCTTTTGCAGCCTTTTTTTCTGCCTGTATCCTTCTCATCCAGCCCCAGCTTTCTAAATACCAGCGTTGGAAGCCTGCCTTTTGGACGCTGGCAGGCATCCTGCTTTTTCAGGCAGGGCTGCTGCTGACAGGCCAGGAAGCTTTGCTGTTTACCCTGCTGCCTGTTTCCGCTTATCTGCCGATGATCCTTTGCTTTCATTTTCTCTCTGCTATGTCCTTTTTTCAAACTTGTATTGCCTGGGTAGTTGGGTTTCTGATCCGTTTTATTTTGGAGTTTTTATGCAAAACTTTGTCTACTTATAGTGTAATTGCCTTTCGTTCCTTTGGCATGCCTGGGTGGCAGTTTCATATTCTGGTTATTGTCATACAATTATTTACTGCTGTCGGACTGGTACTGATTGTATTTTATCGAATACGCAAGCCTTTCCACCATTATACCAAAGGCATGGAGAAGCTTTGGATCACTTTGCTTCTTCCCTGCCTTTTGGCATTTCTCCTGTTAAGCTATTTTTTCAACAGCCTTGTAAACCCAACTGTCTTAATTTTAACCCTGCTTATTTCCTTATCCCTGTTTTTTATCTTAGCCCAGATTTTAATTTTAACCGTTTCCCTGGGGGAAACCCGTAAAGCGGAACAGGCTGCCCAATGGAAGCTTGAAATGCTGCGGCGGGATTACCATTCCATTCAGCAGAAAATTGAACTCAACCGGGTTTACCGCCATGATATGCGCCATCATTTAGCTGCTTTAGACGAAATGCTCCAGCGCAATGACAATGAAGATGCAAAACAGTATATCCTGGATCTGAAAGAAAAACTGGTTGGTCTGACAAGGCCGACCTGGTGCCGGAATACGGCAGTCAATGCTGTATTAGGAGCTTATATTGAACAGGCCCAGGAAAAAAACTGCCAGGTCAGCACCCATATTTCAATCCCAGCAGATTTACCTTTTGATGAAACAGATTTATGTGTCGTTATCGCCAATGCTTTGGAAAATGCTGTCCATGCCTGCCAGAAGCTTCCGGAAGGGCCTCATACGATCCAGTTAGAAATGGATCTCACCAGGAACCAGCGCCTTACCATTTCTGTCAGCAATCCCTGCCCCCAGCCTGTCACTTTTGACAGTGACGGGTTTCCTGCTGTCCCGCCGCGGAAAGGCCATGGCTTAGGGCTACGCAGTATCCGGACTGTTGCGGATAAATATGGAGGGCTGTTCCGCTGCCAGTGGGAAGCCGGCAGTTTTTCTTTGCAAGTTGTCCTTTTCCCGCCTGCCCGGGAGCTTCCTGTCCATCCGGCGTCCCGTCCAAAACGGGCTGCCGCCGTTATAACCGGACTGCTTTTCTGTCTGGTTCTTGTCAACAGTTCCCCGGGATTGGCCAGCGCTTTGGAAGCTGTCCCGGTTTTAGGCCCTGTTATCCATGTGATGGACTGGCGGTCCTATTTTTCAGGCTGGGGGGATTCTGAATTGGCTGTCAGCCAGCCTAAATTGGCTGGGGAAGGGCTTACCTCGGAAGCTTCCTCCAGCCTTCAGGAAGCAAACTCCCAAATAGAAGCTTTTGTTTCCCAAATGGAAAAACAGTTCCTTTGGTATGCCAGCCGCAAATATAACGGGTATACTTCTATTGATATGGATTATTCTGTTCTCCGGGATGACAGCGCTTTATTCATCCTCCGCTTCTATGCTGTTATCAATGCAGGCGGTTCTGTGGAATATAGCCGTTATGTGGTTTGGGATAAAGCTGCTGCCCGGATATTAACTTTAAAGGATCTGTTCCTGCCGGAAGCAAATTATATTTTCCCTATCAGCCGGGAAATTAAAGCGCAAATGTCAGAACAAATAAACGCCGGAAAGGGAGCTTATTTCCTCCCCGGCGGTATCTGGCGGGAGGAAGACTGTTTCCAGGCGATTGACGCTGACCAGGATTTTTATATTGACAGCAATAACCACTTAGTAATCGCCTTTGAAGCTTATACCGTGGCTCCTGGCAGTATGGGAAATCCTGAATTTGTGATTCCTGCTTCGTGTTTAGGCGGGCTTTTGGCGGAGCCTTCCCTCCTGAAATAAAAAAATTTTATTCTGATAATCCTAATTCAGCTTTTTCTCTTGCATTTTGAAAAGCAGTTATGTTATAATAATATAAAATCATTTGTAAAAATTCCCCCAGTAAGGTCTCACTTGTAAGATCTCGCGCAAAAAATTCTCCGGAGAGTTGCACCTCTCCGGAGAATTTTTCTAGGCTTAACGGCCCTTTCCATGCCCATCAAGCCATTTGCAAATACAATATGTAATGATATCTGCTATGACGGACAGGAGCATTTGTAAAATGTCCCCCATAAGGTAATCACCTCCTCCCTTATTCAAGGAGGCAGACAGGGCCGTCAAAAATATTATACCAATATCCGACAAAATTCGCAACATAAAAATAGAAGCTGTACCTATGGTTTTTAAGCCATAGATACAGCTTTTTTATGGTCATGATATTCTGGATTCTTCCCCATGGAATCCGGCTGAAATTTCATTTTCTGAAAGGATTCCATCTCCTAAATCATATCTCTCATCTGCCCGCAGCCAGGGTAAAGCTGGTTCTGTTTCCGGCGGTTCCGAGTTCATGGTCTGGCGCTGGGCATTGGCCAGCATCAGCTTAATCCGGTTTTCCTGGTTGATTTTCGTAGCCCCTGGATCATAATCCACTGCTACGATATTTGCCTGGGGATTCCGGCGTTTAATGACCCGGATCATCCCTTTCCCCACAATGTGGTTGGGCAGGCAGCCAAAAGGCTGGGTACAGACAATATTGGGGGTACCCTGTTCAATCAGCTCCAGCATTTCCGCTGTCAGCAGCCATCCTTCCCCCATTTTTACCCCATGTCCAATATAGCCTTTCACCAGGGAAACCGTATGTTCAAACCGGCTGCCCGGACGGAAAGTGCCTTCTGCTTCAATGGCCCGGATCATATCCTCCTGCTTTTTTAACAGGAACTTGTACAGATAAGAGTAAAATGACGTGCTTAATTTTGATTTTCCACCGTACAGATTTATATCATTCAAAATATTATATAAACAGTACAGACAGAAATCCAATAAGCCTGGAACCACCACTTCGGCCCCTTCTGAAAGCAGGAACTCTTCTAAATTATTATTTCCTAACGGGGAAAATTTTACATAAATTTCCCCTACAACCCCTACACGGGTCTTTTCTCCTTCGTATCTCGGCAGTGCTGCAAAATCTTTGATGATTTCCTGATAGCTTGCCAGAACCCTTTTATATTGGACTGGCCCGCGGCCCTTCATTTCTTCAGACAGCCGGGCTACCCACTGATCTACTAAAGCATCTGCTGCTCCTTCTGTCAATTCATAAGGACGGCACTGGTTGGCTAACAGCATCAGCAAATCCCCATAAATCAAACTGTAAAAAATCCGGTGGAGCATCATTGGCCCTAAACGGAATCCTGGATTTTTTTCCAGCCCCCCTATGCTTAATGAAATAACCGGTATGTAACTATAACCGCTTTTTTTCAAAGCCTTCCGCAATAAATGAATGTAATTGCTGGCCCGGCATCCGCCGCCTGTCTGGGTAATCAACAGCGCCACTTTATGGGTATCATATTTCCCGCTTTCTAATGCGTCTATCATCTGCCCAATAACTAGCAGCGCCGGATAACAGGTATCATTATGGACACTGCGCAGGCCGCAGTCTACCACTTGTTTCCCGCTGTTTTCCAACAGATCCACCCGGTATCCATATTCCCGCATAATATTTAACATCAGCTTAAAATGAACCGGCAGCATGGTAGGAACCAGAATGGTATATTCTTTTTTCATTTCCTTTGTAAAAATAACCCGTTCCATATCAGGCATGTGATCCCTTCTTCCCCCGGTTCCGTTCTTCTACTGCTTCTAATAAGCTGCGGATACGGATTTTTACCGCCCCTAAATTGGAGATTTCATCTATTTTTAACTGGGTATATAATTTCCCGCTGTCTTCTAAAATTTCCCGTACTTCATCCGCTGTAATGGCGTCAATGCCGCATCCAAAGGATACCAACTGCACCAGCTCCATATCCGGCTGTGTGGCTGCATATTTGGCCGCATTATAAAGACGGGCATGATAAGTCCATTGGTTCAGCACATGGACTTTCGCTGGCGGATCTGCCAGATGAGCAATGCTGTCCTCTGTAATGACTGCTATCCCGAAAGATGTAATTAACTGATGAATGCCATGATTGATTTCCGGATCAATATGATAAGGCCGCCCGCTTAAAACAATGATTTTATTTCCTTGTGACCGGGCCTGGGCAATGGAACGGGCGCCTTCCTGACGGATTTCCGCGATCCAGTCATAATAAGCTTGATAAGCCCTGTCGCTGGCCTGTTCCACTTCTTTTTTCGACAGATCCGGAAATGACCCTTTCAAAGCTTCATAAATTTTTTTCCGGAAGGTCCCCGGCACATGAAGCCCTAAATGGGGATATAAAAACTGCACCTCCGGCTGGGAAAGTTCATCCACGTTTCCGTGAAGCAGCTCCGGATAATAAGCCACCACCGGGCAATTATAATGGTTATCCCCTTTTCCTTCATCAAAGTTATAGCTCATGCAGGGATAAAAAATAGTTTTAATTCCCTGCTCCAGTAATTCGGCAATATGGCCGTGTATCAGTTTCGCAGGATAACACACCGTATCCGACGGAATGGAAAACTGGCCTTTTAAGTAGGTTTCCCGTTTGGAAATCCCTGAAGCAATCACTTCAAAATCCAGAGCCGTGAAAAAAGTATACCAGAAAGGATAAGTTTCATATAAATTCAGCCCCATTGGCAGTCCGATTTTCCCCCGGGAGCCTTTTACCGGCGTAAAAGAGCACAGACGTTCTAATTTCCAGGTAAACATATCCGGAGGCGGCGTAACCTGCCCGCCTTTTTTCAAGGGCCGTTCGCAGCGGTTCCCGCTAATGAATTTTTTCCCATCTCCAAAAATATTTACAGTCAAATTGCAATGGTTCCCGCACAGCCCGCAGACAGCAGGCTTGGACTGGTGACTGAAGCCTGTCAAAGCTTCCGCCCCGATTAAAGAGGACTGCTGCAATCCCAGGCTTTTGGCATACAAGGCGGCTCCATAGGCGCCCATCAATCCGGCGATTGCCGGCCGGACAACCTCCTGCCCCAGTTCCATTTCAAAGCCCCGCAGAACTGCGTCATTTAAAAATGTACCGCCCTGCACCACAATATTTTTCCCCAGCTCCTTTGCGGAAGAAGCCCGGATCACTTTATACAGGGCATTTTTTACCACCGAAATGGAAATCCCTGCGGAAATATCTTCTACACCAGCCCCTTCTTTTTGGGCTTCTTTGACAGAGCTGTTCATAAATACCGTACAGCGGGAGCCTAAATCAACCGGATATGGGGCAAACAGCCCTTTTTGTGCAAATTCTGCCACTTCATAGCCCATAGACTGGGCAAAGGTGGAAATAAACGAGCCGCAGCCTGAAGAACAGGCTTCATTTAACATGATGCTGTCAATGGCATTCTGTCTTACCTTGAAGCATTTGATATCCTGGCCGCCAATGTCCAATATGAAATCTACATCTGGATTAAAATGGCGGGCTGCATGGAAATGGGCCATGGTTTCCACCAATCCGGCATCTAAGGAAAAGGCATTCTTTACCAGGTCTTCTCCGTAGCCGGTAGCTGCCGCCCCTGCAATCCGCAGCCGGTTCCCGCCTTGTCCATAGATTTCCTCTAAGCATTTCCGGACAACTGTTACCGGGTCCCCCTGGTTCATGCCATAATACTGGTAAAGGATACGGCCTTCCGGATCCAGCAGGGCCAGCTTTGTTGTGGTACTGCCGCAGTCTATCCCCAGCCAGGCTTCTCCAGTATAGTTTTCCAAAGGCGCATATACGACAGAAGCTTTTGCATGGCGGGCACAAAAAACAGCATAATCCTCCTGGCTTTCAAAAAGAGGCGGCAGGCGGCGGGAAGCCGGTGCTTCCTGGACTGTACCTTCCAGCCGTTTTATCAGATCTTCATAAGAAACTGGATCGGCTGTTTTCCGGGCATAATAAGCGCTTCCCAAGGCTACGGCATACCGGCCCAGCTCCGGAAATACGGCATCCTGAGGGGCCAGTTTTAAAGATCGGACAAATTCCCGCTGCAAGGCTTTAAAGAAATACAGCGGCCCTCCTAAAAATAAAACCCGTCCTGTAATCCGGCGGCCCTGGGCCAAGCCGGTAATGGTCTGGTCTACTACGGCTTTAAAAATAGAGGCTGCTATATCTTCTTTTCTGGCTCCCTGGTTTAAAAGAGGCTGGATATCGCTTTTGGCAAAAACACCGCACCGGGATGCAATAGAATATACTTTCCCGCTGGCCAGCGCCAGTGTATCCAATTCTTCCGGCGTTACCCCCATTAAAGTTGCCATCTGGTCAATAAATGCCCCTGTTCCCCCTGCGCAGGAACCATTCATCCGTTCCTCCAGGCCCCCGGTGAAAAAGATAATCTTAGCGTCTTCTCCGCCCAGCTCAATGACAACATCTGTATCCGGCGCAGTCCGTTCCACCACTTCTCCTGTGGCAAATACCTCCTGAATAAAAGGCAGGGAGGCTCCTTTTGCCATCCCCAAGCCTGCCGAGCCGGACAAGGCTACTGTAAAGGGTTCCGTTTCCAACAGGCCCTTCGCTCCCCGCAAAAGTTCCAATGTTTTTGGGCGCACTTGGGACATGTGCCGTTCATATTGGCGGTATACCAATTCGCCATTTTTTAATATCACAATTTTTACAGTGGTAGACCCTACATCCACTCCAACTGTCATGGCCATAACTTTCCCTCTTTTCCCTATCACAAAGCCGCGCTTCTTTTTCTCCACACTTCCGAAAACTATACCCGTTATGTATATTTTCTTAACTTAATCTTAACACATCAAAAGGGAAAAATCAATGCCCCCTTTCCTGGCAAAAGCTGTTTTTTTAAAAAACCCTCCAAAAAGGGCATACTAATCATATCATAATTAAAAAAGGCCGCTGTCCCAGCGGTAAATGGAGTGTGATTGTCAATGAAACCTGACAAACGTAAAATCGTCCTCATTGGTACAGGGCTGGTAGGCATGAGCTTTGCTTATGCCCTGCTCAATCAAAATGCCTGCGATGAATTGGCCCTGGTTGATATAGATGAACAAAAAGCCCAGGGTGAAGCAATGGATCTAAACCATGGTTTAGCTTTTTCCGGTTCCCATATGCGGATTTATGCCGCGGGATATGAATGCTGTGAAGATGCCACCATTGTTGCCGTCTGCGCCGGCGTCAACCAGAAACCCGGTGAAAGCCGTATTGATTTGCTGCGGCGGAACCGGGAAGTATTCCGGACGGTCATTGAGCCGGTTATGGCTTCCGGATTTTCCGGGATTTTCCTGATCGCTACCAACCCGGTGGATATTATGACGCGGATTACACAGAAGCTTTCCGGACTGCCGCCCCGGCGGGTTCTGGGAACGGGAACCACTTTAGACTCGGCGCGGCTGCGGTATTTATTAGGCAATTATTTTTCCGTAGACCCCAGGAATATCCATGCCTATGTGATGGGGGAACATGGGGACAGTGAATTTGTGCCCTGGTCCCAGGCTATGCTGGCAACCAAACCGGTTATTTCCATTTTACAGGCCCATGGAGAATTTTCTTTCCAGCGCTTGCAGCAAATGGAAGAAGAAGTCCGGTCTGCCGCAGCTAAAATTATTGCTGCTAAAAAAGCCACCTATTATGGAATCGGTATGGCTATGGTGCGGATTGTACGGGCTATTTTTGGGGATGAACACAGCATTTTAACAGTATCCTCCCTGCTGGCCGGGGATTACGGCCAGGAAGAAGTTTATGCCGGCGCCCCCTGCGTGGTAGGGGATGGCGGTGTTTTACGGGTTATAACCCTGCCCCTGTCCCCGGAAGAACGGGACAAAATGGATGCTTCCTGTCGTTTTTTACGGGAAACCTTCCAAAACTTAGGTTAAAGCTTCGCAATATGGCAGTTGATCCAGTCATTATCCATGTCAATCATCCCATAAGTTGAAATCCCATCCCGGGGCTGTCCCAAACTGCCGGGATTCATCAAATGCACCCCGTTTTGATAGTCAACCATTGGTATATGGGTATGGCCATATAAAATAACATTTGCCCCACTGTCCAGCCCTGTTTGATACAGCTGGTCCAAGCCTGCTTTTACTTCATAAATATGGCCGTGGGTATAAAAAATGCGGGCCGGGCCATACTCCAGGATTTCTGCCAGCTTGACGGTTTTCGACAGTCCAAAATCACAGTTTCCACGGACACAATACCTTTTTAAATTGGGGAAAAGCCCTTCCAGCCGGCAAAAATCTTCATACCCATCTCCTAAATGAATCATAAGATCGGCATTTTGATGGCGTTCCGCTACTTTTGCTAAGGAATAAAAATCCCGGTGGGTATCTGAAACAACAATGATCCGTTTCATTCTGGGCCTCCTTTCCTAAGGCTGTGCCTTTTTTCCATTTCAAAATCAGGTCAGCTTCTTTTTCAAACCAGCACAGCAGTCACACATTTGCGAATATTTGCTATAAATATAACATAGAAATTAGCGAATGAAAATAGGCGGTGTTGCAATATGAGTCAATTCCAGCTCTCCCCGTCCCAAATGGATGCACTGCTTGCCATGGCTGGGAAGAAAATGGGGGCTGATCCCAAAAAATTAAAACAACAAATGCAAGATGGCCGTTCTGACGCCTTACTGGATGCGCTGCCTCAGGATAAACGGGAACAAATTTCCGCTTTGATACAAAATCCCCAGGCAATGGAACAATTTATCCAAAACCCCAAGGTTCAGCAGCTCTTGCAAGGCTTGATGGGCCGGTAAGGGGGTAAAGGCGGCGATGGCATTGGATGATCTAAATTCTGTAATCAGTTCTATCCTGGGCGATCCCCAGAAAATGGAACAGCTTCGGAACGTTGCCCAAAGCTTAGGAATGAATCCCGGCGGATCGCCGCCGGGCCAGGGCTTTGGCAGCAACGGGGCTCCCCCCAATATGAATAATATGAATATGAATATGAACCCCAATATGGGCCAGCAGGGGAACAACGGAAACGGGAATCCGCCCTCCAATTACAACAATGAGAATAACGGCCCTGCTGCTAATTTTATGAACAATCCCGCTCCTCCCCCCAATATGAACCAGCCTGTCAATAACGGGCCGGCAATGAACCAGCCCCAAAACAATGGAAATCCTCTGGGGGGGCTTGGGGGGCTCAATCTGGGAGCTTTATCCGCTTTAGGAGGCATCCTGGGCGGGCTTAATGGAAATGGCGGCAGCGGCGATAAAAATGTCCAGCTTCTGCGGGCTTTGCAGCCCCATATTTCCGCTTCCCGGGCCGGGCGCATTGACGACGCCGTCCGGATCATGCAGTTAATGAGTGCCTGGCCCGCTATCCGGGACAGCGGCTTATTAGGAAGCCTGGGCAATCTGTTTTCAGGTGGTGGACATAGATGATGCGCTGGAACAGTACAAAAACTTATACCGAAGAAGATATTATGCGGATGCAACAGGAAGCTGTTTTACGGGTCCATGAGTTCCAATCCCGTGCAAAAGCGCTGCCTTTTTATGACGTTCCTGAAAGTGCCATTACGCCCTATCAGGAGCCGGAACCAGAAGAAACTCCTTATGAAGCTCCAGCGGCTGTGGAACTGCCGGAACCGGAGCCGGAATCCACAACTTCGGAACCGGACAGCACACTGGCACAGGATTCCCAACCGGAAGCTTCTCAGGAACCGGAGCCGGAAACAGAGCCGCAGCCAAATAACGGCAATCCGGAACCGCCGCCCCAGCAAAACCCTCATTTCCAGAGGCAGGAGCCTATGATGGCCCCCCACCCCCAGCCTCCCACAGATCCCATTACCGGAATCCTATCCAAACTCAACTTAGATGGGGAAACCCTGCTGATTCTGGGGCTGATGTTCCTGCTTTACAATGAAAAAGCAGATCATGTTCTTTTAATTGCTCTGGCTTACTTATTATTATAATTGCCTGTTTTTTTCAAGGTTAATCCTGGCTTTTGGCAAGGGCTTCTTTATAAATCCGGCCTTTGGGGTACCCTGTCTGCCGGGCTGCTTCCCGGGCAGCCTCAGACAAGGGCATTCCCCCCTGGGCCAACGCAGCAGCCATATCTGCCGCTTCTTCTAACGTAAGGCTTTCTTCTGCTCTTTCCTGAGAAGCCCCTTCCAATACCAGTACAAATTCCCCCCGGGGAGGACTGGCTTCATAATAGGCCAGCCCTTCCGCTAAGGTGGTATGCCGTACTTCTTCATGGATTTTTGTCAGTTCCCGTACTAAGGTGATTTTACGATCCCCTAGAACTTCCAGCATATCCCGCAATGTGGCAACCAGCTTGTGGGGGGCTTCATAAAAAATTAAAGTCCGGGGATCGGTTTGGATTTCCTGAAGCCGCTGGAACCGGCTGGATTTTTTGACACTTAAAAAGCCTTCAAAGGCAAAACGGGAGGTGGACAGGCCCGACACCGCCAAAGCGCTGATTAAGGCGCTGGGGCCGGGAACAACTTCGGTAGGAATCCCCTGGGCAATACACAGCCGCACCAGATCTTCCCCGGGATCGGAAATACAGGGCATCCCTGCATCCGTCACAATGGCACAGGTTTCCCCGGCCAGCATCCGGGCTGTAATTTCTTCTCCCCGGCGGCGGAGGTTGTGTTCAAAATAGCTGACCATGGGCTTTTTTAAGCCCAGATGATTTAACAGCTTCACCGTTACCCGGGTATCCTCTGCCGCGATAAAATCACACCGTTCCAGGGTTTCTACTGCCCTGGGAGATAGATCCCCAAGATTTCCAATGGGCGTCCCTACAACATACAATTTTCCCGTTCCTGCCATACAGCCCCTCCTTTTTCCGTTCCATAAATCCGGGCCATTTCCGGGGAGGGCTTCCCTGCTTCCTCTAAGTAGAGAGGGGCTTCCACACGCAAAGAAGCTTTTCCCCCCAGCCGCCCTTCCAATAGGAAAAGCCGGGGCGGTTTTTCTGGTTTCTGCTGGACAAACCGCAGCCGTTTCGGTTCCAAGCCCCGGGCCTGCATAGCTCGAAATACTTCTGCCAGCCGTTCCGGCCTGTGGCACAGGCAAAACCGCCCACCCTGATGCAGCAGATCTGCCGCTGCTTTGCAGACTTCTTCTAATGTGCAGGCCATTTCATGGCGGGCTCTCCGGCTGGCCGCCATGGTGCTGACTGCTCCCGACCCTGTCGGATAATAAGGCGGGTTACAGGTTACTAAATCACAAATACCCTTCTGTAAGGGAAGCGCCCGTAAATCCCCTTGCACCGGAATAAACCGTTCCGGCGGCAATCCCCCTTCTTTTAAGGAGCGCTCCATGAGAGCCACTGCTTCCGGCTGCAATTCCAATGCCCACACTTTTTCAGGCCCCTGTTCCGGCTGGCGGAACCATAAAGCCGGGATAATCCCGCAGCCGCTGCCTAAATCACAAACAATTTCTTTCGCCCGGGGAGCTGCAAAGTCACTGAGCAATAAAGCGTCTGTTCCAAAGGTATGCTCCCGGCTGACACATAAACGCAAATCTGGCCCTAACGTTTCCCAGCGGCTTTCCAATGTCCCTTTTCCCCTTGTTTTGAAAATAAGAGCCTCCGCTTTTTGAGCGAAGGCTCTTGCTGTTGTTTTTCCGAAAACAATTCCTTATTCCGGCTTAATTGCTTCTACCGGACAATCGGCTGCGCAAGCGCCACACTCGATGCAGGTATCCGGATCAATTTGGTATTTGCTGTCCCCTTCAGAAACAGCGCCTACCGGACAGGTTTCTTTGCAGTTACCGCAGGAAATGCAGTCGTCATGAATAACATATGCCATAGGAAAACACCTCCGTAAAAAATTACAGAAAATTCAATGTACAAGGCACAGATTCCTGTACCTTACGCCCCTCGACAAGGACGTCTGCTCCTATTTTATCATAAGTCCCGGAAAAAGCAAGAGGTTTTTTTATGGAAAATTACAATGAATCAAAATCTTCCGGTTCCAAAGATTCAATCTTTGGTTTCCGTTCCCCCCGCAAAACCACAACTTCACTTTTATGGTAAAATTTTGCCGCTGCCGCATCCTTTTCCGGCGCAATTTTTAATTGCCCGGTCAGCAGGTTCACTTCTACCACCTGGCCCCGTATCCCGTCATTGGTACGCACCATTGATCCAACCCGGGGCGTCGTTTCCATCAGTTCCTCATAGGCGTCCTGTTCATATTTTAAACAGCACATAAGCCGGCCGCAGGTACCGGAAATTTTGGTGGGATTTAAGGAAAGTCCCTGTTCTTTTGCCATTTTTATGGAAACCGGCTGGAATTCCCCTAAAAATGTGGAACAGCAGAAGGGCCTTCCACATACCCCTAAGCCCCCCAGCATTTTGGCTTCATCCCTGACCCCAATCTGCCGCAGTTCAATTCGGGTGCGGAATACGGAAGCCAGATCTTTTACCAGTTCCCGGAAGTCAATACGGCCGTCTGCGGTGAAATAAAATAATATTTTGTTGTTGTCAAAGGTAAATTCCACATCTACCAGCTTCATTTCCAACTGGTGCTTCTCTATTTTTTCCTGGCAGATCCCAAAAGCCTGTTTTTCCCGGCGCAGGTTACTTTCTACCCGCTGCAAATCCTCCTGAGTAGCAACCCGGATAACCTTTTTTAAAGGCTTTACCAGGGCTTCTTCGTCAATTTCCCGGTTAGCCATTGCCACTTCCCCGCATTCAATGCCCCTTGTGGTTTCTACAATCACCCGGCTGCCTTTTTCGATCTGCATCCCGTCCGGATCAAAATAATATATTTTCCCTACGCTTTTGAATCGTACTCCGATAATTTCGGCCATTGACTTCCTCCGAATTTATAAACTTTCTTTTACAGCTAACCAAATGCAGCTATAATTTCTTCTACCATACAAGCACATAACAAGGGTATCCGCACATTGCGGGCCAAATTCCCGGCTGCTTCATCTATCACTTTTGCCGCCTGGACTGCCTGGGCCGGCAAAATCTGCCGGGCTGGCAGGTCCGCGGGAGCCGCCCCCCGGTAACTGGCAGTGCACAGCCCTGCAAACCGTTCCCGAAGCAGGG
Organism: bacterium 1XD42-1; assembly: GCA_003612625.1. Lineage (GTDB taxonomy): Bacteria > Bacillota > Clostridia > Oscillospirales > Ruminococcaceae > Anaerotruncus. Next base: position 10,712 of record RAZJ01000002.1, on the reverse strand, counting down.
AAAGGGTTTGGGACAAGGTTTCTGAATCCTTCTCATAAGAAGCCAGAATCCGGATACATTCGTAACGCTGTCCCCCTGTCAATGCCTGCATCAGGGCTTTGGCGTCTGCCGCCGCCTTGGAAGGCTTGGCCGTATCCAGCAGGGCCAATGCCCGTCCAATATTCCCTGCGGCCCCTGCCGCTGCCGCCTGTAAAAGATTCTGTTCCTTTTCCGGGAACCGCTTCTGTAACGTTTCGATACATTGTTCTACCGTAGGGGTTTCCAATGAGATCGCCGTTACCCGGGACAAAATCGTTTCCAACATTTGAGATCGGTTTTCACATAACAAAATAAAACAGACAAACGGCGGCGGCTCCTCGATAAGCTTTAACAGCGCATTTTGTGCTGCCTGATTCATGGTATGGGCTTTATCTATCACATAAATCTTGCAGGCCCCTTCATTGGGGGCTACATATGCCTGTCCCCGGATTTCCCGCACCTGTTCTACCGGGAAATCTTTTTTCCCTTCCGGCACCGTATAAAAACAGATGTCAGGATGGGACTGGTTTTCTACTTTCCGACAGGCTTCGCATATGCCGCAAGGCTTCTCTTTTCCGGTGCATAAGGCTGACTGGGCGATCCTTTGGGCAAAGGTTTTTTTCCCTGTCCCAGCCGGGCCTTCTATCAGTATGGCATGGGGCAAACGTCCCTGCCCTGTCAACTGCCCCAATAAAGCAACGGCCCTTTCATTATGTTCTAACTGCACCATTAAAGTTTTTCAAACCTTTCTACATTCATCACAAAAACCGTTGCCCCGCCTACCTGGACTTCTACCGGGAATGGCGTGTGCATCCCCGCCCCGTAAGAAGTGGAGGAAGGCACCATTTGGGAACGTTTTTTGGAATACTTGCCGATAATCCCAATCACTTGATCCACTTTATTATCATCTGTCCCTAGGAGAAACGTTGTATTCCCTGCCATTAAAAAACCGCCTGTCGTTGCAAGCTTCGTTACAAAAAACTGGTTCCTGGTCAATTCCTTTGCTACTTTTGCACTGTCATCATTGGAAACTATGGCTAAAATGAGTTTCATCCTTCAGCCCCCCTTGCAGTCCTTGTTTTTTTATAGTATCACATTTTTTCCACAAAAACAAACGCAAAATTTTTTTATTCTGCTTTCATGCCATTACCCATACGGTTTTCATGCCGCGCCTTGCCATATATTCTGCCATTGCTTCATCAATCCGTTCCCCGCACATGACAGCCGGTATTCCTGGCGGGCATGGGGAGGATTCCCGGGCCGCAATATGCCCCGGGCTTTCCGTCAAAGGAATCTCCTTTTCCGGAGAAAAAGCAGCCTGCCGCAATGGGACTACCGTTTGCAGCAGCGGCGGCAAAGGAACGGGTTCTATGTTTTGAAGTCCCAAAGGGTATTCTTGAATGGCTTTTTCCAGCTTTGTGTAGTCTGATTCCGGATTAAAGGGATTCCCCATGAAAACACAGGTTCCCCCTCCGATATATTCCGGCTCTACCCCATGCCCCCGCAGCCATTTTCCAAAGGCTTCGCTGCTGCAATAAGGCCCATAGGCAACCGTTAGTTTTGCCGGGTCCATTTTTGCCGGCTGGGGGAAGGCTTTTGCTGTTTGGGACAACTGCCGGAACCGTTCCGCCGTTTCTGCAAACCCCTGTCGGCCCTTTTCTTCTGCCCATGCCAAAGCTTTTTCACAGGATAACAGGATGGGATATGAGGGGCTAGTGGAACCAAATAACGACATAAAACGACGGGCTTCCGCCTGGCGGGAACCGTCCGCTAAATATAAAACCGCGGCTCCTGTCATAGCAGGCAGCGTCTTATGAAGGCTGTCCGCACACATGGCCGCCCCGCAATCCATGGGGTGGGTTTTCCCCGGCAAAAACTTCAAATGGGCCCCGTGGGCATTGTCTACCAGCAGGGGCTTCCCGTACCTGCGGCACACCTGGGCAATGGCTTCTATGTCGCTCATCACTCCAAAATAATCCGGCGACGTGATATAAACCCCAGCCGCTTCCGGCTCCTGCTGCAAAGCTACTTCTATTTTTTCCGGGGTATAAGGCCCTAAAAACCATCCCCAGGATTCCGGATAAACCCATATGGGCTGCTGATCCAAAAGGATCATTGCATTTAAAGCGCTCTTGTGAATCCCCCTGCCTGCAATTATTTTTTGGCCCGCGCCGCATAATGCAAGCATAGTTTGGATACACAAAGTCGCTCCCCCTGCACTGAGCAGGGCGGCCCCAGCCCCGTATATCCTTGCGGCTTCCTGTTCCAGCTCCAATATAGGCCCGGAGGCTTCGTACAAGCTGTCACAGCCTTCTACTTCTGTAATGTCCCATTCCAGCCCTTCTGTCCCTTTATGGCCCGGCATATGGAACCTGGCCCGCCCTGCTGCAATATAGGCTTCCACCGCATTATGAAGGGGTGTTTTCATTGGATTCCTCCCCCTTTCGGGATGTCTTCCTTTTTTTATGTGGAATTTTTCCTTTTAAATTGACTGCCTGATCCACCAGCTTCCGTTTGAAGGGCTGGTACACATAATTAAATTCTCCAGCCAGCTCGTCTACTTGTCCATTAAATCCCCGTTTGAACTGGTACAAGCCGTACATATGGCCGCCTTCCTGGAAATCCCCTGAAATCCCCTGAAAATCATATACCTGACAGCCGGTTTCTACTGCCCAGCGTATCATTTCCCACTGCATCAGGTAATTGGGCATAACTTCCCGGTGGATATTGTCCGACGCCCCATATACATAACAGCATTTTCCAGCATAATTCACTGTTACTGCCCCGCATACGGGTACTCCCTGGTAAAATCCCATATAAAGACGGGCATAGCCTTTTAAAGCATCCAGCATCCGTACAAAATATTCCTTGGGCCTGGTATTGAATCCGTCCCGTTCTCCGGTTACCTGCATAATCCGCACAAAATCATCCAGGAATTCCTGGCCTACGGGCCGGACTTGTACCCCGCTGCGCATGGCAATCCGTATTTTCCGGCGGGCCCCCTGGGTTAAATTGGCAAATAATTCTTCCTCATCCCGCCCGTTTAAATAAAGCCGGTAATTAAACCGGGCTTGGATGCCTTCAAAGCCGTCCGGCCCGTAATTATGCTCAAAGCCCATCTTTTCCGCAATGGAAAGGAACCTTTTATCACTGATCAGGACTTCCGGGTCCATGCGGAATTCATGGGCGTTATACCGTTCCGCAATTTCATCTACCCCGGCTTTTAAATCCAGCAATACCCCTTCATCATGCAGGTCGCATACCGGGCCACGGGGGGCATATAAAAATGTAGTGCCAATGACAGGGACTGTCTGGATCAATACCCCAACAGCTCCAACAATCCCACCTTCTTGATTCCGGGAAACTACGGCTTCAAAACCCCAGTTATTTTTCACCTTCCGCCAAAGAGCACTTTGGGTAAATCCCCCTTTTGAATGGCGGCTGACAAAATTTTCATATTCTTCATATTGTTCCGGTTTTAATATTTCCAATCCAAAATTCCCTCCAGCTATTTTTTTGTATTCCATACACATACATCTTTTGCAAACCTGTATATCATTGTCGCTTTTTAGAATATTCTGTCGAATACTGACGAATATTCCAATTTATCCTGCATTTTATGCCAACTGTTAAATGAAGCTTATTTTTCCTTTCTGTCACCTCTTATTTGTCGTTTTCATTCTTTTTGTTGTTTCCTAGCAGCGACAGATTCCGGTACAGAACCTTCTGTCCGCGCCATCCGTACGCTTTTACGGGATATAATTTCTCTACCACTTCAAGGGTCAGCACCGGTTCCCGGTTTTCATAAAATTCAGGAACCCTGCTTTGCCGGGCCTGCCGGTTTCTGGGACAGGCATCCACACAGCAGTCACAACCCCATACTTTCCCACCTAAACGGATTTCTTGGCTTTCCCAGTCTGCCAGCTCCCCTTTTTTCTGGGTAATGTAAGAACGGCATTTTTCCAGGCAAAAACCCTTTTCAGACAAAGCTCCCGTAGGGCATGCCCGAATACAGGCATCACAGCCGGTACATAAAGCAGGCCCTTTCAAAGTGCCCCTGTCCAAAAGAGCCGTTGTTACTACTTCCCCAATAAAGCAATAGCTGCCATAACAGGGGTTAATTAACAGGCCGTTTTTTCCAGGCTGCCCTAAACCTGCCCGGCAGGCTGCTTCTACTTCTGCGATGGGGGAAGCATCAATAAATGGTACAAAGGCTTCTCCTGGAAATGCTTCCGCCAGTTCATCAGCCAGGCCTTGCAGCTTCGGAAGGAGGATTGTATGGTAATCGTCTGCAACCGCATACCTGGCGATATTACGCTGGGGGTACTCCTCCGTATAATACCCAAAAAGCAAAACAATAATGCTTTTTGCCCCTTCCGGAAGGCGCTTGCGGGAACGTACCGGTAATAAAGGGATTCCTTCAAAAGGACATATGCCCCAGGTGTCTGTTATCTTTTCTATCCGCTGCCCGATCCCTTCCAACGTATTTCCTCTTTCCTGGTTTTCAACTTTTTCATGTGGCCATTGTGGAAATCTTAAGACGCCAATTTAAAATCCTATCTTTACTTTACCACAAAATCCCCCTTCATGCAAACCCTTCCTGAAAACCTGCTTGAAAAAAGCTGTGATCCCTTGTATAATAAAAAAAGCCCTCGAAAGAGGGCGGAAAAGGGCATTGCGCAAGAGGCAGGCGGTTCGCTACATCTCCCGAAAGGGGGTGAGGCTCCATGCGGATTACATTACATATCGGGCCTTTTACGGTTACGATTATTGTGAAACGCAGAAACCGCCACCCTGGCCGGTGACGGTTTCCTTGAAACTATCTAAGGTATTGGGCTAACCGCTTGCCGCAGTGCCTTTTTCTTTATTATACCCCACCCAGCTTTATTTTGTCAATAAGACAAAGGACACTTGCAAAAATCCCAGTTTATGATAAAATAATTTTAAAGAGGTTTGATGCAGACAATCTGCGGAAAAACCCTCCGATACCTGTTAGATGGGAGGCGTCCCTGTGGCAAAAAAGAAAAATGCTGAAGATAAGGAAGACAAAAAGGCGAAAAAACCAAAAAAAGAAAAAAAACCGAAAAAAGAAAAAGCTCCAAAGGCGAAAAAAGGAAAAGGTACAAAGCCTGTTAAAGGTGCAAAAAAAGGCAAAGGGAAAAAAGGTCAGGAAGTTGTTGTTGTTAAAAATGTCCAGCTTTTAATGGAACCTGGTTCCCATCAGTTACAGCTTACAAAACGTTCCTCCTTCTGGAAGTTTGTTATTGCTGTTGTTTCTTATGCCTATGCGTCCCGGCGGCAGCTTTCTGTCCAGCGGGTCCGGATGCAGAATTTAAAACCACCTTATATTTTGCTTTGTTCCCACCAGTCTTTTTCTGATTACCTCTTGGTTGAACGGGCCATGACCTTCCACAATGACGTAAACCATTTGGTGGAAGCTTCTGAATTTGCCAGCAGCGAAACTTTTATGAAAAGTTTAGGCTGTATTCCTTTGCGGCGTTTTTCCGCAGACGGGCCTCTGATTTACCATATCAAAGAAACCATTATGCAGAAAAAAATCGTTGCAATCTATCCGGAAGCTCATCTTTCCTTTGCCGGGGTCAATTCTCCTCTTCCGGATTCTCTTTTTAAAATCATTAAAACAATGAAAGTCCCTGTTGTTGTTATGAAAATCCAGGGGAATTATATTTCCCATCCCTGCTGGAGCAAGGTCACTTTAAGCGCTCCTACGGAAGCCACTGTTACCCAGGCCCTTAGTGCAGAAGAAATTGCATTGATGGAGCCGGAAGATATTGGAACAAAAATTTCAAGTGTTTTCCGGTATGACGATTATTGGTGGCAGCTCCAAAGCGGTATTAAAATCCCTTCCAAACAGCGGGCCGAAGGTCTGGAATATGTGCTGTATTTATGCCCCAGCTGCGGGATGGAATTCCGGATGAACAGCCGCGGCGATACGTTATATTGCGATTACTGCGGCCAGGAATGGACTTATACCGAGTTGGGCAGCTTGGAACCGATTATCGGTTCTGCCCGTCAGGAAGTTTTGGATGAAATTTGGGAGGCCCAGCGGGTTGAAGCCCAGCGGATATTTGATATTGAACGGATGCAGCAGGCCCAAAAAGATTATAACCATGCCCGCCGGGTCTATGAATATAACCTGCGCAAACGGGAAGAAGAAATTGCGGAACGGGAAGAACTGGTTCAAGATGCCCGGCAGCGTTTGGAAGAACTTCCGGAATTTGAACCCTTGCCGCCGCCGCCGGAAAAACCGGAACCCATCGGAGAACTGCCCTTTGTGCCGGTAGATATGCCGCCGCCGGAGCCTTTACCGGATCTTTCCCGTGTGCCCCAATGGTACGAATACCAGCGGCAGAAGGTTGCTGAAGCAATTTCCAAAGAAGCTTACCGCATGGATATCCCTGTTCAGGTGGAGGTTTTACGGGAACTGGACCGGGACTTTATCCTTCTGGGGGAAGGAAAATTGAGCCATACTTCCGCAGGCTTTAAGCTTCTCTATAAAGAAGCCGACGGAAGTGATCGTGTCATTGAAAAACCACCCCTTACCACTTATTCCCTTCATGTGGATTTTGATTTCCGGGGAAAAGGTCCCTTTATTGATATTTCTACTGCTACGGAAACTTTTTATCTGTATCCCCGCACCACGGATTGCAGCGTAACAAAAGTCGCTTTAGCTGCTGAAGAAATGTACCGCGTTGCTAAAAAAATATTAAACGACCGTATGAATATGTTCAAGAGCAATTCGGAACCCCAGCCCCTGCAAGCCCTGGAAGAAGCTCCTTAAATCGTATCGTCTTTTTTTCTGGATTCAAATACGATCCCCCATTTTGTACCCACCGTCAGTGGGTACAAAATGGGGGATTTCCCATGTTTCCGCGTTTTTTTGCTAATTTTCCGCCGTATACGACAAATTTTTCTAATTTACTTCAGGCAATCCGGCTGGATTTTTAACTTTAATGTTACCGTATCCGGATGAAGCTGTTCCTGTAACTGGATCTCTCCTAAGTGATATTTTTTACATAAAGCAATCGCCATTGGAAGTCCTTCCCCTGTGCCTTGGCCAATTCCTATCCAGGAAAACATTTCTCTGAGTATCGGATTTTTGGCATCCTGAACGCCATGTTTTATGGCTTCCTCTTTTACCATCCCCAATTCCCCTGGATTGGTTACAACAACCCTGTCTTTATTTTTCAGCACCCGCAATTCATAACTGTCTTCATAATCTGCGTGGATAATGGCATTGACTAATATTTCCCGGATAACCTTCCGCAAAGGGGAAGCTTCCATCTCTGCCGGCCCCAAAAAGGAAAGAAAACTTGCTGTCATTTTTCCATGGATACAGGAATAAAAATCACAAAGGTTCCCGCTCCAATCTCCCGAGGTGGATAGTACAACATCTTCCCAGTGATTTTTTTCCTTCAATTCCCGATAAGCTAAAAAATAAGATGGAAATTCCCGGATAATCGCCTGTTCTTCTCCAAACATTAAAAGCCCTGCTGCTGTGGGATGCCATTTTCCCTCTATTTTCTGGCCGCCGCCCAGCTTTTCTAAAAATTCTTCCTTGGTTAAGGATAACCAGGGATGCCCCGGATGAATCTGGGCAAACCTTTGGCGGTATCGGGCTATGGTTTCCCGGTCTAAATTCTGAAAAGTAAAATTTCCTAATACCCGTTTATCCCGTCCTTTTTTTCTGCCCCGCAGCATTCCGTCTACTTCCAGAGCTGTACAATGGTAAACCCCGCTCCTGTCCCGGCGGAAAGAACCTTCATAAGGATCTTTCCCTAAATAAACGGGCCTGTATGCAGATGCTGCCCGGGGAATTTCAATTCCAATGATTTTTTTCCCGTCAATTTCCTGGATATTTATTTTTTCATCCGAAAGAATATTGGCACTTAAAAATTCTGTATTGTTGGCTAAATGCCAAAATTCCTGGATTCTTCGTTCTGGTTCTTGGACGCCGCTTATTTGTAAGGTATGATCTGGCATTTCTTCTGCACCCAGTAGCAAAAGCCCTCCAAAAGTATTCGCAAATGCTGAATAACTTTCCCATATACTGCGGGGCAGACCTTTTTCTGCCTTTTCTGCTTTGATACTGTTCTTTTCCTGATAATACGCTATTTGTGATAGCCGCATCATATGACGCCTCCTTTTTCATTGCGATCTGAACACGGCTTCTTTTTAAAACAGCTCCTTAACCTTTTTTATTTCTTTAACGGCATTTTGAATAGCCGCATGCCCGGCAGCTTACACATCCACCCTCATGTTCCAGCTTTTCCCCGCATTCCGGACAATATTTGGGATATCTGCTTTTCTCATCTTCCACTTGTACCACACTTACCACCGGTTCGGAAGGCGCCTTCAACATTGGCAGATTTCCACTTTGAATCCCCTGGCTTTCTAACATTTCAGCCGTCTTTTTTACTGCTTTTGCAATCGCATCCGGACAAGATGTGCATTTCATCCCCGGACGCCGGATGGTTGATGGGCAGCGAATACCTTGGAGCTGATCTACAATTTCATCAATACGAATCCCAGATCGTAAAGCTATTGATGCAAGACGGGCTGTCGCTTCCGATTGGGAGGGACAACCGCCTGCTTTCCCTGTTGACGTGAATACTTCACAAATCCCTTTTTCATCATAGTTTACCGTAACATATAAATTCCCACATCCAATTTTCATCCGTTCTGTCATTCCACACATAATTTCTGGCCGGGGCCGGGGCCGGATCCCATCAGAATCTCCTTCTTTCTTATGAGATGACCCAATATTTAATACCTGATTGTCCCGGCTGCCATCCCGATAAATTGTTACACCTTTACAATCTAACTGATATGCCAATTCAAATACTTCCTGTACTTCCTTTACAGTAGCATTGTGTGGGAAATTTACTGTTTTTGATACTGCATTATCTGTATGTTTTTGAAATGCTGCCTGCATCCTTACATGATAAAAAGGGCTAATATCATGAGAACATACAAATATTCTGCGGATTTCTTCCGGTAATTCTTCTATATGCTGCAAAGTCCCTTCTTTTGCTATTCTGTGCATCAATTCTTCATGATAAAGACCTCTTTTCTCTAATTCCATCCGTAATACTGGATTAACTTCGATCATTTCCGTATGATCCATAATATTCCGGATATATACATAAGCAAATACAGGTTCTACTCCAGAAGAACAACCTGCTATAATCGACAAAGTTCCCGTAGGCGCTATGGTTGTTATTGTTGCATTCCGCAGCGGCTTGGCGGAAGCATATATGCTTTCTTCAAATAAAGGAAATGTTCCCCTTATTTCTGCCAGCTTTGCAGATGCCGTCCGGCCTGTTTCCGTAATAAATTTCATCACTTGCTCTGCTAAAGCTACTGCTTCTTCTGAATCATAGGGAATCCCCATATACAGCAGCATATCTGCCCAGCCCATAACCCCTAAGCCAATTTTTCGGGTTTGCTTTGTTTTCCGATCAATTTCTTCTAAGGGATATTTATTGATCTCGATCACATTGTCTAAAAAATGGACTGCATCATAAATAACATCCCGTAATTTTTCGTAATCAACTGCATAACCATTTTCTGTTTCTTTTAAAACTTTTGTTAAATTGATAGAGCCTAAATTGCAGGATTCATAAGGCAATAAAGGCTGTTCCCCGCAAGGATTGGTGCTTTCAATTTCCCCTTGGGAGGGTACTGCATTATCCCGATTCAGCCGATCTAAAAATATAATCCCTGGTTCCCCATTCCGCCAGGCACTTTCTACAATTTTAGAAAATAATTCCCTTGCATCTAATTTTCCTGCAACCTTTTTCGTATGGGGATCGATCAAATTGTAGGATTCCCCTTTTTCTACGGCTTCCATAAAGGATTCCGTAACCCCTACTGACAAATTGAAATTGGTAATATCTGCGTTATCCTTTTTGCAATCTATAAATTTTAATATATCAGGATGATCCACCCGCAAGATCCCCATATTGGCCCCACGGCGGGTTCCGCCTTGTTTGACAGCTTCCGTTGCCATATTAAATACACGCATAAAACTGATAGGACCGCTGGCCACGCCGCCTGTGGTCTTTACTGCTGATCCGGAAGGGCGCAATCTGGAAAAAGAAAAGCCTGTGCCGCCGCCGCTTTTATGGATCAATGCTGCCTGTTTAATGGCTTCAAAAATTTCCTCCATGGAATCTCCAACCGGCAGCACAAAACAAGCGGAAAGTTGTCCCAATTCCCGGCCAGCATTCATTAAAGTAGGTGAATTCGGCAAAAATACCAGTTCTGTCATCCAGTGATAAAAACGTTCCGACAGGGCGGATAAATTCCCCTGGGGATCAAAATGAAGATCAGCGGCTGCAACTGCATCCGCTACCCGGTGGAACATCCCTTCTATGGTTTCCATACAATTCCCGTTTTCATCTTTTAAAAGATAACGTCTTTCCAATACAGAACGGGCATTTTTCCCTATTTCCATAAAATATTCCATCTTTCCCTTTTTTATTTATCTTCTACCGTATTATACCACAATAACAAATTTCCTGCAATAACAAAAAAAGGATATAACATATGTTACATCCTTTTTTGGAACCGGCATAGACCTATTTTTCCAGGCAGTCCCCCACCAAGTATCTTCGGCACTGCTGAGCTTAACTTCTGTGTTCGGTATGGGAACAGGTGGTTCCTCAGCG
>RAZJ01000029.1 GCA_003612625.1 bacterium 1XD42-1 | reverse complement strand
TGTGCCCTTCCTCACCGGCCTTCACCGCTGCCGGTCTGCTTTCGTCAATTCCTGAATTTGCTCATTTATAGTACTATATATAGAAATTATTTTCGAGTATCAAAAACGCTCAGTTACATATAATAGCTATATGCAGCAAATTTATTAGCATATTAACTGATGTATTTATTGACAATTTTGAACAGGTGTGCTACTATAAGATTGAGGTGAAATGATATGAGCAACATTATTGGAGCCATTGAGAATACCGTCCCCATCTCCCTTTTTAACCGGGGGTTAGCAGGAAAGATATTTGCCGAGGTCAAACAGGGGACCGCAAAGGTGGTAATGAAAAATAATGCCGCGGAATGTGTGCTGATGGCGCCGGATGAATATGTGCGTTTGATGAATGAAGTGAATGACGCCCGGTTGTTATCGTCTGCTGTCCAACGAATGTCCCATTTTGATCCTGCCTCAACAATTTCTATTGAGGAGATCGATCGGAAGTATGGTATTACTCCCGAAATGCTGGAAAACGCCGACGAGGTGGAATTTGAATGAATTGGGAAGTCAGATTTCTCCCTGAAGCTGAAAAGGACTTTTCCGAACTGGATGGCAGTAAGAAACTGTTGGTGCGTAAGGCGATCCAAAAGGTGAGTCAAAATCCACTTCCGCAAGCAGAAGGCGGTTTTGGGAAACCGTTGGGCAACAAGGGCAATACAAATCTTACAGGATTTCTGAAAGTGAAGCTGCGGGCCGCCGGCCTCCGAATCGTATATAAGCTGGTACGCCAAGATGATCATATGCTGGTGGTCGTGATTGGCGCCAGGGCCGATGATGAGGTGTATCAAATAGTCCGGCACCGTATAGAAAAGCACGACTTGTAATTTGCTTGCTGCCAGGTGGACTTAATAAAAGAACGGATTCCATATATAGTATTGACAATCTTTTGATAACACTATATACTGTATTTATAGCATTTTTTAGATTCTTCGTTGAATCTTTCGAGTTGGCGGCTTCGTTGCCGCTGTATGGATATTTTTTTGGCGCAGTACCTCTGTAAAGGGTGTATTGCGCCTTTTTATTTTTAGAATAGCGAGATAGATTGGGTCGGAAATGGATCACGCCACTTCCGGCCCTTTTTATATTTTTTGAAAGGAGCAGAGAAATGGAGCTAAGGAAATTCAACCGCAGCCGCAAGCAGGTCGTTACCTACATCGACTCGGATGGTATTCGCCGGGAGGTCGTTGTGATACGGAATGATCTGAAAAACGCAAAAAAGCCACCTGCCTGGATGCAGGAGCTGATGCGAGATCTGGAGGAACTGGAACAGGAAAAGAAGGGCGCCTGAGTACAGACAGAAGCATATCAACTGTGATTCATTGATTGTTATGGAGGGATTTTGCATGAAAGTCGAAGCGTATATCCACAGCCTGAAGGACCACAAAAATAATCGCCATGTGTTGGGCGAGGCAGAAATCATCAAGCAGATCGGAGACAATCAGTATCTGGCAGAGTACAGGGGCGTCCGTTGTACCGCAATTTTCAATCCCTTTGCCGGGCAGTACTTTGTAGACGATGTGTACGGAATCATGGAGGCCCAAAATGCGTAAGCTGACGGAACAGGACCTTGGAAAAATCGTAGGGAGCAAAGTATCTGGGTATCGTGTGGAGAACGCCAGGATCAAAAACGGGCCATTTGTTGACAGTGACCACTACGGCTTTATCCTCGGCAAAAGCGATGCCGGGCAATATGTGACCTGGCAGTTCCATTTGCTGGAGGGCGGGGCAATTACGGTATATTGGGGCCACTACTTCATGGAGGATCGCGATGCCGCCATGTGCGATTTCAACACCCGCGACACATCTTCCCCGCCCCAAAGATTCAAGGTTACCATTACCGAAACTCTGAAAATGACCATTGAGGTGGAGTCCGAGGACAAATACGAGGCGGAGCAAATGGTATCTGATAACTGGCGCAAAAGCCAGTATATCCTTGATGCCGACAATTTCGTTGGCGTAACATTTGAGGCCGTCCCTGTTGCGGACGGAGAATAAAAGGAGGATGAAAATGGGCAAGGTTACACATTTATTAAAAGAATGCCCTCTCTGCAAAAGCAAGTTTTCCGGGAAGGGACGATACTGCAAGCGGTGTGCGATCCTGTACAGCTTACTGGAAGAGGATACCAGCATAGACGCCGTTTTGCAGGCCTTTTGGGATCACTGCTTCCAGTGCGAGGCAGAAATCGTTGCCTCGGTTGAACTGACCCCGGAAAGCCTGACGGTTCAGTGTGATAACTGCGGCGAAGTCCATGTAATCCCTTTTGAAAGAGAGGATATTTTGAGATATATCCGCAGTGGGATCGTCCGGGAAATGGTAGTGGATTGAAAGGGGGCGCCGTATAAAAATGAAAAGCAAGGTTCCAAAACAAAGGACGGCCGCTCCTTCTGGCAACGAAAGGAGTTCTCAAAAAACGCTGGATAAGATTCGAGAGCTACTACACCGGCAAGATGATATGGAAGATGTTCAGGCCATATCATACCATCTGCCTGGCAAAATCTTTTCGCCATCCACTTGCGTGAGTGCAATCTGTGAAATAACGCCGGCAGTAGAGTCTTCCTTTGCTAACGCCAAAATATCGCCAAGCTGCCCAATGGCCAGAGGGTCAACTCCTCTGACAATGGCAAAACCGCTTGCCGCATGTGCAGAATCCCTGCACACATGACGGTTCCATACTCGTTTTGGATGATCCGCCATATAGGCCAGGGCGTGCAAGAAAAAATCCTTATGGTCCAGTTTTTGCAGAACGGTGAGTTTGGTACAGGAAATTTTACTGTCTACAGCATCCTCATCCAGATCGCCGCCGGCATCCACCAGGTAATATTCCGATTTCTTCATATCCGGGTAATAGGTCAGGCAGTCCAATGGATTGGCGGCGCAGTGAAAACCATTTTGCGCGCAGTTGGCCTTTTCCGTTTCATTGAGGCCCATCACAAACCGAAAACCAAGGCAGACCAGCCCCGGCTGAAACGCTTTATATGCAAGCATATAGATTCCTTCTTTCTCCGCAAATTGGACGAACGGCAGCACAACAGGCCGCCGTCCGTATAAATCCTACATTTACACTTTTTTCTCAGCCACTTTGGGCCAGTGAGTTTCAAGCCCCGTCACCTCGGTAAAGAGGGAGTGAAGCATATCGCAATAGACCCCCTCATACCGTTTGATCTCCTTGAAAACCTCCTTGCGCTCAAGCACCTTGCCGTCCTTGAGCTGATAGCCCGGCGCCCGATGATAGGTAAACACCATATCATAAAGGTCATCCCCGCACAGGGTGATTTTCAGGATATTGGCGCCGCTGCGGTTGCGAGTCAATCGCATCCGCAGGGAGTTTTCATCGTACACCAGATTTTTGCTGCCGGTCATTATCAGAAATTCACGGCCGCCTAACTGCTGTAGAATGGTCGTTGCAACTGCACTCTTGTCCTGTATCATTTCGCTCAATTTTTTTCTCCTTCCATCTCAAGAATGCGCTGATACTCGGCCTCTCTGATATACCCGGCTGCCGCCAAGCAAAATTTCTCGCCCAGCTGCCAATCATCGCACAAAAGCTCAATACTCCCGTCAGGCAGGCATCGGATAGGCGCATCCATCAGCGGGCGGTATTTTTCAATACCATACCTACTGATTCGGCTGCCCGCCGTCCAGACAAAGGAAGCCGGCATATCGACATCCCCGATTATAAGGTCGCAGTCCAACTCCCGGCCGTTCTCCAACAGTTCCAAAAAGGTTTTAGGCGCCTTTCGGTCTAGCAGCCTTCTCATACGGCCATAATTTCTGCGCCCCAGCTTGAGTTTTCTTGCCATTTGGAAATTCCTTCGATTTTCCATAATCCTGGACCTCCTTATTTTTCTCTGACAGCTTCACGCCGCCACATTCTTTTCAGCCTCCAACAGCCGGTTGTAGCTGCTTTGGATACGCAACGCCAAATGGGTATGCCACTTGCTGGTATCCTCTTTTTTGATTGCCCGTTCCAGCGCCCAGCGATTTCCCACAAGGAACACCTTGGATTTGCCGCGGGTAATGGCGGTGTAGATCAGATTGCGGGTGAGCATAAAGGTGTGCTCTTTCAAAACCGGCACGATAACGATAGAATACTCGCTGCCCTGGCTTTTGTGTACCGTCAGGGCATATGCCAGGTCCAGAAGCCCTATTTTTTCATCATCGTAAACCAGGTCCTTCTCATATCCCGCAAAACGGATATGGATCTTATCCGGTTCCACCTCGGTGACAACTCCAATCTCACCGTTATAAACACCGCCGGCATTTTTATTCTGGATCACCGGATCGCCCACGCAGTAATACCGCCCATAGTGATGGTATCCCAGCCCAGGAGCGTCCTGCACCATACTTTGGATCGAGGTGTTCAGATTGTTCACGCCGCATTGATGTCCCTCTTTTCGCACCGGTGTCAAGATCTGTACATTTTCCGGCCCGGCCGACTCCACCGCCCGTTTATAGAGGGCGCAGAGCAGATACATGGCCTCCTGCTGGTCCTTTGCCGGAATCATGGCGAAGTTGTCATCAAAGACAAGCTCTGTCTCCCTGCTGTCGATGAGCTGTGCGTTGACGGCGATAGAACTGCCGGACACCTGGCGAAAAACGGTTTTAAGATGTACCACTGGTACTACCCCGGAACGGATAATCTCTGCCAAAACATTCCCCGGCCCCACGCTGGGAAGCTGTGCCGCATCCCCCACCAGAATGAGCCTGGTCTCCGGGGAAATGCGGGATAACAGTTGTGCGCCGAGCCACATATCTAACATGGATACCTCATCCACAATGACCAGATCCAGCGCCTTGACACTTCCGGTATCATCGCTGCCATCCTCCCATATTCCAAAGGCCCGATGGATTGTGCAAGCGGGATAGCCGGTAGCTTCGGACAACCGCTTGGCAGCCCGTCCGGTGGGAGCGCAAAGCAGGATGGCATCCCTTCGGACACCTTTCCCAACCAGGTTCTCCAAGATGGTGCGTACCGTCGTGGTCTTACCGGTTCCAGGGCCGCCTGTGATCACACAGGTATTGTGGAGCAGCGCCATGATGGTGGCTTGCTTTTGTTCTTCTGACAGCGTTTCGCCATTTTTGATGCTGGCAGGAGGAATCCTGCGGTTGAACCTGTCCTGGTACAGCCGAATCGCCATTTTATCAGCGAAGGATTTTTCGTTTTGATAATCCTTCAGAAGATAGATGGACTTGTTGTGATAGGCAATCTGTTCCGTACACAAGACCTCGTTGGCAAGGGGCCGAAGCTCCTGTTCGCTGAAGCGGTAGGTCGCTTTTTTGTGATTGAGGTTCTTTTTAAGCTCCTGTAAAAATTCCTCCGGCGTAAGATAAAGGTGTCCATACTGCTGGCGGGCCTGCTTGAGAATATACAGAGCTGCCGCCTTTACCCTGGGCAGGGTGTTCATGGGCTTTTGCATCCGCTGCGTCATATTGTCCACGGTCAGGAACCCGAAGCCGTCCACTTCACATAGGTGGTAAATGTCCGACCGGATAATCTCCAGCGCCCGGTCGCCAAAATGGGCAACAATCTTCCTCGCCTTGTTCAGTGTAACGGGGCATTTGGCGTTGGGGTCGCTGTTCAGCGCATTGGCATAATACTGTCCGATGTAGAGCAGCAGAGCGTTTACTTCCCGGTTTTCCTCAAAGCTGCTGGTGATAGCCTCCAGAACCTTTTCACCGATGCCGCTGACCTCCCGCAGCCGTTTGGGGTCATTCTCTAAAATCTCCAAGGCCTCGACGCCAAAGTGTTCAACGATTTTCTTGGCAACGGCCGGCCCTACACCTTTAACGGCGCCGGAGGATAGATAGCCCAATACATTCTCTTTGGTTCGTTTGACTCTGGTTTGGAAGGAGCGGACAAGAAAGGTATCCCCATACTGGGCGTCCGATACCATATCCCCGTCCAGCACGATCTCAAAATAATTGCTCTCCGGCAGGCCCTCTCCCTTTGCGGTGAACTCATAGGAGTATTCCCCACCGGGAAGGGGCTGGTACCGGACGATGCGAAATTCCGTTTCCACTTCCATACCGGATTTGGGCCAAAGGGTCTGCAGATATTCACATGCCAACTGCATTTTGCAACCTCTCTAAATCAATCGCTTGCGCCTGCTGCTCCAGAACAACAGCCTCGTAAAAGGCGGAAGGGAAAGCATAGCGCACGGTCATCATCATCGTGCTGTCCGACACCACAAAACAAACCGCTCGTGGCTGTGGGCTTTCACGGTTTTTCTTCATCAGTTCCAAGATCTCCAGAAACGCCCTATCCGGCAGGGTATCGCCGGACAAATGGATCTTCATCACACCCTCGGACAGTTCCGTCCAATAGGGGGGCTGTGTCTTTTTTTGCCTTGCCATTACGCCGCCTCCTGTTCTTTTTTCTTCGTCGGCTTCTTCAGCTTGACCTCGAAACCGGGTCTTACCTTTTCGGTCACGAATCGGGCATAAATATCCGGGTAGGCAGCAGCCAAACCATCCATATCTACCGACCGTGTTTTGCGGGATGTCCAACGCATTTTCACATCTCCGCACTGCCCCTCTGCATTGTCCAACATAAGAGCAGAAAGTTGATGTTCGATTTGCGCCAATTCCTCCTTTGCATCCTCAAAGGCCGTTTTATAATGATCGCATACCTCTTTCTGCGATTCATAAGCCGCCGCCAATTCAGCCATTCCGCGCTTTAGCACATCCGGTGGACGGCGATACCGGCGACGGGATGCCGCATACAGGGCAATATCCCGCTCCGCCGCGTCCGATGGCATAGTGGGTATGGGCAGAAGCCCCTGTTCCACATAGCCGTTCCAGAAGCTCTTGGCACACTGGATGATTTTGGTTTCGGCGATTCGATCCCGGTCCAGATGATAGAGCACAAAGCCCCCCTCGTTGTTGTCGCAGAGGTAGGCGAGGATCGTTTCATCCAGGTCGGCCACCGCCATCTCATGCCTGCAAAGCAGTTCGTGTTCCATCGGGATCTGGTTTTTCAGTTCCTCCAGCTTCCAGTAGGTCGCTGTTTTACACTTTACATTGACAAGCCGGTTCAGCTCCCCGGTTTCCGGATCGGGAAATACGGCGATAAAATCCGGCTTTGCCAGCATATAGGGATGATGAGGATGCTGCAAAAGCAGGGAGGGGCTGTAAACAGGAACGCCCAGCCGAACGGAGAGATACTTTGCAATGACCCGTTTTAGGGTATAGCTGTGGGCGATGGTCAGTTCAAACTCCTCATTGACATCAATGACCGGCCGACGCTCCACACCGAACAAGGTCATCTCCGGTCCAGGCTTTGGCCATCCCTGATTGCCAGTCAGGCGGGCCTGCACCTCTTCGTCCAATTCCGCTTTGGGGCGGCGGGACATTTTTTCGAGAAAAAGGCCGAGCACGCTGTCGTACTCGGCCTTCTCCATTCGGTTGTTCAAATAAATCGTTGGCAGGTCATCCGCCATAATTCCCAGCTTTTGATATTCCAGCCGCTCCGAAAAGGTCAGGCGGGAAGTATCAGCCAGAACTACAGGTTCCGTTTTCTGCCTCGGCATAGGATTCACCCTCCTTTTTTATTCTATATCGGGTTCCCGGCGCACCGGTGTACCAACGCAGGTGTCTGCGGGATGCTGCAAGCGCCTTATTGGTGCAGTGGAGGCGTTCCCCATACAGCAAGCGGCGGATAGCCGCCTGCTGTACGGGGGGCAACGCATAGACTTCATCCCAAATTTCCACTGCATCATAGGGGTCCCATGAACAGGGAATGTGGCAGCAGTTGTCATCCACCGAAACCACCGAAACCACCGAAACCTTTTGCTCTGCCGGCAGATAGGGAATCCCATATCGCTTGCTGGGAAGCGCCAGCTTTAGCAGGGCATAACGCAGATAAAGGACTAAATAGGCGGCCAGATTGGGACAACGCAGAGGGTCATATTCCTCCAAACACAGCAGCATCTGGAGCGCCAGTTCCTGCCGGACATCCTCCTGACAAAGATGGCACGCCCGAATCATTCCGTAATAGCGGTTCATGGTTTTGTCGATCAGTGCTGACTGCTCTTCAAACAGCTGGTTTCTTATCGTGCGGGGTACCATCGAAGCCTCCTTTCTCATGTTCCGTCTGTGCCAAAGCCAGGCGGCCTTTCCAAAAGCAGAAAGCCAGCGTTCACACTGTTTTATTGGTCCTGTTTCAGCGATTGGAGCGGAATATCCGAATAAAGGGCTCCGCCAATTTGGAGCGTTGCTGCGTCTCGATGAACCCTTTTGAGGATACCCTTTGTGCCGATGGGCAGTGCTTGAGCCTTTGCTCCAGTTACCACAATAACCGTTTCTTTCAGAACCACCTTGGAACCAATCCTCACGCAGCCACCGCCATTCTGTTATCGTGGCGCTGCAGCAGAAGGTCATTGATCAGGTAATAGACCTGAGCGGCGTTTTCGGGCGGCCTGGTCGTGAAATGAATTCCCAAAACGCAGACCGCATATGCCTCCATCTTTAGGCGGAAAGAGCAGCCCATTTTCTTATCGACCAGGGCCACTGTGTCACCAATACGGACATGGTTCATAAAGGCCCGGGCAACCTGACGCTTTGACAGTGTGCGGCAGAGGCCGGTAATGATGGCCGGAATCTGAGAGATGATCTGGAAATCGTGTCCGGACAGGCATCCTGCGCCGATAAAGACCTCCATCTGTTCGCCGAGCATTGTGATCGTGTTTTCTGTTCTTTGCATTTTCAGACATCCTTTCTTTGATAAAAAATAAAAGGGGAGTAAAGCGGCGTATTGCTGCTTTACTCCCCGGAATCCCTGTTCGACTGGTGGCAGATGCCCTCCTCTCTCGTAAACTCTTTATCTAAACCGGAACAAAATCCGGATTATTTTCCTGATGGCCTGATAAACAAAAAAGGCACAGTACGCCCATAACGGGGTACTGCGCTCAAAAGCAATTCATACAGCGGCAACGAAGCCGCCAACTCAAAGAATCCAACGAAGAATTCAAAAAACACTGTAAACACAGTATATAGTGTTTATACTTGAATGTCAATACTATATTTTGCGTATTTTACCGAATAGCAGTGCGATTAGCGGCTCAAATTTTTAATGGAAGCAGCGACATAGGCTTTCACATTGCGGATCTCCCTCCAACGATCCAGAAAGCCATCGATCATTGCCGAAAATTCCTGACCCTGCAAAGCCGCCAAGAGCCGACCGCTATTTGTTGTGCCGTTAAGTGCTGCGGTCAGCTGTCCCACCAGTTCCAGCAAAAGGGCGTCCATTGTCTGGCAGTAGCGCCTTTCCTCTTCCGGTGTTTGGAGCTGCTTTAGCGTGTCTTTGAGCAGATGTCCCCAGCCATCCACATCCTTCCTCAGCTGGCTGTAGCCAATCAAATCCATCACATTGGCCGGTGTGTAGGCACGGCGAGGCATACTGCCCCCTTGTGGCTGATGATTATATTCCTGTTCTTTCTCCAAAGAGCTGTTTATTATATTTCTCCTGTTATTATTTTTATGTCCGGGATTTTGGTGTTCCAATTTATCGGATAACACTTTTTCGGACAACGGTTTTTCGGACATGGGTGAGGGGATCATCAACGGTTTTCCACCGTGTTCCGGTATTTCGGACATGGCAGGGGTTGCTGCTGCCTTGGGTACGGATGGCTTTACTTCTCTGACGGATTCTGTGCAGATAGCCACGGCCAACCGGTAGATGCAAATATCAAAGCGGCCATTATCCTTGCGCTGCTCTACGGAAAGATACCCCCGCTCCACCAGCTGATTAAAGTGCCGGTAGTATGTACCCAGGGAGCCGATCTTCAGCTCACTCATAATGGTGGAACGGCGGGGAAAGGCCGTCGTGCCTGCTCCTGCAAAGGATGCGAAGTAGGCGTAAATGGCCTTTGCCTGCGGGGACAGCGACTGATCCAGCATGACTAACTTGGGAATGGTGCCAAAACCATGAGCCGCTGCGTTCTCAAAGATGAGAAGATCGGTGTTTCCGGCTTCTGCTCTTTCGGAGGCATCGTAGGCAGGAATCGACAGGAGGATGGTGTAAAGGTTTCCGGTGGCAGCGCGCTCCTTGGCGATGTAGCCCCGTTCTACCAGTAAACCCAAGTGTTTGGTATAAGTGTCTTTGTTGATCTGCAAATCGGATACAATTTTATCCCGCTTTGGGTACGCCTGTACTCCACAGCCAGCGTAGGCACAGAAATAGGCGTAAATGGTTTTTGCCAAAATTGGAAGCTCGCGGTCACGCATGACCGCCTTGTAGATTTTTCCGTATCCCTTAGAGTCAATGCTGACCAGATTGCTCATATGCACCTTTCCTTTCCGCCGCGCCACCAGGATTCATGGGTCCCTTGACATGTGCGGCACAACACGATATAATTTGTTTCAAAGTAATGACTTCCTGTTTTGAGCCCAATTTGGAATGTTTTCCTGCTTGCTTTCAGATGATAAAAGCCACCGTGAAAACGGTGGCTTTTGGATGGCATTATGTATAAGAAAACGGGCCGCCTTTCAGTTGCGGCCCGTTAGAAGGTTCAATTTTTAAGTCGAACGCAAAGAAACATTATGAAGTCGAAAAAGCCGCATAAAACCAGGGGTTTACGGGTGTTGTAGAGGACTATGCCACACCAGCAAAAAACGATGTTACCCAACTCCTAAGCGAAAGGCCGGCGGTTCGAATCCGCCCGGGGACGCTAAAAAGCACTGGAAACCTTCCATTTGGGAAGGTTTCCAGTGCTTTTTTGATAAAGTTTACTTATTCTCCCTGATAGGCTTCCAAAACATAGTCTGTAAAATAAGGGCGCGGGGCGTAACTGCTTTGAGGGCCTGAACAGGCGATCACTGTTACCAGGGAAAGCTCCGGGACAACAAAAATATATTGTCCCCAGGCACCGAAGGCATAATAAGTTGGATAGTTTTTCGTTCCAAAAGGACGCATCCACCAAAAATATCCATAAGAACCAGTGCCATCTCCAGCACCATTGTTTTGGGCAGTAGTAGATTCTGTGATCCATGCTTTGGGGATGAGCTGCTGTCCATTCCAAAGGCCCTCCTGGAGATAAAGCTGCCCAAACCGGGCAGCATCCCGGGCAGTCATGGCAATACCATTTCCGCCGTCGGTAATGCACTGGGGATCGGTGCGCCATTCTACGCTTTCCATTCCCAAAGGCTTGAAAAGGTTTATTTTACCATATTCCAGCTCACTCATGCCAACGGCCTGTTCTAAAGCCGCAGCAGCTAAGTGGGTGTTTCCGGTACTGTAATTAAAAACCGCGCCGGGCTGGGCCACCATATTTCGGCCAAGGATATAGTCTATCCAGTTAGGAGCCGTTTGAAATTCCTGCCAGTTGGAATATCCCCCGCCCCATTCATACCATTCCAATCCGGAGGTTTGGGTCAGCAAATGGCGCAACGTCAGGTTCTGCTTTCCGTCGGTAAATTCAGCGGCCTGGGGAAGGTATTTGGAAAGCAGATCTTCAATACTGTCTATATGGCCCTGTTCGATTGCAATGCCAATTAACGCGCTGGTGAAGGATTTGGAACAGGAATGCAAAGAAAATACACTGGTTTCGTCATAGCCGTCCTGATAGTATTCATCAATAAGGACCCCGTCTTTGGCAGTTACCATAGCATAGACCGTAGAGCCTAACAGGGCCTGGTGCAGCCGGGTAAACTGTTCCGGGTCCATTTGGTGGTTTTCCGGCGTGTCGAACTGCCATTCCTGATCCGGTTCCGGATCGGGTTCCGGGTCAGGCTCCGGTTCTGCTTGGGAAACGGGGTCTTCCTGGGGCGGCTGGGACACGGTTGGGGCTTCTTCCACACTGGAGGATGGGGCAGGGCTAGGGCTTGCACACGCGGATAACAGGAACGCTCCAGCTAAAAGCAAAGCCATAATTTTTTTCATGGTTTCAGAATCTCCCTTAAAAAGGATTCCGCCCTTTGCGAAGGGCGGCCAAAGGCTCTGCCTTTGGAAACCGCGATTTTTTGAAAAAAATCGAGTAAAACTTTAGAAGCTAAGCGCCTAATTTTTGGGCAAAATCAGACATGGCATCTGGAATTTTAATTTGCTGCGGGCAAACCGCTTCACAGCTTCCGCAGCCAATACAGGCGCTGGGCCATTTTTCTTTTGGCAAAGCGGATAAGGCCATAGGTGCGATAAAGCCGCCTTCTGTAAAGCAGTGCTCATTATAAAGGGCTAACAGGGAAGGAATATCCAATTCCTGGGGACAATGGCTGACACAATAGCGGCAGGCGGTGCAAGGCAAAGCAATTTTGTTTACCATAGTATCGGCCATATGTAATAAGGCATCTATTTCCTGTGGGTTTAAAGGTTTTTCTGTTTCAAAAGTCTGGATGTTTTCCTGAAGCTGTTCCATACTGGACATTCCGGAAAGGATTACAGTTACATTGGGCAGGGACTGAAGGAAACGGAAAGCCCAGGCAGGCACTTTTTCCTCCGGACGCAGTTCCTTTAAAGCGGCTGTATCTTTTTCAGAAAGGGCTGCCAGTTTGCCTCCCCGCAAAGGCTCCATAACCCAGATAGGAAGGTTGTACTGGTTCAGCAGTTCTGTTTTTTCTTTTGCCTGCTGGAAGGACCAGTCTATGTAATTTAATTGGATCTGACAAAATTCCATATGTTTCCCATAAGCATCTAAAAAGCGTTTGATTACCGGGCAGCTTCCATGGGCAGAAAAACCCAAATGACGGATACGGCCGGCTTCTTTCTGGCGGAGCAGGTATTCCAGGATACCGAATTTTTCATCCAAATAAGCGTCAATATTCATTTCGCAGACATTATGGAACAAATAGAAGTCAAAATAGTCAGTACCGCATTTTTTGAGTTGTTCTTCAAAAATTTCTTCTACTTTATCCATATTGGAGAGATCATAACCGGGGAATTTCGTTGCTAAATAATATTTTTCCCGGGGATAATGAGATAAGGCTTTCCCTAAAACCGTTTCCGAACAGCCGCCATGGTAGCCCCAGGCCGTATCATAATAATTGATTCCATGAGCCATAGCATAGTCAACCATTTGCTGTGCAGAGTTTTCGTCAATTTTGGTGTCATCCCTGTTGATAACAGGCAAACGCATAGCACCCAGCCCTAGGTTGGAGAGTTCCAGTCCGTGGAAGTTTTTGTAGATCATGGTGGTTCCTCCTTCATAAAATTGGTAATTTTGGAAAGTAACAAAAAGCAAACACTTCACATTTGTGAAGTGTTTGCTTTAGACCGATATCATATCGGCAATGCGCCGGAAGGGACTCGAACCCCCGACCTACTGGTTCGTAGCCAGTCACTCTATCCAGCTGAGCTACCGGCGCATATAAAAATTTTTCAAATGCAGCTTCCGGAAATAAACTGCCCTTAAAACTGCCTGTTTATTATAGCGGAAAATTCCTTTGCAGTCAAGCCTTTTTAGAAAATTTTTTCAAATTTGCTTACAAAAAAGGGGCTAAGGAGAGAAAACTGCCCCTTAGCCCCTTCCCAAAACAGCCTATTTGCCTTTGGCAGCGGCAACCAAACGTTTGCGCTGGGCATGATCCAGAATGGCTTTCCGTAAACGGATGCTTTTTGGAGTGACCTCCATCAGTTCGTCATCACCGATAAATTCCAGGGATTCCTCCAGGGAAAGCCGGCGGGGCGGCGTCAGCCGCAAAGCTTCGTCAGAACCGGAAGCGCGCATATTAGTTAATTGTTTCCGTTTGCAGACGTTGACTTCAATATCTTCATTTTTAGGGGATACCCCTACCACTTGCCCGGCATAAACCGGCTCCCCAGCCCCCAGGAACAAAGCGCCCCGTTCCTGAGCGTTATAAAGGCCATAAGCTACTGTTTCACCGGATTCAAAGGCGATCAGGGAACCGTTGGAACGGCGCTCAATATCGCCTTTGCAGGGGGCATATCCATGGAATAAGGTATTCATAACACCTTCCCCTTTGGTGTCGGTTAAGAATTCGCTTTTATAGCCAAACAATCCCCGTTCCGGAATCAGGAATACCATTTTCATCCGGCTGCCAATGGGGTTCATTTCCTGAAGTTCCCCTTTGCGGACACCCATTTTTTCCATAACAGCTCCGGAAGATTCTGCCGGTACGTCAATGGTCAGTTCATCATATGGCTCGCATAAAACGCCGTTTTCTTCCCGCATAAGGACTTTGGGCGTGCTGACCTGGAATTCATAACCTTCCCGGCGCATGTTTTCAATTAAAATAGAAAGGTGCATTTCCCCGCGGCCGCAGACAACAAAGGAATCAGCCGTTTCCCCGTCTGAAACCCGCAAAGAAACGTCACGCAGCAATTCCCGATATAAACGGTCCCGGATCTGACGGGTGGTAACGAATTTTCCTTCCCGGCCTGCAAAGGGGCTGGTATTAACAGAAAAAGTCATTTCAACAGTAGGCTCGGAAATTTTGACAAAGGGGATTGCATGGGAAGTCCCGGCAGCACAAACGGTATTGCCGATATTGATGCCCTCAATGCCGGAAAACATGACGATATCCCCTACTGTGGCGGAGTCCACCGGAGTACGGCCTACGCCGGTAAACTGGTAGATAGCTGTAATTTTTCCGTTTTTGGACAAACTTTGGTCGTGGTAATCGACAACATGGACAGGTTCATTGACTTTTAAGGTGCCGCTTTCAATCCGGCCAATGGCAATTCGGCCTACATATTCGCTGTAATCAATGGAAGATACCAGAACAGCAGAAGGTTCCTCCGGATCGCCCTTTGGAGGCTTGATATAGTCAATGATGGTGTCTAATAAAGGCTGCAAATCCTGGCCGGTCTTTTCCGGAGAATAGGTAGCTGTACCATCCCGGCCGGAACAGAATACCATGGGGCTGTCCAGTTGTTCGTCAGAAGCCCCCAGATCCATCAATAATTCCAACACTTCGTCAACTACTTCATAGACACGGGCATCCGGACGGTCAATTTTATTGATGACAATAATAATAGCAAGATCCAGTTCCAGGGCTTTGCTTAAAACAAACCGTGTCTGGGGCATAGGGCCTTCCGCAGCGTCTACCAATAATAAAACACCGTCCACCATTTTTAAAACCCGTTCTACTTCGCCGCCGAAATCCGCATGTCCAGGGGTATCTACAATATTGATTTTAATTCCTTTATAGGTAGCGGAAGCATTTTTTGCTAAGATTGTAATGCCCCGTTCCCGTTCAATATCATTGGAATCCATAACCCGGTCTTGTACAGCCTGGTTTTCACGGAAAGTTCCGCTTTGCTTGAGCATTCCGTCTACTAATGTTGTTTTGCCATGGTCAACATGGGCAATAATTGCGATATTCCGCAAATCATCTCTTTTGATTTCCATAACCAGTTAGCTCCTAACTTTTACATACTTAAAATTTCCTCTTTGTATCATACGCGCCGGAAAACACCTTGTCAAGAAAAATGCTTATTTTTTGGGGATTTTGCCAGGAACTTTTTGCAGTAATCCAGGAAAAACCCGCCACTTTATAAATGGTTTTGGAATGTTTTACAACTTTCCATAGGAAGATGGGGGAAATCCATATATGAAATATTTTCGGTCCGGGCTGTTTTTCTGTTTTTTTATCTTATCTTTCAGCTCCATTATTTGGGCGAAGGATTTAAAATATACACCGCCTCCCACTGACAAAATCAGGACGGTCTATGCCATTGACCCGCAGAACCAGACTTACCATCCGGTCCCTTCCACAGACTGGGAAAAAATCTGTTCTGCCCTGGAACTTTCTGAAAAAGAAGCAGCCGCAGATCCAGGAGCAGCAGATACAGGAGGCTTTTGCTTCCTGCAAAAAGACGGGAGCCGTATGACTTATACCATTACCGAAAATCAGGTTTTGGCAGAAAATATGCCTTTAGCCGCGTCTGTTTTCCAGCGGAATACCTTGGAAACTTTAAGCCGTTCCCTGAGCGCTGCCAATCCGGCACAGCCTGCTTTGCTGGCCTGTATGGACCCTGGAAAAGCAGTTTCTTTCACGGTAAAAGGTTCCGGTGCTTCCGGAAAACATATCGATCCGGAAAAACCTTTGGATTTTACGGTTTCTTCGGCTGAGGACCCGGAGCTGGTACAAAATTTCGCAGAAGCATTAGGAAAAATACAAGTAAAATCAGGCGTTACGGAATCCCTTTCCAGCACCCCCGGCCCCAGTACCGGAGATCGTACCTTGTATCTGGCTTTGGAATTTGACACAGGTGTTCGTTATAATATGGTGTTAGGGGAGGATGCGATTCAGATCCGCTCCAATCAGGGAATACGTACTTACCGGTATCCTTTTCTCTCTGGGGAAAGCCCTATTTGGGCCATACGGGAGCAGCTTTGGGAAGGGTATGCCGGGAAAGCAGGCTGTTCCTATGCCGCTGTCTTTCTCAAAAAGACGGATACAAAGGAACGGATGGCCGGAGCTTTTTACAGTGCTTCTGATGGCGGCGGCGCACCTTTGGCCCGGCTCTCCAAGGCCGTGAACCGGATTCTGGCTGCTGCTCCAAAAGCTTCCCCGACTTCTTCCAATCAACAGAGCGTTGTGGAACTTTATGTCACATTTCAGGATACCGGGCAGTCTATGCGGATCGAACTGGATGAATCTTTAACTGCCGTTTATTTGAATCCCGCAGGACGTCAGGTTGCTGTCCCGGTTTCCAAAGAAGATTGGGATACCCTCCGATCTTTATTGAATGGCGGCCATGATTCAGAGAAGCTTATGCTGGTTGAAAAGGATGGAAGTCCACAATTCCAACTGCGCCCGGTGGAAAAAACAGATTCCTTTTTTTCAGTTTTATTTACCCCTTTGCCCAAAGATCCTTCCGCTTCTGCTTATAATACCGGGCCCAAGCCTGATTATGCAGTCAATGGCATCCATTGCTGGATCGGCAGGCATGGCAGGCTGAGGGAAACAACCATATATCCTTCCGCTTTGGTACAGGAATCGAATCTGCCGCCCTGGACCCCGGCCCAATATCAGGCGGAAACACTTTATTCTTTTTTTAACCAAGGTTTTTAAAAAAATTTTTATTTGATTCATTTGAGAAAGGAGCCCCTTGTTATGAAACGTTTTTGCAAATTGTCCTTGTTATTCTGTTTTACTGTCCTTTTATCCTTGATAACTCCTGTCTTTGCGGCCAATATTACAAACGCAAAAAAACACCAGCCCCCTGCGGCAGATCAGATCAGCACGATTTATGCCATTAACCAGGCAAATCAGACTTACCATGAAATCGCTACCTATGATTGGGAATCCATCCGCAATGTTTTAACGTTACCCACCACGCCTTCCCAAAATGAAAATAAAAACAGCAAATATGTGGGCGGCTTCTGTTTCGTCATGAAAGACGGTTCCCAGCGGATTTATACCGTGTCGGAAAGTCAGGTTTTAGTTGGGGATACTCCCTTATTCGCTTCCGTGGCGAACCGGGCTGCCGCAGAAAAATTAAGTAAGGATCTGTGCAGCAGATATGGAGCCCAGCCTGCTATGCTGGCTTATATGAACCCAGATAAAATTACAAGGGTTACTTTGTCCGGTTATGGCTATACAAGAAACAAGCCCGATCCCAATAAATTTATGAATATGGATTTTATTGTTACAGGAAATTTAAATTTAAACGCGGTTGTAAACTTTTCCGACACGTTAAAGTCGTTAAGAGTTGCCCCCTCTTCTACAAAAATTGTCAGCGGTCATACGAATTTTACCCGTACCGATGATAATATGGTTGCAACCATTGAATTTTCAACCGGCACTGTTTATCATATTGAATTTTTAAACAGCGGCATGTCCATTTGGTCCAGCGACGGGACCCGGACTTATACCTATGACTTTAAAGATTATGATCCCCGTAAAGGGTCTGGCACAGGATATAATCTCCGCTCCGATATGTGGGATTTATACCAGGACAGCAGCAATTATAAAACAGCAGCAATCTTTTTAACAAAACCGGATTCCAAACAAAGAACAAAAGGTGCTTTTTATGCCATTGAAGACGGCGGCCTTGACACAATGGTACGTTTAGGCCAAATTTTAGATGACATTCGTGTAACTACCCCTCTTTCCCGTATCCAGGCTTCTACCAAACCTTATTTGGAAATTATTGCCCATAGTAAATCAAATGGTATTATACATTTTGAATTAGACGAGGAGACATTAACCGCTTATTATTATTATCAGAAAGAAGATAAAGGCCGTTCCGTTCCTATTGCTCAGGAGGATTACAACTGGATCAAATCTTTATTAAATGGCAAAGAACGTTCCAACCGTACCATTTTATTGGAAGCCCAATGGGATGTATCCCCCAAATTATATGTTTGCGGTACAACAGAAGCTTTATTTGGAGAGCTTTTTGATAGCAAAGAAAAAGATCCCGATTACCAGCCCTATACAACAGGCAAAAAACCTTCTTATGTGAGAAGCGGCATTGACTGCTGGGCAGATACCGGAAGCCTAACAAAAACAACGGTATATGCAGGCGGTATCATGGTGCAAAGTTCCCATTTGCTGCCCTGGACCCCCGCCAAATATGACGCGAGCAATGTATATCTCAAAATAAGTAGGATTATCAGTTATTGGAACTAATCTTCATGGAACCTGTACCCAGCCTCTTTAAGAGCCTGGGTACAGGTTCTTATTTTTTTAGTTGGACAGTCATGGAAAATTTTATAGAGGGGCTATACAAAAACTTTTCCATCTGATATACTGTTAGCATTGTACAAATTTAGACATTTTTCAGATGGAAAAAACAAATTTCCCCACAGCCTTCCAGCAAGGCGGTACCGGAAGGGGAAAGCCTGTTTCAGAAGGCTTTTTTTGTTTTTTTCTAAATGATGAAGGATGGAATGAGGTAGGTTAAAATGAAGAGAATCATTTCCGGATTGCTTGCCGTCCTTTTGGTGGCGACGGGTATCCATCTGCCAGTATTTGCCGCCGGGGAAAAAGCCTTAGGCAGCGGAAAAGGGGATATCAGCGTAATTTTACAGTTGAATTATCCCGAAAAAGCTGGGAATCTTTCAAAACGGAATTTTGAGATCCAACTGGATGACAGCCAGGGAAAGAAATTGCTTTCCACAAAACTGGACAAAGTTAGTGAATGGGAGTTCCAGGAAGGAGGATATCTTGCCGAGGCAGTTGCACTGGGGCAGGATGGACAGCCGCTTTCCGCTTCTGTATCCGCAAATGATACGGCTGTTCACTACTACCGGGTGGATTTCCTGAGCTTGCCTAACAATACAGATTACCAGGTATCGTTAAAAGGCAACGGCTATAAAAATTTTACTTCTGAAAAAATCAATATAGCCAACTTTTCCCGCCAGCTTTTGGTAGGCACGAAGGACGGAAGCTTTACCATTGGCGATATTAACAATGATAATAAAGTCGATTCCAAGGACTTGGAACAAGTGGAAAAAGCCCTTGAAACACAGGAAACCCAATCGGATCTGAATGGGGATGGCGTGATTGATATTTCCGACATTGCTTTGGTCAACCACCATATTGACGCATCCGGTCAGGCGGAGCTTCTTGAAACAACGGCCATTGCGTCCCTTATAGCCGAGCTGGATGGCAGTTTAAATCTGTCTGTCAGCGGCGGTTCGCCCAATGATATTTTTGATCCGGATAAAGACCCTGTAAAATTCCAGTCTAATGGAAATGGGTTGGTGCTTCCCATTAACCTGAACCAGAATATTGAGCTGGCACAGATCCAGGTTGTCAGCCCATTGGGAACAGGCGCGGTTTTAGAAGGAACTGCCGAAGTGGTTTATGAGGAAAACGGCGCCGAAAAAACAGAAATATTTACTTTAATGCCGGATACGCCGGAAGGACTTTTGGCCCTGAAACGGGATGATAACAATAGTAATATTGTGGTCATTAGTTTGGGGAAACTGGTGCCAGTTAAAAAGATCACAATTACAGTGACCAAGGTAGAAGGAACCAGCGATTTCATGGTTATTGATGAAATTAAGTTCCTGAAGGATATTGTTCCGGAAAACCCGGTGATAGATGGTTCTGTTCCGAAAAATCTCAAAGCAGCTCCTGGAAATGGATCCGTCAATCTGACTTGGAAAGCAGTGAATAATGTAACAGGCTATCGGGTGAAATATGGAACAAAATCCGGTTCTTATTCTTTCATCTTAGATACGGAAAATAATAAAATGACAGTCAGCGGGCTGAAAAACTTAACAGATTATTACTTCGTGGTTCATTCCCTGAAAGGGGATATTGAAAGCGCAGCTTCTTCCGAAGTGAAAGCAACACCTCAGCCAACCAGTGCGCCTCCCGCACCGGATTTTCTCAAGGTGGAACCCCTGAATCAAGGGCTGCGTGTTTCCTGGAAGAAAACAGAAAATGCTACCAGCTACAATGTATTCTATAAAAAATCAGATGCCAGCGAATTTATCAAATTCAATGACCAGCCCTTGGAAAGCACTTCAGCTTCCATTGGCGGACTGGAAAACGGCACAGAATATTCTGTTTATGTAACGGCACTGAATCAGATCGGTGAAAGCCGGCCTTCCCTGACAGCAACAGGAATACCGGAAAAAATTGAAGTAGTCCCGCCAAAGCTCCCCGCTTTGAACCGGATTTCCAATGATAATATTGCATTGGTAGAGATGGGGAACAGAAATAATGTAGCATCTCAAGAATATCCCAACGGCTTCAATGTAAATAATGTTATTGACGGGGATTATAATACCCACTGGACAGCCCGGGCATGGTGGGAAAGCAAAAAGTTCATTTTTACATTTAAAGATAACCAGGAATATACAATGGATTATGTGGTCTATGTGCCCCGTTTGGAAAGTCCGGACTATTTGCGCAGTCTGAGTCAGTTTACCATTACAACCTGGGATAAAAACGGGAATCAGACAGACGTTACCACACAAAATCTGGACAACGGACCCTCTGTACTGAAAATGGACAATTATGTTATCCTGCCATTCCCCAAAACGGAAAATATCCATAAAATTGCAGTGGAAGTGCGCCAGTGGAATGGTTCCCCAACAGGAGTAAGCTTGTCTGAAATTGCATTCTATTCTTATAGTGATGTGGATGCTGAAATTCAAGCCTTATTCAGTGACGGCAGCTTTACGAAATTAGCATCCGGCGTAACGGAAGACCGTATCCGTCAGTTGGAAGAAAGAGTCCAGGATGCAGACGGCTATTTCGTTAATAAAGATGTTTTCCTGGAAGAACTGGATCTGGCCCGCAGTTTATTAAAGAACGATACTTCTAAGCTGGGGCGGGTGGTCAATGAAATCCAGTCCCGCAATACAAAAGGGGACATTAAGACAATCAATACCTTCCAGCCTTTGGGGGCGGTTGCTCAGGCAGGCAAACAATTCTTAATTTATGCCAGCATACCGGCGGGTGAAACCGTTACATTGGTTCCAACCCAATATTTTGCGGAAGCAAATGCCTGGACAGGGGAAA
Source organism: bacterium 1XD42-1 (assembly GCA_003612625.1). GTDB lineage: Bacteria > Bacillota > Clostridia > Oscillospirales > Ruminococcaceae > Anaerotruncus. The sequence goes on along the minus strand of RAZJ01000029.1, from coordinate 13,110 downwards.
GCATCCAGCTCCGCAATGGGCGGAATATCGTAAAAGTTACAACCAACAGCTCTGTTTCACCGGAAAAAGGCGGCGCTCTTTATATCCAGTATTCCGGTACCCGTGAAAAAGACATTGTTTTGCAGCTTCGGGGCGAAGTCACAAAAATCCCAATGTTAGAGCTTTCCGACCGGAGCCTCAGTGAAAGTGAAAAACGTCAGCGTATCAGCGCATATATTGAGGAATTAAGCAGTTATGTTGCGGCACTGCCGACGAAAAACCGCAGTCAGGCCATCCGGAACAGTACCGAAATTTCTTATCCCAATGTATTACTTTCACTGCCGGCGGATCAGGCTTTAGCAGGTATCAAAGGGGAAGACGGCCTGTATAACAGTATGCTGGCTTGGGAACAGCTTCTTTCCGTACTTTACCGTACCCATGGCATTGACCATCCGGAAAATGAACATTCCCGTCATAATATCCGTTATGCCCGGATGTTCTCCAATGCCTTCATGTATGCCAGCGGCGCCCATATTGGAATTGGCTATGGTTCCGCAGCCGGCATGGTACAGGGAAATCCTGTTGAAAAAACAGGAAAAGGAAATGCCAACAATCTGTTTGGCTGGGGAATTGCCCACGAAATCGGCCATGTGATGGATACTTTGGGCAAAGCGGAAATTACAAACAATATTTACTCTTTATTCGGCCAGACCTATGACGGTGGAAGCAATGCTTTAAAATCCCGCTTAGAAAACAGCAATAAATATGAAAAGATTTTCAAGAAAACAGCAATCGGTGCGCCAGGTATGGCCAATGATGTCTTTGCAAGCTTAGGGATGTATTGGCAGCTCCATCTGGCATATGATGATGAAAATGATAACTTCTACAATCTGGTGAATAAGAAACTGCGGGAAAATGTAGGCGCAGGCGAAAATATTGAAAACCGGCTTGCCATTGCAGCCAGCCAGGTTGCCGGAAAAGACCTGTCAGAATTTTTCTCACGCTGGGGCGTCCAGTTGAGCAGCAGTGCTGTTTCTGCCATGAGTGGCGGCCAGGAAAACCGCGCTATCTGGTACTTAAGCGATGAGTCCCGCCGGGTACGGATGCAGGGCGGCTCTGGCGGAAGCGGTTCGTTATCTGTAACAGCCCAGCAGCAAACAGAATCCCGTGAAGTAAACCTTACCTTCTCCGGAATGGGCGGCAATATGCAGGGATATGAAATCACCCGACTGGTAGGGGATATGGAAAAACGGATTGGATTTACTTCTAAAACAACCTTTACAGATACCATAGGCGCAATCAATAACCAGGCGGTTTCTTACCGGGTCCGCGCTGTTGACATCTTAGGAAATGTGGTATCAACAGCTACTTCCAACCAGGTCAACTTCAGCCATAATAATTTGATTGATCGCAGTGACTGGGATAGTGCGATTCAATCGGATGGCAGTTACTTAGTTACCTTTAAAGATCCCAATCTGACCATTGCAGGCATCCGGCTCCGGGGCGGCAGTAGCAGCAATGCAGAAGCATCCTCCCAGAATGATACCCAGGCTGACGAATCGGCGGATGTATATTACCAGACAGTCGACGGGTCAGATGGAGAAGGGGATTTTGAAAATACCCCAAGCGGGGATTCCGATGTATCTGCGGCTGCCGACGAGGGAACCAGCAGCGACAGCTCCAGTGAGGATTCCACCAGCAGTGAATCACCTGCTTCCAGCGAAGAATCCCCCAGCAGCGAAGAATCTTCCTCCAGCGAAGTTCCCTCCAGCAGTGAAGAATCTTCTTCCAGTGAGGACTCCTCCAGCAGCGAAGAATCTTCCTCCAGTGAGGACTCCTCCAGCAGTGAAGAATCTTCCTCCAGTGAGGACTCCTCCAGCAGCGAAGAATCTTCTTCCAGTGAGGACTCCTCCAGCAGTGAAGCATCTTCTTCTGAAGAAGCTTCCAGCAGTTCTGAGGAAGAACCTGCTCCAAAAGCCAATGCTGAAAATCCGGATCATATTATGATACAGGTCAGCAGTGATGGAAATACTTATGAAACTGTATTGAATTACAAGCCTTCTGGAAAACAGGAAGAAATTAAATTCTTTACAAAAGACGGTCAGGATGACGGACGGATCGGCTTCTATGATGCGGACAGTGATGCAAAAAATGTACGGGTTTATCTGCCCGCAGGCTTTACCATGGAAAATGTAGATTTCCTGGCTTATCCTGGGGACAGCATTACCATCAATGAAGCTGCCATCGGCAGGCTGTCCAGCAGCTTCTCTGACGGCGAAACCACTTATCCCGCAGGAACCGTGGTGATTACCGGCACTTACCGGGGCGATCCCGTTTACAATACCATCCGCATCAGCGGCCAGTTCCAGACAGGATCGGCTGAACAGGGGGATTTAGAACTGACAGAACGTCCCATCAATGGAACAGCAATTTTATTTGCACAGGTACCGGAACAGGGTGATATGTCTGAAATTTGGGATGGCATCTGGGTCTTTGTTCCGAACCTGGAAAAAGAAACGGAATTGACAGGTGAAGATGGCTGTGGTGTCAGCCTGCTGCCTGCGGAAATTATGGCATCCCTTTACCGCACCAATACGCCAAACGGCTCTGTTGAAGGCCCTGCCTTGAGTACAACACCTTGGATCTCCTCGCCGACTGAGGATTCCATGCCACAGATTCAGTTAGGAGGTTCTTAAAATTGAAACAGCTCCGCAAAATCATGATTTTCTTTGTGCTGCTGGTTTGCATGATAGGGGCAATGCCTGTTTTGGCAGATTCTGTCCCCCGGATCTATCTCAGCGAAACAGGTGCAGATTATGAATACCGGGTTTCCATTCAAAACTGGGATAGTCTTGCAACCAGCGTACAATTCGACATAATCGCAGATGTAGGCAAACCCAATGCCGGAATGGGAATGGAATGGTCAGATCCTTCCTGTTATTCCCACACCGAGGTAGAAGCTTTAGAAGATGGCAAGATAAAAATGACTTTTTATCTGGATAAAAAGTCGCCCATCTCCAACAGTGCCACGGCAACGATTGGTAAATTGCACTTCCAGAAGCCGAAAAAATCTCCATCTTTTTCAACTTCCGGGTATATGAAGCTCTTACGGGCAGATAATTTGCAGGAAGGGACTTCTTATGAAAATGTGAAACTGCAATTTTCAAAATACCAGCCATCTTCTAGCAATACCAGCTCCGGCAGTGGCGGTGGATCTGGCGGCGGCTCCGGCGGAAGCTCCGGAGGCTCCCACCGTTCCACAGGCAGCATTTTCAGAGGCTCTGGTTCTGGGTCGGAAGCTTTAAAAACCTGGAAAAATGTTTCTAAAAATGTGGAAACCAAAGATGGCGTTTCTGTCATCCAGTTGGATATGCGTCAGGATGGACGGCTGTCTGCTGATATATTAAAGAACCTCGCGAAAAAGAAAATACAGGCAACTTTAGATTATGGTTCTTATCAATGGCAGATTGACAGCAGTACCATCGGGACTATCCCCAGCAAACAGAAATATTATGATTTAACCCTCAACACCCGAAAATTAAAAAACCTTTCCGTAGCCGCCAATGATTCCGATTTATTGCAGTTTGAAACAGCATACGACGGGGATCTGCCATTTACAGCGGTACTCCGTTACCAGGCCGGAAAAGACTACATTGGGAAAATCCTGTTCCTTGGTTACTATAATGAACAGGATGGGCTGTTGGAATATGTGGATCACCAGAAAGTAGACAATAACGGCTATGTTTCTTTCTCCTTTGATCATTTCTCACGGTATGTGATTACATCAGAGGATCTCTGGGGTATCTTCCAGGAGGAAGCCCCGGAAGATATAGACATTGAGAACAACACTAGTACAAATATCAGCACAGCTCCCAATACGACAGTATCTTCAGGAGGAAATGTGGGTGCAGTCATTGTGCCTCCGGCAAATGATGCGGAAGCAGAAGAAGATTTAGGCTGGGAAGACGGGCCGGACGATAATCTGGAGGATTCTGATTCAGAGGAATCCCTGCTGCCAGATCAGCCGGATGATGAAAAAAATATTCCTGCCAGCAGTAAGCCTGCCAAGAAAAAAATTGGGCTGGTGATACTGATGATTATTGGTATTCTCCTTGCAGCCAGCATGGTAACAGTCGTTGTAGCCATGTTAAGCCGGAAAAAACATATGAAATAAAAAATATCCCAACAGCCTTTTTGACTGTTGGGATATTTTATATCAGATGTAGTTTATGCAGTCTGTGAGAAGCAGTTTCCATAAGCAATCAGCTTTTCAGCTTCTTTGTTCTGGGCAATGGCATGATCTAATTTCGCAAGCATTTTTTCACGGTCTTTCGGCAGGGTGCCTCTGACACGGAACGTAATATAATCATGAAACCCGTCATAAATCAGGGAATCGGTTTCTAATAATTCTAACAGCTTACGTTCTTCTTTTAAATTTTCTAATTCACTGGCTGGGATGAACCGTCCTTTTTCGATCTCCTGATAAAGTGGGGTACAGGGATCTAAAAATAATGAAAAATTTGTAATCCGTTCCGGCTTTGTACAGTTGAAAAATTCAGCCGTTTTTATCCCGTTTTCAATTCCCCGCCCGGCTCCTGCAATGCCTGTCATGATATGTGCATTAAAAATAAGCCCTGCGGATTGGATACGCCGGATCTGGCAATAGGCTTCCTCCAGATTGTGATCCTTATCCATAAAAATTAAAACATCATCCAGCCCGCTTTCAATGCCAACATAAAGCCTGGAAACACCAGCTTCTTTGAGCTGCTGCAATTCTGTATCTGTTTTCCGGCTGATGTCTGTTATGGCGGCATCCATGTTCACTCCTTCACAGGCCGGAAAATAATTGTGGATCATATCTAAAATTTTTAATAAATCTTCGGTCTTTCGCCCAAAAGCATTTCCATCTCCCAAGAAAACCTGTTTTGGATTTCCATTGGCGGCTTTTACCCGCTTCAATTCCCCTTCGATTTGCTCCATTGGAAGTACCCTGTATTTTAAATGTTTAAATAAATTGCAGAATTTGCAGCGGTTATAGGCACATCCAACAGAAATTGCCAGCATAAAAGAGGCCCTTTCCATTGGCGGACGGCAGATTTGGCCTTCATATTCCATACAGATCCCTCCTGCTTTTTTATCGGTTTATGGAACCATACTATTTTTTAAACCTATTATATCAATTTTTTATTGTTTCTGCAATCATATATAAAATCCACTTTTTTGTGGTAAAGCCCAAGATTTTATCAATATTTTCCTAAAGATTTTCCACCATGTGCCGATTATGAAAGATAAGAAGGTTTTATCATATTGTATTTCCTTGTCCTTATGGGAAAGCAATTATATGAAACAGAAGAAAGGAGTTAAAATAAGATGGCAATTCAAGGTGTAAACAATAATAACTATTGGGATCTTTACAACAAAAGTACACAAACCAATGCAGCAACAGCAGCCGCGGCAGCTACTGCAACCACAAATACAGAGGAAGCAGCCAAAGATACACCGGTAAAAGAAAATAAAGATACTGTTTCTATTTCTGCTTCTACCGATTCCCTGGCATCACAAGGTTATAGCGATGTGAAAAAATTAAGCGGCGACCAGCTCCGTGCAATCCAGGAACAGCAAATGGCAAGCTTTAATAAAATGCTCACCAATATGCTGGGCAAACAAGTGGATTTGGCTAAAATCGCCAAAGGCGAAGACAGTGCAAAATTGCTTGACCTGAGCCTGTACAATGTAACTCCGGAAGAAGCAAAAGCAAATATTTCTGAGGATGGCCCTTGGGGTGTTAATGCTGTTGCTACCCGGATCATGGATATGGCAATGGCACTTTCCGGCGGGGATGAATCGAAAATTGCCCTGCTCCGCAATGCCGTAGAAAAAGGCTTTGAAGCAGCAGGCGGCTTAATGGGCAGCAATAAACCTTCCATCACACAGGATACCTATAATGAAGTCAGCAAACGGTTCGATTATTGGGAGGAACATGGCACATTAACCGGATACGGCAAAGCAACTTCTAATGAAGGCGCTACCAAAGTAGAAGAAAAATAAAATATTGTTTTTTCCGATAGAAAAAGAATCGGGGTTCTTGCCTGAAAAAATTGGGGCAGGAGCCCCTTTTTTTTACGGAAAATTTTCCCCTTGACAAAGAGCATAACTGTTTATATAATATATACACACTAATAAACAAATAGATACACTTTAGGAGGTGGCTCTTGAACCTTATTATCGAAAATATGTCGTCTGAACCCCTTTACGGCCAGATTGCCCGGCAGATTCGGGAAGCCATCCTTTCCGGAAAGCTCCATTCAGGAGAACCTCTGCCTTCAATCCGGCATTTGGCGAAAGAGCTTCAGGTGAGTATTATTACCACCAAACGGGCTTATGAAGAACTGGAACGGGAAGGATTCATCCAGAGCGCACAGGGAAAAGGGACTTTTGTAGCGCCTGCCACAACACAGCGTTTAAAAGAAGCTGCTATGAGCCGTATGGAGCAATCCCTTTCCCAAGTGATTCAAATGGCACATACCATTGATTTGAGCTGGGAAGAATTCCAGGAAATGATCCTGTTATTATGGGATATGGAAGAATCAGGAGGATAGAATATGGATGCAATTTCTTTTCAAAATGTATGTAAAACCTTCCGTAAAAGCACTTTTACATTGGATCTGCCGGATCTGCATATTCCGGAAGGCTATATGACAGGCTTTATCGGGGAAAATGGGGCGGGAAAAACAACTGCAATCAAACTCATGATGAATATGCTTTTACCCAATCAGGGAAATATCCGGATCTTCGGAAAAGATGTATCAGAAGCTTCTGTGCGGGCGGAAATCGGCTATGTGGGAGAAGAAATGGGCTTCCCCAATGGAGCCAGACTGGACAGTTTGATAAAAATGATCCGGCCTTTTTATCCTGCATGGGATCAGGCGGAATTTTCCCATATTACCAAACGGTTCGGACTTACGGATCTGCACCAGAAATATAAAGACTTGTCCCAGGGCAAACGGAAACAGTTTGCTTTGGCAACCGCCCTGGCCCATCATCCCCGCTTATTGCTGTTAGATGAACCAACGGCAAATTTAGATCCTTTGGTCCGGAATGAAATTTTAACTTTGCTGGCTGAACGGCTGGAAAAAGGAGCTTTAACGGTACTTTTTTCCACCCATATCACTTCCGATTTAGATAAAATTGCAGATTATTTATTGTTTATCCATCAGGGCAGGATTTTGCTGCAAGGCGGCAAGGACGAAATTTTGGAAAGCCATTCCATTGTAAAAGGCAGCCATGAGCTTTTAACAGAAGAATCCCGGTCATGCTTCCTGGACTGTCAGGAAACAGAATTTGGGTTCCGGGCCGTAACCAGCCGCATCCCTGAAACCCGGGAAATCCTTGGACGGGAAGCTGTATATGAAAAGGCTTTGGTAGAAGATATTTTTTTAGCCTATGTCAAAAAAGGAAAGGATGAATGGAAATCATGAAAAATCTTTTCATTTTAGAATGGCGGAAGCTCCTTGGCTTGGGAAGGGGACTGCTGATTTTTGAAATCCTCATGATTGGCTGTATGTGCTTCGGCAATATCAGCATGAAAAGCATGGGATATATCTTGTTCCTTTATTTCTGGTTTTATGGGTCGGAGGCTTACAGTACAGGCCCTATGACCGCCATGCTCCCAGTAAAACGGGAACAGGTGGTCCTTGCAAAATACCTTTATTGTATGACGGGAACCTTGACAGGTGCGCTTTTGGTCAGTTTCCTTCCGCTGAAAGGATGGGGAAGGCTGGAATTTGTTATTGCATTATTTGGATCAGGAAGTCTGTTCCTGTCTGTCCTGCTGCCGGTTCTTCTTTATTTCGGTCCCCAGAAAGGCAGGCTCATTATTGTAGGCGTTTACGCATTGGCAATTACGGCAACCACTGTGGGAACAAGTCTTTTTAATAGCATTGGGGTTTCAATGCCACATTTGTCCAGCCTTTCTGTCATATGCTTTTCCTTAGGTATGATGCTGTGTTCCTTCCTGATTTCTACCGCGCTATACCGCAGGCGGGATATTTAATGGGCAGACCCGGTGGGTATAATCTGTCCCGCAGGGAAAAGGTTCCGGTAATCCTAAAGTATAAAGATCACCGGCCTGGGCTTCTAAGCGGCTGAAAACAGCGCAGTCCCCTCCAAGACGTTCCAAATCCCGCAGAGAGGACGAAAGGGGCAAAGCCGGTTTGGCCTGGGAAAGAATTTCCAGGCCCCGGCGGTTCATGGCTAAAATCCGTAAATAAGGCGGCGCCTTTTGGGAAAGCCCTGCCGGAATCCCCAGAAAGGCACTCCATATAATCCGCCGGATACGGGCCATAGGATACCGCTTTGTTTTAACAGCTGCAAGAAGCCCTTCTAAAGATACTGCCTGGCGGGCACTGTTATAAATCCTGGAATCCAGCCCTTCGGAAATATCCGGCAGCCGGGAAAAATCTTCCCGTTCCATCCGGCGGAGCGTGGAAAGGGCTGCCGGTTCCAGACGCTTTTCCAGACAGGGCAGGGTTTTTCCTTCATTTTTTTGATACACCTGGAATGCCCTTTCCGGAATATAAGGCAAAAGCGCTTCGATACCTTGTTCAAAAAACAGATCCCGTAAAAAACTGCCGGAGGCGATCCCTTCCCGGGCAATGGCGCTGTCATGCTCTGCCCCTTGGCGCTTCATGGAAAAAACCTTCATGGGAAGCTTGAAATCCTGCAAAGCTGTTAAATATTCAATCCCCAATGTGTTATTTGGCCCGGATAACAGGGACGCGGCCTGTTCCCCGGCTAAAAAGGCAAAGGCTTCCTGTCGGGCGGCAGCATAAGGAATCCCTTTTTTCAGCCGGTCCCGGATTTGCACGGAACATTCCGTCGTATTTAAAATACGGGCTGCTTGTTCCAAAGCAGCAATATCCCCGGATTCGCTGCCGAAAGCTAACTGCTCCACACAGCCTAAAGCCCCTAATAAGAAAATGCCGGCCCTGGCGAAGGTCTGTGCTGTGGACATAGCAAAAGGTACTGGCAGTTCCAATACCAGATCTACGCCGGAAGAAACAGCAGCCTGGGCCCGGGTGAATTTTGAAATCATAGCGGGCCCTCCCCGCTGGATAAAATTCCCGCTCATGACAGCTATAATATGGGTCGCACCTGTTTTTTTTACTTCTTCAATCAAACAAAAATGGCCTTTATGGAAGGGATTGTATTCCGCAATGATTCCCGCAACAGATATTTTCATGGCAAGTCCCCTAATTTTTTTATTTCTCTCTTGCAATTTGTTGTTTATTATAATAATATAGAATTTAGAAAGAAAGTGTCAAGCAATTTGTCAAGTTGACGAATTTTTTAGATGCTTTCCGATCAAGCAGGAAAGGATTTTGAACAATTATGAAAATTTTAGTAATCAATGCGGGCAGCTCCTCCCTCAAATACCAGCTCATTGATATGGAGAATGAACAGGTATTGGCAAAAGGCTTGTGCGAACGGATCGGTATCGGCGGCGAAATTACCCATAAAACCCATGACGGACGGGTCGTAAAACATGAAGCCGATTTCCCCACCCATACCGAAGCTTTCCAGGAACTGGTTAAACTCATGACTTCCGGCGAAGGAAAAGTCATTGACGATATGTCCGAAATCGCTGCCGTAGGCCAGCGCACCGTTCATGGCGGGGAAAAATTCAGCGGTTCTGTCCTCATTGATTCCGAAGTTCTGGCAAAAATTGAAGAATGCAGCGAATTGGCTCCTTTACATAATCCTGCCGCAATCCTGGCAATCAAAGCCTGTGAAAAAGTATTCGGCGGCAAAGTGCCTCAGGTAGCTGTATTTGATACCGCATTCCATCAGACAATGCCTGAAAAAGCTTATATCTTTGGTCTGCCTTATGAATATTATGAAAAATACCATATCCGCCGTTATGGTTTCCACGGCACCAGCCACCGTTTTGTCAGCGCCCGTTTCTTTGAAATCACTGGCATGAAACCCGAAGGCAGCAAGCTCATTACCTGCCATCTGGGCAACGGCAGCTCCATTTCTGCCATTAAAGACGGCAAATGTATGGATACTTCCATGGGCTTTACCCCTCTCGACGGCTTTATTATGGGTACCCGTTCCGGTGGTATCGATCCTTCCGTTCTCACTTATATCATGGAAAAAGAAAACCTATCTCCCAAAGCCATGAGCGATATTATGAATAAAAAATCTGGCTTGTTAGGGATTTCCGGCGTTTCCAGCGACAAACGCGACATTGGCGCCGCCGCTGCCGAAGGAAATCAACGGGCTAAATTGGCCAATGAACTCCTGAACTATCAAATTAAGAAATTTGTTGGTTCTTATGCCGCAGCTATGGGCGGCGTAGATGCCATTATCTTTACTGGCGGTATTGGTGAAAATGATGATACAGTTCGCGCCGGTGTTTGCTCTGATATGGAATTCATGGGTGTGGAACTGAACCGTTCCGCTAACGACGGTATGCGCGGCGAAGAAAAGAAAATTTCTACCGATTCCAGCAAGGTTCAGGTTTGGGTCATTCCTACCAATGAAGAACTGCTGATTGCCCGGGATACCCGTGACTTAGTAAAATAAACACAATAAGAGCAGGGGCGTTCTGGCGAATCCAGGACGCTCTTTTGCTTGTGGAACCATACTGGATTTGAATGGGGAGGCGGCATATTATGGATATGAGCAGATTCCAATGGACAAGAGAGCCTCAGAATTATAAGATCGAAAAGGACAAAATTGAAATTATTACAAAACCCCATACCGATTTGTGGCAACGGACTTATTATCATTTTCAGAATGATAATGCGCCGGTGCTCCAAATGGAAACAGAAGAAAAATATTTTAGTTTTGTTGTGAAAACAGAGTTTACAGAGAGCTGTCACAGATTTGATCAGTGCGGTATTGTAATGTATCTGGATAGTGAAAACTGGTTAAAAGCTTCGGTTGAATACGAAAATGAAAAGTACCAGCATTTAGGCAGCGTTGTAACAAATGGCGGATATTCTGACTGGGCTACCACAGTTATTGATGCTTCCATCAAATCTATGTGGTATCGCTTCAGCCGCCGGGAAGATGATTATTGCATTGAATGCTCCACAGACGGGGAAAACTTCCAGCAGATGAGGATTTGCCATATGCAAAAGGGCAATGGAAAAATCCGTTTCGGCGTCTATGCCTGTTCCCCGGAGGAATCTTCCTTTCAAGCGGTGTTTACCAATATGAAAATGACAGACTGCCAGTGGAAGGCCCATGATGGACAGCCGCCAGATGCAGATGAAAAGTCCCCAATATAATGAAAAAGCCCCAGCTTCCCATTTTTTTATGGCGGCTGGGGCCTTTTCTCTATTTGGAAAGAAACGTTTCTTTGATCTTTTCAAAAGCTTCCACAATGGCTAATTTAGGCGTTAATAAAGGCTGGCTGTCCAGATCCCGGATTTCTTCCAGTGTTTCGGAATCCTTCACCCCTGCGGCTGGAACACAAATAGGGGGATAGATCACACACCACCAGTTATGGCCTTTTCCTGCGCCTAGGGTAATGCGTACCGCATCATACATGCCTGCCGGAAGGGTATATTCTCCATAATTCCGGGTATTGAAATACATATTGCAAAATTCCGCATGGGCTGTCCCCTCAAACCCGTTTTCTTTTAAAACACGGCTTGCCGTTTCTTCCATTTCAGGAAGGGCTTTTTTGGCAGCTTCCTGGGCGGCTCCCCGGGTGGAGGCTTTGGAAAAAAGTTCCCCGGTATCTGCCAGGATTGCATCCCGTACTTTTATTTTAACGGCCTGATCCATTTCGCTGTCGGAATTTGCCAGAATATGCAGACGGAGGACATTCCCCCGCAAAGCTTCGCATTGCTGGCCAAAAAGAGCAGCGCTCCCTAAAAGAAAGGATAGGATTATTCCAAAAACGGCTGCCCGTTCCCTGCGTCCAATGAAATTCCAGAAATTCTTCATCCTGTCCCCCGCCTTTCTATTTTATCTGACAGGAAAAGGTTGGACAAGAAAAAAGAATTTTATACAGCCGGATCAGAAAGTTCTTCCAGATCGTATGGGGTAGCCTGGTAAACATAATAATTCAGCCAGTTGGTATACAATAAATTGGCATGGCCCCGCCAGGTATAAAGAGGTGCTTTCCGGGGATCATTATCCGGAAAATAATTTTCCGGCATGGCAATTTTTAAGCCTTTGTTTAAATCCCGAAAATATTCTGCTGCCAGTGTGTCCCGGTCATATTCAGAATGGCCTGTAATAAAAAATTGCCGCCCATCCCGCCGGCCAGCCATATAAACGCCGGCCTGTTCTGAAACAGCTAATATTTCCAGTTCCGGAAACCGTTCAATTTCTTTCCGCAAAACGGTGGAATGCCGGGAATGGGGCGCCCAGAAGATTTCATCAAATCCCCGGGTAATAGGATGGTTTTCTGCCAAAAGACGGTGCCGGAATATGCCAAAGCATTTTTCATCCAAAGGATATTTTTGTATCCCATAATGATAGTAAAGCCCTGCCTGCGCCCCCCAGCAGATATGGAAGGTGGAATAAACATTGGTTTTGCTCCATTCCATAATCTGGCACAGCTCATCCCAATAGGCTACTTCTTCAAAAGCCATGTTTTCTACCGGGGCCCCTGTGATAATCAAACCGTCAAACCGCTGGTCCCGAATATCTTCAAAAGTTTTATAGAATTTCAGCAAATGCCCCGACGGTGTATTCTTAGAAGTATAAGACTTGGTTTGCAGCAGCTCAATGTCTACCTGTAAAGGGGAATTCCCCAATAACCGCAAAAGCTGGGTTTCTGTTTCGATTTTCTTGGGCATCAGATTTAAAATGGCTATATGCAAGGGTCGGATGTCCTGATGCAAGGCCCGGTGTTCTGTCATAACAAAGATATTTTCTGATTCCAATACTTTGGAAGCCGGCAGACTATCCGGAATTTTAATAGGCATTTCGCCGTTACCACCTTTTTTGATGTTTCCGCCAGCCCTTTTTATAAAAAGAGAGGGCGCTTTACCGTTTATCTTATCGGAAAAGCCCCTAAAAAGCAAGGAAAACAGGCAAAAAAGCATGGCAAAAAGCCCAAGGAATGGGAAGGGAAGAAAGATTTCAAAAAAAATATAAAAAAAGCTA
>RAZJ01000291.1 GCA_003612625.1 bacterium 1XD42-1 | reverse complement strand
ATGAGCAACTATCATCTGCGGGACAAGAGCCTGAGCCTGAAAGCAAAGGGCCTGCTGTCCCAGATGCTCTCGCTGCCGGAGGATTGGGACTACACCCTTTCCGGTCTGGCTGTTATCAACCGGGAAAGCAAGGTATTCAATCTGAAACAGATGGCGCAGACAATGAACTATCTCACCGAGCATGGCCTGCTGGAATATGCAGTCTTGGAAGAAAAAGCGGCGGCTGCTACCACCCGCCACAATGAGCTGTCGGCGCAGATCAAGGCGGCGGAAACCCGCATGGCGGAGATAGCCGTACTGCGGACCCACATCATCAATTATGTGAAAACCCGCGCGGTCTATGCGGCCTACCGCAAGGCGGGATATTCCAAGAAATTTTTAGCGGAACATGAAGCGGAGATTTTGCTCCACAAGGCGGCAAAGCAGGCATTTGACGATTTGGGTATCAAGAAGCTGCCCACCGTCAAGAGCTTGCAGGCCGAGTACGCAACATTGTTGGA
>RAZJ01000028.1 GCA_003612625.1 bacterium 1XD42-1 | reverse complement strand
ACATTTAGCAACTAAAATTGCGATCTGACTAGTTATTGTAATATTACCACCAGTAAGCTTATATAAATATTCGTAAGGTGGCGTATACGCAATTGTAATATTATTATTGTTGGTAAGTTTATATAAATATTCATTGGATAACAATTCTATAGGAGACATTGGAAAACAACTATAATCTATAGAATGATATTTACGCCATTTCTGATACTTTAAATCATACTGATATAAAACAAGATATCTACTATGTGGAGAAACAAAATCAAATATAAAATCTGTATTTTTAGCAGTGAGCTTTGGAATTTCAATGCTAGTAAATTGCTCTCCTTCCGAAGAGATAAGAGAACGGGAGTATAGTATAGATAGAAGTTCAGGTAGCGCGGAGAAAAATTTTTTCTGCAAAGTACGACTTGGAATTTTGGGCGTAAAAGGCGGTTTTGGATTTAAGGGAGCTTTTGGATCAAAACAAGGTTTTGGATTAAGGGGATATTCAGGATTAAAATGGAGTTGCGGGTTAAGAGGATATTTGGGATTAAAACAATTTTCAGCATAAGAAATATGTTTTGTATTTATAGGAAACTGTGAATCCTTATAGCTTTTTGGGTTAAGATCGTAAGAATTAAAATAAATTTGTGGGTTAAGAGGCATTTCAGGATTAAAAGAAAACCGAGGGTTAAAAGGTAATTGAGGGCTAAAATGTACTTCAATTCCCATAGGGGATTGTGGGTTAAAATAAACTTGAGGATTAAGAGGAAGCAAAGGCTCCAAATGAGGCTGAGGGTTAGGGGGAATTTGTAAGTTGAAAAATTTTTGAGGATTAGGAGGTAATTTTGGGATGAAATTAAGTTGCGGATTAACAGGAAGCGAAGGATCGAAAGAAGACGGTGGGTTGAGAGGAATCCATGAATCAAGTATAAGCTGTGGATAGGGTTTAAAATGAGGTTGTAGGTTAAAAGGAAGAGATGGATCAAAAGGAGGCTGTGGGTTAGGAAGAAGCCATGGATCAAAAGGAGGCTGTGGGTTAGGAAGAAGCCATGGATCAAAAGAAGGCTGTGGGTTGAGAGGAAGTTGTGGATTAAAATAAGGTTGAGGGTTAAGGGGTAATGATAGATCAAAAGAAAATGGTTGATTCAAGGGATACTGAGGATTGTCCTTTATAGACAGATCAGAAGTAATTTCTTGCTGAAATAGAAATTCAAAATTTTCATAGGATAAAAGTTGTTTTTGGGCTAATGAGGGATGATCCAAAAAAAGGTTGCCATCAAAAAGCCTAAAATAACTTTTAGGATAAGTGAGTAAAGGAGACCTATATTTGCTTATGACAAAATAAGTTGAATGAAGTATATCATATTTTTTATAGTAAATTTTACTATAAACTTTTAGAAAATATATTAATAAAAAGAAAAATTTTGTATTATATTCTTTAGGTGATTCACAAAATCCCCATTCACTCAGTAGGCTTAAAAATCGCTCTCTTTTAATTGCTTTTCGGTTTAAAAATTTTTCTATATTTTCGTTAGGAATTTCCTCTTTTTGGAATATTACCTTTTGATTTGTATTCCATGGAGAAACAAAAAAATATCTTTCAGGGTGTAAAAAGATATGATCAAATTGGTTATTTTCTATATTGTTGATTTTTTTAAAACTCTCAAAAGCCCTTAAATATTGATTCTGAGCATTTTCTAATTCTTGTATTTTAATCCTAATTTTGGAATTTTGTTTTTCTATTGCCCAAAAGCTTTTTTCTTTAGAAATGGAAATCATCTCCTATTTTTTATGTACCAAAATTTATTTCTGTACCAAAATTATAACATTTTTTATGCAGATATACAACTATTTTTTATCTCTTTATTTAGAATACTTGGGAGAGACCACTAGGGAAAAGAAAAAATCTTAACTTAAGCTCTATTGCTCAGTAAAAATCTATCTAGTATCTCGAGATGTACCATCTGGAAGGAAAAAGAGCTATTCAGGCAGTATATATCAGGAGATGATAAACAGGTTCTAAGATAAAAATAAACTTTGGACGTTACCTTGGACAAAGCTATAGATACAGGAAGAATAAAATTTTGCTTCATCAATGTATCTGAATGAAAGACAAAAATACTGCAAACTGTACTTTATCAAAAGTTTCAATAGATAAAAAATAAGCATATTTCATATTGTTCTATGGTTTAGTTCGCTTGTACAAGATGCTTTATTAAGAGGTTTATGTGCCCATAAATTTATAACATAGGTGAGAAAGTTTTAAAGGTCATAACTTGTAAAAAGGCTCTCTGGATTATTTTTTACAAAAAGAGAAACAAAAAATATAAGCAATAGACTATGAAAGTGCAGTTAGATTTTAAAAAATTATCCATATCCTAACAAGATTTTAAAACCATTCAGAAGGGATATGGGAAAATGAAATTTACTGTTTGCGTAGATCAAAAACCTTACCAACAGAAACCAAATGTCAAAGCAGCAGGACAGATTGCCAGACGAATTGCGCAGCATGAGATATTGCTTACAATGGAAGATCTGAAAAACAAAATAGAATATGGGTATACCTGGTGTCCCGCCACTTTTTTTGATAGACAGAAGACAAAACAAAAACATAAACAGCAGCAAGTATTTGTATTTTGAAGGAGCTGGTTGGAGTGGCGCTGACATCAGTAGGGCCACTATAGGCAACTGCCGCATCCGCACCGCCTTCCATCTGGATAATGGCAGGGCGGTATATTTGGAAATCGTCGGAAGCGAGAGGACCAGATACAGTTCGCCAGAAGTTCACAAGTGGCAGTATACCGGCTTCGTGGATGCCTGCTTCTATATCACTGATGAAAAGCCCAATGATGACCAAAACAAGCATCGCATCCGTTTGACTGAACGAAAGAGATTTTTTAAATATACTGAGGCAGCTATCTTAAAGGTTGTTAATAGTCTTGGTGCTAGCTTTGATGCCGTGAAAGTAGTTCCTGACCTGGGCGGATACCGGGTATTTCCAGAAGAACATTCCTGTGACGGACCGGATGGTTACTATTATGGCGATGTATTCCAGTTTGACCCGGAAATGACCGCCCGCCGGGAAGCTGTCTACAATAAGGTTTATGAAATAGAAAAAGCGGAACGGGAGGCAGATTATGCAAAACAAGGAAATCAGTTTGTACATAATCCAGGAAGAGTGGCAAGCCCGAATTTCTCGCTTTGGGTAGACGAGAAAAACCCCGGCCTCCTGCATCTGCTTCGGCACTTCAATAGTTACAACAAACACTGGACTATCAGAACGGATACAGGGAACAAGCTGGAAGATTGGATGTCAACGGCAAAAGAAACATTGCTGGGCTGGTGTGGATGCTGAAAAAGGAAAGGAAGAAAAAATAAAATGAATATCAGCAAAGAAGAGAAAAAAGCGGAAGCCATTGTGCGAATGAAAACGCTGGGTATTTTTCCCGAAACCATTCAACAGTTTGAAACAGATGACAAAGTAAGTATTAGCGAGCCACCTTTTGGAGCGTTTTATTGGCTCGAAGGTGAAAATCTGGATCGCATCCGGCATTTTGAGGCGGAATACAATACTTTGGTTTATATGGCCATCCGAAGTTACACGAATATTGGCAAGATGGACAGTTTCCTCTTTGTCAGTGACTATAAAGAAGAGTGGGAAATGGATCGTGAGGATCTGCAGCATGACCAGACCTGCGCTTACGTTTATAATTACGATGCCCCGGATTGTTCTGAGATTGGATGTATTGGAATTATGCGGACATCTGCTGCTGGTTTGCTGCGGATTTGGTAATAAATGATACATAAGCAAAGCTCTGTGAGACTGTTATATGGACTATTGCAGGAGTTTATGATAAAATAAATATGGAGTCTAAAGAACAGAAAAGGATATGAAAAATGGAAGTAGAAAATATACTGGCAAAAAATATTACAGCGGCAGGGGAGAAAGCTGCTTATGATGCTTGTTGTAAACGGCTCCTTGCCAACAAGATAATTTTAGCATGGATTATGAAAAGCTGTTTAGAGGAATATAAAGATTATGATATTCAAACCATAGCGGAAAAATATATTGAGGGAGATCCACAAATATCCGCTATATCAGTGAATCCAGATGAGGAACAGATTCAGGGTGCTTGTACAGAAGATGTAACAATCAAAGAGGGGACGATTACTTATGATATCCGATTTTTTGCCATAGCTCCTGTATCGGGAGGAATAATAAAACTCATTATAAATTGTGAATCTCAGAACGATTTTTATCCGGGTTATCCTCTTCTTAAGCGTGGTATTTTCTATTGCAGCCGTATGATTTCCGCGCAATATGGGAAAGAATTTACAAACTCCCACTATGACAACATACGGAAAGTCTATTCCATTTGGGTTTGTTTGAATTCCCCTCAAAAAAGAAAAAATACGATTACAAAATATTTAATAAAAGAAGAAAATTTAATTGGCAATGTGAAAGAAGAAAGAAAAAATTATGACCTTCTGACAGTTATTATGATTTGCTTAGGAAGGCCGGAAGATGATAACTATACAGGAATTTTAAAACTACTGGAAGTTTTGCTTTCTTCTGAAAGAGACCCGATTGAGAAAAAGAAGATATTACAAGAAGATTTTTCCATTCAGATGACAAAGCAGTTGGAAGATGAGGTGTCTGTTATGTGTAATTTAAGTGAAGGTGTAGAGCAAAGAGGTATTGCCAAAGGATTTGCTCAGGGTATGGCCCAGGGCATGGTTCAAGGTATCGCCCAAGGAAAAGAAGAAGGAACATTATGGCATATACAAAGCCTAATGCGAACTTTAAAATTAACTGTGGAACAAGCAATGGAAGCATTACAAATTCCTAAGTCAGAAAGAGCTAAATATACAGAATTATTAAATAAATAAAAAAGATTCCCCGGATTACAGTAATATCTGTAGTCCGGGGATTTTTTCTTTCTAAAAATCATTTAAAAAAAATTATACTGTACCCTATAAAGTGGACACAGCAAGTGAAAGGGATTGTCGGAAAAGTTGATTACCGCTAAGGAAAATAATATATAATTGCTAGGCTTCAAACAACGAGTGAAATCCCATGCTGTAGACAACTTGAAAAAGGTAATACCCAAAGAAGTGGACATATATGTATTCCTGAGCGTAAGGGCATCTAATTATAATAAGGTAAGGACTGGAGAGAATGCAATGCAGGAATATACGGCAAAGGAAATTAGCCGTGGAACAGGCAATGGAAGTATTGCTTATTCCTAAATCACAAAAAGCTAAATATGTAGAATTATCAAATAAATAAGAAAGATTTTCCTAGATTACAGTAATATCTGTAATCTGGGGATTTTTTCTTCCTACTAAAAATCCTTTACTAATGGAGGCAAGCAGGATGAAAATAGGATATATTAGAGTTAGCACTGAAGAACAGAACACCGTACGCCAAGAAACTTTAATGGAAGAGCTTGGAGTTGATGAAATTTATATCGACAAAGCCAGCGGCAAAAACTCCGAACGGCCCCAACTGAAAAAAATGATGCAATTTGTTCGCAGAGGTGATGTGGTAATTGTGGAAAGCATCTCACGTTTTGCCAGAAACACGAAAGATCTTCTTAACTTGATAGAAGATTTGTCAGCAAAAGATGTAACTTTTATCTCTAAAAAAGAGGCTATTGATACAACAACACCATCAGGTAAGTTTATGCTTACTATCTTCGGAGCTGTAGCGGAATTAGAACGGGAATATATTCTACAAAGACAGCGGGAAGGAATAGAAATTGCAAAAAAACAGGGAAAATATAAAGGCCGACCGTCTGCTGTCCATGATATTTCAAAAGAAACTATAAAAAAATGGCAGTCGGGAAAAATAACCGCAGCAAAAGCGATCAAAGAACTGGGCGTGAGTAAAAGCACTTTTTACCGATGGATCAAGCTTTTACCAAAAATAGAAAAGAATCCATAATATAATAAAACTGGATTTATTAATAAAAATAAATTCACCATTTTATTCCTATTAAAGCAATACTTTTGTTAAGGTACTGATTATCCCCTGTAACTTGTGAGTTACAGGGGAGGGATGTTGTTATATTAGAATTCTTGATTTTTTTATAGAATTCTCTTTAATAAATTTTTCCAAAGAGCAATATGGGATTTTCCATATACGCCCAATTCTAAAAGCTTCTATCTGTTTATTTTTAAGCAGCGCATATACCGTATTTCGACCTACATTTAATTTTTCCATAATCTCATCTATTGTTACAAAGTCACTGCTTTCATCATCCATGATTAACAACCACCTTTTTTAATTTTTTATTTTATTGTTAGAATTGTGTATTAATTAAGAAAGATTAGTTGAGATTACCTCAGATTTCACTTTGTTATTATTGATTATATGAGTTCTATTTTAAAAAATATATATTGTATAAATATTATATAATATATATTTTTGTTCCATTAAGGCCGCCTCAAATTTGGGAACGTTCCAAAATAGTAAAACCAATTCTATTGGGACACTTTTTGAATGTCTCATATAGGTATACCTCAATAGGAATATAGAAACGTAATTTTGGATATATTTTTTTGTAATTTACTTTTTCAGATAGATAAGATGTGATATGATAATAAAATATATTGATAGTTTGAATAAAGAAAAAATCTGTGATTGTCCTTTGAAAAAATAGAAACACGAGCTTCTTATACCAAAATACTCCATTGCTGTCCGTAAATTAAAAAAGAAAGATCAAAAAAATGATAAAAAAGTGGCTTTTTTGCTTTTTTTACTCTATATTTTACAAAAATACGGACAAACGTGTTTCGGTATTTTGGTGACAGTCAAAGAAATTATAGTACTTAATCTATCAATTTAAATTTATTTTATGGAGATAGAATCTTATAGGATAGCAATAATTCAATTTCTTGGTAAAATTGCTGGCAGAAAAAGGATAAAATGTTCTTTGCGATTACATTTGTTTCCATTTTATCTCTTTAGAGCCTATCCCAAAATAAAGGGGAAAGTGATATAATGCCAGAGGGTGATAAAAATGAGGGGTAAGAAAAGCTATCAAGCATGGACCATCTCAGATGAATTTTGGGAAGCAATCAAGGACGAGATTCCGAAAAAAGAACGGGATCCGGAAAAGAAATATAAGAACACCCCGGGCCAAGGCCGGAAGCCGATGCCAGCAAGAAAGGCATTGGAGGGCATATTCTATGTGTTACGCACTGGCTGCCAGTGGAAAGCGCTGCCCCGTGAATACGGAAGCGGCAGCACCGTACACAGAAGATTCCAGGAATGGCTGGCCGCTGGTTTCTTTGAAAAAATTTGGAAGAAGGGTTTGGAACGGTACGATGATCTGGAGGGAATTGGTTGGGAGTGGCAAAGTCTGGACGGCTGTATGGTAAAAGCGCCCCTGGCATTAGAGCCCGTTGGGAAGAATCCAACGGACCGGGGAAAAAATGGGGACAAAACGTAGTGTGCTGACAGATGAAAAGGGGCTTCCGTTGGCAGTTGTTCTTTCGGGAGCGAATACGCATGACATCAAATTGCTGGAAGAAACACTCGATCATATTGTAGTGGTGCGTCCGGAGCCGGATGAGAAGTATCCGCAGAATTTGTGCTTGGACGCAGGCTATACCGGCCGCGAAGATGCGCTTGAACAGCGCAATTATATTCCACATATCCGACCCCGTGGTGAGGAGAAGAAGGAGTTGGAGCGCAACCCTGACTTCCGCGCACGCCGCTGGGTTGTTGAAGTGACTCACTCTTTTTTCAATCGCTTCCGCAAACTTCTGGTTCGCTATGAAAAGAAAGCCACCAACTATATGGCGCTGATTCAGTTTGCCTGCGCTGTGATTGTCTGGCGTAAGCTCATTCCCGTTCATCTCTAATTTCGGGATAGGCTCTTAGTCTTTTCCAGTAGGTCATTTAGAACATTAACTTAGACGGGGTTTTTCTAATATTTGTATTTGCTAAAGATGATGCTATTTCCCAGCCTGTCCAAGTCTACCAAATCAATCTTTCTATTTTAGTTTCACTAACGGCCTATTTTATCCAAAAAGGTAATCGTATTGTTCTACTGCATTTAATTTGTATATTTTCTCAAATATACAAATCTTAAACTTTTTATAGAAATATAATTAGAAGTATGGTATAATAACACAATAAGATTACAATATGAAGGCAGATGATATACTATAACCAAACTACAATATACATTTAAAACGGATACTTTGTTTAAAATGTTGTTTGTGCAATATCCGGAACTGCTAAAAAGGCTAGTAGCAGAGCTGTTAGGAATAGCGCTGGAAAGCATAGAACAATTTACTATACGGAATCCAGAGATGCCGCCAGAAAACCTGGGAGACAAATTTTGTAGGCTGGATATCAATATGACAGTGAATAGCCAGCGTGTTGATTTAGAAATTCAAATTAGTAATGAGGGAGATTACCCAGAGCGTGTTTTATATTATTGGGCACGTGAATTTTCATCAGCGCTTCCAGCTAGTCAGGGATATTCGATGCTGCCGCGTACAATTGTTGTCAGTATTGTTGATTTCAAACTGTTTGAATGTACGGAATATCATTCATTTTTTCAGCCATTAGAAACTACACGCCATACATTGCTGTCAAATAAGATGGGATTTCATTTCTTTGAGTTGCCCAAACTTCCCACCGATTTCAACAAAAATAATATGCTTTTATTATGGCTATCCTTATTCAAAGCAGAAACAGAGGAAGAACTGGAAAAGATTAAAGGTCTGGAGGTGCCAATTATGAGTCAGGCGATCAATGCATATTATAGGATTACAGCTTCATCAGAGTTTCGTGAAAAAGAAAGGCTTCGTGTAAAAGCCCGTCATGATGAGGCTCAGGCTTTGTATAATGCAGAGCAAAGGGGGATAGAAAAGGGAATAGAAAAAGGGATAGAAAAGGGAATACAGAAAGAAAAATTTGAGATCGCTCGAAATTTGGTAGAGATGGGATTGCCGATTGAGCAGATTACAAAAGTCACAGGCTTAACACAAAAGGAGATTGAGACTTTATAATCTTAATCCCTTAATAAAATATAATACGGTTGAAAAAGGAACACTGTGTATTACGTTTCAGTGTTCCTTTTTGTTGTTATTTTTGTAATATTTATGAAAAATAGTATTTGTTACCAGATGATTTTTTTAGAGAGAAAAATAAAATAAAAATTTATCATTTATTATGGGAGGTAATAGTATCTTGCTGATTTTGACAATTCGTGTTATAGTTAAATCATTATAGTGATGATCCAACGAATATAGAGGAGATTTTTATGGATATTCATTCTATCCGGCAACAACTGCGGACAAAAACAATTTATGATATACCTTTACGAGTAACTTTTTATGCCCGTGTTAGTACAGAAAGCGAAGAACAAATTAATTCATTAGATAATCAGATTTCCTACTATCAGGATATGATACAGAAAAATACAAAATGGACTTATGTAGATGGTTATATTGATGAAGGCCTTTCTGCTGCCACAGTAACAAAACGTAAGCATTTTCATCATATGGTAGAAGATGCTAAAAATGGAAAATTTGATTATATCTTGACAAAGGAAATTACACGTTTTGCCCGTAATACATTAGATAGCATCCAGTATACCCGTAAATTGCTTTCCTATGGAGTAGCTGTATTTTTCCAAAATGACAATATCAATACCTTAGATGAGGATAGTGAATTGCGCCTTACAATTATGTCTGGTATTGCTCAAGACGAATTGCGTAAGCTTTCTTCTCGTATTAAATTCGGGCATCAGCAGGCTATAAAAAACAATGTGGTGTTAGGCAACAGTCGCATTTTCGGATACCAGAAGGATACAAAACGTCTTGTTATAGATGAAGATGAAGCTATAATGGTTCGAGAATTATTTGAACTTTATGCGACCAATCAATACAGCATGAAACAGATTGAAGACATTTTTTGGAACAAAGGTTACCGGAATCACAATGGTAATAAAATTTCTCATACAACAATGTCTGGAATAATTTCAAATCCTAAATATAAAGGATATTATGTGGGAAATAAAGTTAAAGTTGTAGATATGTTTACAAAAAAACAAAAATTTCTTCCTCCAGAGGAATGGGTTATGTTCAAGGATGAAACGGGGGAGATTGTTCCCGCTATTGTTAGTGAAAATTTATGGGATATGGCAAATGCAGTTCTAATTCAGCGCAGTCAGGATGTTAAAAAACGTCAAAATTTGTGTAACCATAAAAATCTATTAACTGGAAAATTATTTTGTACACAATGCGGTACCCCTTATTATCGCCGGGATTCCAAAGACAAAACTGGAGCAGTCAATTCCAGATGGGTATGCAGTGGAAAAATTAAAAATGGAGCAGATTCCTGTAATTCATTTGCCATATATGAATCAGAAATTATTCCAATATTATTTGAAATGTTTCGGGCTAGTTCAGAAAATATTGATGGTTTAATAGAACGCTATGTTGAAATATATAAAAATGTCAATCGTGGTGAACATTTAACAGAAGAAATTGAAGCTTTGCGCAAAAAAGTTATGCTTGAGGAGAAAAAGAAAAGTAAACTTTTGGAATACAATGTAAGCGGCTCACTTTCTGACCGGGATTTTCTTACAATGAATCAACAATGTACAAATGAGATTATAGAGGCGGAAAGCAAGATAGAAGAGTTAGAAGCACAGTTAGAGTCTAGAGCAGGTTTCCAGCAGCATATTGCCCAAGTGCGTAAGGTATTAACACAGGCTGCTAGTGATGCTCAGAATGGCATTATCAATACAGCTTTTGTAAGTCAATATATTGATAAAATCTTTGTAACGCCTCAGGAAGATGGTATGCGTCTTGAAATCAAGATATTTACTGGTGAATCCACTGAACGGTTTCTAGAAAATCTCAGAAGTCGTTCGGGTCACATGTTTTTAACCATTTGGCCGCCTACAGAACCTGCTTCTCGAGAAGTTAAATCGCCATTATAGCCTTGTTTTAAGTTTACGCCCACTTCTTGAGCAGCTTCCATCTTAAAACGGTTCATTGCTTCTTTTGCTTCAGGGACAACATGATTATTACTGCTAGTAGCCATAATTAAAATACACTCCTTAAACGATGAGTTTGTTTTGCGTTTGCCTTCTTAGTATTGGCTTTGAAAATTCGATTATGAATGACAAATTTACACGCAAAAGCGCAAATTTGGTAAGTTAAAAAACGTATTTTTAACCAAAAAGGTTGATTATCTCAAAAAGTCTTGATTTATAGGTAACAGTGCAGGATTTCAGCAGGAATTTAGCGCTTTACTAAAGAAAAAAGCTCCCCATATATAAAATAGTTGCTTGCTTGGGGGTTTCCAGCAGGGTCCAATAGCCAGCATAGTTTTTTTATAGAAAAGTGAAGAATTTTCTATCGTTTTTCCCTTGGAAATCGTATATAATAATGAAGTTAAGAGGGGTTTCTTCTCTTAAATGAGCATGAAAAATTGATTAGGAGGAAAAAAAATGAAAAAATTATTTGCGTTTGTCCTTTCAACCGCTATGTTATTTAGTCTGTTGACCGGCTGCGGCGGCGGTGGGGCTTCCAGCAGTCAGCCTGCTCCAAGCAGCAGTGCTCCTCAGTCTGAAGCAAGCGGCGGTAGTGAGGCTGCGCCTGCGTCATCCGCACCCGAAGAATCCACTCCAGAAGCTGCTCCTGCTGGCGGTACGATTGGTGTATGTATCTACAAATTTGATGATGCTTTTATGACTACTTATCGTAATGCCCTGCAAAAGATTTTGGAAGACAAAGGCTATACTGTCACTGTTGTGGATGGCAATAATGACCAGGCTAAACAAAATGAACAAATTAACACCTTCATTACCCAAGGGGTAGACGCACTGATCATCAATCCTGTTATGACTTCTGCAGCAGCTACTATTATTGATACTGTTAAAACTGCTGACATTCCTACTGTTCTTATCAACCGTGAACCTACTGCTGATGAAATGGCTGCTTATGACAAATTAGTCTATGTTGGCTGTGATGCAGCTCAATCCGGTACTTTCCAAGGCGAACTGATTCTGGAAACAGCTAATAAAGGCGATATCAATGGCGACGGCAAAGTTTCCTACATCATGATCCAGGGGGACCCTGAAAATATTGATGCCAAACTCCGTACTGAATATTCTGTAAAAGCTCTTACAGATGCTGGTATGGAAGTAGAACAACTGAACCTGACACGTGGTGACTGGGACCGTGAAAAAGGCCAGACCATCTGTGCAAATGACTTAGCACAATTTGGCGATCAAATCGAAGTTGTTTTCTGCAACAACGATGATATGGCTGTTGGCGCTCTCCAATCCATCCAATCCGCTGGCCGTAAAGTCAACGAGGATATCTATTTGGTAGGCGTAGATGCTTTGGATGCAGCTTTGAACGAAGTAAAAGCTGGTAACATGACTGGTACTGTTCTGAACGACGCAAATGGTCAGGCTGCAAAAGCCGTAGAATGCATGGAAGGCTTACTGGCTGGAGATACTTATGCTGCTGGCAGCCAGAGCGTTTATGTTGACTATGTAAAAGTTACACCTGCTAACGTTGCTGACTTCATGGGCTAATATTAGTTAAGACATTTTATAAACAGAGAATAATGACGGGGTGCGTGCGCACATGCACACGCACCCCGTTCCGCAGTTATTTTACTGCGGAGTCAAGATTAAAAGGGGGGGACTATACTTTGGCGGAATATCGTTTGGAAATGCGTGATGTGGTAAAGACTTTTCCTGGCGTTAAGGCGCTGGATCATGCCCAGCTCAAGCTTCGTCCCGGCACCGTCCATGCGCTGATGGGGGAAAACGGCGCTGGCAAGTCTACACTGATGAAGTGTATGTTTGGCATTTATCACATGGAAGAAGGAGAAGTTATCTACGAAGGGCAAAAAGTTCAGATTAAAGGGCCTTTGGATGCTTTACAGCGGGGCATTGCTATGGTTCATCAGGAACTTCAGCCCATCCCGGAACGCAGTATCGGTGAAAATATCTATGTAGGCCGTTATCCGACCAAGCGTTTTGGGCCTATCGTTACAGTGGATCATGAGAAAATGTATGAGGATGCTGCTGCGGTTTTAAAGGAAGTCCACCTCAATTATGCTCCCAAAGCAAAACTGGGTTCTTTAAGCGTATCTCAAATGCAGCTTGTAGAAATTGCAAAAGCAGTATCTGCTGACTGTAAGGTATTGATTCTGGATGAACCGACCTCATCTCTGACGGCTGCTGAAGTAGAAGCTTTATTTACGATTGTCAATGAACTCCGTGCAAAAGGCGTTGCTATCGTATATATCAGCCATAAAATGGATGAGATTCTCCGTATCAGTGACGAAGTAACCATTATGCGGGATGGTCAGTATATTGGCACTTGGGCGGCGAAATCTCTGACAACTGACATGATCATTACAAAAATGGTGGGCCGGGAATTATCCAATCTTTATCCACATCGGGAAAATGTGCCTGGTGAAGTCGTTTTTGAAGTAGAAGATTTTACCTCTATCAATCCGAAAAGCTTCCGTCATGTGAATTTTCAGGTTCGTAAAGGCGAAATTTTAGGTGTAGCCGGACTGGTAGGCGCCCAGCGTACAGAGCTTATGGAAGGCTTATTTGGATTGCGCTGCCATAATGCTGGGAAAATCAACTATAAAGGCAAAGAATTAAAAGTAAACCAGCCGAAAGACGCTATCAACAGCCATATTGCTATGCTTACGGAGGATCGCCGGGCTACTGGTATTCTGGGCGTATTGTCTATTGCAGATAATGTTTCGATTGCCTCTTTAAACCAGTATTTAATTGGCGGTATTATGCTGGATGACCGGAAAATTGAGAAGCTGGTACAGGACAATGTAGCAAAACTGTCGATTAAAACACCTTCTTCCAAAACATTGATTCAAAGCCTGTCTGGCGGCAACCAGCAAAAAGTTCTTATTAGCCGGTGGCTTGCAAATGACCCTGATGTCTTCATTCTGGATGAACCTACCCGCGGTATTGACGTGGGTGCAAAATATGAAATCTACTGCATTATTGCGGAAATGGCCAAACAAGGAAAAAGTATTATTATGATTTCTTCTGAAATGAGTGAGCTTCTTGGTATGTCTGACCGCATTATGGTCATGTGTGATGGCCGTGTTACGGGATTTATTGACGGCAAAGATGCCAACCAGGAAAATATTATGGCCTTAGCAACGCAGTTTGAATAAGGAATAGAGGAGAAAGGATGGAGACTTATGAGAGAAACTGGTAAAATGGCTAATTTTGATCCCAAAAAATTCTTATCTGATAATGCTATCATTATTATGATTGCGGTTTTGGCAGTCATTGTAGGTTTTGTTACAGATAACTTCTTCAGCGGAAGCAATTTGAAAAACCTGATTGTCAATGTGTCCCCCCGTTTCATTATTGCATGTGGTGTTTCTGGATGCTTGATTACAAAAGGTACAGATTTGTCAGCAGGCCGTCAGGTTGGGTTATCTGCCTGTCTTGCAGCCATGATGCTGCAAAGCATTGATTATGCAGCCCGGGCTTTGCCTTGGATGCCTGATATGCCCTGGTTTGTAGCGCTGCTTTTTGTTGTTGCAATTATGGCTATTTTTGGCGCTGTAAATGGATGTGTTATTGCTTTCTTAAAAGTTCCTCCCTTTATTGCTACATTAGGTATGCAGACAATCGTATATGGCCTTTGTTCTGTTATTACTGGTAATGACCCTTTAGGCGGTTTTAAATCTTCTTATTCCAAAGTAGCTTTAGGATCTCTTGGGTTTATCCCTTATCTGGCGATTTTTGCCCTTGTTGTAGGCGTGTATATGTGGTTCTTATACAATAAAACTCGTCATGGTAAGTATATGTATGCCATCGGCGGCAATGAAAATGCTGCACAGGTAGCCGGTGTTAATGTTCCTGCTACATTGATCCGTATTTACATTTTGGCTTCTGTTCTCTATGGCGTGGCTGGCTTCCTGGTTGGGGCAAAAGCTGGCGGTGCCTCTACTGCAACAGGCTTTGGTTATGAATTGGAAGCCATTGCTGCCTGTACCATCGGTGGTGTATCTACCAATGGTGGTGTTGGTAAAGTAGGCGGCATCCTGATTGGCGTACTGGTATTTGAAATTTTGAAAATCTGCCTGCAGTTCCTTCGTGTGGACCCTGCCTATACCTTTATTGCACAGGGCCTCGTCATTATCGTAGCCGTAGCACTGGATTTGCGGAAATATCTGGCAAAGAAATAATTTTATCCGTTCTGTCAGGCTTTATAAGCAGCAGAACTTGGAACAACCAACAAGGGGATCGGTGTATCTTTGCGCCGATCCCCTGCTGTGCTAAACATACATTTTATGAGGTGTTATATGGAATTTTACCGTGTCTTACTGGCAGACGACGAAGAAGAAATCCGGGAAGGCATCCGCCGGAAAATAGACTGGGGTAAATTGGGATTTACGTTAGTTGGTTCTGCTGAAAATGGGATGGAAGCTTTGGAACTGGCTGAACAGCTTCATCCAGATGTGGTTTTGACAGATATTAAAATGCCCTATATGGATGGACTGGAACTGTGCCGCCAGCTCAAGCAATTTCTTCCTGCGTCTAAAATAGTCGTTTTTTCAGGCTTTGATGATTTTGAGTATGCCCGGCAAGCCATTGGAATGAATGTATCCGAATATATTTTAAAGCCTATCAATGCGCCGGAATTGAGTCAGGTGTTAAGCCGTTTGCGGGAGCAGTTGGATCAGCAGCGTTTGGAACATGAGGATATGGAAAACCTGCGCAGAAAATATGAAGAAAGCCTTCCTATTTTACGGGAATTGTTCTATACCCGGTTGTTGGATGGACGCATTCCGCCGGATCAGATTCAAGAACGTGCTGCCCGTTATGAAATCGAATTGCCAGAGGGATGCTGGACAGTGGCTCTTGTATTAGCAGATGGCGGATCTTCCAAGCGGGATGAATTGCAGCTTCTGTCAATTCAGGCTTTTTTCCAAAGACATTTTGCTTTAGATGGATGTATCTTGTATACTGTTCTTTATAATGAAACAATAGCTTTGCTGATCCAGCTAAAGCAAAAAAGTCAGATTTACGGTCTAACCGCAGAACTAGAACGATTGTGCATGTTGGCCGAAAGCCTGTTGGGGCTTCACTTATTTGTAGGCGTTGGCCGTCCTTGCCAAGGGCCTGCCCAATTTTATGAGTCGGTGAAAGAAGCTGCTGCTGCTGCCGACTACCGGGTATTGATGGACAGCGGACAAGTCCTTTATATCGGGGATCTGGAACCAAACCATTCTGCCTATCTTACTCTGGAAGAAGATGACTTGCGGACTTTGTCTACTGCTGTTAAATTAGGCTCCAAAGAAAAAGTAGCACAGTTGGTTTCTTCCCAGGTATCCCGGGTTCGGGAAGCCCGGCTATCCCTGCCGCAAAGCCATATGTTTTTTATGGAGATTGTTACCAGTCTGATCCGGCTGGCCCAGGCCAATGGGATAGAAATGGAAACGGTTTTTGGCCCTAACTTCACTGGAATGGTGTCAATTACGGATTTCCGGTCTTTAGATGAAATGGAACAGTGGCTGGTAGACTGTGCACTGGAATTATGGGAAATTTTAAGCCGTCAGCGGTCTGATTCTGCATGGAAAACGGTTGAACAGGCAAAAATTTTTATTGCTACCCACTATGCTGAAAGCGATCTGAACGTGGAAACCCTTTGTGCATATCTTCATCTTTCTCCCACCTATTTTTCAACCTTGTTCAAACGGGAAACTCAGAAAAGTTTTACAGCCTATGTTACAGATTTACGGATGCAGCATGCTGCCCAGCTATTGCGGGATACAGACGAAAAAACGTATCTGATTGCGGAGCGTATTGGTTATACGGACCCAAACTATTTCAGTTATGTCTTTAAAAAGCATTTTGGACTTACACCGTCCAAGTATCGGGCTGGACAAGGCTCTTAAAAAATTTGCAGTAGAGAGGAGGATGGGATGAGGACATTATTTCATCCATTAACCGCTAAAATAGTGGATCGGTTCCGGAATATGAGTATTCAAATGGTAATCTCCCTGTCCTTTACTGCTGTGGCTGTAATGGGAGTATTTTGTATTGGTCTGAGTCTTTTGCTATGTTTTTCGGATTTATCCAAAACCCAGGCCCAGGAAAGTGCCCAGCGCCTTTTAGCGCAAGTAAACCTGAATTTGGACAGTTATCTTCATCGCATGATGCGCATTTCTGATGCTATGTATTACCGGGTCATAAAAAATACAGATTTAGCGGAGGGTACTCTGGCGTCAGAAATGAATCTGCTTTATGATGAAAACAGGGATGCTTTGGTTTCAATTGCTGTATTTAATAGTGATGGGGGATTGGAAGGGGCCGTTCCTTTGTCTGGCATGAAAGCTTCTGCTGATCCGGCAGAAAGCCGCTGGTTCCAAATGGCGATAGAACGGATGGAAAACCTTCATTTTTCTACGCCGCATATTCAGGAAATTTTTGACGATCCCGATCACCGCTATCGCTGGGTGATTTCCCTTAGCCGTTATGTCCAGCTCACAAGAGGCGGAAATACAGAAAGCGGTGTACTCCTGGTAGATATGAGTTTTAGCGGCATTTCCCAGGTGTGCCGGAATGTAGAGCTTCCAAACAGCGGATATTTATACCTGACTGACCGGACAGGAGAATTGATCTATCATCCCAGGCAGCAAATGATTTATACGGGGCTTTTAGAAGAAAATAATTTAAAAGCTGCTGGCTATCCGGATGGTGTCCATGAGGAAGAATTTCAAGGAACCCGATGGCAGGTTGTTGTAAAAACAGTAGGTTATACAGGCTGGAAACTGGTTGGTATGGTTCCGGAGTCTGGCCTCATCGGAGATTCAGATTCTCTTTTACCTTTTGGGGCATCTTTATTGTTATTTTCTGCTTTTTTGATGGCTTTTCTGAATTTCCGTATTTCCGCTTATATTTCCGATCCCATACGGCGGCTGGAACAGGCTGTAAAAGATCTGGAAGCAGGCTGTGAAAGTATAGAAATTGAAGAAACCGGATGCTATGAAGTGCGCCGTCTTGGGCGTTCCATCCGTTCTATGGTATCTACAATGCGCCATTTAATGGATGATATTATTCAGCAGGAAAGCCAGAAGCGCCGCAGTGAATTGGAAGTGCTCCAATCCCAAATCAATCCTCATTTTCTTTATAATACTTTGGATTCTGTCATTTGGATGACAGAATCGGGGCGGAATATGGAAGCCATTCAAATGGTGACTTCTCTTGCCCGGTTATTCCGGATTTCTCTCAGTAAGGGAAGGCGGGTTATCCCTTTAGCAGATGAACTGGAACATGCCCGTCATTACTTGAATATCCAGAAAATCCGGTATCGGAATCTTTTTGATGTGCGTATTACTGCCCAGCCAGGTACGGAGGGCCTTTTTACCTTAAAGCTGACCATTCAGCCTCTTTTGGAAAATGCCATTACACATGGCATGGCTGGCTCTGTGGAGGATGGGCTGATCTGTGTAGATGCCCGCAGAGAAGGCGAAGATTTGGTGATTGACGTAACAGATAATGGGGTTGGAATCCGCCCGGAAATCGTGTCTACTCTTTTAGACGAAAACCGGCCTGCCCTCCGTACGAATGGATCTGGCATAGGCGTAAAAAATGTACACCAGCGGATATGCCTTACTTTTGGCCGCAAATATGGGCTGACCATATTGAGTGAACCAGATGAAGGAACTACGGTTCGGGTACGTTTGCCCGCTTTGAATGAAGCTGCCGCCGAACACTACCGGCAGGAGGATTCGCTGTGAAAAATAAGAAAAACGAATTGATCCAAATGGCCATCCTGATTATCCTGGGGATTGCAATGATTTTAAGCAGTATATTGCCCCGTATCCGGATTCACAATACATTAACAGAACTTTTAGAAGTTTCTGTTATTATCCGGGAGGAGGACAGTTCCTTATGGTTTAACACACGCCTGGGTATGGAGCAGGCAGCAGAAGAATTGCGGGTAGAATTACGGTTTCTTACTCTGCCTCAGGCCAACGACAGCCGGGCCCAGATCCGTTTGCTGCGCAGGGAACATGCACAAGGGGCAGATGCTTTGGTAGTCGTGCCAGCAGATTCTTCTCAGCTAATAGCTGCATTAACAGAACAAAATTTAGGCTGTCCTATCGTTTCTATGGAATCCCAGGCGGACTGGTCATCACCGTTTATAGCTCCTGATAATGCTGCTTTAGGCCGGGAACTGGCTATGGCGGCATTAGAGGATTGGAGGGGCGGATCGATTCTGCTTGTAAATGGCTGCCGTTCCAGTACAGGGTTAGCGATCCGGGCAGAAGCCGCCCAACAAGCTTTGTTACAGGCAGGAGTCAGGGTTCAACTGGAAACGGCAGAAAAAGAAGGGGAACTCCGGCAGCTAATGGAAGAAACGGATGCTTCTGGAGTGATTGTATTTGAACCGGCATTAACGGAGCAGGCTGCCGCATTGAAAGAAAGCCTGGAATCGGAACAGTTGTTATATGGTGTAGGAGTTACAACGGCTGCGGCTGCATACCTGGAGAAGGGGACAATTTCTGCTGTTGCCGCCTGGAGTGACTTTGTTGCCGGCTATCTGGCAGTAGAAAGTGCTGTCCAGCAAGTGAAAGGAAGCCAATATCAAGTAGAACCATTATCTTTTTTTGTAGTGCGGGGGGATGAAATTTATGATCCGAAATATCAGAAGCTTCTTTTCCCGTTTATGTCCTAATGGAGTGATTACTTTATTTCTGACTGTTTTTCTGGTATTAGGAATCGCTGGCTGTTCCTTTTCCCATCCAAAGAAAACAGATACTTTGCGTATTGGCGTAGCCCTGTATTCTATGGATGATACCTTTATTTCCTCTGTTAAGCAGAATTTGGAACAACTGGCACAAAAAATAGAAGTAGAACAAGGTAGAAAAATCAACCTTTCTTTTGCAGATGGTACCAGTAACCAGACAACACAGATGGAACAGATAGACCGTTTTTTAGCAAAAGGGTGTGATGTATTATGTGTCAACATTGTAGACCGTACAGCAGCAGCCGTTTTAATTGATAAAGTAGAAAGTGCTGGAATTCCATTGATTTTTTTTAACCGGCAGCCTGTTGCAGAAGATATTGACTACCGGAATCGGGTTTACTATGTAGGTTCTAATGCCCAGGAAAGTGGAATGATGCAAGGGCAGCTTGTAGTGGAAGCCTGGCGGAAAGATCCATCCCAGTTAGATTATAACAGAGATGGTATTCTTCAATATGTGATGCTGGAAGGGGAGCCGGGCCACCAGGACAGCTTACTGCGTACAGAATATTCGGTCAAAGCTCTTACAAATGCTGGAATTGTTGTTGAAAAATTAGCGGGTGATGCTGCCAACTGGAACCGGGGCCAGGCTGCTGCCCGGATGCAGCAATGGATTGCTGAATTTGGCGACAAAATTGAGGTTGTTTTTTCTAATAATGATGATATGGCTTTAGGTGCGATTGATGCCTGGCAGGAACAGGAAGGACATCTTCCTTTAATTGTCGGGATAGATGCTACTGCGCCTGCTTTAGAAGCGGTAGCCGCTGGCACGTTATATGGAACAGTTTTTAATGATTCTCAGGGAATGGCCCGGGTGATGCTGGATCTGGCGCTGGCTTTAAGCAGCGGCACAGATACAGCGCTTAAAGTACAGGATGGCCATTATGTCTGGCTGCCGCATCAAAAAATTACTCAGGCAAATTTAGAAGAATTTTATCAGGAAATGGAGTAATAAAAAACGCTGGCTGAGCCGGCGTTTTTTTGTATGTAAACAGCAAGATAAATGAAGAATTCGTTTTTGATATTTGATATAATCCTGTTTATGGAGGGGAGAGATTCATGGAAAAAAATATTGAAAATGTAACTGCTGCCATTCATTATATTGAAAGCCATTTATCCGAAAAAATGGATTTAGAAATGGTTGCAAATGCCTTGCACTACTCCAAATTTTATTTGCATCGTATTTTTACAGATACAGTTGGGCTGACCATTCATGAATATATCCAGCGCCGGCAGTTGACTGAAGCAGCAAAACGGCTGGTTTTTTCGGAGCAGCCAATACTGGAAATTGCATTTGCTGCGGGATATGACAGTCAGCAGGCTTTTACAACAATTTTTAAAGCTATGTATAAGAAAACACCAAACCAGTATCGAAAAGACAGGTGTTTTTATCCTTTACAGCTAAAATATATTTTAAACGAAAATCCAACCAAATTCAAAGAATATGAAATTGTTTTTGCGGAAAAGCGTGATATTCCCCAATGGATGGATTTGGTACATCTTGTCATAGATGGGTTTCCTTACTTAGATGAAAAGGAATATCTGGAAAAATTACAACAATATATTGCGCATAAAGAGGCATTTATTCTAAAAGATAAAAATATTGCAGTTGGAATTATGGCTTTTCATAAGACAACGGGGAATATAGAATTTTTAGGGATTCATCCACAATATCAACAGGAAGACATAGCAAAAGCCTTCTTAAAAAAGGCTTTTGCTATGCTTATCGGCCCAGAAGCCAGCATTACAATTACAACCTTTCGGGAGCGTGACAAAGCAGATACTGGGTACCGTTATATATGGAAAAATCTTGGCTTTACGGAAGCAGAACTGCTAACAGAATTTGGGTATCCTACACAGCGTTTTGTCCTGCAAAAAGAAGTTTGGGAGGAGAAAGAAAATGGCTGATGCTATGCCAATAGAAAATCCATTAGCAAAAGATTTTGGAGTCAAATCGTTGCTGCAATTTGCATTTCCAACGATGATCATGATGATATTTATGGGATTATATACCATAACAGATACGATTTTTGTGGCACGTTTTGTCCATACAAATGCTTTATCTGCTTTGAACATTGTCTGTCCCATCATAAATCTGATTGTAGGATTGGGAACAATGCTTGCTACGGGAGGAAATGCGATTATAGCACGGAAAATGGGGGCAGGAGAAGAACAAAGAGCAGCAAAGGATTTTACATGGATTGTTTGTATCGGAATTTTTTTAGGAGTAATCATAGCCTGTTTCGGAATGCTTTTTCTGAATCAAATCATTACAGGACTTGGAGCCAGTCCAGTATTATTTCCTTATTGTAAAGATTATCTTTTTATTCTGCTTTTATTTACTCCAGCAAGTATGTTACAAGTGCTTTTTCAAAATTTAATGATTACAGCAGGACGCCCTGGAATTGGAATGGTATTATCGGTAAGTGCTGGAATTATCAATCTGATTTTAGATTATATTTTTATGGTTCCCTGTCAAATGGGAATCAAAGGTGCCGCATTGGGAACGGGGATTGGATATTTTATTCCTGCTGTAATAGGGATTCTTTTCTTCCTGAAAACAAAAGGCTCTTTGCGGTTCCAAAAGCCAATAATAGATTTTTCTGTTTTGGTGGAAAGCTGCACAAACGGCGTTTCGGAAATGGTGAGCCAAACAGCTTCTGCGGTTACAACATTCTTTTTTAACCGGATTATGATGCAGTTGCTTGGAGAAAATGGGGTTGCATCCATTACCATTATGATTTACACACAATTTTTATTGACAGCTTTATATATTGGATTTTCAATGGGGGTGGCACCGATTATTAGTTATAATTATGGATGCCGTAATGATATAAGGCTAAAAAAAGTATTCCATATTTGTATCTGGTTTGTTATCATTCTTTCTATTGTATTATTTCTTTTTTCCATGGGATTTGCTTCTCCCCTTATCGCTGTTTTTTCACCAAAAGGCACACCAGTTTATGAAATTACAAGAAATGGATTTCTGATTTTTCCTTTTAGTTTTTTGTTTTGCGGGTTTAATATTTTTGTTTCCGCTGCTTTTACAGCCTTATCCAACGGGAAATTATCTGCAATTTTATCTTTTTTGCGGACTTTTGGTTTAATTTTAATATTATTGTGGCTTCTTCCAAATTGGATTGGCATTTTTGGCGTATGGCTCGCTGTGCCCGCAGCAGAATTTATCACAATGATCGTTGCAATATTATTTTTAAGCCAAAAGACAGCATCCAATTAAAGTAATGTTTTTTTCCTGATAAATATAAGGAATTTCATTTGCTTCATAAATTTCACTTACGATCAACCCAAAAGCTTCGATCGGAGAAAAAGCCGTTTTTGGAAATCGGCAAGGGGAGATTGGGTAAGTACATGTTTCACAGCGGGTGCAGGTATTTGCGCTGAGGGGGAGCAATCTTGGCCAGATTTCCCGCAGCTTGTCCACTAAGGCTATGAATTTTTCCTGATGCAGCTTTCCCGCAGCCATCATTCCCTCTATATCAAAAGGATCGTCAAGAGGCTGTACCAATTCCACCAGTAAACCAAAATGGTATTGGGAAAGGATTTTGGCGCAATATTCTAAAGAACCACAGGCGGGAGGGCAGGTCCAGCATTTTCCATACATATTGCAGCGGTTAGCGGCGCACATTTCCCGGGTTTCGGGATGGACAATAAATTTTGTGCAATTCAAAGGGTATGCTTTGGAAAATCCAAGTTTAAAAGCAAGATCAATCCATTTTTTCATGAGTGTTTTCCTTTTACTATCTGGTAGCTCATATCCACTAAATTTTTAATTTCATGATCCAATTCTGGCCGGTCAAGGGCAATACTGATCCATTTATCTTTATTCATATGATATGCAGGGAAGAAACCATCCTGCATTCTAAAAGCTCCTATTAAGATAGGGTCACTTTTTACATTTATAATATCCATCATAGACTCACCAGTTAATCCCAGCTTATTGCGGGAAACTTTAAGAATGACAGCATACCATTTATTATTGTTTTTGTTGCGTAGCACAGCATTTTGATCCTTCCAAGGATATTCCGGATCGGTACCATATTGCTCCTTTACCCAATAAAAAACTTCTTGACGGGTCAATTTTAACCCTCCTTGTGTTGTTATTCTTACTTTATATTTTATATGGAATCCCATATATTTTCAAGCGGCTCCCGCATACTTTCTATTCAAAGCGCTTCCAGTTTTATTGCCGGAGGCGTTTTTATAATTTGTTTTTTCTATATTTTTCTGTGTTTTATCATATTTATCACTCCGAAAAATCTTTGAAACAAAAATAATATGATAATCAATTTCGCTTTATTAGAGAAAAATTGGATTATCTTTATAAAAATAATGTGTATAATAGCCAATTATAAAATTGATTGTTTGTAAAACAATAACAAAATTTTTTTAAACAGAAATAAAAGTCTTGATTTTAAAGATATTAAATGTTAATATAAAGACACAGACAGACCGAAATCAAAAGAATTCGGCTGTGAAAACAAAATTGATGAAGAACGAAAACCAAACAAAAAAAGGAGGATTTCTCAATGAAAGCGATTGTCCGATATGGGAAAGAATTTGGCGGGTATACCATGCGGGATGTTCCAAAACCGGTTTGCGGTCCGGAAGATATTATCCTGAAAATTGAAGCGGCAGCTATTTGTGGTGCTGATATGAAGCACTGGAGAGTCAACAATGGTTCTGACGAGTTCAATTCCATTCGTGGTCATGAGTTCGCTGGCGAAATTGTAGAAGTTGGCGAGAAAGTGAAAGACTGGAAAGTCGGGCAAAGGGTTGTATCCGATAACAGCGCCCATGTTTGCGGTGTATGCCCTGCCTGTGAGCAAGGGGATTTCCTCTGCTGCGAACATAAAGTAAATCTTGGTTTGGATAATAATACCTGGGGCGGCGGTTTTACAAAATACTGCAAAGTGCCAGGGGAAATTTTAAGAATCCATAAACATGCCATTTGGGAGATTCCGGAAAATGTAAAATATGAAGAAGCTGCTGTATTAGATCCCATTTGTAATGCTTATAAAGCAGTCGCTCAGCAGTCCCACCTGATCCCCGGGCAGGATGTCGTGGTATTTGGCACAGGTCCTCTTGGCTTATTCTCCGTACAGATTGCAAAATTGATGGGCGCAGTCAATATCGTAATGGTAGGCTTGGATGAAGACGTGGCAACCCGTTTTCCGGTTGCTTTAGAAGTTGGTGCAACCCATGTTGTCAATGGTTCTAAAGAAGATGTTGTAAAACGCTGTACTGAAATTTGCGGGCGTGATAATTTAGGATTGGTTATTGAATGTTCCGGCGCCAATATTGCTTTGCAGCAGGCCCTTGAAATGACAAGACCAAATGCAGAAATCGTCCGGGTTGGCATGGGCTTCAAACCATTGAATTTCTCTATCAATGATATTACCTCCTGGAATAAGAGCATTATTGGACATATGGGATATGATTCTACTTCCTGGAGAAATGCAATCCGCTTATTGGCTTCCGGCCAGATTAAAGTACAGCCCCTGATTACCCACCGTTTGGGCTTGTCTGAATATGAAAAAGGCTTTGATGCAATGGCATCAAAAGAAGCCATTAAAGTTGTATTCCATTATGATTTTGATGATGAGGAATAATCTGTAAGGATAAAGCTATGAAAAGAAAATTGATGATTGCCCCGTCAGTAGGATGCTGTGATTTATTCCATGTAGAAGAACAGATCAAAATCATCAACGAGAAATCTGATTTTTTACATATGGATATTAAAGATGGTGTATATGTTCCCAGTTATGGCATAGGCCCAGATTATTTAGATTATCTGCACAAGCATGTAGAAAATTTAAAGCCAATGGATGCCCACCTGATGGTTAAACATCCCCAGCAGTATTTGGAAACCTTTGCAAAAGCAGGGGCGGCATATATTACCCCTCACACAGACTGCATAGAAGGGGACGCATTTGTAACCATTCATAAAATCAAAGATTTAGGATGCAAAGCAGGTGTAGCTTTAAGCCCTTCAGTACCTTTGGGGATCATTGAATATTATCTTCCCCTGCTGGATAAAGTCACCATTATGATCGTAGATCCTGGGATTTCAGGCCAGCCGGTAGATCCCCAGATGTATGTTAAAATCAGCCGTTTGGCGCAGATGCGGAAAGAGAAGGGGCTTCATTTCCTGATTGAGGCAGATGGCTCCATGAACCGGAATTTATACCGCCCGCTCTATCAGGCAGGAGCAGATATGGTTGTTTTAGGGCCGCCTGCCCTTTGGAATAAGGCAGAAAATTTTGAAACTGCATGGTCAATCATGGAAGAAGAATTGGCGGCAGAATTGCAGAATGTCTAACGGGAAGTCAATGGATAAAATGGGTTTAGGTATGTGAAACCTTAGAATGGGATTGAGGATGGTGTAATTTATGGCGAATCAATCAAGTTTAAACATTGGGGCAAGGCTTGACCGTCTGCCCAATTCACAATGGCATATAAAAATGTGGCTGGTAACAGCATTTGCACTTTTGGTATGCTGGTCAAACGGGATCGGCGGTGCCGTACAAAATATCCTGTTGAATGAAATCCACTGGCTGGAACCAGGTTCGCAGCTTCTGGCCATGTGGAGCACTACATATACAGCAGGGCAGTTATTTGGCGCGTTGTTAGGCGGCCCCATCGGAGATAAGATTGGCCGTAAAAAAAGTATTCTCTTATATGAGATCATCCATATTATCGCAATGCTCGGCGGTGCAGTTTCACCGAATGTTTATGTTCTTTATGTATTCAGGCTTTTGCAGGGTTTGGCATTAGGGGCCCTTCTGGTAGTTCTGTTTGCAGGCTTTACAGAATATGTTCCTGGCCGCAACCGCGGCACATGGTCCAGCCGGACTTCCTTTATCGGGAACTGGGCACATCCGGTATGTAACGGTATTGCTCTGGTTATTGTGGGAACCGGGATCAGCTATGGCATGAACTGGAGAATCCAGTTTATGATTCCATCCATACTTTCTATCATTGCAAGCATGTTAATTGCGAAAAAATTTCCGGAATCCCCCAGATGGCTGGAATCCCAAGGCAGATATGAAGAAGCGGAAGCTATTATGTCAAAAATTGAAAAAGACATTGAAGCTTCTTTGGGGAAACCCCTCCCTCCTGTTACAGAAGCTCCCAAAGAAGTCAAACAGCTTCCGTATTCCGCACTGTTTAAAGGGAAGCTTTTAAGGCGCACCATAGTTGGTTCCTTTGTTCTGATTGGCATGAACACCATCCAGTATACCTTAATGAACTGGATGCCTTCCATGTTAAAATCCATGGGTTTTGATACCTCCCAATCCCAGTTTATGACCATGTTTGGATTATTTGGCGCACCTTTTGGGATTTTCATTGCATCCCTGATTATGGATAAGCTTCCCCGCCGTGTCTTAGGGGTAGGGCTGCTGGTAGGCATGGCAGTTCTGGGAATTATTACTGGACAGCAGACTTCCCAAGGCGGCCTGATCTTATGGACATTTTTGCTGAACACAGTCATTTATATGTATGTGTGTTATGCTTCCGCAGTATATGTACCTGAAATGTGGCCTACCTCTGCAAAATTATCTGGTTCTGGCTTTAGTAACGCAATGGGCCGTGTCAGCAATATTTTCTTCCCATTCCTTGTTACCTATGTAGCTAACAGCGTAGGAGCAGGCGGTGTATTTATCTTGATTTCCATTGTTGCTGTGATTATTGCTGTCAGCATCCTGGTATTAGGCGTAGAAACCCGCGGTGAATCGGTTGAAGAAATCGGCAATGTAGATTAAAACAGAAAAAATCTCCCGGTATCCCCTCTGTAAGGGTGCCGGGAGATACAAAAAATAGGAGGTTGAAGCTTTATGACAAATTCAGAAGCAATCCTGGTTACACCGAAACAATTTGAAATTCAAGAATGCCCGGTACCGGAACCAAAGGATCATGAGATCCTGCTGAAGGTAGAATATGTAGGTATGTGCGGCTCAGATATTCATGGATTTGAATTTGGCCCCTTTATCCCTCCGAAAGATCCCAACCAGAAAATTGGCCTTGGTCATGAAGTAGCAGGGGAAGTCGCAAAAATCGGCGCAAAAGTTACGAAATTCAAAGTAGGCGAT
This sequence comes from bacterium 1XD42-1, assembly GCA_003612625.1. Classification (GTDB taxonomy): domain Bacteria; phylum Bacillota; class Clostridia; order Oscillospirales; family Ruminococcaceae; genus Anaerotruncus. Next base: position 9,641 of record RAZJ01000028.1, on the reverse strand, counting down.
AAAGTCCTGATTGAGCCGGGCGTTCCCGACGACAGTTGTGAATATTGCCGGGAAGGGCGTTATAACATCTGCCCGAAGGTTGATTTTATGGCAACCCAGCCCAATTACAGAGGCGCGTTGACCCAGTATATGGTCCACCCGGAGGAATGGACTTACCATATTCCGGAAGGCATGACCACTTTGGAAGGCGCGCTGGTTGAACCTGCGGCAGTAGGGATGCACGCTGCTATTTTAGGCGGCGCCCGGTTAGGCAAAAGCATAGTAATCCTTGGGGGCGGAACCATTGGCTTGATGACTTTGCAGGCATGCCTCAGCCTTGGCGCAACAGATATTACCGTAGTTGACGTGATTGAGAAACGTTTGGAACTGGCAAAGAAGCTTGGGGCCAAACGGGTGATTAACGGCAAGGCTCAGGATACTGTTGCGGTGCTCCGCTCTCCGGAATTGTATGGGGATCATGGCGTAGAACTGGTATTTGAAGCGGCAGGTTCTGCTTTTACCGCCCAGCAGGCAGTCCAAATTGTTGCCCGGGGCGGAAAAATCATGATGGTGGGGACCCAGTCCAAACCAGTGCCCATTGATTTCCTGAAAATTAACCGTGAAGTGATCATTCAAACGGCTTTCCGGTACTGCAATAATTTCCCGCAAACCATTGAAGCCATTGCCACAGGGAAATTCAATGTAAAAGATATGGTAACGAATATTTATGATTACCAGGATGTACAGCAGGCTTTTCTGGATGCCATTGATCCGGTAAAAAAGATGGAAATGATAAAAGGCGTTGTAAAAGTTGCAGGTTAATAGAAACTTTATTTGAAGGGAAGAAATTGTTATGTTGTCTGATATGAGATTTTGGGAAAGAAAAGCTTCTGCCGGCCATTATGCCATTCCTCATTTTAATGTATGGAATGCTGAAATGCTGATGGGCGTTATTGACGCTGCCGAGGAATTGCGGGCTCCCATTATTATTTCCTTTGGCACTGGTTTTGTAGGGAACACCTCCTTTGAAGATTTCTGCTATATGATGGATTCTATGGCAAAGAAAGCTTCTGTGCCAGTTATTGAACATTGGGATCATGGCCGCAATATGACCATCCTGCAAAATGCTGTCAACCATTGCATGAATTCCGTTATGCGGGATGCTTCTGCATTGCCTTATGAAGAAAACGTAGCAGAAATCAAACGTTGTGTAGATTATTTCCATCCATTAAATATTCCAGTGGAAGCAGAACTGGGTCATGTAGGAAATGAAACCGTTTATGAGGAAGCCTTGTCTGATTACCAGTATACCGATCCCACCAAAGCAAAAGAATTTGTCGAACGGACCGGATGCGATTCTTTGGCAGTTGCTATTGGCAATGTCCATGGTGTATATACTTCCGAACCAAAACTGGCTTTTGATGTGCTGGAAAAAGTATACAAAGAAGTAGATGTACCCTTAGTCCTTCATGGAGCTTCCGGTATTGGCGACGAAGATATTAAAAAAGCCATTTCTCTTGGCATTGCGAAAATCAATATCCACACAGAGCTGTGCCAGGCGGCAATGGAAGCTATTAACGCCCATAAAGGGGAACCTTTCTTAGCGGTCCAGCGTGAAGTCAGGAAAGCTATTAAAGAACGGGCCATGTATAAGATCAAATTGTTTGGCGATGCAGGAAGGGCTGATCAATAAGTGGAAAAAAAGCTAGACGTGATCTGCCTTGGCGCAGCGGTGGTAGACATTCCGCTGCGGCCAGTATCCCGGGATATCTTTAACATTGAATCCTATCCGGTGGACAGAATTGCTATGGCAGTAGGCGGGGACGCCATGAATGAGGCTACCATTATCAGCCGTTTGGGATTTAAAACAGGCATTATTGCCTGCATCGGCGATGATGCGGCAGGCCAATTTATCCTCCGTTCCTGTGAAAAAGATCATATTGATGTGGAAGGCATCAAAATTGATCCTGCCATTGATACATCAATCAATGTGGGTCTCGTTACCGCGGATGGGGAAAGGACTTTTGTAACCAACCGGAACGGCAGCTTATGGAAAGAAAATATCAGCCATATCAATTTTGACAAAATGAAACAGGCTAAAATTCTTTCTTTGGCAAGTATTTTTAATTGCCCATTGCTTGACGGGAAAGTCCTGGTAAAAATTTTCCGGGAAGCAAAAGCAGAAGGCATGTTGATTACAGCAGATATGATTATGCCCCGGTTAAAGGAAACATTAGAAGACATTCGGGAAGCCCTCAGCTATGTAGATTACTTTTTCCCCAATTTTGACGAAGCCTGTCTATTGACTGGGGAAACCGAAGAAAGCAAAGTAGCAGATGTTTTATTTGGCTGCGGTGTAAAAAATGTGGTTATGAAAATCGGGAAACGGGGCTGTTATATCCGCAATCAGGAGGGCGCTATGATTGTTCCAGCCTGCAAAGGGATCACAGCCATTGACACCATTGGAGCAGGGGACAACTTTGCTTCCGGTTTCATAGCGGGCCTGCTGCAAGGAAAGAATATCCGGGAATGCGGGATTTATGCCAACTGTACGGCGGCAGTTTCTGTCCAGTATGGAGGCGCCACAGCCGGCGTGCAGAACAAAGAAATCGTAGAAAAAATGCTGGCCAAATATCAGGCAGATTATCAATAACAGCTTTCGATTTTTTTAAGAAATGGGAATGGGAAAAGATTAGAGCGTGATTTGGAAAGGATAATCAGTATCATGAAAACAATGAAGCTTGGAAAAACAGGAGTCGATATTTCAAGAATAGGGCTTGGTACCTGGTCCATTGGCGGCGGTTCCGCTTGGGGCGGGGATCATGATTTACAGGTGGTTGTAGATACCATCCGGGAAGCTCCAAAAGCAGGGGTCAATTTAATTGATACCGCACCGGGGTATAATTTCGGAAACAGTGAAAAGATTCTGGGGAAAGCCCTGGAAGGCATGAACCGGGAAGACGTTGTGATTATCACAAAATGCGGTGTTACCTGGGATCAGGAGATGAAAGGCGATCTGTTCAATAAAGTAAACGGGATTCAGTTATACAAAAATTTGAACAGCGCTTCTGTAAAAAAGGAAATTGAAGGCTCTTTGGAACGGTTAGGGACAGATTATATTGATGTTTACATGACCCACTGGCAGTCTGTGGAAGGCAGTGAATATTATGTACCCATCCAGAAAACCATGGAAGTTTTAAATGACCTGAAAGCACAGGGAAAAATCCGGGCCATTGGTGCGGCCAATGTGGATATTCACCATATTCAGGAATATTTGAAATGGGGACAGCTTGACATTGTCCAGGCGAAATACTCAATTTTAGATCGGGACATTGAAAAAGAAATTATTCCATGCTGCCGTGAAAACGGGATTACTATACAAGCCTATTCTCCATTGGAAATGGGGCTTCTGTCCGGGACTCTTCCCAGGGATTATAAACCGGTTGGAGCACAAATCCCAAAAAAATGGTTCCAGCCTGAAAATATGCAGGCCGCTATGGATATGATGGAGAAATGGAAACCTCTTTGTGAAAAATATCACTGTACCATTGCCAATTTAGCTCTTGGCTGGATTTTAGCCCAGGGGGATTTCCTGAATCTGTTAAGCGGTTCTACTACGGTGGAACAAATTAAAGAAAATGTAAAATCTGCGGAACTGAATCTGGAACCGGATGATGTAGCAATGATGCGCAGTATGGCTGAGGCGCTTGGTTAAAAAAATCTTTTGCAGACCGCGCCAATTCTCCCTTTGATACCAGAAACCCGTGCAGATACTATATTGAAATAAAAAAGTAAAAATAGTATTGAATCGTAATAGCGACAGAATAGCTTCGTTGTGATATAATAAACCTCAAGGTAATTGATGGCCGGGAGGCGTCAGACGTTTCCTGAAAAAAGACGTCTGGCCCTGCTGGTCATAATACCGGTTTTCTGATACCATAAAGGTATGAAGGAAGGAACTTGAGGAGGAATAACATGACGGCGAAGGAAAGGCTTGCCATGATTCAAAATCTCATTTATAAAAACAGTAGGGCAACAATTTCAGAGCTAAGTGAGCTGTGCAATGTTACAGAAGAAACGATCCGGAAAGACTTAAATAAGCTGGAAGAAGAAGGTGTGCTTACGCGGGTACATGGCGGGGCAATCTTAAACCAAGGCTCCCAATATAAAGGGGTTCATTTTGTGCAGAGGAGAACGGTTAATCTTGGAGAAAAGCGTATTATCGCACAGCATGCGATAGAATTGCTGAAGGGCAAAAATACAATTTTCGCGGATTCCAGCACAACCGTAGCCGAAGCATTAAAAGCTTTGCCAGAAGATTTTGATTTTACAGTAGTTTCCAATTCGACAGAAATTTTTTTGGAACTGGCTCAGAAAAACCTGAATTTGATTTCTACTGGAGGGCAGTTTAACCGGAAATATTTAGCGCTCCAAGGCAGCGTCGCAAAAGAATGTATCCGGAAGTACAATGTAGATGTAGCCCTGATTAGCTGTAAAGCATTGGATCGGGTTCGCGGCGTTCAGGACTCCAATGAAAGCGAGGCGGAATTGAAAAAAATTATGATCGAACATGCCCAGGAAGTTGTCCTGTTAGCAGATCATGATAAATTTGACCGGTCAGCTTTTGTAAGGTTAATGTCTATGGAACAGATCCATTGCCTGGTAACGGATCGGAAGCCGGAGGATGCCTGGATTCAATACTGTTTGGAACATGAGATCAAACTGATTTACTAAAATAATTTAATATGGAGTGCACATATTAAACCTCTTAAGGTGAAAAAAGGAAGTTTATTATGGAGGCTTCAAAACAAAAAAAATCATCTCTTGTAAGAAATATGCTGATTGCTGTGGCGGCAGGTTTCGCTGTGGGAATTGCCTGTTTGCTCATCAAGCAGGCCATCACGGGAACTGGCGCAGAAAAAGTATGGGATATTGTAAATGCACTGTTATTTCAGGATATTACAGCTACGGAAAGTTTACAAGGTATTGGCCTTTTCTATATTATAGGCCAATTATTCATGCGCGCATTGCAAATGATGATTGTCCCTTTGGTTTTTACTTCTTTAAGTTTGGCTCTTTGTTCTCTCGCGGATCCCCAAAGGCTTGGCAAAATTGCAGTGCGTACATTGATTACTTATCTTTGTTTTTATGTAGTTGCCGCGGGGCTGGCCTGTGTAATGGCTTATGGCGTAAAAATGTCAGGTGCTTTTAATGTGAAACTTCCTGGCGAAGAAGTAAACGAATTAGTAACCATGTCAGGCTATAATCCCTTGGTAACAGTGGTAAATGCTGTTCCTTCCAACTGGATCCATGCCATGTCCTCTAACAATACCATCCTTTCAGTTGTGGTAATCGCAGTTGTTATGGGGCTTGTCATGACAGCAATCCCAGAAAAAACACGGAATCTGAAAAAAGTTGTGGAAGATCTGAACGAAGTGGTACAATTCTTTTTAAACTGGCTGATCAATAAATGTGCCGCTGTTGGGATCTTCTGTATGATTACCCGCGCATTGGCAGTATATGGGATTGAATATATTCTTCCTACTGCCACATGGATTGTTACAACAATTCTAGTATCTTTAATTCTGGTGTGTACCATCTATCCCATTGGGATTTTCTTAACAACGGGATTGAATCCGGTTAAGTTCATGAAAAAAGTGGCAAAGGTAGGGATTTTTGCAGCAGCCTGTAATTCTTCTGCCGCCACATTGCCTTTAAATACCAGGACTTGTATTGATGAGCTGGGCTGTTCAGAAGAAATTTCTTCCTTTGTCCTGCCTACTGGCATGACAATCAATATGAATGGGACAACAGCAATGCATATGTGTGCCATTACTTTTATTGGAACTGCTGCTGGCATTGATGTCACGCCGGCTACCCTGATGATGGCAGCTTTTCTTTCTATTTGTACGGCTGTCGGCACGCCTGCCATTCCAGTAGCAGGTACAACAATGGTATATGTTGTTATGATGGGCCTTGGATTTCATACAGAGCTTTGCCTGATTGGTTATTCGCTGGTGTTGGCAATGAATTATTTGCCAGGCATGGCAGTTATCACTTTAAATGTAATTGGTGATGCTGCTACGGATGTGATTGTATGTTTCAAAGAAAAAGTTCTTGATTTAGAAAAATATAATGCTTAATCACAAATATGCAGAAACAACACAAAAAAGAGTATGGCCAGAACCATACTCTTTTTTGCGAAAGGAAGGTAGAATGAAGAAAATAATATATATTCAAACCCCGGAGGGGAGTTGTTAGTTCCGCCTGGTACGCAAGCCGGTATTCCGTCCACCTGCGTCCGGCGTATTTAAGATTGTGTTATTATCATACAGGAAAATTGTGACGCAGATATGCAAAAAAAAATAATATTCTACAAAGAAAATGTGAACAAAAATAGGGATTGTGGAAATTATATTTTTATCAAAAATAAGGAATAAAAAGGGAGGATTACAAAGAAAAGCCGCCATCTGGACAAATGACCTGCCCGGTTAAAAAGGAAGCTTCTTCCGAACAAAGATAGTAAATTAAAGCAGCAACCTCCTGGGGTTTTCCGATGCGGCCCAAAGGGGTATCTTGTGCCAAAGCTTTCATAATTTCGCTGCTGTGGCAAGCATTCATCCTGGTATCAATTACCCCGGGAGCAACACAATTAACACGGATACCAGAAGGGCCGGCTTCTTGTGCCAGTGCTTTGGTCATTCCAATCACGGCAGCCTTTGCAGCAGAATAATGGACTTCACAGGAAGCGCCGGAAATCCCCCAAATAGAAGAAATATTAACAATCGTTCCTTGGTGGCGGGAAAGCATCTGAGGCAATACAGCCCGGCAGGTATAAAATACACCGTCTGTATTTACAGCAAACATTTCCCGCCAATCCTGATCGGTTAAATCCTGAAATAATTTTTGTCCGGCTATACCTGCATTATTCACCAAAGCATCTATTTTTCCAAAAACCTGGTTTACTTTTTCTGCCATATGATTTACCTGTTTTGAATCTGCTATATCTGCACAAAAAGGAACCGCCCATGTAATATGGCCTAATTCTTCCGCAAGAGCTTTGGCTTCTGCTTCATGGCGGTAATAATGGACAGCAACATTCCAGCCCCGATTGGCAAAAAGACGGGCAGTTTCTTTGCCGATTCCCTGGGAAGCGCCAGTAATCAAAACAGTATTCATGATCGGATTTTTACCCTTCCTTTTTAAAAAAAGGAACGCCTGATTTTTCCACAGCGTTCCTCTTTTTATTTTTTTACTTAATCATTGAGATAACTTTTTACCAGCATTTGTAATAATTCATCACGGTCAATTTTACGGATTAAACTGCGGGCATTGTTATGGGTTGTGATATATGTGGGGTCCTCTGAAAGAATGTAACCCACGATTTGATTGATAGGATTATACCCTTTCTGACGCAAAGCGTCATATACGGCAGTTAAAATCTCTTTCATCTGTTCTTCTTTGTCCTCATGGATGGAGAAGGAAATCGTTGGTTCGTGCATTACATCACCTCATTTTCAAGGCCCCGTTAAAAATTCGGGGAAATTTGACAAGTATCGGAAGATTAAAATTACCTTCTTTATTTTACCGCAAAAGAAAGCAGTTGGCAACCCCATTTCTGCAAATTAACTCTGGAAAAGTTAGATTTAAAATAATTCTAACAGTATTTGGAAATTATGCGTATATTTATACAATATGAAACCGGCTGATAAGACTGTTTAAAGTTCTTGCCTGGTTAGACAATTCCTGTGAAACAACAGCGCTTTTTTCTGCGGCATTTGAATTTGTTTGGACTACTTCGGAAATTTCATGAATCCCGTTTTTTACCAATCCAATCATTTCGGATTGCTGGATACTGGCAGCCGTTATTTCATCCATAAGGGTTTTGATCGCCTGAATACAATCGTTAATAAGCTGCATTGCAGAAACGGCAAGATTAGTAGAATCTGTCCCGGTTTTTACATCTTCAATAGAACGGTTAATTAAATGATTGGTATTTTAGGCAGCTTCGGCAGATCTGCCTGCAAGCGTCCGGACCTCATCTGCTACCACAGAAAATCCTTTTCCTGCGGCACCGGCGCGGGCAGCTTCGACAGCAGCATTCAGTGCCAGAATATTTGTTTGAAAAGCAATATCTTCAATGGTTTTAATGATAGTGATAATTTGAGTGGAAGATTGCTCAATATTCTTTGTAGCAGTCATCAACTGTTTCATTTTAGTATCCGTTTCAGATGCGTAGCCAGCGGCTTTATCTACCATCTCGCTGGCGCTGCTGCAACGGGCTGTACTGTTTTCGATTTGCGAGGCGATTGTTGTTACATGGGATACGAGTCCGTCAATAGAGGTTGCCTGGGCTATGGTGCCCTGGGACAGTGCCAAGGCACCAGTAGATACCCGATCCGCACTTGTATCAACCTGATTTGCAACAAGGGAAATGTCACGGATTACATTCATAAGATTGGCATGGATCGATTTTAAGCTATTAGAGAGAACTTGAAAGTCCCCTATATAATAGGACTCATTCTTTGTAACATCTACCGTAAGGTTGCCATTTGCGATCTCTCCCAGAATCCGTCCCACATCATCAATCGTTTTCCGAAGGCACCCACAAACCCGGTGCGTGGTTTGTGCAATCATGCCGATTTCATCTGACCTGTTATAAAAAATTTCCAACTCCCGGTCAGCAGAAAGATTCAGATCCCCTAAACGGCTGATAGCGTGTTCCACAGTCATTAGCTCTTTTCCCTCCCGATATAGAATCAGCAGGGTAATCAAGATAATGGCAGCCGCTACTACGGCACATAATATGCCAACTACAATATGTATTGTTGTCATAGCACCATAAACTTCTGTGGCACTGTCCCGGATGATAAAAACCCAGTTTCGGCATTTAAAAAGACATATTCACTGTCAGGCAGACCCTCAATATTTAAGTTCAGCAGAGCATCCATTAAATGGCTGGCATAAACACCAGCGCCCACAAAGCCAATACATTTTTGGCCTTCAAAAATGGGGTAATACATAGAAAGGATCATGCTTCCAGTTCCAGGAGATTTCATAATTCCCAAATTTGTCAGCTTTTGCTGGGACAAAATTGTATTTTGAAATGTGTTTAATGATTCTCCCTTCCGTGTCGTCATTCCAATGGCATTTTGGAAAGTATGGGTGGCAGGGGTAGCGATATAAAGTCCCTCAAAAATGCCCTTGACAGAAGCAAAATCTTCAGTATATTTCTGAGCTTTTTTCAACAACACAGGATCTTCCGGATTTAAAAGAAGCTCACGGACCTCGCTGCTTAAAGCAAAAGCAGACATATATTCTTCCGCAGAAGTGACATGTCCATTGATAATGGTAGCTCTGGCTTCCACAGCATCGATCATTTGGTTGGTAATATCAATTTTGACTAGGGAAAGCGGCATTTGTCGATACAATGATCCAAAGCAGCAGCATCCCAATTAAAGTAATTGTTGTCGTGATAATTCCAATACGTGTAGCAAGTTTTTTGTTTACAAGAAATTTCATAAAATTTCCCCCACAGAAAAAACAATTTTTAAAAAATAGATTGTTTTATCTGCCAAAAAGCTTATGTACTATAAATGAGCAAATCTGAAAAATGACAAAAAAGAGGGCATAGCCTCAAGTGTTATAATGGAAGCACGACC
>RAZJ01000290.1 GCA_003612625.1 bacterium 1XD42-1 | reverse complement strand
GCTTTCAATTAAAATTTCTGCGCATCCTTTTTTCAGTGCAGCCGGAACCTCATCGAAAGTGGTTTTCCCTAAAATTACCCTTTGTGCAAAAAACATAGTCATCATGAGAACATCTCCTCTTAAAATTATTTTTATGAAAAACAGCTTCAAAGCTGTAATCATACGCTGTATACTTGGGAAGCCATCTCTGCAATGCAGTCCTCAAGAAACTCCTGCCTGTCCGTATTGGCGGCAATCTGGGCCTTTAAACGCTTGTTTTCCTCTGCTAGGTAGTGTTCACATAAGTTGGATTGTGATATAATTAAAGAATGGAAATAAAGAAAGAGCAATACGAGCAAATCAAAGAGTGCTTTCCCAAACAGCGGAAACCAGCCAAAATCAGCAACCTGGACGTATTGAATGCAGTGCTATACGTAGTGGAAAATGGGTGCAAATGGAGGAGCTTGCCCAAAGAATACGGAGATTGGCACGTGATCTATGTTCGGATAAACCGCTGGGCGAAAAAGGGCGT
>RAZJ01000289.1 GCA_003612625.1 bacterium 1XD42-1 | reverse complement strand
TTTCTGGTTCCTGCCGGTTGGTACTGGCTGACTGCTTTATGTGTGACGGCCGGGGTTGGCCTTTTTGCATTTATTATTGTGATGATTGCTATTCATACTCCTGTAAAAAGAGCTTCGGCAGTATCTCCGCTGGAAGCATTGCGATATTCCGATTATCACGGGAAAATGAAAGAAAGTTCCGTGTTGCACCGTAAAATAACGCCTGCTTCACTTGCTAAAATGAATCTGTCCAGACAAAAGGCAAAGTCCACTTTAACAATACTTTCTCTTTCACTCGGCGGAGTATTGGTTGTATTGATTTCGACAATGTTAGTTTCCTATGATGGCGTTGCAGAAGCAAGAGGCAGGGCTTTCCCTGTCGGTGAATTTAACATCCAGCTCAACGCAAATCAATCGTGGGACACTGCCGGTATTTCTTTGTCTGGATTACAGCAAAAGAATTTTCTAAATGCCGATTTTGTAAATGCAGTAGAATCTATTGATGGCGTTACAGGAATCAAACGCTGGTATTACAC
>RAZJ01000288.1 GCA_003612625.1 bacterium 1XD42-1 | reverse complement strand
TAAAAGGAAAAAGCAGTCTGATGATCTATGAGAAATATCCAGAGTTAAGGTACAAGTACCGAAATCGTGAATTTTGGTGCAGAGGGTACTATGTAGACACGGCAGGAAAGAATGCGAAAAAGATTGAAGAATATATCCGACATCAATTGGAGGAAGATAAAGCAGGCGAACAACTAACGATGGGAAATTTTTAAGCCCGTTTACGGGCGGCCAGTAACAAATTCTTCGCGGCTGGCAGATCGTATTTGCGCGACGAGACGCGCAAGCTAGTATTCCAGGGCTTTGCCGGGGGTTGTTTATTTGTTACCAGTAACTTACACACTTTATATTACACTCCCGAGTCAACACCGATCTGACCCGCCTCTATGGACGGGCGCCCTCTTCCCAAAGAGCAGTGAATCACGCACCTTTGAATACGCCGCGAACAACAACGGTTCTCTCTTCCATTCGTCTGGATGGGGAGAAAGCGTTCACAACTTACCAGGACGGGACAACGGGAGAACGCTTTGTCCAATA
>RAZJ01000287.1 GCA_003612625.1 bacterium 1XD42-1 | reverse complement strand
ATTCGTCTGGATGGGGAGAAAGCGTTCACAACTTACCAGGACGGGACAACGGGAGAACGCTTTGTCCAATATTTGAAAGAGATTTTGCTCCCGACTCTTCGTCCTAGCGATATCATAGTAATGGATAATATGCGCTCCCATCGTGTAAAGGCGGTCCGGGAAATTTTGGCAGAAAAGGGTATGAAAGGGCTGTATCTCCCTCCCTACAGCCCTGATCTCAACTCTATTGAAAAAATGTGGTCGAAGATGAAAACCATTCTTCGCGGATGGAAAATTCGCAGTTTGGAGCTCCTTCCTAATGCTATCTGAAAGGCTCTCGCTTGTGTTTCACCTCTTGGCTACTCTCATTGGTTCGCTGCCTCTGCTTATTATTAGGGCCTGTTTGAAAAATAAAAGTTGCACAAAGTGAAGAGATGTGCAAGAATATATACATGAAACGATATGAACTAACAAAAGAACAATGGGAGCGAGTAAAGCAGCTATTGCCACCAGAGAGGACTGGAAAGCGAGGCCGTCC
>RAZJ01000286.1 GCA_003612625.1 bacterium 1XD42-1 | reverse complement strand
AACGGGGGTTATATAATGAGCAAACAATTAAACAGTATCAAGATTACCGCCCTGTATGAAAGGCTCTCCCGTGATGATGAGCTACAGGGCGAATCCAACAGTATCACGAACCAGAAACATTTCTTAGAGGACTACGCAAGGAAGAATGGCTTTGTCAATATACGCCACTTCACCGACGACGGAGTGAGTGGGACGACATTCGACCGGGAAGGCTTCCAGTCCATGATTACCGAAGTAGAAGCCGGAAACGTGGCGGTCATTATCGTAAAAGATATGAGCCGGTTCGGGCGCGACTATCTGAAAGTAGGGTTTTACACCGAAGTCATGTTTAAAGAAAAAGGCGTCCGGTTCATAGCAATCAACAACGGCATAGACAGCAGCAACCAGCAGGACAGCGATTTCACGCCGTTTTTGAACATTATGAATGAATGGTATGCACGCGATTCTAGCCGCAAGATACAGGCTATCTTTAAAGCCCGTATGCAGGAAGGGAAGCGGGTTTCTCCCAGTGTCCCCTA
>RAZJ01000285.1 GCA_003612625.1 bacterium 1XD42-1 | reverse complement strand
TTGGGGAAACCAATATCTTCTAAATATCGAAATACGGTTTCCCAGCGGATAGAAGTATACTCCGTTCCGTTTTTGTTTTGGGTTTGGATAAATCCCAGCCCACGGGCCACTGTATCTAATTTGAGATATGCGGTACCGTCTTTTTCATAACATTCAATACCCTGGATGTTGATAATTTCATTCATTTTAATATGTTCCTTTCGGTTTAATTCCTTTAATATTCTTTAAAACAATATGTAACAGAGCTTATTGTGCTGGGACTCCAAGAAACTTATTGATAAAATACTGCTGGCCTTTACCTGTTACCTTTGGGGTCTTAATTACTCTGACGCTGCCATTCGGATCATGGATGGTCCGTTCTTTAACCTCAAACAGCTCCATTTCCATGCTTTTTTGTGTAGGCATATTGTAATCGCTACCTTTGCGCCGGATAAGATACCCATTGTCACGCAGCCATGCAAATAGGCGGTTTTGTCCAATCTCCACACCATTTTGCTTTAAGAGCTTTGCCAGCTCGCC
>RAZJ01000284.1 GCA_003612625.1 bacterium 1XD42-1 | reverse complement strand
GTAATGTCAAATTTGTCGCTGAAAAACGGCCTTACGCCCTGCACCTGCAAGATGCACTTGCCGCCGTCCATCACCGCCAATTCATCGGTTGACATCAGTTCACACCCATATTTCCTGAGAGCATCCAACTGACGGTCAAGGTTCTGCTGCTCGGTGCTGACACGGGCATATCCGAAGATATAATTCTTCATCCTCCACTTCCTTCCCATTAACGTATAAGAATAGGGACATAGATATTGGAACGAGTTTTGGAACGAAATACCCCTTGATACTCCCTAGGTAGTGTTCACATAAGTTGGATTGTGATATAATTAAAGAATGGAAATAAAGAAAGAGCAATACGAGCAAATCAAAGAGTGCTTTCCCAAACAGCGGAAACCAGCCAAAATCAGCAACCTGGACGTATTGAATGCAGTGCTATACGTAGTGGAAAATGGGTGCAAATGGAGGAGCTTGCCCAAAGAATACGGAGATTGGCACGTGATCTATGTTCGGATAAACCGCTGGGCGAAAAAGGGCGT
>RAZJ01000283.1 GCA_003612625.1 bacterium 1XD42-1 | reverse complement strand
AATTTTTATAATAAGGCGTTGTAAAACGCCTATCATACGCTGTATACCTGGGAAGCCATCTCTGCAATGCAATCTTCCAGGAATTCCTGCCTGTCCACATTGGCGGCAATCTGGGCCTTTAAGCGTTTGTTTTCCTCCGCAAGCTCTTTTACGGATGGAATAGCTTCCGATGCAGGCAAGGCTGTTCTGTCGGCTTCTATCTCCGCATCTGACCGCAATATAGGGACACCGTCCATCAGCTTATAACGTGGAATACCATCCACATCATATAAACCACCGTTAAAATAGTGGGATTGGCACAGGTTGTATTTGTCTCCGGTCCCCTCGCCTATGTAAGTCCAATCTTCTAAATTTTCTGATGTGGTGTATCCACCCTCACAGCGGATAATCCGGCTATTTTCGTCTGTTTTTACGTATACCTTGGATTTTGGAATTTCCATGTTATCAAAATTCATCTATAAATGAGCAAATTCAGGAATTGACGAAAGCAGACCGGCAGCGGTGAAGGCCGGTGAGGAAGGGCACA
>RAZJ01000282.1 GCA_003612625.1 bacterium 1XD42-1 | reverse complement strand
ACGCCCCGCAGCTGGAGGATACATTTTCCCCCGTCCATCACCGCAAGCTCATCCTGGCTCATCAGTTCTTTGCAACATTGTCAAGTGATGAATTCGATTTTTATTGAGAAAGATATGTGATTTATGAGCGTCCGGTAACAGAGGAACCAGAGGAACCGCCGGCCCAACCGTTGTTGGAAAAACCGTTGTCGGGTTTTCCGACAACGGATAATCCGTCAACGGGAAAACCGTCAACGGAAAATCCAACGCAAATAAATATAGAGAAATTAAATACCCAAAAATCAATTACTGACGGATCAATTACCGATTCCCTTCCCTTCCGGGGAACGGCGGCAAAGCCACCGGAACCGAAACGAAGGGAAACGATGTCGCTCACAGAGATGGAAAGTTATCGGGAGCTGATTTTGGAGAATATCGAGTATGACTGCCTCAAACAGCGGTTTGGGACCTACCGGGAGGATTTGGACGAGATTGTGGAGCTGCTGGTGGAAACGGTCTGCGCGAAGCGTAAGACCACCCGGATTGCCGGGGC
>RAZJ01000281.1 GCA_003612625.1 bacterium 1XD42-1 | reverse complement strand
TGAAAATTTTCGCCCAGCGTTCATAGCCTGCGCCTTTTCCGGCGGCAAGTTTCGCCTGAATGTCAATCAGGTGACAACTTTGCAAAAGGCGTTGAAAGAATACATGATGTGTTCCCTGTATGCTTCTGTGCAAGCCATAGAAAAATCCTCCTTTCTCCCACATGGGGCGGTGCTTGGTTTACGGTTGCATTTATAATCCAGAGGGGCGGCAATTTTATATTGTCGCCCTCTGATTGTCTTTAGCGTTTGACTGCTTTTTTTCTGCAACAAGTAAACTATGATAAAAATAATTTGTATACTTGATATTTTTTTGAGTGCAATAACTAGCAGACACTGCCAGAGCAGCGCAAGCCCTTTTCCATTCTGGACTTGAAAACAGCTTTGATTTTGCGGCTGGTGTCGGCAACGTACCACTCGTTGAACACAGGTTATTGGGGAAAGGGAAAGCAAATAGGCAAAAATCCAGTATTCATGCGGGTTTGCGGCGAGATGGCTCTCAAAAGCTAACCTCACAAAAGACAGATTATTGCACA
>RAZJ01000027.1 GCA_003612625.1 bacterium 1XD42-1 | reverse complement strand
CCGGAAGCCCGCCCCATGCGGGCAAGGCCCATGGAATCTCAAGAACCGGAAGCCCGCCCCATGCGGTCAAGACCTATGGAACCCCAAGATCCGGAAGCCCGCCCCATGCGGGCAAGGCCCATGGAATCTCAAGAACCGGAAGCCCGCCCCATGCGGTCAAGACCTATGGAACCCCAAGAGCCGGAAGCCCGTCCCATGCGGGCAAGGCCCATGGAATCTCAAGAACCGGAAGCCCGTCCCATGTGGGCAAGGCCCATGGAACCCCAAGAGCCGGAAGCCCGTCCCATGCGGGCAAGGCCCATGAAATCTCAAGAGCCGGAAGATGATCTGATCGCTCCACAGCCACAGGAAAGGCGTCCTACGCGCCCGATAAGGCCCCAAAATCAAGAGGCTAGGCCTGCCAGAGAAAAAGTACAGGAAGGACGTCCAATGGCCTCTCCTGAGCGCCCTACGCCGATAGGAAATACAACAGCGCCTGCTGTGGGGAGAGGTGTTGCGATTGACAGGGATTTTCTCCGGATTGTCCATGATGTTCGCAACATGTCGGAGCAGGAATTGGAAAGAAAACTGATAGAAGGTTTCCCAAAACTTGAAAACCGCTACAAAATGGTTATTTGTGACCAGATGCGCCGCTATGGGTATTGGGGGAAGCTGGAACCGGAACGCAGTGAATATGAAGCGCTGCGCCGCAGGGCTCAGGAGCTTAGCCAGCATATGGATGAATATTCCTGGCTTTATGGGAAATTAGGGGACTACCGGTCCCGAAAAACCTTGCTGGCTATTTTAGATAACTGGTATTCCTACAATTTCAAAACCTTGGCCAACATGAAAGAAAAAATGTTCCCGACTTATCTGGATGCTGATTTGCTGCGCTGTACAGAGGAAGAAGTTTTTGTAGACTTAGGCGCTGGAATTGGAGATGTTACAAAAGCTTTTGCAGAATATGCCGGACATTGGAAGAAAATTTATTGCTATGAACCCAATCCGGGAAGCTTTTCTGCCCTGCGCAACCGCACAAAAGAATTGGGGCTTTTAGCACTCCGTCAATGTGCTGTTGGGGATAAAACAGGAAATGCTTTGTTACAAGTTCCAAATGACGATCCGCTTTTGTCAAAAATAGACGACAATGGTATAGAAACAGATATGGTTCAAATTGATGAAGATATTGAAGAACCTGTCAGCATCATCAAAATGTGTTTGGAAGGCAGTGAACAGGCTGCGATCCGGGGCTGTTCCAACCATATCCACCAAGACCATCCCAAACTGATCCTTCGGGCGGATCATGGCGACAGCGATTTATGGCAGCTTCCACGGATGATAGAACGGCTTGATAAAAAATACCGCTTTTATTTACGGCATTATGGAGGCAATCTGGCTCCTATGGAATATATCCTTTATGCTGTCTGAATTACAGCCCGCTGAAACCGGCGGGCTGTTTTTATGGCCGTGCATGAATTTTTGTAAATTAAAGCACTGTTTTTATATAGCACTTGCCAATATTTTTTAAAAAATGGGGGGATCTCTATGCTAAAACAACATCGGTTCCTGATACCTGTGATCCTTTTGATTGTCATTTTCTTTTCTTTCCTGCTTGGCTGGTGGCTTTCCCTGCCAAGAGGGGACGAGCTGCCCGCATCCATACGGATCGAGCCTTCCGAACGGGAGGAAAGCGGTGTTACAACCGGCTCCGCATTCTTGCTGACATCAGGATTTTCTCTCAAAGAAGATGCGCTCCGGTCTATTTTGGAGTTGGAACCCGCTTTGAACTATACCTTATCCGGCGGCGGGAAAGAATGGATTTTACAGCCGGTGATGCCCCTTCGTGAAAATATGGTCTATACCTTCCGGGTGAAAAATAATTCTGGAACCCCGGTTCAATCCTTCGCTTTCCAGACCAGAAGCGATTTATTAGTCAATGATGTATTTCCCAGAGATTCTGCCTATGTGGATATTGATACAGGCATTGAAATGCGTTTTAACCGGCCCGGTGTTGATATTTCAAAAGGATTCCAAATTCTTCCGCCTGTTTCCGGACGCTTTGAATCCCAGGATTATACCTGCCGGTTCATTCCGGATGCCCCTTTGGAGCATAACAGCATTTACCGGATTACATTGAGCAACTTATCTTCCACAGACGGTGCTGTCCTACAAACACCATTTACTTTTTCTTTCCAGACTTCGGAGGAAGAAGGCGCGGAAAGCTGGGATGACCTTTCGCTGGAACAGGCTTCCGCATCCTTTATCCCGGGGGATGAAATGCGCATACGCCTTTACGGAGGCGACCAGCAGGCAAAAGCTTCTTATACCATGACGCTGCATAAATACCCCGGCATCAATGCCTATGCCAATGCTTTACGGGAACGGGACAAATTTTACCAGGAGCAGTATGGTGTAAAAACGGTATACCATCTTTCTACGGATGGCCTGGATGAAGTGATGAATACAGAAGGACAGCTCATGGAAAATAATGGGGATTTATATGCCCCTTTGCCAGACAATCTTTCTGAAGGCTATTATATATTTACCTTGTCCGGAGAAGTTGCCGGAAAAGAACAATTTGCCCAGCAGATGATTCAAGTGGTCAATTTAGGGCTTTATATGCAGTCTGTGGGCGGGGATACCTTATTCTGGATGGGAGATCCCATCTCACAAGGCCCTGTCAAGGATGCGGTTGTAGAATTGGAAACTCTGTCCGGTGAAAAAATTTCCGGCAAAGCCAATGAAAATGGAGTTGCTTCTTTCAGCAATGGAGAAAGCAAAAATAGTTATGTGACAATTCTCCGTGACGGAACCCCGGTATGGTTTTCCGGCTCTAACCTCTCGGTTCCCCAGGAAGAACGGCCCTTGTCCTGGGACTACTATTCAGCCATTTATACGGACAGGGAAATTTACCTGCCCGGGGACCCCATCCATTTCTGGGGCGTTGTAAAGCCCCGAAATCATGCGCCGATGCCGGATTCCGTTTGGGTGAGCCTGGCTACTATGTGGCCCTCCAGTACACTTTCCGGAATGGAAGTGCAGGTAAAAGATGGTATATTCTCCGGCGTTTTGAATCCCGGTTCTTTGCGTACGGACCATTATCAGTTAAAAGTTGGGAATGGGGCTGATGGTGCTTATATAGAAAGCTCTCTTACCATCAGCGAATATACAAAGCCTGCTTATCAAATTTCCCTGTCTACGGATAAGGACTTTTATTACTACGGCGAAACGATTACTTTCTATGTTTCTGCAAAATATTATGACGGTACCCCTGCCGCTGGCGTAAAACTGACGGCAGACAGCTTTGAAGCAAATTTGAATGATTATCCCATTACTTTGGATCAGTCCGGAAAAGCTGAATTTAAAGCCGTTTTGAACCCGTCCCACCAGCAGGAGCCGGGACAGGTGGCTTCCTGGACACCAAATACCGTTTTCTGGTCTGTCAACAGTGCCGACGGGCAGCCTATTAATTTATACCAGTCAGATACGTTCTTTGCTTTGCCTTCTAAAATCGCAGCCGAAATGACCTATGAAGGGGATGGACGTATTTCCATCCAAACCGCCGTTTTGGATGACACGAAATTAAAAGCCGCAGAAAAAGCCTGGATTATGGGTGAAAGCCAGTTCCAGCAGCTACAAGGCGTTCCTGCTGATATTCCCATGACTTTGGTGGTTCATAAAGTCGTTTTCCACCAGATCCAGACCGGAAGCTGGTATGACTATGTCAATAAACGGAATGTACCGGTTTATAAAAACCAGAGAGAAGAAACAGTTGAACGGAATATACAGGTATCTTCTGTTACAGGAAAAGCAGAAGTTACAGATTTGCCGTTTTCCGATTCCAGCGGAACCATTTACTGGTATGAACTGCGATTTGCTGGAGGCGTTTATGGGGACGTTTGTGAAACAATAACCCCTGTTTCACCTTATCGCGATCCGGACTGGAAACAATACCAGTTTTTGAAAGATCCTTGGGGTATTGAGATCGCTCCTGGGGATTCTATGGAGATTGGCGTTTGGGAAAATGAACAAAAAATAGAAAATCCTTTGTTCCTCTATACCGTTGTACAAGATAAAATTTTAAATACCCAGGTATCCCAAGGGGATTCCACTTTTTCCATGGAAGAAAAACATTTACCCAATATCTGGCTGGCTGGTGCCTATTTTGACGGACATTCTATGCATGAAATCCAAAGTACCTGTGTGAAATATGATTACACGGACCGTACTTTGCAGGTAACTGCCGAACCGGATAAAACAGAATACCGTCCTGGCGAAACAATGAATGTAAAAATTTCCATAGCGGATCAAGACGGAAACCCGGTAAGCGGAAAAGCTGCTGTTGGTATCGTGGATGAATCTATTTTTGATTTGTCTTTCCAGGAAATTGATCTGGCTGGCCAGATTTATACGAACATTTATTATCCCAATATTATCCAAAGCATAGCAGCGGGCAATGGCGGGTTAAGCGATATTGACGTTCAGGACGACGCTTCCGCTGCTGGCGGAATGAACAACAGCATGAAAGAGGCTGCTTCCGCGGACAGATCCCCCATGAATACGGGCGGCGGCGGAATGGAGCTGGGCGCCAGTATCCGATCCCTGTTTTTGGATACGGCAGATTTCCAGACACTGGATGTTTCTGCGGCTGGTTCGGAGGTTTCCATCCAGTTGCCCGATAATGTAACTTCCTGGAGGATTACTGCGGCAGCAGTCACACCGGATTTAAAAGCCGGAAATGCAGTTTCTAACGCGGCTGCAACAATGCCATTTTATTTACAAACAATCCTGACAGAATCTTACTTGACCGGAGATGATATTGCTGTTTCCGCTTTGGCAGTCGGTACCGCTTTGGAACAGGGGAATGTCCGCTATACAGCTCAGTTATCAGGCGGAACCTTGGAAGAAACCCAAAAAGAACAGGAAACCCTTGTAGGAAACCGTGCTGTTTTTAACTTTGGAAAATTGCCGGCCGGAGCTTATCAGGTTACTTTATCGGCTCAGTATGGGGAATATCAGGACGCTGTAACCCTGCCGCTTTCCGTCACCGATACCGGATTACTTCTCCCATCCATTGAAACGGTTGAACTGTCAGCCCTTTCCGAAGTGAAAAGCGCGGCCTGGCCTGTGGAAATCATTGTAGCAGACAATGACGCCAAGCCGGTATTTGACGCATTATCCTGGCTGACGTCCCGTCATGGCCGCCGGACAGAGAATATTGTCGGATCTGTCAGGGGACTGGAACTTTATAACGAGCTGCGGCCTGAAGATCAGAGGGAGCCTGTTATTCGGGATAACCGTTTGGATTCCATCCAGGGCGATAACGGCGGTGTACGCATTTTGCCGGAATCCCAGGAAGACGCTGCCCTTACAGCACAAATCCTGATGGCTGCTCCGGAACTGATTCATCAGGGAAAAGCCATTAGCTTCCTCCATGATGTTTTGAAAAATCCTGCCGCACCCCAGGATGACCGCATTATGGCCTATGTTGGTCTGGCTGCGGCCAAAGAACCTGTTTTATTGGATTTGCGGCGGCTGTATGAGCAGGACGGAGCCGATATGAAGCCTTACCTGCGTTTATACACAGGAGCAGCTTTTGCCTGGCTGGGGGATTTTGAACGGGCCAACGAAATTTATGAATCTGTAAAAATCCTTCATTCCAACAGCGAAGCCCATGTAGATGACTCTGACGTTCGCGCTACTGCTGCGGCCCTTTTGCTGGCTTCAGACACTGGAAAAATGGAAGATGCGGCAGAATTTGCCCGGTATTTAACCGGAGGAAGCTGGGAAAGCGGCAAAGAAGGCTCCCTGCCGAATTTGGAACTGCTGGCATATGCCAAAAAAGCTTTTCCGAAAGAAACAAACGGTTCCCTGACCTATGAAGAAAATGGAAAAACGAAAGAAGTTGAGCTGAAAGATGGTTCTGCTTTCTTAACGCTGGATGAAAAAACCTTGCGCAATGGAAAATTCCGTTCCCAGTCTGGAAAATTGTCAGCGGCTGTAAAAGGCTTCCGTATGGGCTCCGGAGATGCTGTTGGGGATTTTGCATCTATTTCAAAGTCTTATGAGCCTCTATCCGGAAGTCTGACCCCTGGAAGCCAGGTTCAGGTAACGGTTACGGTCAAATTTAATGAAAATTCTCCTTACGGAACCTACACCTTGACAGACAGTATTCCTTCCGGCCTTCGCTGGCTTGGCGGAAGCCATATCGTTGCCCCGCAAAATGGTTCCATGTGGGTTTCCTTTGCCCAGGATGGACAGCGGATCACCGGAACGGTCCACCGTCCGGCACCCAATGGCCCGGATTTGCCGGTTCCGGTCCCCAGGGTGGAAAGCGCCTATGTCCGTTTCCTTCCGGCTCATGTAGAACCTGCGGAAAGTGATGATATAACGGATGAGTCAGAAGCTTCTTCCAGCGTATCCAAAACACCTCCCGACGTATCAGGAAATGCAGAAGGGAATTTGGAGCCGGACCCTGGTGAAATGACAGAAGAACCTCAGGAAAATGAAATTGCCCAAGAAGATGACACAGTAGAAGATGAAATTTATAATCCGGTTGATTTCTCCGGTCATTTGAACCGTTACCAGCCCAATGATCCATCTGTACAGGAGCAGGAAGATCCCAACACCCTTGTATTTACCTACTACCTTAGCGCTGCACTTCCCGGCAGCTTCATCACAGAAAGCACATGGCTTTCCTGGGAAAATGACACGGTAAAAAGCGACCGCGGAACAATCAGCATTTCAGAATAACAAGCTTCAAGGCAAGGCAGAGCGGCTATATTCAATTTTAAGGCCACTGACAGCCTCATAAACGTGGCTTTGACTTCGAACCGTAAAATTACACGTCAAAAATAAAAACGCGAAATAGGGCTAATTTTGCGGGTTTCAGAGCGTATTGAAAAAAGGCCTCCTGTTGATAACACAGGAGGCCTTTTTTGCGGTTATAAATTATCCTGAAATTCATGGGGGACTTGTTCCAGGCTTAAAGCCTGATCTCTGCGGTTATGTTTGGGAGGACGTGGATTTTTTCCTTTTTCCATTTTTCTCCGGTTCCGGTCCTGTTTGTCAAAAATCAGATACACAGTAGGGACCAGAATTAAAGTAAGCAAGGTGGAAATGGACAGCCCCCCAATCACAACGACAGCCATAGACTGCATCATTTCAACCTTTCCTCCAATGCCGGCGGCCATAGGAATCAAAGATAAAATTGTTGTTAATGTGGTCATCAGGATAGGACGCAGACGGCTTTTCCCGGATGCAATCAAAGCATCCATAGGGGACATTCCCTGGGTTTTGCGCAGATAAGACGTATAATCGATCAATACAATGGCATTGTTTACTACAATCCCTACCAGCATAATCAGCCCGATTAAACTGGTCATGGAAATTGACATGCCGGTAACAGATAATGCCAGAAAAGCGCCTGTCATCGAAAACGGGACGGACAGCATCACCACTAAGGAAAAACGGCAGGATTCAAACTGGAAAGCCATTACAACAAAAACCAGGAAAATAGAAGTGGCTAAAGCATATTTCCGGCTGCCGCCCATGGTTTCTACACTGGCAACGCCATTGATTTTTTCTAATTCCGGTACAATGGTTTCGTCAATATAGCTCATCAGCTTGTCGCTGCCTTCCCCCTGAATGGAAAGCTCCATGATGGTGGAAGAATCCATAGACATTTCCATTACGACAGGATCATCTGCGGAATCCGGCAGTCGGACCCGTTGTAAAGCTTCTTCGATGTCTTCCCGCTTTTCGCTGGTATCTACGGAATAATCAAATTCCAGCATTGTCATGGAACTTCCTTCTGAAGAACGGGAAGTCATAGAATCTACATCACTGATTTGAGAAAGGGCACTCTCAATAACATCTGTCACCAACTGATCCACTTCTTCCGGGGATGCGTCAGAGTAAGAAGTACGGACCATTAAAACAGGCATATTCATTTCCGGAGTCGATTCCATTTTCATGGAAAATACAGAAGAAATCCCGAACACAATCAGGGAAAGAACGCACATACAAAGACCAACCGGTCTTTTGACAGAAAATGAAGAAAGATTCATATATTTTGATTCCCCCAAAATCTAAAAAAATCTAAAAAAATACCGGGGAAGGCCCCCGGCATAAAGGCCAGCCCTATAAAGGCACGGCTTTAATTCTTTTTATTGAGCAGTCCGCTTCCGGATGAGGATTTTTCAATAATAGATTTTGCTATGGCATTGGATGCGGCGTTGCTGTTGCCTACATAAGCAGGGGAAAGATCTTTTGTTTTTGGTTCTTCCGGATAAGTCGGTTCTTCTGGCAGTTCTATGCCAAAATCCGGATCTTCTTCCTCCTCCATACTGTCATAAAGGATTTCAGAACGTTCTTCTTCAGATTCTTCCTGCAAGCTTTTATCTTCCAGTTCCTTTTCAGAATTTTTTATTTTGGTTTCTTTTGCTGGTTCTGATTTCGGATTGCTGGCGGCAGAAGCAGCAGGTTTTATACCAGGTGCGGAAGCTGCTGATTCGACAAGCTGCTGCATTCCTTCCGCCAATAACACATCCACATTGTCTGCTAAATCCGGATGCCAGGTTGTAATAATCAGGCTGGAAGAAGTGATTCCATCTTCTACAACAATTTCTGTTTCATTGGACATGCCTGTTTTTAAGTCGGCACGGTGGGCTTTTCCATCCGAATAAACAAAAATATAAGGCTGGTCCCCGTCGTAATAAACGTGGTCAATGGGGACCATAAGGGAATTTTCTGCTTTTGCTGTGGTAGCGGCAACTTTAACAGAAACGCCGGGAAGCAAATTGCAGCCTTCTTCTAAGTCTGCTTTGATGGGGAACAGCCCGGAGGAAGCATCTGCTTCTGTTTCAATTTCCGTGATTGTGGCCTGATAAGTTTCACTGCCTCTGGAAACGGTAATGTTATCCCCAATGTTTAAAGCTGCGGCCCCGTCAGAAGAAGCATTAAACGTAAGCTGAACACTGTCATCATTTTTTATGACAAAAGCTGCTGTGTTGGAATTGGCCATTCCATAAGGTTCCACATTGCAGGCCGTAATTTTTCCGCTGACCGGAGTAAAAACTTTTGTCTTGTCTAAATCCCTTTGTGCTGATTCCAAAGAAAGCAGGGAAGATTCTAAAGAAAGCTTAGAAGATTTTAATTGTGCTTCTGTAACAGCTTTCTGTTCCTGATAAGCATCTCCTGTGGCTAGTTCCATTTCCTGCTGTGCTTTTACCAAATCTTTATAGGCATTGTTTTTTGAAGTTGCAACAGAACTTTTGTAATCATCATAATCGTCTAATGCTTCTGAATATTGTTCTGCGTAATTGTTATAATCACTTCGTGCTTTTAAATATTCTTCATATTTGGCTTCTAAATCTTCCTGGCTGGCAGATCCCTTCATATGGTTGTATTCATCCAGCAATTCATCCATTGCAGTTTCTGCTTTATCTTTGCGTTCCATCAGGGAATCTATATTGTCATCTTCACTGTTAATTTCAGATTTATAATTTAAACGGGCTTGCCGGTAGCTTTGTTCTGCTTTTTCCAGACTGTTTTCTGCATTCAGGATTTTTGAAGTATAATCACTGCCTAATGTTTTATTGGCGCTGGCAATGGAGCTTTCATAGCTGGCTACACTGCTGGCATAGGAAGCTTCAGCCCGTTCCAGTGCAAATTGCAGATCACTGGTATCCAGTTCCATGAGAAGATCTCCGGCCTTTATGTAATCGCCTTCGTCATAATGCAGCTTTACAATTTTCCCATTGGTTTCCGGATAAATGGAAATCGTATCTGCTGCTTCTATTTTTCCGATAAATTCTGTCTGGCGCTCCATTTTTCCAATTGTCGGGTTTTCTAATTTGACTGTGATGATGCTGGCAGATTTCTCTGCCATCTGCATATTTCCGCCGCCAGGTCCCCCAGGGCCGCCGCCCATTCCGGCCGCCATGACCACAGTTGTTATGGCAATTGCAGCTACGCCTATCAGGATTGACCCAGCCGCAGTTTTTCTTTGTTTTTCATTCCATTCCATAAGGCTCCGCCTTTCCCATAGCTTGTATGTTTTGGGTATTGAGCCCATTTTATGAGGGAATTGTGTTGGAGCTGAAATAATTTTATGAATGAATTGAGAATAACATTGGCTCAGGAAAAAACAAGGTAGATTTTCTATTAAAAACAAAGTTTTTATCTTAGGAAAATTGAGTTATAAAAATTGCTTTAAGCCTGTTTTTTTCCACCGGTGTTGAAAAAATTTTTCCTATCTATCTATTTATTATTATTTATATTATTTATTATTATAATAAGGTATAGGCTGTTGATAAGTGACTTTTATAACATGGATAAGTGACTTTTATAACATTTAAAGGTGACTTTTATTCTATGTGGAAAATTTGGTAAAGTGACCTTTATAACATAAAAACAGCAAAAAAGGCCATTTTTAAATAAAGGGTGGTTGAAAATATTGACTGGTCACTTTTTTTCTGTTACTATGATTTTAGGGCTTTTTGATAGTGAAAATTGAGGGGAGGAGAGCCGTAAAATGCAGGATGAAAACAGGACGATCGAAGAGAAAAGAATATACAAAGTTGTAAAAAGTAACCAGCTTATACAAAATCTGAGAAATAAAACAGGGCATTTATCTTTACAGGAGCAAAGACTAATTTTATATCTTATTTCTCAAGTTAAACCGAGTGATACAGAATTTGCAAGGTTTGACTTAAGCTGTCAGGAGTTTTGTAAAATTTGTGGAATTACATGCACTGGAAAAAATTATGATTACATAAAACAGACCATCCAAAAATTGGCCGATCGTTCTTTTTGGATAGAAACCGGAGAAAAAGGGGAATCCCAGAATCTGGTTAGATGGATTTCAGATGCGGAAGTAACACAGCGTGGTCATGTGTCAATACAGATTCATCCGAAATTGCAGCCTTTTTTGTTACATCTGAAAGAATTTTATACCAGTTATCTTTTAGAATATATATTGCCTATGAAATCTCGGTATAGTGTGCTTTTGTATGAATTATTGAGAAGCTACGCAAATATACAAATTCATACTTTCGATGTAGAAGAATTAAAAGTGTTTCTTGGCGCAGAAAAATATGAAAGATGGGCTGATTTTCAAAGAAAAGTATTGGATATTGCAATGCGGGAGATTAACGATTTAAGCGATTTGGAAGTTGATTATCAAATTATAAAAGAAAGCCGCAGATTTGCAAAATTACGTTTCCGGATTCGTATTTTAGAACCAATCGAATTAAAAGATCGCGGCATTTTACGAAAACAAATATTAGATAATTAAAAAAAGATCGTTTTAAGGGCTGAAAAACTCTTAAAACGATCTTTTTTATAAAATAACCCGTAAAGCTAAATGGAGATTTTCAATTTCTACTTTTTCAGGTGCACCGCCAAACTCCCCATCCAAAGTCCATGGTGTTTCATTTTCACAGGATACAGTGAGATTTGAGGTGCGGAAACCCGTTATCAAAGGGGAAGAATAATCATGAAGCAATACAGCATTGATTACTTGTTGCATTTCCGTTAAAGAATCCGGTTTCTGGATCAAAATAACTTCAAACATACCATCATTCATTGAAATTTGAGCGTCATCTAATAATTTCAGGCCGCCAACGGAAGAAGAATTGCTGATCATTCCGAATAAATAATCCCCCTGACAGGTTCCGCTGTCGTATTCGATAGAAGCCTGATAGCTTTTTAAGCTGGTCAGGCGTTTTAATCCTTCCAATACATATGCTGTTCTTCCAAATACATTTTTAGATTGCTGGGGAGTCTGGTAAGAAACCTCTGTAAACGCGCCAAAAGCGGCTACATAGGTAAAATATTGCTCGCCAAACCGGCCAATATCCACATCAACAGGGGAACCGGATAAAACAGCTTGAGCAGCTCCTTCTAAATCTTTGGAAATTCCAAGGCTGGAAGCAAAATCATTGACTGTTCCAGCAGGAAGATACCCCAAAGGAGGCCGCGGGTCTAATTTCATTAAGCCTGTTACGGTTTCATTTAAAGTTCCATCTCCACCGCAACAAACCACAAGATCTACACCATTCGCCCGGCGTTGGATAATTTCAGGGATTTCCCCGGCACGTGAAGTAGGGGAAACCAAAACATCATATCCAGCAGAGCTGAAAAGCTGTAAAATCCGGACTGCTTTCGAACGGATTTCACCTTTTCCGGCGTTTGGATTTAAAATAAAAAGCAAATTTTTGTAATTCATAGAAAAAGCCTCCTAAAAATGAAGCCGTTTTTTTACTTCCTCCACCATAGCCGTGCCTTGGAAAGCCCATAAAGCCCCTAATGATAAGATACTTCCTGCGGCACATAAAATGGAAGGGTAACGAACCTGAACCCAGTCTAAAAGTAAAAAAATAAGCGGGATTACCCCAAACAGGCTGTCAATAATCAAATAAACCATATATTCTGTTAAACGCCGGCCCATAGCCTTGGAAATAATGGCGACAGCAGCCATTGCCGTGATACATAAAGCTGGAATGACATAATCAACAGACCAGTGTTTCCAGCCGGTGCAGGCGTCCCAGGCCACAGAAAGCAGGGAAATCCATACAACAAGCCATAAAATATTCTTAGGAATATTATGTCTTCGGTATAAAGCATTCCCCAAACAGAACCACATACAAAGGACTGCACCGGCTACATACCAGGGGTAACTGTGGGATTCCGGCAAAAGGGCGTCTACCGTCAAACAGATAACAACAACAGCAAAGGAAACAAAAAGAAAGCTGTGCAGAATCAGTTTCTGTATTTTCCAGGCTTTAGGAGATACGTTGGGAAATAAGGAAGAATCTGGATCAGATTCCCCGTAAAGAGGATTCTGGCACAATGGACAGCGCTTCCTGTCGCCAGTCACATGTATTTTACAGTATTTGCAGAACAAAAGCCCTTCCATCTCCTTTGTTTTGTAGTTTTTAATCATTTGAAGAAATTACGATATCCGGGTCTAAAGCTGCAAAAGAACGGAAAAAGCCTTTTTGAATATCGCCTCCAACAAAAGGCGCTGTAAGACTTAATACAAGCCGATCCTGATAGCTGCATGCACAA
Organism: bacterium 1XD42-1; assembly: GCA_003612625.1. GTDB lineage: Bacteria > Bacillota > Clostridia > Oscillospirales > Ruminococcaceae > Anaerotruncus. The sequence goes on along the minus strand of RAZJ01000027.1, from coordinate 25,311 downwards.
AGCTGGATATGATCCGTACTCATAAATACATCAAAGCTATGGATATAAGGCGCCAGCTTTTCCGGCATGGTAATTCGTCCCAGATTGGAGATTCCTCCGGAAGTCATCCGGCGGGAATACTGGTTTGCAATGGATAACCCAATATCTTTAATAGGCAAAGGCAAAATCCGGATAAAAGACCGGTGCTCTAAAGCAGACATACGGTTCATTCTTTGAGCCATTTTTTCCTGGGTTAATTCCCGTTCAAAACAGCTTTGCACCGATTGCAGAACGGCTTCTTCTGGATCATTCCCGCTGGTAAAGCGATGGGAAACATGAAAAACAGCAAAAAAATTTCTTGCGGATTCCGAAGCAAAAAAATTGCGCAGGTTTACAGGCACTGTTAAAGTAACCGGCTTGCGAAGCTCCCGGACAGGCAGTACACCGGCAATCGCCCGCAAAAGCTGTACGCAAAGATAAGCTGTCATAGAGGAGTGAAGTTCTTTTACCCGCGCTAACACCCGTTTTACGTCCATTTCTCCCTCAACGACGCGAATCCCAGGTAATCGTGAACCTTTTACATGAGCGGCCGAAATGGGGCGTTCCTGGGCTTGTGAGGCGGTTTCCTGGTAATATTTAGCGAAGCTGTCAATGCTTTTTTCTGTGGGAGAAGCTCCGTAGTCCAGAATCACTATATCTCCTAATTCCGGATGGCACAGGGTAAGATACCGGGCAACCAAAGTCCGCAGAAATTGAAGGGCACCTGTACCATCAGTCAAAACGTGGCAGACTTCTAAATTGATCCGTTTCCGGTACCAGCTTACATCAAATAAAAGACGGCGTTCCCCACGGGCATACAAAGGGGAACAAGGGGGACGGTCTTCTGGATGGACTTTAGGGGAAAGCCTGGGGGAAGGCTCCAGAAAATACCAAAACAATCCACGCCGTAATACACTATGGTAAATTGGAAAATTCTCAAGGACTTCGTCCAAAGCAATTTGCAGGAAATCAGGATTTACTTCTTCTGTCAGCTGGCAGGCAAAGCGGAAAACCTTCGGATCGCGCCGGCCCATAACAGATGCATATAATTTCGCGGCATTATCCAGCCGGGTCCATTCCGTATTAGAGTTTCTCAAAGAAAATCATCCGTTCAAAGGTTTTTCAGAAACCGATTGATCCGTCCATAAGTCATCCGAACAATCGGAACTCTCGGGGATAATGAAAAATATCCATGCAGGGCATTGGGAACCCGGAAACATTCCACTTGGTTTCCGGCGCGCCGTAATGCTGCGGCATAAGTTTCACCTTCATCCCGTAATGGGTCATGTTCCGCAGAGAAAAGCAAGGTTGGCGGCTGGCGGGAAAGATCCCTGCAAAGTAAAGGGGCTACATAAGGATTATTTTTTTCCTCCTGGGGGGCGTAATAGGACATATAATCTTGCAGCCGTCTTGCCGTTAATAAATAGTTTTGTCCGTTTTCCCGCAGGGATGGGAAAGGGGAATTTTCTGAATAGTCATTCCATAATGCAGGGTAAAGCAAAATCTGTGCAGTAGGCAAGAAATCTCCTGTATCCCTGGCCCGTAAAGATACGGCAGCACATAGATTCGCGCCGGCGCTGTCCCCGATTAAAACAATATCATGGCCGCGAATCCCCCATCGGGAAGGATGGGTATAGAAAGATTCCGTCACAGAATAACAGTCGTCCAGCCCGGCAGGAAAAGGATGCTCTGGAGCCAGGCGGTAGTCAACAGAAACCACGCAGCGTCTTGTGATCTGGGCCATAACCTGGCAAACCCGGGCATAGCTTTCCGTTCCTCCGCTTGTCCATCCGCCGCCGTGAAAGAAAAGCAGGACCCCTGAAGGGGCTACATCCTGAGGGAAAAAAAGATGAATTGGGACGCCGTTCCCAGCGGTAAGATTTCTCCAGCGGTTGGGATGGAATATGGCAGGCCGTCCTAAAGCAGCTTTCAGCCTTCGTTCCAAAAGGTAGTGATCCGTAAGCTGGTTTGCTACCTGAGAAGCCGCAGACAGGACAGCAAAAGCAATTTCTTCAAACAGCAAAAAAAAACCTCTTTTCTAAATTTATAGTATAACATAAGAGCAGGGGAATGAACAGGCTGTTGATTTGTATAAAAAATACAAACTTTGCAGTAATCAGGGAGGTTTGCGCCACTGATTGAGTGAAAAGAATTTGAGGAACGACTGCGAGGGGATATGAGATGATGAAAAAGAAACTGCTTACGGTTTTAATTTGTTCATTTGCACTGGCTTTTTGTATTTCCGGGCCTGTTCTTGGGGCAGAAGACCCGCCCCAAGGGGAGGGGTACCACGAAGGGGAAACGGAAGAAGGGAACAAAGAGAATACAGATTCCCCCAATCCCAATCCGGAGGATGAATCCAACAAGGAAACTGAAAATAACCAGGAAAACACAGATACAGACCATAAAACCGATTCCGGTGACAAGCAGGAAGGACAGGACCCAGATCAAAAGCCCGATCCCGACCCGGAACCGGAACAGCCCAAACCGGATGAAAAACCGGAAGGAATTTCAGTTGATCCGCAAACACAAAAAATGATTGTAGATATTTCCCTAATGAAAGTAGTCCAGATCCAAGGGAACAACATCAGTTTTTCCTATTTGGATGGCCGGGACTATAAGGGAAGTACAACTATCCCTGCTGCTGGCTGTATCTTCCGAAAAGCCCCTGGTACAGGGACATCTGTTACTTTTCTTTCCCCATCTGTCCCGATTTTATTGGAAGGGGCAAGTACAGGAACCCCTTACACCTATCAGGTAACAGGAAATTTAGAGAATGTTTCCTCTTTGCAAGTAAATGGAATTTTATGGTTCCCGCAAAGCGCTTCTGTTTCAGGAAATATTACCGCAAGTCGTGTTTCATCAAAAAATAAGCTTACGATAAAAAGCGGAAAAATTTCCCTTGGTACCTTGGACGCGGCTGAAATTGCGGTAGAAGGCGGCGATTTAACCATACAGGACACTATCCAGACAACAGGCCCCCTTTCTATTACAGGCGGTACGGTATTATGCAAGGGAGCCATCCAGTCAAATGGAGCGATTCAGATTGCTTCTGAGGGATGGTCCGTAACAGCCCGCCAGATTACAGCCAGGGATCAGATTACCCTTTCCAAAAAAACTGGTGTAACAGCAAATGCACTTTCCGGTACGTCTTTAAATCTTACGGAAAACAGTTCTTTTTCCCTTTCCAAGGCAGATTCCGCCTTATATGGACAGGGAGTCCTTTCCGGTGATATATCCATTTCCGGCGGATCAATCCTTTCCGCTGACGGTGATATACAAGCGAGAAATATCACAATTTCATCTGGATCTTTTGTTAACAATCGCTCGTTAAGCGCCTCTGGGACGCTGTCTGTGCCAAATGGAGGCACACTTCAAGGAGGCGGAACCATTCAAACAAAGGACTTTTCTGACGGCGGAATTGTAAAGTCTTCAAACTTCACAGCAACAAACCCAATTCAGATAAAAAGTAACATGGAAGTGACAGGTACAATATCAGCCCCGGCCCTGACAGTGGAAGGAACTTTGAACGCAGGAAAGATCCAATCCAACCAACTGAAAGCCCCTAAATCCCTGGCGATTCCCAATACAGAATTAGCAATCGGAACAGGCGGAATTGACGTACAAGGGGATTTCAAGGCGTCTGGCGGAAGCTGTTCCGGCCCAGTGACAGCGGCTTCTGTCACTTTCACAAAGCCATTTCAAGGGTCCAGCATCACCACATCCACAGGAGGCGTTACTGCCCAGCAGCTTACTTTAAGCGGAGCACTCCGGTCTAAAGATGGGATCAGTTTAAGCGGCCCATTCCGTGGAAAATCCATAATAGCAGAAAAAGGAAATATTACTACTGGCAGCAGCGGCACCATTGTTCAGGCAGATTCTGTGGAAGCTTTAAAAGGCGCTGTCAATTTAGGCGCGGCCTCTAAAGTAAGCGGCCGGATTTATGGAGAAACTGGTGTTTCTCTCAATGAAAGCAAATGCGGCAGCATTTATGCAGAAGGCCCCGTTACTTTAAAAGGGAAAATCAATACCGGAAATATCACAGCAAAAGCTTTCACCACCAATGGCGAAACTTATGCTGATAAAATAAGCTGTACAACAGGAAGCATATCTGCATCTTCAGTTTTGAACTGTGATTCTTTGACAGCTTCCGGAGCGTTGACAGTGCGCGGAAGGATTTCAGCTAAAGGAAAAGTAACAGGGAAACCCATTACCACCCCATCAGGCGGGATTATCCATGCAAGCTCTGTCAGCGGCATGGATAACGGGTATCGAGGAAAACTGACAATCATTACACCTTTTGGTTCCAATAAAACCGTTTATATTGAATTAAAGCTTTCAGGGGATACGGCAAAGGGATTTGACGTAAAAACAGATAAAAACGGAAAAATCTATTTTGAAAATTTAGCCCCCGGAAATTATACAGTTTACGCCCAAAACGGCTCAAACGGGCGAAAAGATACTGTAAAAGTTCCCTCCAATGGAACAGCAACTTTAGATTTACGCTCCAGCGCCGGAACCAACAGCAGCGGCCAAACCACTGGCGGCGGCAGCTTTTTTGATGAGGACGAATTCTGGGAAGATGTTTCAGACAGCATCCGTTCAGCCAAAAAAGGCGATACTGTCCGGGTCAGCGCTTCTAAAGCAGATACGGTACCCACATGGATTTTGGAAGAGCTGAAAGACCGTCCAATTACGTTAAAATTAACCCATGGCCGGGATTCTGTAACCATCAACGGAAAAAATATGTATAAAATTCCCAGCAACCGGGTTTATTATCTTTTTGAAGATTTGGCCGATCTTTATGAATTCCCACCTGATCACAATGATATAGATGATGAGTTTCCGGTTGTGGACGATGATCCATTATTAGGAGGAAACACGCAAAAGCCAAATTCAAGCAGTTCTTCTGTGGCAACTCCGCCGCCTGCACCTGCGCCATCATTGCCCACAAATCCTGTTACACCGCCTCCGGCAGTGCCTGCACCAGTTGTCCCGGGAATATCAGGAGGCGTATCCTCCGCAACCGATCCGGATGAAAGCTCAGATTTGGAAGACGATACTTCCAGTGATACAGAAATTTCTGAACCTGAAGCTCCGGAAGATCCAGATGATTTAGAAGATCCGGAAAAACCGGAAGATCCTGAAGAACCGGATCAGCCGGTTGAAACGAAAAAACCGGTATCTGCTGTTCCGGTTATGATAGCAATTGGATTACTGATGTTGTCTTTAGGCGGAATTTCAATTGGATATGTTGTCTATAAGCGGACACAAGAAAACAAAGACAGCAATGATTTGCCCTGAACGTAACGATTGATGAGATGATAGGAAGGAAAGGAAAAATACCATGAAAAAGTTTTTGAAACGGCTTTTAGCCTTAACCGCGGCTTTGGCAGCTTTAACAGCCTTGGCAGCGCCTCAAGTTATGGCTGAAACCATCAATCCAGCAAAAGACCTGACATCCTTGTCAGGTGCTCCTATTGACAAAGACGGAAAACAATATGCCTCTGCGGATGCAACTGTAACGCCGGGTCAGACTGTTTATTTCCTTTTGCCAGGGAGTGCAGGCAAAATTTTAGGAAACGACCGGAATATCCGGCTGTCTGTAAGGAAAAACAGAAACAGCAAATATATCAACCGGATTTATTTGACAGAACGGTATCTGCCCCCTAGAACGAATAAAGATGATTATATCGTTCCAAGCGGCATAACAAATAACAACTATTACGCAACCAATGCGGTCAAAGCTTATGCCCGGCACCAATATGTAGCCGTAGAAATTAAAGATTACACAGGCTCCGAAGAAATCCGGCTGGATTTTGACTTGAATTTTACAGTCCGGCGGGATTCCACTACCGGATATGGATTTTCTTACGGCGTGGGCCGGACTGACCGGGTAGCCAACCCCAAAGATCCAAAAGCGGCCATTTGGATGGATAATCCGGCATTTATTGAAAATTCCAAATTTAAGGAAACTGGGGACCGGCTGACATTAAGCGGGCGTATTTATGTAGGCAACAAGCAGACCAATGGATATGATACCAGTGTAACCGTAGGCGGAGCAGGAAAAACAATAAAAATAGCCGCTTCTGACAGCAACTTTGTTTCTTTTGATACAAAATATGATACCATTGCAACCCTGGAATTCACAGGGAGCAGCAATCCGGAAAATTTCATTGCAAGGCTTTCCACAAAATGGACTTCCGGCCTTCTTTCCAAATTCCGCAATACAGATGCCGTAATTTGGCGCTTTACCCCAGCAAATATTGACTGTGACAGCCGCGCAAAATTAACCCTTAGCAATCCTTTTGATGAGGATCAAAATCCAAACCGCGTCTATATTTACACAGTCAATTCCAACGGTGTCCTTCAGGATGTGACCAATAAATTCATATATGATGAAGACGAAGACGTTTATTATACCCGCACCAGAACCCTTGGGACCTATATTATTTCTGATAAAAAAGTAAACATCAGATAATAGAGAAACACGAAAAAGCCCGCTGAAAGATAATCTTTCAGCGGGCAACTATTTTTTATGGACAAAATGGATTTAAGGCTCTGATTCCTCGCCAATATCCAAGCCGCTGTTTCCTTTGCTGGCAATAATGACCTGTCCTTGAAGCGCGGCGCCTTCATCAATGGCGATAATGGCAGCTTTAATATTGCCTACCACCACAGCATTGGAGCGGACATAGACCTTATGAGAAGCGCTAATATCCCCTTTAACCTTGCCATCCAGGGTTACTTCCTGAGCGGACAAATTTCCAATCATAATGGAATCTTTATCCATAAATGTAAAGCCGGTTGCGTTTACATCTCCCTTTAATTCACAGTGTTTTAATTCTACATCATTGCCGGACAAGTTTCCAATTACTTTTCCATCGATCTCTAAATTTCCAGTAGCTGTCAAATTTCCTTTGATTTTTCCCATCATCCGGACATTTCCAGATACGGTTAATTCTCCGGTAATGATAGCACTTTCAGAAATCACAGTGATTTCGCCTTCTGCTTTTGGCTGTTCCGAATCCACATCCGGAATGGAAAAAGACAAAGACGGGGCAAAGGGAGAAGCTTTTGGTTCTGGTTTGACTTCCGGTTCATCATCAAACGCAGGGAATGCAAAAGCACCGCGTCCGCCCATGCCAAAAGCTTCTGAAGGGGCTTTGGGAGCGGGACGGGAAGCTGTCATAGAAGAAACTGGCTGCATGGGAGCCGGCTTTGGAGCTGGCGCTGGTGCAGGTGTTGGAGCCGGAGCAGCCATAGCAGGGGCAGCAACAGGAACCGGTGCTGGCGCCGGTGCAGGTGCTGGGGCTGCAACAGGTTCTTCTGGTTCGGGAGCTTCTTGAGAAAGGTTTTCTCCAGAAAGAGGCTCCTCTTCTTCCATATCATCTGTTTCTGGAAAATATCTCTTATTAAAGTACGATGAATACTTTTTCATAGTCCTGTACCTCCGGGAAAATGTGAACCCTCGGGCCTTGCTGGGGTTCCTTTTCATTTTTTTGTTTTTATCCGATTACGGGGATCGCTGACCCATACGGGCAGCCAGGAAAAGCGCTTCCGCCGGAAAACCGGTACTTGTGCTGTTTCCCGAGCAAAAACCGGAAACTTAAAAAAGGCCCCCCATAATTACATATATCATAACATAATTTATTCAAAGGAGCAATGAGGGTTTTCAGTTTGAATCAAAAAAAAGTCGTTTTTTGTCGTATTTGAATAAGGCAAATTTCTACGATTTCCCTGGATTACATAAAACTCTAATTTAACGAAATTGTAAATATTATCCATTTTAACCCGTATTTTTCCATAAAAAAGCTTTTTCTTGACCGTATCTCTGCTAAATGGTATTGTATAAGGGCTGATTTTTTGCCGGAAAGGAACTTCAATATGAACCCAGAACTTCTTTTTACCCCAGGGGACATCCTGTTGCCCCAAGATACCGATATGCGGAAATGGAGTGTCATTGCATGTGACCAATATACATCCCAGCCGGAATATTGGGATCAATTGGGGGATTATGTGGGGGACGCCCCTAGTACCCTGCATATGGTTTTTCCAGAAGCCTATTTAAGCCGGGATGATGGAAAGCGGATTGCTTCCATTAACCATACCATGCAGGATTATTTGAAAAAGGGGCTGTTCCGGTCTTATCCTGACAGTTTCTTCTATGTAGAAAGAACCCTTACAGATGGAAGCATCCGGAAGGGCCTGATTGGAAAATTAGATCTGCTGGAATATGAATACAGCGAGAAAAGCCAGTCTTTAATCCGTCCTACTGAAAAAACAGTGGAAAGCCGTATCCCACCTCGGGTAAAAATCCGGGAACATGCTCTTTTAGAACTGCCCCATATTATGGTACTGATCGACGATCCCGGAAAGTCTGTTATAGAACCTGTTTCTGATGAATCCGGTAATTATGAAACCCTTTATGATTTTGACCTATGGGAAGGCGGCCATATTTGTGGAAAACGGATTCCAAAAGAAAAAAATCAATCCATCTGTGCTGCTTTTGGTTCCCTGTTTTCCCGGCATTGTGCCCAAGGAAACCCGGCAATTCTTGTAGGAGACGGCAATCATTCTCTGGCAACGGCAAAAGCCTGTTTTGAAAAGCTGCGCCAGACCCTACCTAAAGAGCAATGGATAAACCATCCTGCCCGGTGGGCTTTGGCGGAACTGGTTAATTTACAGGATGATGCTTTAAAGTTTGAACCGGTTCATCGGGTCGTATTTGATACAGATCCGAAAGCCTTACTATATGATTTGCAGAATACGTTTCCTGTTGATGGACAAGGCTTCTCTTTACAGTGTATCATCCAGGGCCAGGAACAAACCATTCCGGTTGGATTCCCCGCCGGGATTCTTCCGATAGGACCTTTGCAGAAGTTTTTGGATACCTGGTTAAATACACATACTGGTGTTTTAGATTACATCCATGATGACGGGGCTTTACGGGATCTGGCTTCCCGGCCCGGCTCCATTGGATTTCTGCTGCCGCCGATGGAAAAGAACGCCTTGCTCCCTACCGTACAGCAGGAAGGCTCTTTGCCCCGGAAAACCTTTTCTATGGGACATTCCTGCGAAAAACGCTATTATTTAGAGGCAAGGAAGATATTGCCTTAGAACCTGTCTGACAGAAAGGAGAACAAAAAATGCTTTTATCCCTGGAAGGCGCTTCCAAAATATTCGCAGACCGCGTTATTTTTCAGCGCACTTCCATTAAAATTGAAGAAGGCGACCGAATTGGCGTGGTAGGCGTCAATGGTGCTGGAAAAACAACTTTGCTCCGGGTTTTAACCGGGGAATTGCCCCTGGAAGAAGGCCAGCGAATGACAAAACGGGGGCTTACTCTAGGGTATCTGCGCCAAAACAGTGGTGTAACCCCTTCCAATACCATTTATGAGGAAATGCGCAGTGCGTATGCCCCTTTATTGGAGGCAAAAGCCCGTATGGATTTAATTTCCAAGGAAATGGAAAAATCATCTTCCCAGGAAAACACCCCGTTAGCCGAAGAATATGCAAAATTAGAAGCCTATTTTTCATCTAACGACGGCTATAACATGGATGTGCATATTGAAACAGTCCTGCGCGGGATGGGATTTGGAGAGTGGGACCGGAATACGTTATGTGGTTCTTTGTCCGGCGGAGAAAAAACCCGGCTTTCCCTGGCAAAAATTCTGCTGCAAAAGCCGGATCTGCTGCTGTTGGACGAACCTACTAACTATTTGGATTTATCCGCTTTGGAATGGCTGGAACAGTACCTGACCTCTTTTAAAAATTCTTTGGTCGTAGTATCCCATGACCGGTATTTCCTGGATCAGATATGCAACCGTATTTGGGATGTTACCCAAGGCACTGTAAAAGCTTATCCCGGGAATTATTCTAAATATTTCCAGATAAGGGAAAATAACTATCAGGAACAGCTTAAAAACTATCAAAAAGAACAGGAAGAAATCGAAAAACTCAAAGACTATATTGCCCGGAATAAAGTGCGGGCTTCTACGGCGGCCATGGCAAAAAGCCGTGAAAAACAACTGGAAGCCCTGGAAAAAGAACGTACTTCCCACCCGCTTCCGCCGCCTTTGCTGCCTGTGCGGATTCGTTTCCGTTTTCAAGATGGCCCCGTAGAAAATGTTCTGGAAGTAAAAGATCTTTCCTTGCGGGCTGGGGGGCTTGCCCAGGGGCGGAAGCTTTTTGAGGGAGTCAATCTGAAAATATCCAGAGGGCAGCGGGTAGCAATATTGGGGAAAAATGGTGTGGGAAAATCTTCCTTATTGCGGGCTTTCATGGATCAGCATCCTTTAGAAAAGGGACAGTTCCGCTGGGGAATTGGAGTGCGTCCCTCCTGGTTTGAGCAGGAATCGGAGCATTTATGCGCATCCCATACGGTATTGGAGGAAATGCGTTCACGGTTCCCCAGGGCCGTGACACAGGATCTCCGGCAAACCTTAGCTTTTCTGCAATTTCGGGCAGAAGATATTGAAAAAGAAGTACGTTCCCTTTCCGGCGGAGAAAAAGCCCGTTTAAAATTAGCTATTATGATGTTTCAATCTCCAAATCTGCTATTGCTGGATGAACCTACCAATCATCTGGATTTGATGACAAGAGAAGCCTTAGACCAGGCTTTGGAGGAATTTGGAGAAGCTGGTGGAACGGTTCTGGCAATTACCCATGACCGTTATCTGCTGAACCGTATGCCTTGGAGAATATTGGAGCTTTACCCGGAAGGAATCCAGGAATATAATAATTATCAGGATTATTTACAGACAAGACAAGCTTTTTCTGGCTTTGAAGAAAGAAAAACAGAAAAAATAAAAAAAGAAATCAAAGAAGATCCCCACCATAAGGGAAAAAAACAAAGAGCTTTAGATGCTTCCCGCCGCAAACGGTATGGAGATGTAGAACGGGAAATTTCCCAATTAGAAGCTATGATTTCCCAGAAAGAAGCGGAGCTCTCCCCAGAAATTTACAGCGATTACCAGAAATTACAGGAAGCTTATGAAGAATTAAACCAGATGCGGCAGGATTTAGAAGCCCGTCTGGAAGAATGGGCAGATTTGGAAAGCGAGTTGAAAGAAGGATTATGATACAAAAAAGACAGCATTCTTGGATGGGAAAAACAGCCCGTTCCTTGTCCTTCTGGGGAGGTGCTGCCTCCTTTTCCCTGGGATTGCTTTCCCTTCCTTCCCTTGTTTTCAATCTTGGATCCGCAGCTTTATTGGCATTTGGCGGTACGGCAATGGCCCTGCCTATCCTTTGGGACCGGTTTGACGGCTGGGGACGGGTTCCCCGGCGCCTCCATGAAGTAAGCGACCACCGGCGTCCTCCCGTTCCTTCCTGGTGGAAAAAACTCCGGATTTCTTTGGCGGCATGTCTTGCGCTGGGAGCTGCTGTTGGGACAGGGCTTAGTATTGCAATGGCTGCGGCAATCTGGAATACACCGCCGGAAAACGCTACTGTAATTGTGTTGGGCTGCAAAGTTTATGGAAGCCAGCCTTCTCCCATGCTTCAGCGCAGGCTGAACACAGCCCTGAAATACTTAGAAGCCAACCCGGAAAGTGTTGTTGTTTGTTCCGGCGGTCAATCTGCCGGAGATCCTTACAGTGAAGCCAAGGTTATGGCCCAATATCTTTATGACCATAAAATTTCACAGGAACGGATTTTTCTGGAGGAAAAATCCACTTCCACAGCAGAAAACCTCACTTTTTCGGCTCAAATCATTCGGGATAATGGTTTACCTACTGAAATTGCATTAGCAACAGATGGCTTTCACCAGCTTCGGAGCCAGATTTTTTCACGAAAAAACGGGTTGAAACCCAGCGCATTGCCAGCATCCACTTCCTGGAATGTAATCCCCTGTTATTGGGTCCGGGAATGGCTGGGATTAGCAAAAGCATTATTTCAGTAATTTTTTTCCTGATATGGATAAAAAATACCGCAATCACTAGTTGTATTTTAGAATTATTGTGATATATTACAGAATATTTAGGAAAAGATTGACAAAAAACCTCGTGAATGTTATTCTGGACTTATTACCAGTTATAGGAATCTTTTTACGAGGAGGTGCATGGATCTATGACAATGACCCGGGAATCAGATTATGCAGTACGGATTATGCGAGCATTATCTCATGGAAGCCTTAAAACCGTAAAGGAAATTTGTGGTGAGGAAGCAATTCCAACACAATTCGCTTACAAAATCTTGAAAAAATTATCAAATGCCGGATTGATTCAAATTATCCGGGGGGCGGCTGGAGGCTATAAGCTGGATAAGGATCTGCATGACGTCAGCTTGTTGGACATTATGCACGCTATCGGCGAAAAAGGCGTAGTGAATGCCTGCATCCAGGACAATTACCAGTGTACTTGGCGCGAAAAATACCATAAGCCTTGCCAAGTCCATGAAGAACTTGTACGGATCCAAGGCACTCTGGATCATGAATTAGAACGTCATTCCATTCACGAAATTTTATATGGAGAATCCAAAGGGGAAACGCACTAAATATCCGGCGCTTCCCCTTTTTTTGTTCATTTTTTTAATTTAACGGTTCCATTTTTCACATAGTGCATTGATTTGGTCTGCAAAACGGGCTAAATCTTTATTGGCTCCGCCGCGGTTGTGCTCAATAACCACCATAAGCCGTTTTCCTGCCGCAATAAGGCGTCCAAAAACGCCAGTAGGCAGGCTGGAAGATTTCGTTTGCACCTCTGGACGCCGGATGCCGTCCCGGATCTTTACATTATGCAGCAGATCATATTCTTCTCCAAAATCCGGCGCTGTCACAGGGACATGGTACCGATCTGCAAGAATCTGGGAAAAGGTATCGCAAATAGATGCTTCTCCATGGACAACAAAAATATGCTCCGGCGGGTATGTGAAGGAATCCAGCCACCGCAGCAAACCAGGCTGATCCGCATGGCCGCTTAACCCTTCCAGCCTGACAACTTCTGCATTTACATCAATAGACTCCCCAAAAAGCTTAACAGAGGGGGCTCCTTCTACAATCAGACGGCCTGTTGTGCCGTGGGCCTGATAGCCTACAAAGACAATAGTACATTCTTCCCGCCAAAGGTTATGCTTTAAATGGTGTTTAATCCGCCCTGCTTCACACATGCCTGACGCGGAAATAATAACTTTCGGTGTAGTATCAAAATTGATATTTTTCGATTCTTCACTGGTAACAGCCGTGATTAAATTCGGAAATTGAATAGGATTGATTCCACGACGCAGCAGTTCTATCGCTTCAAAATCATAATTTTCCCGGTTCCTGTCAAAAATCTGGGTCGCTTCAATCGCAAGAGGGCTGTCCACATAAACCGGGAAATTGGGATGTCCCGTAATAATCTGCCGTTCTTTAATTTCCCGGATAAAATAAAGCAGCTCCTGGGTCCGCCCAACTGCAAAAGACGGGATAACAACATTCCCACCCCGGTCAAAAGTCCTTTGGATAATCTCTGCCAGGGCTTCACAATAGTCCGGCGGTTTCTGATGGGTACGGGTTCCATAAGTAGACTCAATTACAATATAATCTGCCCCCATCAGATAGCTTGGATCGTTGATCAAAGGCTGATTCAAATTTCCAACATCCCCGGAAAAAGCGATTTTCTTCGTAATTCCATTTTCAGTTACCCATACTTCAATAGAAGCACTTCCCATTAAATGACCTACATCTGTAAACCTTATGGAAATTCCTTCCTCAAGATGTACGGTTTTCCCATAAGAGCATGGCATAAATAAAGAAATCGCTTTTTCTGCGTCTTCCATTGTATACATTGGCTCAATGGGATCTCGGCCAGCTCTTTTTCCTTTCCGATTTTTCCATTCCGCTTCAAATTCCTGGATATGAGCCGAATCCCGCAGCATAATTGCACATAAATCCCCTGTTGCTTCTGTTGCACATACACTGCCCCGGAATCCATACTTTGCAAGCAAAGGAATTCTTCCAGAATGGTCAATATGGGCATGGGTTAATAAAACATAGTCAATTTCCCCCGGCGTAACCGGAAGCTCCTGACGTTCATATTCATCCGGGCCTTGCTGCATACCGCAGTCAATTAAGATTTTTTTCCCGCAGGCTTGAAGATAATGACAGCTTCCTGTCACTTCATGAGCCGCGCCAAGAAATGATAATTTCATATTTGGGCCTCCCGTCCATATTTCATCCGCAGTTCTTATCTGCCATACTCCCGTAAAAAATACAGCAGATTTTCCCTTGCTTTTACTTTCATTATAACATAAATCCAAAGGATTTTGGACATGAAAAAAGCTTTTATTTCCTACTTATTAGTAGGGTTAAAATTGTATAATTTATTAAACAATTTTATCAACAATATATAATTTTTATATAAAAAGTTTTCAACGATTTTACACCCCAAAAACCGCCTTTTTCTGTACTAAATCTCACATTTAAAAAAATCAGATCGTATCAAAACTCACCTTTAAACGTATCAAAACTCACATTTCAACGTATCAAAACTCACATTTCAACGTATAAAAACTCACATTTAAACAGAAAAAACCCCGTGTTTATGCGGGTTTACGGGGTCCCTAAATATATATAAATATATATAAATATATATAAATAGAAAGGCCGTTTTTTAATCCCTCAAAAAAAAAGAACGGCAATCATGCTATAAACATGATAAAAAATTGACAAGCTCATATAAAAATGATACAATGCCCTTATTCCATAAAAAATCCAAAGAAGGTGCTCCCATGCCAGCCAAAGATATAAAAAATACTCCCCAACGAAAAATGATGGAATTAAGAAATTACAAGGTTGTAAAATCAAATGACCTGATCCAAAAATCCCGTTTTAATCTTTCCTTACAAGAACAAAAAATTATATTATATCTAATCAGCAAAGTTAAACCAGAAGACACAGAACTGAAAGAATATATCTTTGAAATCCGGGACTTTTGTAAAATTTGTGGGATCGACCTTAATAACGGACAAAACTATAAAAACATCAAACAAACTCTAAAATCTTTAAGAGATAAAAGTATATGGATTACTCTGGAAGATGGATCAGAAACTACACTTTCATGGATCGATAAAATCACGATAAACAAAAACAATGGTTCTATCAAAATAAAAATAGACGACATGATGAAGCCTTACCTGATTCATCTCCAAAGGCATTTCACCTCTTATGAACTTCTTTATACCCTTGCTATGAGAAGCCAATACAGCATCCGTTTATATGAAATCCTGAAAAGTTATGCCTATAAGAAAAATAAAATATTCGATATAGAAGATTTAAAACGTACCCTTTCTGCCGAAAATTATACCCGCTTTCCAGATTTCAAAAGATATGTCCTTGATATAGCAGTACGTGAGATGAATGAATTTTCAGATTTAGCCATCGCATATGAACTCATCAAAGAAAGCCGCAGATATGCAAAAATCAACTTTTCTATCCAAATCAAAAAAAACATGCAGGACCGAATGCAAACATGGGCCAGAATTGACGAGATCATCAACCCAGAACAAATCTCATTGCTTGAAAAAACCTGCGGCGAAAAGATATAGAAAACAAAGTAAATCAATAAAATTTACCTTGCCAGCTATCCCGTTTTATAAATTCTTTGTCAACATCATTCAGTACGCAAAGCTTTTTCCGGCTCCATTGAGGTGCAATTAAAGTTTGTGCTTCCCCGTCCCCAGTCAATCTTCCAATAATCGTATCAGGTGGAAGAACTTCCAGCTGGCTGCAAACAGTCTGAATAAAAGCATCCCGTTCCATAGGAATATATTTTCCGTCTAAATACCAGCCGCTTAAAACAGTCCCCTTTTCTACATATAGCAGGTGCAGCTTGACAAGATAAGGGCGCAGCATACCTATTTTCCGGGCAGATTCTATCATCATATCCGGAGATTCTCCCGGCAATCCGTCAATCAGATGAATCCCTGTCAAAATTCCTCTTTTCTGCAACTTTTCATAGCCCAACAAAAAATCTTCCCAAGTATGGCACCGGTTAATACAAGCTCCTGTTTCATCATGTACAGTTTGCAGGCCCAACTCTACGGTAAAATAAGTTTTTTTAGAAAAATACTCCAATAGCTCACAGACCCCATCAGAAAGGCAGTCAGGCCGGGTTGCTATTGCAAGTCCTTCTATACTTTTTACAGCCAAAGCTTCGTTATAAAGGCATTTAAGCCGCTCTACGGGGGCATATGTGTTGGTGTGGGCTTGAAAATAGGCAATAAACCCCGCTTGGGGCCATTTTTTTTGCATCAAAGCCATTCCCTGGCGAAGCTGATCCGTTATAGAAAGCTCGGTATTTCCTTCTGGCGCTTTGCTGCCATTTAAACAATAAATGCAGCCTCCTGTTCCTTTTTTCCCATCCAGATTCGGACAGCTCATGCCGCCATCCAGACAAACCCGAGCCATTTTCTTTCCAAATTGTTTCCGCATAGCGTAATCATACGTATGATACCGCTTGTTGCTGTCTGAATATGGAAAATCATTTTGTTTCTTCATCTTTTCCTCCAAGAAAGTTTTTGGTATTATAACATATTCGATTCTAAGGCGGCTAACAGGCCCGTAAACAAGCTTTTCATTCAAAAACATAAAACTATCAACTTGAAATCAAAATGCCATTTAAGGCCGTTTTTCAAGCTTACAGAGGATTTTATAAATATATTAAAAAACACCCACTCCCGTTTTATTAACAAGAATGAGTGTTTTGACACCATAAAATTAGAGTATTATGTAAGAGATTTTTTAGTATATGAATTATAGATAATATCAGAATAGGATTTTTGTAGATCTGTTTTGTAAATTACAGTATATGAATAGCTGTCAGGCGCGGGGATTTTGTACATTTTTAAAATTGCCCGGAAATACGATTGAACGTTGTAGTCCATTTGTTCCCGGTCATAAAGATTTATCTCGTCAGGCTCAATATACGCAAGACAAGGAACCATATCCGGAATTACCCCGATATAATCGATTTTTTCAGGATTGCCGGGAATTTCATAAGCAATTACAATATCCGAATCCAAACTATCAACTTGCTCCTGATCAATTTCAGTGGCTGATACTGATAAAGCGAATGTCAATAAAACTAATAAAGACATCGTTACAAATACAACAAATTTATTGAATAATTTTAAAGCCATGTCATCCTCCCATCATAATCAATTATTAGCTTATAAAAATAATTTTAGCCTTTTATTTTATAAATAACAATATCATTATTTTACAAAATAAGTTGTAAAAAATTGTTTATTAGAACATATTTATATGGTTTAAGGCTGTTCGTTAGAAGCTTTTTTTGATATGATTAGGTTATATTTAAAAATATTTTTTGCCTACTGCAAAAATAAAGGAGCTGTTTTATAATGCGTGAAGAACTGATTCAAACTGCATTGGGACAAAAAGAACCTGACTTAGTACTGAAAAATGCTAAGGTAATTAACGTTTTTTCCAAAGAAATACTAGACGGAAATATCGCAGTTTCTAACGGATATATTGCCGGAGTCGGTGATTACAGTCAAGGCAAAAAAATAATAGATTTAAAAGGCCGTTATGTTGCACCAGGTTTTTTAGACGCCCATTGTCATGTGGAATCTTCTATGGTGGTTCCATCCGTTTATTGTGCTGAAGCAGCCCGGAAAGGTGTTACAACCCTGATTACAGATCCTCATGAAATCGCAAATGTTTCCGGTGCTATGGGAATCCGTTTTATGTTGGATTCTTCCAAATCCTGTCCGATGAATTATTATGTTCAGCTTCCATCCTGCGTCCCAGCTACATCATTTGAGCACAACGGATCTCCTTTTACCTCAGAAAATATGCTTCCATTTCTGGAGGAGCCCCGTGTTTTAGGTCTTGGGGAGATGATGAATTATCCTGGCGTAGCAGGCTGCGATCCAGAAGTGATGAAAAAAATAGAGCTTTTCCGGAATCGTGTTGTGGACGGACATGCTCCAGAATTAAGAGGACGGGATTTACAGGCTTATGTAGCCGCCGGAATTGAAACGGACCATGAAAATGATGTTTATGGCCAGGCTTTAGAAAAATTGCGGGCCGGACTTGCTGTTTTAGTCCGGGAAGGTTCAGCGTGTAAAAACCTGCAAAATATTTTGGAAGGTGTTTTGCGGGATAAACTGGATACCACACGTATGGCTTTTTGCACAGATGATAAGCATTTGGCAGACATCCGGCAGGAAGGCTCTATCTTGCACTGTGTGAAATTAGCTGTTTCTATGGGGATGGAACCAGTTCAAGCCATTCAGATGGCTACAATCAATGGAGCAAAAATTTATGGTTTAAAAGATATTGGTGCAATCGCTCCCGGTTATCGAGCAGATATGGTCATATTAGACGATTTAGAACAATTCAATTTGTTTGATGTGTATAAAGATGGAATCCGGGTTTCGGAATATCCTGCCTTATCCAGTGATATGGAAAATTTAGAGGAAATTACAAAAACAGTAAATTTGCCGTCCTTGACAGAATCCAGTTTTTGCCTTCCACACCATAAAATCCAGCCTGTTATCACTTTGATAAAAGGGCAGGTTTCTACCAAAAAAAGTGAAATATCTGGAGAATTGGCCGCCGGATTGGTGTCCGCAGGCCGTTTGCGTAAAATTGCAGTCATTGAACGTCATCATGCTTCCGGAAATATTGGGGTAGGCTTAATTGAAGGCTACGGGCTATTTCATGGTGCAGTTGGTTCCACAGTCGCCCATGACAGCCATAATATGATTATCGTAGGAGATAATAACCAGGATATGCTGGCCGCCGCTAAGGAGCTGGAACGGGTACAAGGCGGATATACTTTAGCTGTAGATGGAAAAATTTTAGGGACCTTACCGCTTCCGGTAGGCGGTTTAATGAGCTTTATGCCTGCGGAAACATTTATCCCGGCATTAGATGAAATGCTCAAAAAGGCGAGAGAAGCAGGTGTTTCTGATGGAATTGACCCATTTATTACATTAAGCTTTATGGCCCTTCCGGTTATTCCAGAGCTTCGTATAACGGATATGGGTGTATTTGATGTCACAAGTTTTCGTTTTATATAAGAAAATACGCCGGATTTTCCGGCGCATTTTTATATCTTTAAGAATCAATTGATGGTGATAATTTGTTCTTCATTCAACAGGCCCAGACGGGTCGGAGCAGGAGCTTCAGTAGTTGCCTGAGCACCGGTATTGCTGATTGTAATGATTTGTTCTTCATTCAACAGGCCCAGACGGGTCGGAGCAGGAGCTTCAGTAGTTGCCTGAGCACCGGTATTGCTGATTGTAATGATTTGTTCTTCATTCAGCAGGCCCAGGCGGGTCGGAGCAGGAGCTTCAGTAGTTGCCTGAGCACCGGTATTGCTGATTGTAATGATTTGTTCTTCATTCAGCAGGCCCAGGCGGGTCGGAGCAGGAGCTTCAGTAGTTGCCTGAGCACCGGTATTGCTGATTGTAATGATTTGTTCTTCATTCAGCAGGCCCAGGCGGGTTGGAGCAGGAGCTTCAGTAGTTGCCTGAGCGCCAGTGTTGTTGATCGTGATAATTTGTTCTTCGTTCAGCAGGCCCAGACGGGTTGGTTCAGGAGCTTTTTTGGCTGCCCGGACGCCTGCATTATTAACGGTTATAATTTCTTCCTCGTTTAACATGCCAAGAAGGGTTGATTTCGGCGCGGAGTTTACTACGGCAGAGGGAGAATATAGGGCGTGACCATTCAGCATGATTCCATTGACCTGTTTTCCGGCGATTTTAACGCCTCCCTGGCTCAACAAAGAAGAACCTTGCGTGGATAAAGCAACGCCTAAAGGAGAGGGGTTATAATTGATTGTCTTTACATCTTCGTAATCAACTGCAGATGTATCCGCAGATGCGACCTCGTCCCAGTAAAGCTTCGGATTGGTATTTGTTACACCTTTGCCGGAACCAACAATAAACTCATAAGCACAAATTCCATAAGGTTCCAGATTTGCTATGTAAAGATCCGTGCCGTTTGCTTTTCCTGTAAAAGTTAATGGCAGATATTCGCCATTGCTATTTTTAATCGTTTTTCCATCACTGGGACCTGTTACAGAAACAGCAGCCTGTTTACCTACTAAAAGAGATAAAGCTGCATTGGCGTTTTTAGCCCGGGCAGGCTGCAAAAGATGAAGCTCTACGGTTTCTCCAACTTTCATCCGGATTCTTCCAGCCAGATACATTTCCCGGATCTGGCTATCCGTTGCGCCAATTGCTTTAAAAAAGCTGTTGTATTTGGATAAATTTTCCTTTTTCAAAGAAACATTTTCTACAGCTTTTCCATTTGTTGTTTGCAAAAGCGATGTTTCCGCAGCATAAATAGGCAGAATCAACGCAGAGGCCATAATTGCGCCCGTAAAGACGGCTGTTAGCTGTTTTAGTACCTTTTTCATTGGATTATTCCACCTCTCGAATTTGATATAAAATTCTCGGCCTGACGGCTGCTTTATTGGATTGAAGAAAATTATCCAAATTGCTCCAATTCCGGCTTCATTCTAACACTACTTCACATATTTGTCAATTATCCAATATTTAACACATCTTAGCTTTATTTTTTGTATAAATCAGAAAATATAACGGGACACTTGACTGGAAACAATGGTTTTCTGTCCTTCAGGAGATAATGTGGAGCTTACCACATCTGCAGGAATACAAAAGCTTCCTACATGGTTAATTGCTAATTGAGGATTGGAAGTGTCCACAGTTTCCCATTTCCCGTCTAATTGAACACGGTTCCAGGCATGAGCAGTTCCAAACTGTTTTGTTGTTCCAAATACAACGACACAGGGAATGCCCGCTTTATCACATAAAAGTTTATAAGCCCGGGCAAAGCCTTGGCAAATCGCACTGCCACTTACTAATCCTGCATAAGCTGTCTGCTGATCATAAACGTTTTGACCGCTTTGATACCGCTGAAATCCTGCAAAATCATATTTTACATTTTGGGCAACATAATTGCTTAAAGCTTGTGCTTTTTCCCGTTCTGTCATCTCCGGTTTCGTTACGGAAGCCACAATAGAAGCTGCTTTTTGCTCCAAAGCTTTAAAATTAGCCTGGCGGCTTTCTGGACTGCTGTTGTTGTAAGTCAAATTTAAAGTAATGATACCGGAATTTTCGCTGGTGTAGCTATAATCAAAATGAGTAACATAATCTGTCAGCCCATTTTGAATATAGGCTTCAATGCAGGCCTGTCCCAATTCTTCAAATCTTGTTTCCATATCCTGACTTGAAAATAAATTCGTTGGGACAGATACAGAAGAAGGACTGGATGAAAATGCTTTATAGAGATACTGCACAAGAGGTGTTGAACCTGTAAATGCACCGGAATCCGGTGCTTCTGTATTTCCTTCAGTTGTCTGTTGTACAGCCTGCTTGGTCAAAGATTTTTTTAAAGCTGCTGATACTGCATCTTCGGCATAAACTGGGACAGAAGCTGCCATTGCCGCGGCCATAAGCCCAGCAATCCACCGTATTTTCATCAATAAACACCTCAATATTTTTTATCTAAAAAGCTTGTTGTCCCCCTCCATTTTCCACAAGCTTTTCTATTTTTTTATTAAATCATATGGTCCAATGAATGTCAACGGAAGGGAATTATGGCTGAATTTTTTTGAAATAAAGAAAGCCTTGTGATAAAATATATTGATAATATCCATTGACTGATTCTTGAAAGGTGTAGGTATTTATGACCAGATGCCCAAATTGTAATAAACCAGCAAAGGGGCGTATTTGTGGATACTGCGGCGCCTCTTTAGTGGAAGGGTACTTTCATCCTGCAACAAAAGCCACAGACCAGTATCCTACTGTTAATCCAGGCAGTTTAGCTGCGGCTGTTGTTGGTATTTTCGGCGGCCTGGTGTTATTAGTCGCTGCCGCATTCCAGGCAATTTCAGTTTATCCTCCAGGTTCTGCCCCCATTTATTTTCCTGATCTTTCCTGGTGGATACAACTGTTAGCAACTGTTTTTTGCGGGGCATTGTTCTTTGTACAACAGATTGTCTTACATGGGCTTCGGTTTTCTATGCTGTTTGATGGGATTTGGTTGTATTTATCTGTTTTTGGACTGGGATTTGCTTTATTTGCTTCTTATCAAATCGGTTTAGAAACCTTTTTCGGAAGTTTTTTAACATCCGTTTTTTTCCTTACAGGATGTACTTTATGTATGATTTCTTGTATGATCAGCATCATTTCATATCGGAAACCGGAATGAAAATTTTTGAAATAACGGAGTAAACTGTACGTATATAAAAGACAGTTTGCTCCGTTATATTTCTAATATATTAACGAATATATTAACTAATCGAATAGTTAATAATTAGAAAAGTATATTTCTATTACATAATATAATAATTAGTGAATATATTAGATAATTATTCAATTAACTGTTAGTTATTATATTAAAATATATATTAACAAATATATTAGAAATATATTAGCTATTATATTAGAAAATATATTAGTTAATTATTAGATTAACTGATATAAAATATATTAACGATTATATTTTTAATATAATCGTTAATATATTCGCTTTATACATTTTTAATTGTTAGTTAACAGATAACTAATAATTTGTGAATATAATAACTAATATAATAGCTATTATATTAGTTATTATATGTGATAATATATTCGATAAAATCTCCTTATATTCGCCTTGTTTTTTATGTTATATTTAAAAAAGTGCCCAGTATAAGCGTAAAAATTGGGCCACACGGAAGGAGGAACATCTCTATTATCATGAAAATAATTACATTTGGAACTTTAAAAGGCGGCGTTGGAAAAACAATGCTTTGCTTTAATATTGGCGGAATCCTAGCTCAAAACGGAAAAAAAGTACTTGTAATAGATAGCGACTTACAAGGAAATTTAACCAATAATATGGGCATAGATCGGACAAAATCAGATCTGTTTACCACCTATGATATTTACCGTTTGGACAACCCGCCGCCCCATCCGGAATCTTTAATTCTTTTCCATCCTATTGAAAAATTAGAAAATTTAGACATTATTCCCGGCTCAATATTTTTACATAAAGCGGAATTAAATGTAGCATCTGTTACCGGACGAGAACGGATATTATTAAATTATTTATCCGATTATGAGGACTTTTTTTCTAAATATGATTATATTTTAATTGACACAAACCCTAGCATGTCTATTGTCAATCAAAATGCTTTCCTTGTTTCAGAAGCAATACTTTTAATTTCTGATGTGTCTATGAACGCCGTAGAAGGTGCTCAGCTCTTTATTGCTTTATGGGAAAATGCTAGAAAACGTCTCCGTACAGCGGACAATATAAAGGGATTTATTATCAACGATTTTGACAGCAGGAATAAATTATCCGCTGATTTTTTGGACTTCATTCATACAAGTCCGGAAACTGCTGATCTGCGGGAAATTTTACTGGATACCATTGTTCCGCGGAATGTCCGCTTAACAGAAAGTGAACTGGCTGCTATCCCAATTTCCCTTTATGATCCCCATTCTAAAGGGTACGAAGCAATTGCAGCTTTGACAGAAGAACTGCTGCGCAAACAAATTATCTAAGGCTGAAAGGATGTTTTTTTATGGAAAATAAATTTACAAAAGGCGTTTTGGAACGGCAGGAACGGGAATATAACAAGCAGTCCCCTGGACAGCCTTCTGTCTCGCAAAATGAATATATATCTGCCCAGGCTTCACCATCCGTTTTGGATTTGTCAGATTTATTTGACCGGGAAGCAGAACGGAAAGCAAAAAATAAAACTTTTTATTTGGATGATTCTGTTATTCAGGCCATTAAAAAAACAGCGTCAGACTATCATGTTACGGAAAGCAAACTGGTAAACGATATCCTTAAAAAAATCCTTTTTTCTCAAAACTAAAAAAATAAAGCCCTTCACAAAATGTGAAAGGCTTTCATCTAAGAGCAGGTAACGGGAATCGAACCCGCGTTGTCTGCTTGGGAAGCAGAAGTGTTACCATTGCACCATACCTGCGTCAATCTTTGTTTATCTTTTCTATTATACAAATTTTCCCCATTGTTGTCAATATTTCTTGGGGAATCACTGTTCCTCTGGATATTTTCTAAAACCATTTCAGATGACAGACTGTCCAGAATCCGGTATAATAGAGAAAATCCAGAATGTTGGGGAGGCCCGTATGAGTAAATCCGTATCTGATCAGCTTATGGATATGCTGAGAACGATTGATGAAACCCAAAATTTTCTTAGAAAACGGTGCGCCTCCGGCCAGGCAGGCCAGTCTATGAGCCTGTTTGAAGATTTGGCTTCCTTATTGGCCCTTTTGGAAAGGCGCTACCGGAAGTCTGGCTATCTTCCAAAGGAAAGAATCCCTCTTTTAGATCCAAATGCAGACATTCTTTCGGCTGTCCGTTTTTTGGATGCCTTGGACCGCTGGAGCGCAAAAACCAAAGATAAAGTAAAACGCATTAAAATACGCCAGGAATTAGCCCGGGGCGGCATTATTGAGGCTGCTGTAAAAGAAGGGAAGCCCTTTGCCCAGCAGGCCGCTGAAATGGTACAGTTTGTCCGGCCTGGTTCCCCAGAGGAACGTGCCGAAGAAGATCCGGGCGTCAGCGTAGATTTCTCCCGTGAATCCGTAGCAAAGGCCAGGGCTGCTTATCATGCGGCTCCGCAGCCTGATTTCGAGGCAGAAAATCCGTATTTCGAGGAATCTATGCCGCCAGTCCAGTCCGATGCAGAGCCAGATCCTTTTTCTTGGCCGGAAGATGAAAATGCGCGTTTATTTGCCAGTATCCGTGCAAGGACCGGCATCCGGGCGCCGCAAACCAGGGATGATCAGGAAAATGAGGCAGAAGAAAACAGCAAAGACATGGAAAGAGAATTTCCGACTCGTGCTTCTGCATCCCGCTCCATGAGATCCAGAAAAAAAGCTTTTTCTCCTGCTCCGGATGATCCGATGGAATCACAGCCTATGGAAACGCAAGAACCAGGCCCCCGCCCCATGCGGGCAAGGCCCATGGAACCCCAAGAACCGGAAGCCCGCCCCATGCGGGCAAGGCCCATGGAATCTCAAGAACCGGAAGCCCGCCCCATGCGGTCAAGACCTATGGAACCCCAAGATCCGGAAGCCCGCCCCATGCGGGCAAGGCCCATGGAATCTCAAGAACCGGAAGCCCGCCCCATGCGGTCAAGACCTATGGAACCCCAAGATCCGGAAGCCCGCCCCATGCGGGCAAGGCCCATGGAATCTCAAGAACCGGAAGCCCGCCCCATGCGGGCAAGGCCCATGGAACCCCAAGAGCCGGAAGCCCGTCCCATGCGGGCAAGGCCCATGAAATCTCAAGAG
>RAZJ01000280.1 GCA_003612625.1 bacterium 1XD42-1 | reverse complement strand
TCTGTGTGTAGTTCATATTGGACCTCCTTTAAATTTTACCCCATATGAGGGATTTATCTTCAGGCGCTGTGGCGCTGAAAACCATGTTTTGTATTGTGACGTTATCTTCTGCTGTCAAAGATGTATCAGGCATCGAAATACCGCCTGTTACCTGTGTGCTGCCGCCGTTGGGAAGCAGTCTGAGATAAATACTCAGGCTCTTGTTATCTTCAAATGTAACCGTATATTCTTCCCGGTTGATTTGCCGTAGGGCAGGCTTATTAAAAGATAATGCAGATGAAATAGAAATTGTATTCAGATCCGGGTATTCCACCTGAACAGGAAGGGGCTTAACGGATGTACCGCCTGCTGGCCCATTCCCGGCACCTCCAATCCCTGCACCATACTTGACAACGGCCGCGAATACGCCAGGATAAACGCCCATGTGATGGGGGATTGTGGCGATTTTTGTAAATGAAGTTTCTTTTTGTTCCGGGATAAGCCGGATATATACAGCGTCCTTGTCATTATCCTGATAGGTAATGACATACTCCGTATCGCT
>RAZJ01000279.1 GCA_003612625.1 bacterium 1XD42-1 | reverse complement strand
CGTTGATTAAACTTTGTACAGCCTTGAAAGAGGAACAGGACAAACGGAAGGCTTTGGAAGCAGCTAACTCCACATTGACTGTGGATAATGCTGTCATGAAGCCCAAAGCGGATTATTTTGATGAACTGGTAGACCGGAATCTTCTGACTAATTTCAGGGAAACAGCTAAACAATTAGGGATTAAGGAGAAAGAGTTTATCCGCTTCCTGATGGAAAAGAAATACTTATATCGGGATAAGCGTGGCAAGCTGATGCCTTATGCCGAAAAGAACAGCGGATTATTTGAAATCAAAGAGTGCTTTAACGAGAAAACGCAATGGAGTGGGACGCAAACCCTAATTACGCCTAAGGGCAGAGAAACCTTTAGACTGCTCTATGCGGGGTGAAATATTTTAATGAAAAGCTCTTGGGACAAGTTCCATCATTTAGGTGGCATTTGTTCCAAGAGCTTATTTTTTTGATTCTAATTAACTATAAATGAGCAAATCTGAAAAATGACAAAAAAGAGGGCATAGCCTCAAGTGTTATAATGGAAGCACGACC
>RAZJ01000278.1 GCA_003612625.1 bacterium 1XD42-1 | reverse complement strand
GAGGGCAGGAGCATTTTCGCCCATGACCCAGGCGGCAAAGTAGCGGAGGGCTACGCAAATCTGACCAAGGAGGTGTTGAAACTTGAAAAGCAGCGCGAAAAAAGTAGAGCTGGCATCGGTCGATGATCTGTTTACCACCGAGGAAAGCCGCGCCGACGCGGGGCGGGAAAAGGTGGTAGAAATCTCTTTGAGCGAGCTGCACCCGTTCAAGGGACACCCCTTCAAGGTCAAAGATGATGATGCCATGATGGAAACAGCGGACAGCATCCGGCAGTACGGCGTTCTTGTTCCTGCTATCGCCCGTCCTGACCCCAGCGGCGGCTATGAGCTGGTAGCCGGACACAGGCGGCATCGGGCCAGTGAACTGGCAGAGAAAGAAACCATGCCGGTGATTGTCCGGGATTTGGACGATGACGCCGCCACGATTATCATGGTTGACAGCAATTTACAACGGGAAAGCCTGCTCCCCAGCGAAAAGACCATCGGCCAGCTGATGGAGGAAATGCGGCTTAAAGCCGGGGCGCGGGAGTATTCCGGCCATAGT
>RAZJ01000277.1 GCA_003612625.1 bacterium 1XD42-1 | reverse complement strand
TATCGGTCCGGGAGCCGTACAGCGAAAAGCGGCGCAAAGCCGCCAGTGAACGGGCCAGGGCCGCAGGCTATAAGCCGCCGTTGAAATCCTCCTCCGGTCAATAAGCATGGGCGGGAATGTCTTTGAAACGGTAAAGCAGTCCATCACCACCAGAGAAGCGGCGGAACACTATGGAATCGAGGTAAAGCGGAACGGCATGGCCTGCTGTCCCTTTCACGATGACAGGACGCCCAGCATGAAATTAGACCGCCGCTTTCACTGTTTCGGCTGCGGGGCGGACGGTGATGTGATCGACTTTGCCGCCAAGCTCTATAACCTCTCCCCCAAAGAGGCTGCGGAAAAACTGGCCCAGGATTTTGGACTGCTCTATGACAGCCAGGCGCCCCCGAAGAAAACCTATGTCCGTCAAAAGTCAGAAGCGCAGAAATTCCGGGAATCCAAGCAGCGGTGTTTCCGCGCGCTGGCAGACTACGCTCATCTGCTGCGGGGCTGGGAAACCGGCCTTGCGCCCCTGACCCCGGAGGATGAGCCGCACCCCCTTTTTGT
>RAZJ01000276.1 GCA_003612625.1 bacterium 1XD42-1 | reverse complement strand
GAATATTCTGATATCTTTTCGTATTTCATCTCCCTATTTTATCACTGTCCCTTATTTTCGCAAGAGGTCTAATATGGAGGAAATCCATTTATTCCTGCTACGCTTTTTTGACACTGAGGAGCGTGAGCACCAACAGAATACCAATCGGTGCCACAGCACCAGCACAGATAAATGCAGTGCATGTCCCAACCATCTTAGCCAATAAGGATACACCTACTGATCCAGTGCCGAAACCAATCATAGTCACAGACAGGATTGTACCCAGATTTTTTGTGCCGAACCGGTCAGCGGCGATAGGAGAGAAACAAGCCGGGCTCCTGCCAGCAGAATCCACTCCAAAGTGGGTCATAACATGAGGTTGAAACAGGTTGTAGGTATAGCAGATTCCCATGACCAGCATACAGATCATACCAAATACCATCAGTAACCAACGATTTGTTTGTTTTGTTGTGTTCATCAGAGAAGATAACTCGTATCTATAAATGAGCAAATCTGAAAAATGACAAAAAAGAGGGCATAGCCTCAAGTGTTATAATGGAAGCACGACC
>RAZJ01000275.1 GCA_003612625.1 bacterium 1XD42-1 | reverse complement strand
GAGCATGACGGGCGTATCTCCCGCGATAACAAAGCCTGGGCGAAAACAATCCCCATGCCGGAGGATGGCGGCGATCCCCGCCACAGCTATGCCCTGGTGGTGGATAAGGTCAACCCCGGCCTGACCGACCTGTTCTTGAAGCAGGCGCGGAAAGTCCTTCAAGCCCCGGAGAAAGGCTCCGTCCTGGAAAAACTCAAACAGGAGCCGCCGGAACGCAGACCCGCCGCCCCTAAGAAACGGGAACCGGAACGATGAGCGCGGCAAAGCGGAAACGGGAGGTACAGGTGAATTTCCGGGTTTCCCCGGAGGAGCTGGCCCTGATTGAGCAGAAAATGTCCCAGCTTGGGACAGTCAACCGGGAAGCCTACCTGCGGAAAATGGCGCTGGACGGGTATGTGGTAAAGCTGGATTTGCCGGAGCTGAAGGAGCTGGTGTCCCTGATGCGCTATTCCAGCAACAACTTAAACCAGCTGACCCGTAAAGTGCATGAAACCGGGCGGGTTTATGACGCTGACCTGGAGGATATATCCCAGCGGCAGGAACAGCTTTGGGA
>RAZJ01000274.1 GCA_003612625.1 bacterium 1XD42-1 | reverse complement strand
GAACCCGCCGCTACCACCCCGGCTATGAGTGCAAGTGGGCGGCGAACACCGTGGTACATATCCTTGAAAACCGGGAATACACGGGCTGCCTTGTGAACTTCAAGACCACCACACAATCCTACAAGTGCAGCAATATTATCTACAACAGCGAGGACAAACAGGCAATCTTCGAGAACCACCACGAGCAGATAATCGACAAGGACACATGGGAACGTGTGCAGGAGCTACGCAAGCAGCGCAAACGCCCCAACCGCTATGATGAAGTGGGCTTGTTCTCCGGCATACTCTTTTGTGCCGACTGCGGAAGCGTCATGTACCAGCAGAGGTATCAGACGGACAAGCGGAAACAGGACTGTTACATATCGTGTTCAACTCGACTGCCATAGACTGCACCCGGAAATTCCGAAACTTCTGGCGTTCCTCGTTCGCAATTCGCAAAATCTCCGATATGCTATGCCTGGAAAATGGCCTGTCGGTGATCGCAGAGCCGAAGCCCAGCCGGGGCAGTTACGGTACATGGCTGGGGGAGAGTAAGCCACCTACCATCCGGGGACA
>RAZJ01000273.1 GCA_003612625.1 bacterium 1XD42-1 | reverse complement strand
TCATTTTTGGCTTTCATAGCCAAGCGGTAAAATACGTTTTCCGGGATGAAATCAGCGTCCCCACAAGTGGGGATGCCAAATTCGGAAAGATATTTCCTAACCCGCTCCCAACGGACAACTTCATTTCCACTAGCAGCTATTTGTGTAAATCCCAGCCCACGGGCCACTGTATCTAATTTGAGGTATGCGGTGCCGTCTTTTTCATAACATTCAATACCCTGGATATTGATAATTTCATTCATTTTAATACGTTCCTTTTATTTTTTTATAGTTAAAACCATATGTAACAGTGTTTATTGTGCTGGGACTCCAAGAAATTTATTGATAAAATACTGCTGGCCTTTGCCTGTTACCTTTGGGGTCTTAATTACCCTGACGCTGCCATTCGGATCATGGATGGTTCGTTCTTTAACCTCAAACAGCTCCATTTCCATGCTTTTTTGTGTAGGCATATTGTAGTCACTGCCCTTGCGCCGGATAAGATACCCATTATCCCGCAGCCATGCAAATAGGCGGTTTTGTCCAATCTCCACACCATTTTGCTTTAAGAGCTTTGCCAGCTCGCC
>RAZJ01000272.1 GCA_003612625.1 bacterium 1XD42-1 | reverse complement strand
ATAAGCTGAAACAGCACATCCAATCCGCAAGCGCCGCGCAACAAGAGGACTGCCGACAGGAAATCAGCCGTTTGCGGCGGCGTTTGGAGGAGTTGGAACAGATCACCGCAAAACTTTATGAAGATAAGGTAAGCGGGGCAATCAGCGGCGATTCCTTCTCGGTTCTGATTCAAAAGAACGAGCAGGAACGCATCCAGAAATCGGAACGCCTGGACAGCCTGTTAGCCGGGGAACGGAAAGCCCAGCAGGACATCGCCAATATCCACCAGTGGGCCGGAACCATCCGGCAGTATCTGGACTTGCAGGAACTGAACCAGGAAATCATTGAGGAACTGATTGACCGCATTGAAGTTGGAGAACGAACCGTCATAGACGGTCAAAGACACCAGGACATTAAAATTTACTACCGCTTTGTTGGGCTGGTGTGATCGGGCAAAAAAAGCGCCTGACCGCATCAGCAGCCAGACGGAAACATTCTGTAACAGCAGCGATATTTGATTGTTGCACACTGATTTGTCGAATTGGAGAGAAATTAGCAGTTTACCCCTCCCAAATGCCTCGTGTTCTT
>RAZJ01000271.1 GCA_003612625.1 bacterium 1XD42-1 | reverse complement strand
GAATATTCTGATATCTTTTCGTATTTCATCTCCCTATTTTATCACTGTCCCTTATTTTCGCAAGAGGTCTAATGGAAAAGCTAAATGTATATAACCAAGCTGTTACACTGAAAAATATCCTGAAATTTGCCGTTCCAACCATTGCAATGTCACTTTTTATGTCATTTTACACCATGGTTGACGGCCTGTTTGTATCCAATTTGATTGGTACGAACGCCCTTTCCGCAATCAATCTGACAGCGCCAGTGATCCAATTTGTAACTGCAATTTCCACCATGCTAGCCACAGGGGGCAGTGCAGTTATTATGAAGAAGATGGGAGAGCAAAAAACAAAAGAAGCCAAAGAAGATTTTACTTTTCTGATTTTCGTAAATATTATAGTTGGGCTGGTGATGTGTGGGCTAGGCTATATGCTGACAGGCCGGATTTTTGGCAGTATGAATTTATCTGCTGATGTATCAAGCTATTGCATAGAATACCTGCACAAATATTTATTATTCTATAAATGAGCAAATTCAGGAATTGACGAAAGCAGACCGGCAGCGGTGAAGGCCGGTGAGGAAGGGCACA
>RAZJ01000026.1 GCA_003612625.1 bacterium 1XD42-1 | reverse complement strand
GGTCGTGCTTCCATTATAACACTTGAGGCTATGCCCTCTTTTTTGTCATTTTTCAGATTTGCTCATTTATAGTTTTAATAATTTTTTAAATTAGTATATGATGCAACATCTTGAGCTGTTATAACAAAATATGGATGGCAGATATAAGAAATATATGGTACATATCATATTATTACCATAAAAAATAGGAATATTCAAAGAGGATTAAGAGTTATTTGTATAAATTATTATTTATTTCGA
This sequence comes from bacterium 1XD42-1, assembly GCA_003612625.1. GTDB lineage: Bacteria > Bacillota > Clostridia > Oscillospirales > Ruminococcaceae > Anaerotruncus. Next base: position 38,560 of record RAZJ01000026.1, on the reverse strand, counting down.
TTCCTTATAATAAGACTTTTAAACAGAAATTGAGAAAAGAGAGATCAAGTTTTGAGGAGCATAGATGTCAAAAATATTAAAAATGCTGATATTGCAAGAGGAAAATAATATCATAACATTAAAAATTTCTGGTATTGAGTATAGGAGACTTCACACGCAATTTAAAAAATTTTAGATTAACTCTAAGATAGTACAAGGAAACAAAGGGAGTTCTTGTGATTCTATCCCAGGCATTTTTTAGATTAGTCTGATAAAATAAGATGTATCTGATTTTGAACAATTTTGTTGAGAGCATCTAACCGGGCCTGTTCAACATGGATATACGGGTGTTGCTGAAAGGCAAAGTCCTTCAGTTTAATTAGTTCTTGGCGGATATCATCAGTTAATAAACCTTTGGCATTCCACAGAAAGTCCTGGCCCAATTTTGGCTTGCAGCGACGTAGATACCAAGCCGGGTCTGCCAGTTGATCATTATCTAATTCTGGCAGAAGGCTGCGATTATGGTCGAACACAGGTGCCATTTTTAGGACTTCCAGCGTGTCTGTATCAAACAGCACACCAAAATTACCGTAATGGCGGTCTGTATTTAGAATGACAGCATCTAATATGCACATTCGTCGAAAAGCATTTCCGCTTCCGACATGATCGAAAAAAGACAGTAGCTCAGGTATGGTACGTTCTTCCCCACAAAAGACAGCGCTAGCTTTTGCAAGCCCGATGTTTTCATTTGTAAAAAGTGGACATTTACTAACAAGTTTTCCGTGATAGTAGTCCATCTCATAAAGTACAGCTTTAGGGCATAGTTGCTTAGAAAGTTGTGTGGCTAAATACTCGGAAAGCGGTTCTATTTCATAATGTGCACTGCCGCTTTTGTAAAGATAGATACTGTTATCTTCTCTTCTCCAACATTTAGCATAATATCCATCTGTTCCAAATTCCGGTGAAGTAGAAGACAGATCGGTTTCACTGATGATTCCATCGAAGGCAGCCTCACTAATGATCTCACTAAATGGATTGCTGTACAGGGAAACATCCCGCCAAGTTAGTGAGGAGTTGGCCTCGCACACCCAGAAAGTGTCATTTAGTGACAGCGCGTGAGTAACACGGAGAAATCCCTCTGGATCATCGCATCCATACTGTTCCAGTAACTGCTGAATATGCTTACGATGCTTAGGAGCCTTCCTCTGCTCCAAAAAAATGGTAAGATTCTTGTATCCAATTGGCCGGAGAGGCGTGTGCCAGCAGTCTTCAAAAAATTCTGGCTCACCAAAGGCATTACGCTGGCAATGAAATTCCAGCATGGGAATATCCTTGTTCAACAGAATATAGTCGGTTCTTCTGTGCTCCGTCATTGGCTTTGTCTCCTCTCTAGCATATATTTTTATTATATAGAAAAGCTCCTCTCTCTGCAATGATTGAATTTATTTTTTAGCCAGCAGCATATTTCTTCAAAATGGGCGTAATATATGAAAAATATTGACAACTATATTTTTATAGTATATAATATATAAGCATACAGTTTCATGCTGTAAAATAAAGGATGTGATAGCTTGATTAAATTTTATGGATGAAGACTTTTAACGCATCAGAAATGAGAAAGGAAAGTATAATATGAAAAATAAGAAAAGTTTGTTAACGAGAATATTTGCTGCAATGCTCTCATTATCACTTATTGTACCGGGCGGAATCGTTTTTGCAGAAGAAAATTCGGAAAATGTGCAAGATACAAGTACAATAGCCGCTTCAGTGAATGAAATTGAAGGGCAAACTGTTAAAGAATCTGATGCAGATTCTTTAAACCAAGAAGATGCTTCCGATGCCGCCCCTGTAGCAGATGTAGAAGAATCTGAAAAGAATCATTCAGAGGAAAAATCTGAGGATTCTAATGATGAGCTTTCCCAAAAAGAAGAAAAAGAAAATACGAAAGATGCTAATAAAGATCCTGAATTAAGCAAAGCTGAAGTTATATTTGAAGATGGAGAAGGAGCTTTCAGCTCTAAAAAAGTACATCTTAACCGTAATGCAAAATTTGGCGGTGCTAATGTTGAAAAAGAAGAAATTGACCAACCTTCGGCATATGATACCAATACGCCGCCCGTTGCAGGATTACAATATGTTGTATTAAATCCCGAATCCTTAAAAAATGGTAACATTACAACAGCGACTCAGATTGCCTGGTTATGGTCATACAATGGTGAAAATTTTACTTATGATCCGGATGGCGACGAAATTACCAATATCATGATTGGTGGAATTTCCAGCTCTGACATTATTGGGAATATTTCAGGTAACATTGGATTTGCAACACAGTTTTCTACGCCGGGACAATATCAAATGACATACCAAGTGCAGGATTCCAGGGGAGCACTTTCCAATATTTTAAAAATTGTAATCAATGTTGAATCTGCTGACAGCAATACCCGTCCAATTAATAATGCTGTTTTTGCTCCCAGCAATGGTGAAGTATATACAGATGGCCCTTGTGCCATTTCCTGGGTAAATTGTGTTGACAATGATGCGGGTGACTATATTAGCGACGTCCGGGGACAAGTATATGCCAATGGAAGCGAAAAAGCAGAAAATATCAGCAAATATTTAACAAAAGTGGATTCTGAAAAGAAACAAATTCTTTTTGCTTTCCCAGAAGCCGGAACGTATCAAGTATGGTTCAGTGTATCAGATAGTCATGGAGCATGGTCCGATTGGGCAATTTTTAACTACACCGTTACCGAGCGTCCAGTTCCGTCAATTACTTTATCTGAGTATTGTGTGCAACAAAATTCAACTCCCAATTGGTATAAGTATTCAGAAGCTTTAGCGTACGATAACGAAGATGCGGATTATATTTTTAATGCAGTTACACGTCCACTCCCGGATGACTATAGAGATCTTGTAGGTAGCGAAATTAGAATTCGGGGAAAAGTTGCTTATGATGACGGCCCGGTAGCTAATAAAACAGTTAGAATTTATATGTCAGTCCCTGGCTGTTATCCGATAGAGGGAACCGTTCAAACAGATTCCAGTGGTAATTTTGATTATCACATTACACAAAAAGAATTCTTTGAAATGACTACTGGCAGATACGCTCCAGGTGGTGTTAATGGTGTAATTGGAGAATGGGCTTATGTAAGCGGCTATTCCACCAAATTTATCTCCCAAACAAAACTAATCATTGCTTGTGATGGTGCGGTAGAAGAAATACCTGTTTCAACAGTAACTGGGCTTGCTGCGCTGAAAATTGTTGGAAAATGGGGCCAAAGACCAGGTGGTCAATGGCAAGTATGGAATTGATCCGTCAATAAAATTTTTCTTGTAAAATGGATAGAAATTCCCCAAAAGCTTTGTAGCTTTTAGGGAATTTTCGTCGTTTTACCTAAACAATATTACGATAAAAAGAGATTTTCTGTTGACAACAGATACTAATTATGGTATACTTATCAAAAGCATGTTGTTTCATTCTTTTTAAACATGTCAAATTCCATTTCTTAGCGATTCCCTGACAAAATTTATACTATGTGTAATGTAATTAAAAAATATTGTGGAAGAGGAATTGGCTTATGGAGCTTTTAACAAAACGTGAAATTGAGATTATGAATGCAATTTGGTTTTCTGGAAAAGAATTGGTTCAAACAGGGGAAATATTAAAAACAATCAATTTAGAGCGCAAACTTTCACGGCAGCCCCTGCAAAGTATGTTGACCCGCCTTTGCGAAAAAGGTGTATTGGAATGTGTGAAAGAGGGACATTTTAATTTTTACCGTTCACAAATTGACCGGGAGGAATACCGGAAATTTGAAACGGCGTTGTTGATGAAACGCCTTTATAAAAATTCGCCAAAATCATTAGTTTTATCATTAGTGAAAGATCAGTCTTTTACAGCAGAAGATATAAAAGAATTACAAGAAACTTTTGGAATGATTTCCCAAACAGAAAATTCCTAAAATAATTTTTGACAGAGGGGAGGGGGAAAGAGATGGGTTCTTTTCTTTCAACAATTTTATTTACACTGATTAGTACCACTCTTTCCGGCTCTATACTTGCCGCTTTGTTTCTATGGCTCTCCCCAAAATTAGGCAAACGTTTTCAGCCGAGGGCAAAGGTATTGTTGTGGAATTTGATATGTTTACGTTTTTTAGCCTTTATGCGATTATCAATTCCTTTGCCATTTATCGGAATGCGTAAAAGTCAAGTTGTTATTTCCACAATAGAAGCAATGCCAGCTATGGCAGCTAGTAAACCAGTTATATCGCAGACAGTTTCTAAACCTGACTATGTTTTGTACTTAATATGCGCTTTATCATCTTTATGGTTTTTTATAACAGCGGGTATATTTATTTATAGAATTTGGAAATCCAAACAAGAGAAATACTTGTTCTTTCAATGTTCTATACCTGTAAAGGATGAAATTTTGCAGAATTTGTGTTCGGAACTTTGCCGGGAAATGAAAATAAAGCAGAAAATCAATATTAGAGAGAGTGAATATTTTTCGAGTCCATTGGTTTTTGGGATTCGCAAAGCTTTTTTGCTCATTCCAGAGGAATATGGTTCCAAAGAGGAATTGGAAATGATGCTCCGGCATGAGCTGGCCCACTTAAAAAACCACGACATAGAAAGCAGGCTTTTACATTGGCTCGTATGCTGCCTGTATTGGTTTAATCCTATCGTATATATGATGCAAAAGCGTGCTGAAGCAGAAATTGAGTTAGCTTGTGATTATGATATTCTTTCTCAAAAAAGTATGGATTACCGGAGCCAGTACCAGCAGATTGTGCTTCGTTCCTTGGTCAAACAGGTTGAGCAGCGGACAGCGGTTAATTTTGCCGGAAGCTGCAGCAAAAAAGAGATATTTTATAGATTATCCCAGATGACAGATATGACCGTTAGAAAAAAAGGCAGATGGCTGGTATTCCTGATGGCCCTGGTTGTGTTTATGGCCTGTTTGACATATCGGAATTTTATCCGGGAAGATACCATTACTTTGACCAGTTTATCTGCACCCTACCGTTTTTTGCAAGGGTGTCTGATCAATACAGAAGTTGATTTACAATGCCCCATTGAAAATCCTATTGAAATTTTATGGCCGCATGTGTATGAAAAATCGCCTGACAAGGTGCGTCACCGGATTGTATACATAGCGCCAGAGGAAGATGTGCCGGCATATGCTCCAGTAGAAGGTAAAATTATTTACGTTGGCTTTTGGAAACATGAAGCTATGGGATATTCGGTTATCATCCAAAATAAGCATTTAATTGTGGCAGTTGGTCATTTAAAAAAGGATGCTATCAATGTTTCAGTAGGTGAGAAGGTTGAACGGGGACAACAAATTGGGCTTGCTGGAATGAGCGGCATGGCAAATGTTGTTTGTGCAGAAATTCTTGTTCGAGATTCATACGGAAATCCTGTGGATTTGACTGGGTTTACCAGCGGAAAATGCCAAGGGATGCCATTTAAAAGAGTTACTTATAATCTTACTAATTGAATAAGGAGGAGTCAGTTTGTTGAATAAGAAAAAGCTTTCAGCTTGTGTGCTGGCAATCAATTTGTTGTGCCTTGGAGCAGCATTAGAGGTCAACGCCAAAGAAATTCCTTTTTCCAAAACGACAATGACAGCAATGCCAAGGTCGGGAGAAGAAGGCTTAACTTCTACATTAGCAGTAAACAAAAGCTGGAAATCCCAAAAATATTATGCTCAGTCCGGTGCTATTACCGCTTATGCCGAATTATTTGGTAGTGGAAAAGTAAGTGTTACAATATACTACCATTCTTCAAGCACCGGCAGCGGAACAAAGAAAACCTCAATGACTGTTACCTCTGGACAGAAATATTTATATTATAACATTGATAAAGCCGGTTATTACAGTGCAGAAGTCAAAAATATCGGTTCTTCCTCCGTAACGGTTGATTGCGGAATTATGGTTGATTGATTATTCAAAAATCCCGGCATGTCCTTTTCCCGAAAACATAAGGGAAAAAGTTAAAGATATGTAATAAAATAGTATGAAACTGTATGCATTCGAAATATTATCAAAATTTACATTGATGTATTGAGGATGAAACTATATGCAAAAAATAAATAAGTTTTTAATTCAAATTCTGGCAGCAATTATGTCTGTTTCGCTTTCCTGTTCTATGGTTTTTGCGGCAGACAGTCAGGGTATTAACAATGCCGCATTACAGGAACAGGAAACAGCTAAAAGCAGTGACTCTTTGTCAAGCAGAGGCGGCGAGCTGCCTCTGCCTGATGAAAACGGCATGATTACCGTTTTCCCATCAGACACGTCTAAAGCGGCGAGAAAAGCTGAAACAGGTACAGGACATTTTGAAGAATTACAAAAGCCTGCGAAGCATCCCGAACTTCACAAAGAAGATCTTGAAAATGCCTTGTCTATAGGCAGCAAGGCGAGAGCGGCTTCAGATGTTGCCAGCATTGAAAATGTCATTGATGAAGCCAATGGGATGGCTCTTTATTATCCGTTGGATTTGGAACCAGGTTTGATAATGCGGTTTATTATGGAATGTCCGGAAGATCCTTCCTTAGACTATGATTTAAACCTGTACCAGTATGATGAAGCAACTGGCGATCTAACTTGGGTGGATGCTTCCACCTATGAGACACACTTTTATACAGACAGCCATGGAAAGTATAAAACTTTGGAAGAATCTGTTTCCCGTGCTAATCGTTCCAGTTCGACAGAAACTTATGCTCTGACAATCAATGCAGTAACAGGATACAGTGCCACAAAACCATATAAACTTCATTTACAGATAGCAACTGTTACTGATGATGTAACAGAACCAAATGACAGTGCTTTCAATGCGACGCCAAGTGATTTGGCGCCAGGTTCTGGCTCAGAACAACAAGTAATAGAGGCTTCGATGGATCAGGATTGGTATTGGATGGGGATTACTGACATTACCAATAAAGACTATGACTATGTAAATGTTTTTGCGTCAAAAACTTCCTCAGGTGACAATTTTGACGTGGAAATTTATCAGGCAAACGGCCAGAAAATGGAATTGGTCAGTCCCATGGAAAGTACAGACGCTTATGATAAATATGAGTTGGGTGTCGGATATTATTATGTCAGGGTGTTTAATTACCAGTTCACTACCAGCGATGCTGTCGGCGCGTATGATCTTCAGATGGATAAAAAAGGGTATGTAGATCGGTTTGCGATTTCATATTTAGTGGATATCGATCCGCCAATACAGACAGGGTATCCACAAGGACGAAATTATTGGTTTGAACATGAATTTACGGCTGTAGTAAATGTCTATGATAAGTGGGATAATCCCATTGCAAATGAGCCTGTAGAGGTTACATGGATGAGCCGTATGTGGCCGGACAATCCGGAACGGATTGTAACCAAATATGGACAGACCAATTCGGATGGAGTTTGCAAATTAAAATTCCAACCTTTGACAGAACCGGGTAATTATGAACATACCATTACAAATGGATATGTTTCATTTTCCCATAGCTACGCAATAGATGATATTATTGTTGCATGTGGCGGTGATAGTTTTGGAACATGGATCTATCATTTCTTCTTATCAACGCCTCATATGTAATATTTACAGTATCAAGGAGATGATAAGCAATGGTCATTACTGATTCTGTTTTCACAAAGTTGTGCAACCAATATAGCGGTAGGCCCCTGCGTACGTTTACTCCGGAAGAACTGGAAAAATTAGAAGCAAAAGCGAAAGCGGCGTCAGAAGAAAGCCCCATGTTAAAAAAGGGACTGAATACCTTTAAACCCAAAAGGTTAGAAGAATGTGAAAGTGGATTGTTGGGTGAAATAAAAGGGCCTTGGTTCAGTTCCAATCTTACAGGCGGAAAACTTTTTAACCATGAGGACAATTTTTTTGAACGGACAGCACAGGCTTATTTAAAAGATCCTTCTGTAATGGATAATTTTGTTCGTACTGAAAAAGGGATGTATAGTTCAGAGATTTCTTTATTTGCCGCTCACGCAGCAGATTATTTTAGGCCACCAGATACTCCTGTAGAGGAACTCTGGAATTGGATGCCGCTTCGGGAGCAAATGCGGGATGCTGTCCGGGAACTGGCAGAGCAGATTGCTTCTGGGGGCGGGACTGATTTATCAAAATTAAAAACAAAATTAACGGTTGATGGGGTAGATTTTACAGTTCAGGAATTTTCTCAGACAGTAGAAGCTTTAAAGAAAATTTCAGATCCGCTTCCAAAAACCCAAGGCAACTTGGATTTGGAGCAGTTTGCCCGGTTAGGGGTAGCTTCCAGCCAAGTGAACCGCTATGCGGCAGCAAACTTAAATGAGGAACAAGCAAAACTTGTTACAGAAGCTTATTCCAGACACGTACAAAATCATATAAAAGATTCTGACTCATTTAGTTATACTTTAGAGGAAAAAATGGAAAAAGCCCATGTAACAAAATTAGATCCAATTTACAGCTTTTTTTATGATCCCTCTCCGGATTTAAAAAGTGCCGGTACAGTGCGGGAAGCTGCATTTCAATTATTTTCATCATTGGATGTATCTTCAGCTTTAGCCTTTAATAAATCTTTTGTAGATGCCTTGCAACAGTATTCCAATTTGCTGGAAGGCGTTAACCGACATATGACTCCGACACCAAGCGCATATAAAGATGTTATGGCAATGTTCTACCGTCTGGAAATCCAATGCGATGGGATGCTTTTCTGGAATAATTCTATTAACTGTTATGCTTAAAGGAGGCTTATATCATGAGAATAGATTCTAGTTTTTTACAAAACAATTTTGCCCTTCGTAGTGCTAATACTCCAATAGCTGCGAATAATGGGCAGCAGTCCGATCTCATTAAAACATTAAACAATATTTTCTCACAATCTTTTGAAGGGAAAACAGAAGACACAATTTCAAAAGAAATGCAGGAAAAATTGGTTGAACTGGAAAAAGAAGCAAAAGCGGCAGAAGCTGAAGCAGAAACATCTCCTAATAAAAAACAGCTTTTAGAGCTTCTTAAAAAAGATATGGAATTTTTAAATAATGCAGACAGTATCCATGATGAAATGATAGAACGGCTTAATCAAGAACTCCAAAACCATAAGGAAACAAAAGAAAAATATCAGTCCATGCTGGATGGTAAAACTTCTATGAGCGAATTTATGCAGGCTGCGATGTCTAAGGAAGAATATGAGAAAATGCCTGAAACACAAGTTGTTTATTCTGCTGACGGTACGGCTAAAGAGCAAACGATTTCTTATGAAGAATATAAATCTCTTTGGGATGGCCAGCAAACAGAACTTGCTCGGAAAGAAGTTTCAATGCTTTTGGGATGGACACAGGAAAGAATTGACAGATTCCCGGAACGGGTCCGGATTGCTGAAAAATGCCATGATTTTAGAGTAACTATGACAAAAGCTGGAGTTAAGAGCATATGTAAAGCATTAGGCAGAGAAGCTCCCGAATTTAAAACATCAGAAAATCATGTTTGGAAAACCTTTGAAAAAATGGCTGCAAATGAAGCCCAGAACGACCGAAATATTATTGACGCTATGGACAAATTAAAAGAAGAAGATCCTGAAAATAGTGCGATTTATACTGAACTAATCAATTTAGCAGCGGACTGGCAGACGAAGCATCTAAATGCATTAGCATAGTATTTATAGTGCGTTAGATCTTGTGCTGGGTATCCTTGATATAGGATATCCAGCATTTTAAAAACATAGTCATAAAAGTGATATTAGTTATTTCCGTTTTATTTTTGTTCATAAACTCTTGACTTATGGAGCGGCTCAAACTATAATAGGATAGTAAAGTTCCAAAAAGGGGTACCCCTTTTTGTGTTTATTGTCGGTATACCGACAATAAACACAACTGTATAGAGGATATCCACTTTAGGGATTACAATAGCCAGTTATACTTGGCAAAGAATCCGGATTGGAAACGATCCGGTGTGGCGGCAGCCTATGAGAGCCGAAGGGCACGGCAGCCGTTACGGGTACAGCACCGCCTGTTTATGCCTCGCATGATGCAAGCATGAGCAAAGTTGCCTGAAAGGGCAAAGGGTGTTGCGAGTTGTATTATTTTTGGAGGCCCACATGGCTGAGAAAATCGGAAGTTCTATTGTTACCTACCGTTTGAAGCTGCGTTGTGATCATATTGACTGGGTTCAGGAAACAGAAAATCTTTACAACAAAGTATTGGAATTTTACTACGGGATATTGACAGAACATTTAGATTTTTTGGAACTCAGCAATATGGAAGTGTTGCGCCGCTTAGAACAAATGACGATCGTGGGACGAGATAAACAGCCAGTTGTCATGCCTCTGCCATTCCACAAAGTTCCTTTATATTTTCGTAGATCAGCAATCAATGCAGCTATTGGACATATTCGTTCCTATATAGGATTATTACAAAACTGGGAACGGAAAAAAGAGAAAGCAGAAAAAAAGGGACATTTATGGAAAAAGGGAAAGCCTGCTCCAGCAAAAAGCTTTCATGCTTCTGTTGTATTTTATAAGGGAATGTTTAAAGAATTTGGAGAGGGCAGTATCGTGCTCAAATTATGGAATGGACGTTCCTGGATTTGGGTGCGGCATACCTATTATGGTCGAAAATTGCCGGAAGATGGAGTTATTCTTTCTCCAACTTTAATTAACAAAGGAAAGAAACTTTTTCTAAGTGTGTCAGTAAAATTCTCGGTAAAAGACATCAGAAAGGTAAAGGAACGAAAAGCAGGTAAAGAAAGCTTTTGTGCGGTTCACTTTACAGCTTCAGAAGTTTTAGCGGCTTGTGCAGTATTCAGCGGCGACGGTCATGTGACAGACTCGTATTTTGTACGGGGTGGAAAAGAGTTTGCATACCGTAGGAAGCGCCTGCTGAACCGGATAAAAAAAATCAGGAAAAATGCTGCAAAAGGCGGTAAGAAACTCAGAAGATCAATTTTTAGTTTAAGTGGCTATTATGCCCATTTAGTCAGCCGGAGAATACTGGATTACTGCAAAGAAAAAGGGGTAAAGGGAATTATTGTACCTAGATATGCAGAAGTGGACGGCTATTTATATGGCCAGGGGATGGGATACTTTTTAGGAAAACGGATTATTCAGCTTCTCAGATATAAGGCTTGGAGAGAAGGCATTATTTTAACAACCGTTTCCCCTTACCATACAGCTTCCCATTGCTGTCATTGTGGAGCTTCAGTGAAACGTTACAATGAAGGCCATACCCCGGGAGTCCGTTATTTTGGCGGCAGGCTTTTTGTATGTAAAAATGGTCATCAAGGAAACGCGGCTTTAAATGCTGCTAAAAATATTGGGTATTTATTTTATAAAGACGGGATTCAGAAAAATGATATGGCATTGCTGTCAGAGCAAACATAATAGTTAGTTGAAAATGTGAAAGCGGCAAGGAGAGAGTATTATCCAAATTCGATTTAACATTATTATTGTGGTTTATAATGTTGAACAATATCTTGAAAAATGCATAAATACTGTACTTCCAGCACTTGAGAAAAGTGATGAGATTATTTTGTCCCTGGGAAGTTCTACAGATAAAAGCACAGAAATTTCTCAAAGGTATGCAGTAGAAAACTCTAATATTAAACTCATCTTTCAAAATGGCAAAGGATTATCAAATGCAAGAAATTGTGCGTTGCAGAAGGCTACAGGAGATTTTATTTTGTTTGTGGACAGCGATGATTTCGTGGATACGGAAGCATTAAAAAAGTTACTGGGAAAAATCCGCAGCAGAGAATATGAAGCAGATATTATTATAACGGATTTTTACCGTTATTCCGATTTTTTGCATAAATCTATATGGGTAAAGCAAATTGGCAACAGAAATCTCAGCGGGCTTGAAGCTTTTTCGCTTGCAGCCACAAAACGACAAAGTTTTTGGAATGTATGGCGGTGTGTTTACCGCAGAACATTTTTAGAAAAAAATCAGATTTATTTTAAAGAAAACACTTATGCAGAAGATATAGATTTTACAATAAGGGTATTTTTGGCAAGTCCTCAAGTGTTGTTTACATATCCACCCTATTATTATTATCGGGTAGGCCGTGAGGGTTCTTTAATGAATCATACAGGATATGATCGTGTAAATCAAACCGTTACAATTTTAAAAGAATCTATAGAGCGTCTGCGAAATTCAAAAGCTATATGGTTTCAAGTAGCAATGGAACGTCTGCAATATGAATATATTCTAAATTTTGCGTTGTTAAAAGAACTTCCTATACACCAGCAAAAAGAAGCAGTGCAATTATTTACAGACTATCGATATATACTTACGCCAACAAGTGATCCTATGGTTATTGCCGTTAGGGGTTTTATAAAACTTATGGGGATAGAAGCGACAGCACAATTGCTGGCGTTTGCAAAAAGATTCAAAAGAAAATATGAACATCGTTCATAGAGGCTTATTGCGATGAAAGTAACGGTTTTGCTGCCTACCTGTCAATCGGAAAAATATCTGCAAGAAACCGTACATAGTGTTTTATGCCAGACATTTTCTGATTTTGAATTACTCATAATTGATGATGCTTCAACGGACAATACGTTAGAAATTCTGGATCGTTTTCAAGATCCCCGGATTCGTGTAATGCAGGGGCCATGCAAAGGGCTAGCAGAGGCTTTAAATAAAGGGATGCAGTGTGCAAAGGGCAAATATATCGCACGTATAGATTCTGATGATATCATGACACCCCAGCGGTTAGAAAAACAAGTCGTTTATATGGATACGCATCCATCCGTTGTGGTATGCGGCGGATGGCAGCAATATTTTGGACTGAGTACTTTTTTACATGCTCCACCGGAGTCACCCCAGCAGTGCAGAGCGAACTTGTTATTCCGATGTGACCTATGTCATTCCACTTTGATGTTACGTAAGGAAGTATTTTTACAGAATCGTTTGTTTTACAACAGCAATTATGCAGCTGAAGATTTTGAATTATGGACAAGGGTATTGGATTTTGGAGAAATTGCAAATTTATCTGAAATTCTGGGGTATTACCGGGAGGATGGAAAAAGCATCACCAGTCAAAAAAAGGAGCTTTTGAGCCAGCAGCAGAGTAAGATCGTAGCAGCAACTTTAAGACGTAACTTGCAAATGAAACTTTCCCAACAGCAGCAAGCATATTTTACAAGCGGAAAAAATGCACTTTTTAAAAAGCGCAAAAAAGCATGGACAGATTTGCAAAAGTTATTAAGAGAGATTTACTGGACAAATCGAAAAATACAATATTATGATGAAAATTCTCTGCTAAGGGCACTGGATGCTGAATGGGGCGTTTTACGATATCATACACCATTTATTCTTTCAACAAAAAAAATAACATTGCAGACCCTTTTCCGCAAAAGAAGTTATTTTGAAGTAATTTATATAAAGATAAAAAGTTTTTGTAAGAATTATCGGGGAATTCGGCGTAAATATATAAGACTTTGCAAAGCGTTAAAAAGGTAATGCATTGTGAAGGAACGACAAAAAAGAAAAAAGAGGATTATAGTTATGATTATCACAAGAACACCATTCCGGGTTAGCTTTGCAGGCGGAGGCAGTGACCTGGCGGATTTTTATAAAAGGTATGAAGGATGTGTATTGAGTACCTCCATTAACCGTTATTGTTATATTTCGATCCATCCATATTTTGATGAAAACTATACAATGTTGAAATATTCGGAGAATGAGCGTGTGGACAATCTGTCTGCTATCAGGCACCGGATATTTAACTGTGTATTAAACGAGCGTCAGATTCATGGAGTGGAGATCAGTTCTACGGCAGATATTCCTGGCGGTACAGGGCTGGGTTCCTCCAGTACCTTTACAGTAGGGCTTTTAAATGCCCTCAATTGTTATCAAGGCAAATACATGTCTAAAGGAAAGCTGGCAGAAAAAGCTTGTGAGGTAGAAATACAGAAATTGGGAAGCCCTATTGGAAAGCAGGATCAGTATGCGGCAGCATTTGGGGGACTGAATTTTATCCGTTTTCATCGGGATGGGGAAGTTTCAGTATCTCCTATTGTAATGATGCCGGAAACATACCAACAGCTCCAAAAGAATCTGGTGATGTTTTATACAGGAGATACCCGTTCAGCGAATACCATTTTGGCGGAACAGAAGAAAAATATGGGAGATAAAGAAAAGACAGAAAATTTAAAAAAAATGTGTGCATTAGCTGAAGATATGAAACAAGTATTAGAACAAAACCGGCTGGATTCTTTTGGCGATTTGCTGAATGAAGGCTGGAAACTAAAACGTACATTGGCCAGCGGTATCTCTAATCCAATGGTTGATGAAGCATATGAAACGGCAATCGCGAATGGGGCCTTGGGCGGAAAACTGCTGGGAGCAGGGGGCGGCGGTTTCTTAATTTTCTACTGTAAACCGGAAAATCACGAAAGGTTGCGTGTAGCGTTAAGGCTTCGTCAGTTTCCCTTTAGCTTTGAGAAAAATGGTACTTCTGTGGTATATATCGGAGATAAATATTGGGATTGAGAAAGGCAGATATCGAATTATGAAAGCACTTGTAGCAGGTGGGGCAGGCTTTATCGGCAGTCATTTAATTGACGCTCTTTTAACAGAAGGTCATGATATTGTCTGTATTGATAATTTTTTTATTGGGACAAAGAAAAATATCCGGCATTTAAAAGAAAATCCCCATTTTCAATTCTATGAAGAGGATTTGAGTAATTTTGACCGGATACTGGAAATTTTTCAGAAAGAGCAGCCAGATTATATTTTTCATATGGCAGCAAATTCAGACATCCAGGCCAGTGCAAATAATCCGATGATTGAATATCAAAATACTTATTCCACAACCTTTGTGCTTTTGGAATGTATGCGCCGGGTTGGAGTTAAGAATCTGTTTTTTGCTTCAACTTCTGCTGTATATGGTGAACAAATGGGAGCTGAAGTCAGCGAAAAAGCTGCAGCCTTGGAGCCAATCTCCTATTATGGCGGGGCCAAACTCGGTTCAGAAGGAATGATTTCTGCCTTTTCATATATGAATGATTTGAATGTTCTCATATTCCGTTTTCCAAATGTAATTGGGCCTCGTCTGACTCATGGTGTCATTTTCGATTTTGTAAAGCGGCTAAAAGAGGATTCCTCTCATCTGCGCATCTTGGGAGATGGAACCCAGAGCAAGCCATATATTTATGTATTAGATTTAGTAGATGCAATTATGCGCTTTAAAGATACACCAAAAGGTGTGACATTATATAACGTGGGAGTTGAAACACAGACATCAGTTACCCGTATAGCCGAGATTGTCTGTGAAAAGATGAAATTGGAGGGTATCCCCTTTGAATATACCGGCGGCAGAGGCGGATGGAAAGGTGATGTACCTGTATTTGCCTATAATTTGGACAAGATCCACGAGGCCGGGTGGCATGCTCATATGACAAGTGACGAGGCTGTTGCCAAAACAGTGGAGATGGTACTTTGATACAGGCAGTGATTATGGCAGGCGGTAAAGGTACCCGTCTGCGGTCTATTACAAACGATGAAATTCCCAAGCCGATGGCTTTGGTAGCAGGAAAGCCAATTCTCCAGTGGCAGATAGAATGTCTGCGGGATCAGGGGATTACAAATATTATACTGATTACAGGACATTTAGGGGTAAAAATCCGGGAATTCTTTGAGGACGGCAAAAGGTTCGATATAAATATTCGTTATATTGAGGAAACAGTACCTTTGGGGACTGCGGGAGCACTTTCTCTTTTACCGCCTTTGTTAACCGGGGACTCCTTTTTCTTGGTATTTGGAGATGTGCTGTTTGATATTGACTTGAGCCGGATGATGGAGTTTCACCGACAGAAGCAAGCAAAAGCGACTTTTTTTATCCATCCCAATTCCCATCCTTTTGATTCGGATTTAGTAATCTGCGGCAGGGATGGAAAAGTGTATGGTTTCGATTCAAAACATAATGTACGGACTGGATGGTATCACAATTGCGTTAATGCAGGATTTTATATTTTGGACAAGACAGCTTGTGAACAGGTTCCCAAAAATACCAAAGTTGATTTGGAAAAGCAGCTTCTTGCTGGAATGATAGAAAAAAATAAATCTGTCTATGCTTATTGCTCTTCAGAGTACATAAAAGATGTGGGAACAGTAGAGCGGATTACTTCTGCCGAGAAGGAATTAAAAGGCGGTTATATTGCCCGGCGAAGCTTCAGAAAAAGACAAAGAGCGATTTTTCTGGATCGGGATGGGACAGTTAATCGGAAGAATGGGCTTATTTGGAAAGAAG
This sequence comes from bacterium 1XD42-1, assembly GCA_003612625.1. Lineage (GTDB taxonomy): Bacteria > Bacillota > Clostridia > Oscillospirales > Ruminococcaceae > Anaerotruncus. The sequence goes on along the minus strand of RAZJ01000026.1, from coordinate 22,342 downwards.
AACAATTTGAATTGGAAGATGGAGTAATTAAAGCCATCCAAAAGATTAACGAATCTGGATATTTAGCGATTTTGGTGACCAATCAGCCGGTAGTAGCCCGTGGACTGTGTCAAATAGAAGATGTAGAAAATATTCATAAGAAGCTGGAAACGCTGCTGGGCCGGGAAGGGGCTTATCTGGATAAGATTTGTTTTTGCCCCCATCATCCAGATAAAGGTTATCCGGAAGAAAATCCAGATTATAAGATTTCCTGTCATTGCCGCAAGCCGGATATTGGAATGTTGGAGGATTGTGCACAGCAGTTTAATATTGATTTGGCAGAATCCTGGATCATTGGGGATACAACAGTGGATATTCAAACCGGAAAAAATGCAGGAACAAAAACAGTACTGGTTCTTACCGGGGATGCCGGAAAGGACAAAAAATATAATGTACAGCCTGATATGGTCTGTAGTAATTTAGCAGAAGCAGTGCAAAAAATTTTAGAGAATTAAGAGGAAAAAAGAAAACAATGAATTATATAGAGAATATTCAGGATTATATTACGCTTGAGATTGAGATTCTGAAAAAAGTGGATGTAAACAGCCTGAATGAAGCTCTTAACTTATTAAATGAAACCCGTTTGAAGAAGGGACATATTTATATCTGTGGAAATGGCGGCAGTGCGGCTACAGCTTCTCACTTTCAGAATGATTTTAATAAAGGAGTTTCTGAACATATCGAGATACCTTTCCGTTTCCAATGTCTGAATGATAATGTAGCAACACTGATGGCAATTGCGAATGATATTGGCTATGAAGATGTTTTCCGTTTTCAGCTGCGGGGCAATCTGGAGCCAAATGATATTTTAATCGCGATTTCTGGCAGTGGTAATTCTGTCAATATAATCAATGCTGTAAAGTATGCGAAAGAACAGGGAAACAAGGTGATTGGACTGACGGGTTATTCCGGCGGAAGGCTGAAAGAACTTTCAAATGTTTCCTTACATGTGCCAGTGCAGAGTATGCAGATAACGGAAGATATACATATGATTTTTGACCATCTTATGATGAGCATATTTTATAAGTCTTTAGCTGGAATTGAACATCTGAAATAAAAATATAGATGGGGTGGGAAGTTCTTTGGAAGGTTTAAAGAAAAAAATAAAAAGTTTTTTTAAGCCGGTGGCAGATTTTTTTCGAAAAATTACCTATAAATTGATGCGGAATGTTATTAAAGAATTAGAAAAAGAGATACGAGCTAGTCGCTCGAACAGTTCACAAGTCTTAATTCCTTATTACAAAGATGAATTTGTGCGGATTATGTTTCTTTTTCAGGCAGCTTCCTTTTGGCCAAGCTGGGAAACGTTTTATGAAGCATGCATCTCTGACCCAAGAATACGGGTCGAATTCACTTTTTTGAATGAATTATATGGGGATACAACTCAAATGCTTACGGCAAAAGAATTTCTGGATGAAAAGGGAATCACATATAAAATATATTCTGACAGCCTTTTCAGTAAATTTAGTCCACATATATTGGTTATGCAGACACCATATGATTATGGACATCGAACTTTTCATGTTCGTTCAGCTGCTTTCAAAAAGAAAGGAACAAGAATTGTGTATATTCCTTATGGTATTGAACTTTCTAACACAGAACATGCGCAGGATGCTCATTTTTATAATGCTGTGGTACGAAATTCTTGGAAAATTTTCACTTTTTCTGAGAGAATGAGAGAAGACTATAGACAATACTGTCCCAATTATCATGCAGTGCAATGCTTAGGACATCCTAAATTTGACGGGTTATACAATAAAGAAAAATTCTTACCTTTACCAGAGGTATCGCAGCAAGCGGCGAAAAGAAAAATTTTAGTGTGGCATGTGCACTTCCCTAAAATAACACCACAACCAGATGGAAGTGGTGTTATGGTTACGCCAAAATTAGAGATATATTTGGACTTCGCAAAGTATATTATTACACAAAGTGATCTTTTTGTAGTTTTTCTACCGCATCCTAAGTTCTTAGATGGCGAAGATGAACTGGGAACTTTAGCTGAACAAATCATAAAGCTTCTTGATATGGCAGAAAATGTATACATAGATTGGTCAGATGATTACCGTAATTCACTGCTTAATTGTGATTTTCTGATTACTGATCGAAGTGCTTTAATGATAGAGGCTGCTACTGCAAAAGTTCCTGTTTTATATATGTATAATAATGATTATTCCGAGCCTCTTACACCAGCGGTGCAGCCTATTATAGAAAGCTATTATATGGGTTCTACATTTTATGATATGGAAAATTTTGTAGCGCAATGTATCAATGGAGAGGATCCTAAAAAGGAAATCCGGGAAAATGCATTTTATAATAATATTCCTTATTTTGATGGAAAAAGCGGGGAACGAATAAAAAATCATATTGTTGATGCATTGATGGAAGAAAGTTTAGGCTTTATTGAAAATGAAATCATCAATTTAAGAGCAGATATTCAGGAGCTTAATAAAAAACTGGAGTATGCTCAAGAAAGATATGGGAAGCTATCTTGATAAGATACTTACTATTATCAAAATTATGGTTAGGATTCTATATATGGATTTTGTAAAAATAGATTCTAAAAAGGAGTGTGATATTTTTGTCTTTTCTGTCCCCTTCGTTTTTTGTATTTATATTGATTTGTCTTTTTATATATTATTTAATCCCAAAACGATTTCAATGGTATATTCTATTAATAGCAAGCTTGCTATTTTACTGTTGGGGAGGACGGTATAAGGCTATAGTCTATTTATTATGTACAGCATTTTCAACATGGCTTGCAGCTTTAATGATAGATGCCCTTTCTGGCTGGGTGAGCGAGTACTTTCGCTTAAATAAAGAATTGTCCAAGTCTGAAAGGAAAGTGGTAAGTGAGAAGTCGAAAAGGACAAAAAAAATTATTTTTTTATGTGGTATGGTTTTAAACATACTAATTTTATGTATTATAAAATATACAAATTTTGCAATAAAGAATATTGCCCAGCTCTGGAGTATATTTACAGTTTCAGAAGTATCTACACCTGTTTTGAGTTTTCTAGTTCCTCTTGGAATATCTTTTTACACTTTTCAAAGTTTGGGGTACTTAATTGATGTTTATTGGGGAAAATATAGGGCGGAAAAAAATTTTGCAAAATATCTATTGTTCGTATCTTATTTCCCACAAATTGTGCAAGGACCTATTGGACGTTATGACCAACTGGCAGCTCAATTAACGAAACAAAATCAATTCCAATATGAAAATTTAAAGCATGGTGCTATTTTAATGCTGTGGGGCTATATGAAAAAGCTAGTGATTGCTGACAGAATAGCTCCTTTAGTGGCAACTGTGTGTAAATCACCTGGAGAATATGATGGAAGCGTCATTGTTTTAGCAATTTTTACTTATGCAATTCAGCTCTATGCTGATTTTTCTGGCGGAATTGATATTGTTACTGGTATTTCAGAAATGTTTGCTATTAGGTTATCACCAAACTTTATGCGTCCATATTTTGCTACATCTCTAGGAGATTTTTGGCGACGTTGGCATATTTCTTTAGGAGCATGGATGCGAGATTATGTTTTTTATCCATTTGCAAGATCAAAATTCATTACAAAGACCTGTAAAAAATTAAAAGGATTGCACAAAAAGATAGCAGCTCTATTTCCTGCAATGGTAGGAAATATTCTTGTATTTTTTCTTGTGGGGATTTGGCATGGCGCTGAATGGCGTTATATCTTTTGGGGGCTATATAATGGTATTATTTTAGCATTGAGTATTCTATTTAAGCCGCTATATTCCCAATTTTATGAAAAGTTTCCCCAAACAAAGGAATGTTGTTTGTGGCATATTTTTCAAGTGATTCGTACATTTATTATTGTTTGTATTGGATATTATTTTGACTGTTGTACAGAAATTTCAGAAGCCTTCTTAATGTTAAAAAAGAGTATATTTGGTTTTCACTTTTCAGCCTTGTTACAAGATAATATCTTAAAACTTGGAATGGAAAAATGGGATTATATTATAGCTGTAGTTGCCGTTCTTTTACTTTTAACAGTTTCTTTTTTTCAGGAACGGGGTGTACAAATTCGATTCTGGCTTGATAAAAGAAATATTGTATTGCGGTGGTCGATACTATATGGATTAATTTTTTTTATAATTGCTTTTTCAATAACAGGAGTTAATGCTATGGAGGGTTTTATGTATGCAATATTTTAAAAAATGGCAGGTCCATATTGCATTATTCGTCACTGTTTTTTTTGCTTTAAATTTTTTAATGGGATTTTTCTTTCAGAAAATTGAAGGAAATGCAATGCTTACGATGCATGATATGACATATACAGATAATATAGAAATTTGCTTTATCGGTGATTCGCTTTGTCGCCGTCATATAGGAAATAAACAAATTGAAAAGCAACTTGATATGAACTCATTTAATTTATCTATTAGTAATATTGGCATAGAAGGAAGCTATGCTCTGATGCAGGAATCATTTCAAATACATCATCCTAAAATTGTAGTATATGTATATAACCCTATATACTGTTATTCACCTGAAGAACCTATCATAGTCCAAAATATATTGTGGCCATTTTTACAAAAAATTGATGCAAAAGTAGCCTATACGTTAAATGTCAGCAGATTAGATGGTGCATATATGGATCGCTTTTTTCCATGGAGAACATTCCATCCAGAAACAATAGAAGATTTTATGTTAAATCTTTCTGGAAAAATAGATCGAGAAAATTTTTATAATATTAAGATTAAAAATATCCAAAATAAAACGCAAAATTATGATAAGAAAGGATTCTGCCCATACTTATATGTCAAACATAATACCAAAGCTCTCCATAAAATAATGAATCAAAAAGTTGTAAAATCCCAAGATGCAAATATGACACGACAAAGTATGGTTATACAGAAAATGAAACGTCTATGTGATAAAAATAAATGTAAATTGATACTAATTACTTCGCCTGAGATGCCGCAGATTTTATTGGGTGATGAGCAGTATCAGGAGGCTTATTCTGAAGCAAATATCATTTGTAATAAATATGGGGTTCCATTTTTTAATTTTGCATATGCAAAAGAAGAGTTGATTCCAAATTTAACAGATTTTTTTTATAGTCCTCATCATTTTGAAGTAACCGGTGCAGAATTATTTTCAGAAGCATTATCCAAAGTTTTAAAAGAGTATCTTGAAGGGCAGGATGTATCGTCATATTTTTATACTCACGAGGAGTACGCCCGTTCCAAAGATTATATTCTAAATGGATGGTACACAGAAACTGTAAAAAATAAAGAAATCACCTACGATGCGGATTCTATCCATGGCTCAACAGTTAAGCCGGAGTATCAATTTGTCGCGGTAGAAAAAGATGGAAAAGAAATAATACTGCAAGATTATTATTGCACATCAAAGTGTGTTGTTAGAGAAGAAACAATGAAAAAAAGGACAATCCGTATCTATATTCGGAATGCTGCAAATGAAGCACAAAAACCAGTAATTGCAATTAAAAAATGATGTATCTGTTATATTTATAAGAGGATAGAAGGTAGCTAATAATGAGAAATGTATTAGAATACTTGGAAAAAACTGCCTGTTTGAAATCAGGAGAAAATACGATTTTAGATGCAGTAGAAGAAATTTCTTATAAGGATTTTGTTCAGACTTCTCAGGGTGTGGGTGCATCGCTCTTATCTCATTATGCTAAATTGTGTTTTTCATCAAGTTGTTATCCGCTTCGAAAACCTGTTTTAGTCTTAATGGACAAGGGGATTAATGCTCTTTCTGCATTTATGGGTATTGTGTATGCTGGTTGTTTCTATGTTTTGCTTAATCCGGATTTGCCGGAAGAACGTATAAAAAATATTTTATTTATATCCTCTCCTGAATTTATTATTACAGATGAAAAGTATTCTGGTAAAGCAATTTCGGCAGCAGGAAACATAACCATTCTAAAAATTGAAGAACTCCGGAAACATAAAATATCTGAGGATGAAAAACAACGGCTTATTGAAGTCAGAAACAAAATGATTGATGCAGATCCCCTTTATGCTAATTTTACATCGGGTTCAACAGGTATGCCAAAAGGAGTATTGATATCTCATCGTAGCGTTATTGATTTTATCGATCAATATACAAAAATATTTGACATCATACCTGAAGATGTCATTGGAAATCAAGCTCCGCTTGATTTTGATGTTTCTGTGAAAGATATTTACTCTGCGTTTAAGACGGGTGCCAAATTGGTGATTATCGAAAAAGCCTTATTTTCCAAGCCGATGGAACTCTTAGATTATCTTTGTAATAATAAAATAACAGTTATGACCTGGGCGGTTTCTGCTTTATGCTTGATCACAACATTTCATGGCTTTGATTATAGAGTGCCTGAAACGGTTAAGAAAGTGCTTTTTAGCGGTGAGGTTATGCCTTTAAAGCATCTGCAAGAATGGATGAAGTATTTGCCAGAAACAATATTTGTAAATTTGTATGGTCCCACAGAGATTACCTGTAATTGTACATACCATGTGATGGAACGGACTAGAAACTATGAAAACGGTATACCAATCGGTAAGGCGTTTCCTAATAAACGGATTTTTCTTTTGGACAAGGATAATGAACTAATTTACCCAACAGATAAAAGGAAAATAGGGGAGATTTGTGTAGTAGGAACGGCTTTGGCATTGGGATATTATAATTCAAATCAGGAAACTGAAAAAGTGTTTATACAAAATCCCTCTAATTCCATGTTTAAAGAGAGAATTTATTGTACTGGTGATCTTGCTTTTTATGATGAGAATCAAGATTTAGTTTTTGTGGGGCGGAAGGATTTTCAAATTAAATATATGGGCCACCGTATTGAGTTGGAAGAAATAGAGCGTTCTATGATGGAAATTGATGGAATTGAAAGAAGCTGCTGTGTCTTTGATGAGAAGAAAAGCAGATTAATAGGATTTTATGTGGGAAAGTATGAAAGTAAAGAATTTCATAAATTATTGTCTGTTAAACTTCCCGCATTTATGGTACCTGGCATTCTTAGACCTTTATTAAAAATGCCAATAACCAAAAATGGAAAGATTGATAGGAAGTTGCTTCTTTCATTGGCAGTGGATAGAAAAGCGTATAAAAAATATCTGGAAGAAGCAAGCACTTCAATGCAAGAATGAAAATTAAAGCAATGAGGAAATATGAGATGGATAAATTAGTAATGAAAGAACTTATAAAAAAGTTTGGGACCCCAACCTTCTTTTTTGATGAAAAGATATTAAGAGATCGAATAGAATATCTCCGCAGCAGAATGCCTGAAAGTGTTTCTTTATGCTATGCGGTAAAAGCCAATGCTTTTATTATTCCATATGTAGCCAAGTTAGTAGAACGATTGGAAGTCTGCTCTCCTGGTGAATATGACATCTGTAAAAAATATATGATCTCTACGTCACAAATGGTTATTTCTGGGGTTCATAAAACGAAGGATTATATTCAAAAAATTGTCACCGATGATATAGGGGAAAATGGCTCTTGCTGCGCTATTTATACTATTGAATCACTCCGGCATGGAATGATATTGGAAGATGTTGCAAGAGAAATGGGAACAACGCTTCAAGTTTTGCTCCGTCTTAGTAGTGGAAATCAATTTGGAATGGATCCTATTGATATATTTGAAATTGCAAAATACCAAATAGAAAAGTATCCTCACCTCTCAGTAAAAGGAATACAATATTTTTCCGGAACTCAGCGGCGTTCCATGAAAAAAAATGCCCGTGAAATTGCCTCGGTTTGTGAAGTAATGGATCGTTTAAGACTTGACTATGGATTAAAATGCGAAGAATTTGAATATGGGACAGGCTTTCCGGTTTGTTATTTTCAAGGGGAAGAGTTTGAAGAGGAAAACTTTCTAAAAGATTTTTCTGAGGCATTTTCCTTGGTTGCTTCCAACTATAAGGTAACCCTTGAGATTGGAAGAGGCATTGCTGCCAGTTGTGGGAGTTATGTCACACAGGTAGTAGATTTAAAAACTGTGTCTAAACAAAATTATGCAATATTGGACGGTGGTATCCACCAGCTTGTATATTATGGTCAGACAATGGCGATGCGGCATCCATATTATGATTTGTATTCTGATGAAAAACAGTACAGTCAAACAGATGAAGAAATCAAAAATTGGAATTTGTGTGGTTCGCTTTGTACTACTAATGATATTGTTGTGAAACAACTCCCCATAAAAAGATTAAAAGAGGGCGATTTTTTTGTGTTTCATAATACAGGTGCATATAGTGTGACAGAAGGAATAGCGCTTTTTTTAAGCAGAGAGCTTCCGAAAGTAGTCTTGATCAAGGAAAATGGAGATGCGGCTTTAGTTAGAGATGCAGTAAAAACATTTACATTAAATTCATAGTAAAGATATGGAGGATTTAGAAATGAATGAATTGATTGAAATTTTAGAAGATATTCAGCCAGAAGTGGATTACAATAGTTGCGACAATTTGATAGATGGGCATTATTTAGACTCAATAGCAATTTTATCGCTTATTTCTGAAATTGAGGATGTTTTTGATATTTCGGTTCCTACAGTGGAAATTATTCCTACAAATTTCAATTCTGCAAAATCGATTTATGCAATGATTATTAGATTACAACAGGAGGAATAAATGGCCTTATTTTAATAAGGCAAAAGATTTGAAAAATATTTACTGTCAAGATGGATAAAAAATATGATTGAAAAAGTAAAACGCTACAAATTTCTTTTTGAGGAACTTGTAAAACGGGATTTTAAAAAAAAATATAAACGTACCATTTTAGGTATGGCTTGGAGCATCCTTTCTCCACTTCTAACTTTATTGGTTATGAAGCTGGTATTTACTCAATTTTTTGGCCGTAATACACCACATTATACAACATATTTATTCTGTGGTAATTTAGTTTTTTCTTACTTTAAAGAATCTTCGGATCAGGGAATGCAGTCCCTGATGGGCAATGCAGCTATTTTCACCAAGGTGAATATTCCTAAATATTTATTTCTCTTTTCAAAGAATGTCCAAACGCTTATTAACTTTGGACTGACTCTTTGTGTGTTTTTTCTTTTTTGTATTCTGGATCATATTACTTTTACATGGAAATTTATTTTATTATTATATCCAATTTGCTGTTTAGTTTTATTTAATATTGGGGTTGGTTTGATTTTATCTGCATTATTTGTTTTTTTTCGGGATATTCAATATTTGTGGTCGGTATTTACCATGTTATTAATGTATATGTCTGCAATTTTTTATACAATTGATAGATATGATCATATAGTACAGAATCTGTTTTTATTAAATCCAATTTATCTGTATATTCGTTATTTTCGAAAAATCGTTATTGAGTCAACAATCCCAACGATTTGGTTTCATCTTCTCATGATAGTAGATATTATACTTGTTTTAGGTTTAGGCTGTTGGATGTATAAGAAATATAATACAAAATTTCTGTATTATGTATAATGGAGAAATAATATGGACGTTTTAGAAGTAAAAAATCTTTCTATCCGTTATATGACTGGGGATTTTAAAGATATTGGTTTAAAAGAATACGTTGTACGTAAATTAAAGCATAACTATCATATCCAAGAATTTTGGGCAGATAAAGATATTACTTTTTCCTTGGAGAAAGGGGATATGTTGGGAATTATTGGTACAAATGGAGCAGGAAAGTCCACCTTGCTGAAAGCAATTTCTGGTATTATGGAGCCAACTAAAGGCTGGGTAAAACGGGAAGGAAATATTTCTGCTCTTTTAGAGTTAGCCAGTGGATTTGATAAAGATTTGACTGTAAAAGAAAATGCTTATCTTCGAGGAGCAATGTTGGGGTATACCAGAAAATTTATGGATGAAACTTATAGTAAAATTATTGAATTTGCAGAATTAGAGGACTTTCAAGACAGACCTTTTAAGCAGCTATCATCAGGGATGAAAAGCAGACTCGCTTTTTCTATTGCTTCTTTAGTGCAGCCGGATATTCTGATTTTGGACGAGGTACTTTCTGTAGGAGATGGTGCATTTCGGAAAAAAAGTGAAGCAAAAATGAGAGAGATTATCCAAAGTGGAGCAACAACAATTTTAGTAAGTCATTCTGTTCAGCAGGTACGAGAACTATGTAATAAAGTGTTATGGCTAAATCGCGGAAGCCAGGTTGCTTTTGGAGAAACTCAGGGAATTTGTGATCGTTATGAAAAATTTCTACAAAAAAGGATAGAGTAAAACAAAACGTAATTATAGGGAGTCCGGTTAATGATAGAAATATTAGGTTTAAAAATTATAATTGTAGCGCTTATAACGTTCTTAGTTTACCTAGTGAAACATAGAAAAGGAAAGGTATTTTTTAGATGGCCATACTTTGTATTGATATTTTTTTCTGCAATATTATCTTCTTATCTTACAAATTTATTTCCTGCTCCCGTTGAGAATATTACAGTTACAGCTTTACATCAAAAGAATAAAGAAGCAAAAGGTGAAGAGATATATTTAGTTGGGATATATGCAAATGGAGAAGAAATAAAGTTAAGGACTGCAACCGAGGATAAATGGTTTTGGCAAGGAAACTGGTATGTATGGAGAAACAGTTCAGACTTGAGAAAGCCGAGGGAATTACCAGATAGTTTCATTTTAGAATTACCAATAGGCAATAATCGTTATATTGAGTTTTTTACCAATAAGTACAAAGGCTTAGTACAAATAGAATATGTGGAAGATATTCAAATAGTAGACTGTTACTCTGAAGAAAATGGAACTTGTAAAATATATATCAATGATACAGAAAAAATAAAAATATTAAATCATATCGCAAGATTGTTACTTAGCTTTAGTATTTTATATCTCTTTATATTTGTAATATTAACATTTTTATGGGAGAAAATAAAACAACCAAGGTGTTTAGAAATAATAAAATCGTTCTGTATAAATCAGTGGGATAAAATAATATACCTGCTAATAGCAATTATTTCTTTTCTATTAATGATATCACTTGGATGGGAAAATCATAAATTATGGCCCGATGAAATTTCTAATGTTGGTTTTTTATTCGATCAATCACTTCGAAATGTAATACTTACAAATGCATCAATGGTTGATGTTAATCCTCCTTTGTTTAATATATTAGCATATTTTTGGTTAGATATCATGCCATATGGATTTGAATATTTATTTTTACTGTGTGAGATATTGACGGCATTTAGTGTTTTTTTAGTTGGATTATTAGGTGCGCATATAAAAAACAAATTCATGGGAATTGTATCAGCTATATTTATGGGATTTTCACCATCAATAATTCTTTGTGTAGGTTATGAGTTTCGTCCAGCACCTCTTTTTTTATTTACATCATCAATTGTATATTATCTATATTTTAAAAAAATGTTTCAAGATAAAAAAGATCAAAAGATATTATTTAATCTGTCGATTGCCTATACGATAATGGCATTAACCCATTATTATAGTATTTTAATAATAATTTCATTATTTTTGGTTGATTGTGTACAATATTTCCGTAAAAAAATCAAGATTAGTTTTTTTATTCCATACTTAGCTTCAGGTACTATGGAGATTATTTGGTTTGGTATAGTTTTTCTTTATATTCAACGGAATATAACTAAGTCATGGAAACGCTCCCCAGATATAAGTTGGGTAATTAGCTTAATTAAAAACTATTTTTGTAGTGGGAATGAGTGGCTACAAATTCTATTTGTAGTTACTTGTCTGGGAATTCTTGTATATGGATTTCATGCGATAATGGAAAAGAAATTTCTATCTGATATTAATTTTAGATTGTTAATTCTTCTATTTATAATTTTTTTTAGTATTATAATCACATATATTTATAGTGCTTTAATTAATCCGGAAGGCACTTTATTTGATGCTAGATATTTTACAGGAATTCTTCCTTTGGTGATATTTATATTGGCATATGGATTTACATCTATTATAGAGTTCTTGTTTTTAGATAATCGTCTTTTAAATATTGTTACTTGTTTGAGTGTGTTTGTACTTTCTATTACATATTCTTACATAACATTAACACACGACCTTAATGCAAAATCTAATGAAATAGTTCAGGTGGGGGGGATAACTAAGTATTATCCATTTGAAAAAGCAGCCGAATATATTATGAAGCAAAATGACATATATAGTCCAAGCACTGCTGTTGTATCAACAATAAATGACGGAGATGGCTATTATGGTTTTATGTATTTATTGACAAAAAAGCATGAAAGAGATGCGGTTACATTGCTAAAAAATTCGAAGATAACAAATGAAATTCTACAATACAAAAGATTATATGTTTGTGAATTGAGAGCAGGAAAAGCGGCCATTAATGATATAATCTTGAAAAATTATAATATGGTTAATGAAGATTTAGATTTACGGATAAAAGTTTTTGAGAGAAAAATGGAAGCTTCTTAAATGTAATTTTATCAAAGTTAAAGAGAGGAAAAGAAGAAAAGAAACATGAAAACAATTAGTGTTACCATTCCATGTTGGTCTGAGGAAAAAAGTATTTGCCAAATGTATGACCGTTTAACAAAAATCTTTCATGAGCAGTTACCGCAATATCATTATGAAATCATATTTGTAGATGATTACTCACCGGATAATACACGGAATGAAATCCGGAAACTTTGCAAAGAGGACAAGTATGTCAAAGCGATTTTTAACGCTCGGAACTTTGGTTTTAGCCGGAATGTATTTGCATCTTTATTATATGGTTCTGGTGATGCTACATTTATGCTTTTCGGGGATTTACAAGATCCGCCGGAACTGCTTCCGGAAATGGTGCGCCGGTGGGAAAATGGCAGCAAAGTTGTAATAGGGCAGCGTATAAAAGGGAATGAATCCAAGCTAATGTATTTTATGCGCAGCATGTATTATAAATTGATAGGTGCATTAGCTGTTACAAAACAAGTGGAGCATTATAATGGATTTGGATTATATGATAAGTCTTTCATTGATGTTCTTCGCCAGTTAGATGATCCAGCGCCCTATCTGAAAGGCATCGTTTCAGAGTTAGCTATTGAGCAAAGCATTATACCATATGAGCAGGCGGCAAGTGAAAGAGGAAAATCCGGTTCCAATTTTCTAAAAAATTATGATTTGGCAATGTTAGGACTTACCTCTTATACAAAGATTCTTATGAGAGTAGCAACATTTATAGGTGTCATTTTAGGTATATTCAGTGTATGCCTTGCTGTATTTATTTTTATTAGCAAGTTACTGAATTGGGATGCCTACCCTTATGGTATAGCCTCTATTTTAATTGGTGTTTTCTTCATAGGGGCAATACAGCTTTTCTTTACCGGGATTCTTGGGGAATATATTTTGAGTATCAATACCCGCAGTATGCGCCGCCCGTTAGTAGTAGTTAGTGAAAGGTTAAATTTTGAGGATAAAGAGGGAAATTTAGAATGAACCATATACTTTTTTCCATTGCGCAAAGCTGGTTTATTTTAGATAGCCCTGTAAATCCTACAAGCTCTATTCTTTCCTGGATTGAAGAACGGAACAGAACAGTTTCCGTAGATATACATAAAATCCAGCCTGAAAAAAACGGTTTTTGGTTTTATGATCAAGAGAAAGGCTGCATCCGGAATCAAAATCACAGCTTTTTTACAATAACTGGGTATGAAAAGGAATCAAATGGCAGAATGATTTCTCAGCCTATCATTTTGCAGCAGGAAATCGGCTATTTGGGAATTATCTGTCGGGAAATCAATGGTATTATGCACTTTCTGATGCAGGCCAAAATTGAACCGGGAAATATCAATAAGATTCAGATTTCTCCTACCATTCAAGCAACAAAAAGTAATTTTACCCAAAAGCATGGAGGAAATAAACCGCCATATCTTGAATATTTCTTGAACGCATCTAAGCGTAAAATTGTAGTAGATCAAATTCAATCGGAACAATCTTCTCGTTTTTATAAAAAGCGTAATCGGAATATTATTATCCAGGTAGATGAAGAAGTTCCTGTACTGCCATCACATAAATGGATGACTCTGGGCCAAATAAAATGCTTGATGCAGCAGGACAATTTGGTCAATATGGATACTAGGACAGTTCTTTCCTGTATTCCTTTTTCAAAACTGGAACTTTCCCGGATGGAATTACTAACTTTAGCGGATAAATTTTCAGATAAGCAATTATTTTGTTCTGTATTTGAAGGAATGGGGCAAAATCTATTGCCCCAGGTTTATCAGAAAATTAACAACTGCAAAATGTTTGATGAATCCCAGCACCGGTTGGTTTCATTACATAAATTGGATGGCTGGGAAATGCAGAATGGTGAATTTGTTTGTCAATCTCCGGCTCCTTTTAAAGTGATATTTTGTGATATTGCGATTGAAGGCAGAGAAGTAAAACATTGGACACAGCCTCTTTTTGAAGCTACGGGAACAGCAACTTTTGGGTTGATTTGTTGTGAAGAAGACGGAATTTTGAAGTTTTTAGTTAAAATCATGCCAGAAGTAGGCTGTTTTGATAGCGTAGAGCTGGGACCAACCGTTCAGCAGGAGGCGGTTATGTCATATCCCACAGAGGATGCAGTCAGCAAATTTTTCTGGAATCAGTTGAAAGCTGGACACGGAATTTTCTTCGATCATTTGCTTTCAGAAGAAGGCGGACGCTTTTATCATGAACAAAATCGAAATATCTTAATGAGGGTGAAAAAAGAAGATTTACCAGCATTGCCGGAAGAATATTTTTTATTGGATTACCGCACATTAAACGAGTTGGTGCAGGTAAACAATTGTCTTAATATTCAGTTGAGAAATCTTTTATCACTATTGGAGGCATAGTTATGAGCAAAGTGCGGATCGGTGTTTTATGTCCCTCTGAAATTGCTTTCCGGCGCTTTATGCCGGCTCTAAAGCAGATGGATAATTTTGAATATGTGGGCCTTGCTGCGGCGACAGAACGGGAATTTTCCGGTACAGGCAGCGACAAGGTAAAACTTTCTGAGCTGGAAAAAGCAAAGCATTTTGCTTCTGTCCACGGTGGGAAAATTTTTGAGGGGTATGAGTCATTCATTCGTTCAGATGAGATTGACGCAGTATATCTTCCGCTGCCACCAGCGCTGCATTATAAATGGGGCAAAAAAGTATTAGAAAATGGCAAGCACTTGTTGATGGAAAAACCTTTTACTACGAACTGGGAGGAAACGGAAGAACTTCTGCGTTTAGCAGAGAAAAATGGATTGGCAGTACATGAAAATTATATGTTTCTTTACCACAGCCAATTAGCAAAGGTTAAAGAGCTGATTGCAGATGGAACGTTAGGCGAGCTGCGATTGATCCGGGCAGCTTTTGGATTCCCAAAACGCAGCGGGGATGATTTCCGTTATAAAAAGGCGTTAGGCGGCGGATCACTTCTGGACTGTGGAGGCTATCCAACGCGTTTGGTATTAGAACTTTTAGGAGAAACAGCAAAAGTAACACAATCACAATTGATTCAGCCGAAAGGGTATGAAGTAGATCTTTATGGAAATGCGGTGTTAAAAAATAAGGAGGGGCTTTGTTCGCAGATTTCTTTTGGGATGGATAATGCTTATCAGTGTCAGTTAGAAATTTGGGGAAGCAAAGCGACGCTAATTGCACTAAGAATCTTTACAGCAGGGGCAGATGTAGAAGTGGCTTTACAGCTAAAATCATCTGCTGGTGAAAGCAGTCTGACTCTAGGTACAGATGATCAGTTTTTACATTCCATTGAACGCTTTTACACAAGTATTAAAAATATGGGAAGGGCAGAGATAATAGATAAAATAAAACGGCAAGCTATGCTTATAGATCAACTCCGAAACGGTGAAACAGTCTTTTGCAATTGATTTGACCGTATAGCTTGTTAAAGGAGGTTTGATAAGATTGTACACCGCTATTGTAACGGGAGCAACAGGATTTATTGGAAAGGCTTTTATTGAATATCTGCTGGAAAAGGATTATCAGGTGTATGGAATCTCAAGAAATACAGAGAATTTAAAAAAGTTATATCAGTCAAATCTTATTTGTATAGAAGCAGATTTTTCTGCATATGAAACCTTAAATCAAAAAATTGATCATGCAGATATTTTCTATCATTTTGCGTGGGAGGGAGTGTATGGTGACAAAGCAAAAGATCCTAAAATACAGCTTAAAAATACAGAAGCAACATGTGAAGCGCTGTTGCAGGCAGTCAAAATAGGATGTAATAAGTTTGTATTTGCAGGAACGATTGCGGAATTGGAAATTTTAGAATATCTGGATCGAAAAAAGGTTGTACCACGAAAAAATTGTATCTATGCAGCGGCTAAATTGAATACTGAAATTATGTGTAAAATCTTAGCCAAAAGCTATGGGATCGCATTTAATACAGGATTATTGGCTAATACGATTGGTCCAGGGGATACTTCTCACCGTTCCACAAATACAATTTTGAGCAAATTTTTAAAAGGCGAGGTCCCACAGTTGGTAAAAGGCGAGGGATTGAATGACTGGCTATATATCAAAGATGCAGTGCGTCTGCTTGAGGCCATAGGGCAGGAGGGAAAGAATATGAAGACCTATTACATTGGGCATACAGAGCTTTGGCCATTGAAAAAAATTATTACTCGTGCTAAAGATATTGTTGCACCCGAATTAGATCTGAAATTTGGGACAATGCCGGATCAGTTTTTGACAAATTATTCCTACTTATCTACATACGAATTATATGAGGATACTGGCTGTAAAGCTGAATATGATTTTGACAAATCTGTTCAAGAAACAGCAGAATGGCTGCAATCTCAGCCCCCATTTGTAGGCAGTTCCCCCCCCCCCCCCCCCGAGATGAGATCTTAAAAGCGTATATATTGATAAAGCATTTGTGTTATGCAGCTTTCTTAAAGGAGGCTGCGTAAAATGAAAGTAACAGACTTAGGACTTTCAGGTGTGAAGCTGATTGAGCCGATTTATTTTGATGACAACCGCGGATATAGTGCAGAAACATACAATGACCGCACATTGAGGGAATATGGAATTATAACGCAATTTTGTGTAGATTATGAATGTTGTAACGTTAAGTCAGGAACGATTCGCGGAATACATTTTCAAAATAACCCCCATCCACAAACGAAATTAGTCCGTGTTTTGCAAGGGGAAATTTTAGATTTTATTGTTGATTTGAGGCAGGATTCTCCTACTTTTAAAAAGTGGATTAGCCAAGTAATATCTGCTGAAAATCGCAAACAAATTTATTTACCGAGTGGATATGGACATGCTTATTTAACAAAAAAGCCCAATACTGTTGTCCTGTATAAATTTGATGACTATTATGATAAGGATTTAGTGCGTGCGATCCGGTGGAATGATCCCAATATCGGAATTTCATGGGAAATTACAGATCCTACTCTATCTTCAAGTGACGCAAAAGCAGCCTTTTTAGTTGAAAGTGATGTTAATTTAACGCTGGGGGAAAATTCTTAATGAAAACGGCTATTGTAACAGGTGCAACAGGATTTATTGGAAGGGCTTTTATAAATTATTTATTAGAAAGGGATTATCAGGTTTTTGCTGTTTCTAGGAATATCCATAGACTAAAAAATATAAAATCCGAGAATTTGATTTGCATAGAAGCAGATTTTTCTGACTATAAAAATCTGAATCAACGGATTCCTTATGCGGATATTTTTTATCACTTTGCATGGGAAGGGGCATATGGTCCCAAAACAACGGATTACCATTTGCAGATGCTAAATGCAGAGGCTGCTTGTGAAGCATTGGAACAAGCAGTTAAAATGAACTGTAATAAATTTGTTTTAGCAGGAACGATTGCAGAATTAGAAATTTTAGCACATTTGGATAATAATATTTGTGCCCCCAGAGGTACTTGTATTTACGCAATGGCAAAGCTGTCCGCTGAAATGATGTGTAAAACACTGGCCACTAAGTATGGGATTCTATTTAATTCTGGATTATTTGCGAATATTATAGGGCCGGGAGATTATTCCCATCGTTCTACAAATACGATCCTTCATAAATTTATCAACGGACAATCTCCTAAATTAGTAAAAGGTGATGGGTTAAATGATTGGCTGTTTATTAAAGATGCAGTTTGTTTAATTGAGGCAATGGGTGAACATGGAAAAAACATGAAAAGTTACTATATAGGACATACGGAACTGTGGCCCTTACGAAAAATAATTGAAAAAACACGGGATATAATTGCTCCTGAAATAGAGTTGTATTTTGGAGAAATTGCAGATGAATTTTTGACAGATTATAGCTATATATCTACAAAAGAGCTTTTGATTGATACTGGATGTGAAGCCAGGTATAGTTTTGATCAAGCGGTTTGTGAGACCGCAGCCTGGGTCAGATCGCTTGATTGGGAATGAGGTTTTGCTATGTGTAAATGTATTGTTATTGGCAGCGGTTTTTCAGGCGCTATTCTTGCAAGAAAAATCGCGGAAGAATTAAATTTGCCAGTTACCATTCTGGAAAAGCGTGATCATATTGGAGGGAATATGTATGATGAATATGATGATCATGGAATCTTGATTCAAAAGTACGGCCCTCATTTTTTAAATACAAATAAATATTTTGTTATTGACTTTTTACAACAATATGGTGATTTATTTCCTTATCACGTAAAATTGCACAGTTTTATTGATGAAAAATATGTTCGTTTGCCATTTAATTTTTTGACTGTACAGCAGTTAGTAGGCCCAAAAGCAGCGGAGCCACTCCTTGAAAAACTACGTACAGTTTTTCAAGGGCGGGACAGAGTTCCTATTTTGGAACTGGTAAACCATGCTGATAAAGAAATTAGTACATATGGAACTTTGTTATTTGAAAAAGCTTACCGTACTTATATCTCAAAAATGTGGGGACTTCAGCCGGAAAAAATTGATAAATATGTTTTAGACAGAGTGCCTATGGCTATGAGCTATGACGAACGATATTTAAACAAAGATTTTCAGTATCTTCCTGTTGATGGGTTTACAAAGCTTTTTGAAAAAATGTTAGATCATCCTAATATTCAGCTTCATTTAAATACAGATGCGTTAAAAGGGTTGGAATTGAATGAAAGTTCTAGCTCTATAAAATATAATGGAAAAGTTATCGACTGCCTCGTTTATACTGGTCCAATTGATGAACTTTTTAATTGTAAATATGGAAGACTTCCTTACCGTTCTTTGGATATTCATTATCAGTATTCTGAAAAATCCAGTGTATTGCCCAGCGCAATTGTTTCCTATCCACAGGCGCCTGGATATACCCGCAGTACAGAATACCGGAAAATTATGTTTCATGACAGTCTGGCTAAAGGGTCAGTAGTAGCAACAGAATATCCCCTGAATTATGATCCAGCAGCGAAAGTGGGAAACATTCCATATTATCCAGTGGTAACAGAGGAAAGCCAAGCATTATATCAACGCTATTTGCAGGAAGCAGCTCAGTATAAAAATCTTTTTCTTTGCGGGCGGTTAGCAGAGTTCAAATACTATAATATGGATATTTGTATTGAACATGCACTGGAATACTTTGAAAATATTCGGTCTTATTTAAAGAATGGTGCCCATGATTAAAAAAATTTTTCATTTATTTTATAGTGAAACTTTCCGTTATCTAGTTTTTGGTATTCTGACTGTTGTTGTAAATATTGCTGCCTATGGCATTTTATCTCTATGGATGGATCCGCTTTCTTCCAATACTTTAGCTTTTTTTCTTGCTGTTTTCTTTGCCTATTATACCAATACCCATTTTGTATTTCAGGCTTCTTTCACCAAGAAGAATTTTTTTCAATTTATGATAATGCGTATTGGAACACTTTTTTTAGATGATGGCGGAATGGCTCTTTTCTTATTTTGGGGCTGGAATGATCTTCTGGCAAAGTGCATTGTTAATGGAGCAATTATTGTATTAAATTATCTTTTTAGTAAACTTCTGATTTTCCGAACGAAAAAGGAGGAACCAAAATGAAAGGTATTATCCTGGCTGGTGGTTCCGGCACTCGCCTTTATCCTATTACCAAAGGCGTTTCAAAGCAAGCTCTGGCAATTTATGACAAACCCATGATATATTATCCCCTGTCAACCTTGATGCTGGCAGGAATTCGGGACATTCTTATTATCTCTACTCCCAAAGACATATCAGTTTTTGAAGATATTCTTGGAGATGGGGAGCAATTGGGAATGTGCTTCCATTATGCGGTTCAACAAGTTCCCAATGGTTTAGCTGAAGCCTTTATTATTGGTGAAGAATTTATTGGACAAGATAAGGTAGCTCTAGTTTTGGGGGATAATATTTTCTATGGCGGAAGCTTTTCAACTCTTTTAATGGAAGCAGCCTCATTAAAAGAAGGAGCTGTAATTTTCGGTTATCCAGTACATGATCCTTCCCAATTTGGGGTGGTAGAATTTGATGAAACTGGAAAGGTTTTATCCTTAGAAGAAAAGCCTAAAAAGCCAAGATCAAAATTTGCTGTCCCTGGCTTGTATTTCTACGATAATAATGTAGTAGAAATTGCTAAAAATGTAAAACCATCTGATCGGGGCGAACTCGAAATAACAGCAGTCAATAATGAGTATCTCCGAAGGGACAAGCTGCGGGTCATAAAATTTTTTCGTGGTATGGCCTGGCTGGATACTGGTACATATGAGGGCCTTCAGGAAGCTTCCCAGTTTGTAAATATTATTCAGAAAAGGCAGGGACTTTATGTTTCCTGTATTGAAGAAATCGCTTACCGCAGAGGTTTTATCGATCGGGAACAGCTGCTGCAATTAGCGCAGCCTTTGATGAAAACTGATTATGGTCAGTATTTACAGACGATTGCGGAGGAAAGTAAATGAAGAAACTATTAGTTACTGGCGGAGCAGGATTTATTGGTTCCAATTTTATTCAGTATATACTGACTCATGATAACCAAAAGGACATTACCCTTTTGGTTAATTTGGATTTATTAACTTATGCAGGCAATTTAGAAAATCTGAAATCAGTGGAAGAAGATCCTCGGTATCACTTTGTAAAAGGAAATATCTGCGACAAATTACTGGTAGAAAAATTGTTTACGGAATATGATTTTGATACAGTAGTTCATTTTGCCGCAGAAAGCCATGTGGATCGCAGTATTATAGAACCGGAAGTTTTTCTCAATACCAATGTCATAGGAACCCAGACGCTTCTGGATGCTGCAAAGCATCATTGGAATTTAGAACCTAATAATAAATACTCCCAACAGTATTGTTCTGATGTTCGATTTCTTCAGGTTTCTACGGATGAGGTGTATGGTGCTTTAGGTAAAACAGGAATGTTTACTGAAACTACACCACTTGCCCCTAATAGCCCTTATTCAGTTTCTAAAGCTAGTGCAGATCTACTTGTTCGGGCTTATTATCAAACATATGGAATGCCGGTAAATATTACTCGTTGTTCAAATAATTATGGACCTTATCAGTTTCCAGAAAAATTGATTCCTTTGATGATTCATAATGCCTTACAAAATAAGCCGCTTCCCGTCTATGGTGACGGTATGCAGATTCGGGACTGGCTTCATGTTCAGGATCATTGCGCTGCAATTGCCGCTGTGTTAGAAAAAGGAAAAATAGGTGAAGTTTATAATGTTGGGGGCAATAATGAAAAAGCAAATATTGAAATTATTCGGCTGATACTTCAAGAATTGGAGAAATCAGAAAATCTTATTACTTATGTTAAAGACCGGCCTGGTCATGACAGACGGTATGCTATTGATAATACAAAAATTACCACAGAATTAGGTTGGAAACCAGTTTATACTTTTGAAAAAGGTATCCAAGAAACGGTTCAGTGGTATTTAAACAATCTTGATTGGGTAAAACGAGTAACAAGTGGGGATTATCAGCAGTACTACAATAAAATGTACTCTTATCAAAAGTAGATAAAGGGCACATATAGAGGATCAATTTTAAATCCACTATAATGTGCCCTTTACCAATTATACCTAAAAAATATTGCTAATTTTACTTAATGGAGTTTTCGTAGGCCTCAATCATTTTCTTAAACATGTGTCCCGAACAAATAATAAAATTTATTAGGAAATGCCGTATTATGGAAAGGCATGAGGTAAATATTACATATAGTTGTATATTGATAGTATAGTGTTTTATTAGTTTTAATAATATTTTTAAATTAGTGTATGCTATAATATCCTAAGCTATTATAGCATAATATGGATGATAGATATAGGAAATATGTGGCACATGAGCTATTATTGCCATAAAAAATAGGAATATTCAAAAGATCCTAAAAAATATTTATAAAACTATAAATGAGCAAATCTGAAAAATGACAAAAAAGAGGGCATAGCCTCAAGTGTTATAATGGAAGCACGACC
>RAZJ01000270.1 GCA_003612625.1 bacterium 1XD42-1 | reverse complement strand
ACGCCCTTTTTCGCCCAGCGGTTTATCCGAACATAGATCACGTGCCAATCTCCGTATTCTTTGGGCAAGCTCCTCCATTTGCACCCATTTTCCACTACGTATAGCACTGCATTCAATACGTCCAGGTTGCTGATTTTGGCTGGTTTCCGCTGTTTGGGAAAGCACTCTTTGATTTGCTCGTATTGCTCTTTCTTTATTTCCATTCTTTAATTATATCACAATCCAACTTATGTGAACACTACCTAGGAATCAAGGAAAAAGAGTTTATCCGATTCCTGATGGAAAAGAAATACTTATACCGGGATAAGCGCGGCAAGCTGATGCCTTATGCCGAAAAGAACAACGGATTATTTGAAATTAAAGAGTGCTTTAATGAGAAAACACAATGGAGCGGGGCACAGACGCTAATTACCCCTAAGGGCAGGGAAACCTTTAGATTGCTCTATGTAGGGTGAAATATTTTATTGAGAAGCCCTTGGGACAAATACCATCATTCAGGTGGCGTTTGTTCCAAGGGCTTATTTTTTAGCTTTCTTCTTCAATAATAAGGAAATATTCCATAGGTTTATCAAACAG
>RAZJ01000269.1 GCA_003612625.1 bacterium 1XD42-1 | reverse complement strand
TGTGATAAACTTTTTACGTCATTCATTTGACATGAACCTCCTGTGTTTTGATGGGGCGGTTGCCAGACCTTCCCCATTCTACCACACTGGAGGTTCTTCCTTGTGCTAAAGCCTTTTTTATCCACCCCCGGTATAACCGGGGGTTTTTCTTGCCTACTCGGCGACAAATATTTCCCCATAAGGCATCAAAGCCTTATGGGGAACGAACTTTTTACTGCTGTTCGTTTTGAATATACTCCAAGACGGCTCGTTTTGGTATTTTATATTGATTTCCTATCTTAAAAGCCCGAATCTTTCCTTTGGACAATAATTTATAGGTAGAACAGCGCCCTACTCTTAGGTAGTGTTCACATAAGTTGGATTGTGATATAATTAAAGAATGGAAATAAAGAAAGAGCAATACGAGCAAATCAAAGAGTGCTTTCCCAAACAGCGGAAACCAGCCAAAATCAGCAACCTGGACGTATTGAATGCAGTGCTATACGTAGTGGAAAATGGGTGCAAATGGAGGAGCTTGCCCAAAGAATACGGAGATTGGCACGTGATCTATGTTCGGATAAACCGCTGGGCGAAAAAGGGCGT
>RAZJ01000268.1 GCA_003612625.1 bacterium 1XD42-1 | reverse complement strand
TCAAACTTCCTTTTCTCATATCCATAGTGAAAGCCCATAGTTTTCCTCCATTTCGATTCAGGCGTGGTTGATGGGTGAATCGAATGGAGGTGGGGACCGGCAGCGGTACACATCGGGAGGTTTTCCTAAAAATCGACAATAAGAAACGCCAGCTTCTCGCAATGAGAAACTGGCGCAACAAAAAACACCATGATTATGCTGATTTATATGGATTGATAGTGCCGATAAATAACTATAATATCCCGGAGGAGGGACTATGCTTTTTTTAATTGATATATCTCATAGCTATTACAAATGAATATTGCAGACATGGCGGTATCCTCCTATATACCGCCCCTGCTGATTACTGAGGGTCATCTGGAGGTTTGCTTTTTAGCAAAAAGAAATGGCGGCCTTGATTACTCAAAACCGCTGAAAAAATCAGCTGTGCAAGAAAGCGTACAAAATCCTCTGTCCGTCAGCGGTTTTTTTCTTTTCCGCCGCTGGGCAGATTTCTTTTTTCACTTCTATACTATAAATGAGCAAATCTGAAAAATGACAAAAAAGAGGGCATAGCCTCAAGTGTTATAATGGAAGCACGACC
>RAZJ01000267.1 GCA_003612625.1 bacterium 1XD42-1 | reverse complement strand
CTCCATTTGCACCCATTTTCCACTACGTATAGCACTGCATTCAATACGTCCAGGTTGCTGATTTTGGCTGGTTTCCGCTGTTTGGGAAAGCACTCTTTGATTTGCTCGTATTGCTCTTTCTTTATTTCCATTCTTTAATTATATCACAATCCAACTTATGTGAACACTACCTAAAATGATAAAACATCACTCTTCGCATTTAATTTTATAATTTACAGATTTCCCTCATACGGAAAATTTATAATTGCGTACTACTTTTCTTTATGATAGAATATAGATTGAATTTGTAAATGCGAATCAAGGGTTAAATAAAAGTGCAACGAGAGCAGTGGCAATATGAGCAAAGATATGAAGCAGGAGACCCGAAAGAGAACGGACCATAGAGGCAGATTGAATGTTAGTCAGGCGATTGAGCCAATTAAAAAAGTACTCAATAGGCTGGCGCATAGAACTGACAAAAGAGGAAAACGTGTTACCAGAAATCAGGATATCGCCTTTTAGTTTTTTTCGAGACGTGAGGAGAGATAAGGCATGGTTCTCCTCTAAAAACTGTGCCCAGTCAGCATCAATATAAGCCTTGTCAGC
>RAZJ01000266.1 GCA_003612625.1 bacterium 1XD42-1 | reverse complement strand
GCGTATTATCAAAACCGTATCCATAACAATTTAATTGTCATGCTGCTTCCAGCCCGGACAGATACCAAATGTTGAACATTGGATCAATCATTATCCACGAAAAATCCACAAGTATGAATGCGCAGATACTTTATTTCAACAATATTTAAAGGAACTCAATCACAATAATGGAGATATATCATCATGACAAGTTGATCATGTGTAATTTCTTCCAATATATTGTTTCATTTAACCCTTTAATATTCATTTTTAATTAAGGAGTTTTTTTAATGTTAAAGATTACTTTAGAACAATTTTTAGGCCTTTCTGGTTTAGTTGAAGATACCATGGATAAATTTAATATATCTTATGATTTGACGCCCTATGTTGAACTTTATATCGGGGATCCAGATAAAAATGGGACTATTGTCATTGATTATAAAGGCCCTCGTGGTTTATTTAATGATGACATAAAGAGGGGTATCCCTAAAAGATAACTTATTTTATTTTAAAAATATTTAAAGAAATGAAATCATAATAATGGAGATGTATCATCATGACAAGTTTACCCCCTGTAATTTCCTCCAATACAATGATAAAATATTTTTTAC
>RAZJ01000265.1 GCA_003612625.1 bacterium 1XD42-1 | reverse complement strand
GCCTGCTGCTGGTAAAGGTTATCCAGCTGGACTTTGACGCTTTCCAACCGCTGGGGCATCTGGGAAAGCGCGTTGTCAATCCGGGTCAGGTTGCCGCGCGGGTCCGCGCCCAGGGCGGTACGGTGGGTCATGCGGCCTTTCAGTTGGAGCATATATTCCTTCTGAAAAGCGTCAAAGGTTACAAACATAGCAAATCCCCGGTAGCTGCCGACCTGCACCGGATCGGAGCCTTTAACCTCCTTGCAGGCGTCCAAAAGGGCGGCTCCGGCGTTCTCTTTGTCGGTGAGCGTATCGCCCCGGACTTCCATGCCGGTAAATCCGTCTGTCGGGTGGGGGTGTGCCGCCAGGGTTTCCATATCCGTTTCCAGGCCCTGGATAAAGCCTTTGTGTTTCTCGATCTCCTCCGGGAAGTGCTTTAACAGCTGATCTTCCAGCCGGTACTGCTTGCTCTGGTGGTCGGCCTTCATCAGCTTTAAGCGGGATACCTCCACATCCAAATCCATACGCTCCTTGATACGGGGGTCCCCGGCGCATAGGGCCTTGATCTCCGCAAAGGACAGGGCGGTTTCGTCCACATCGTCACAGCTGCGGAC
>RAZJ01000264.1 GCA_003612625.1 bacterium 1XD42-1 | reverse complement strand
AAGGTCTGGCAACCGCCCCATCAAAACACAGGAGGTTCATGTCAAATGAATGACGTAAAAAGTTTATCACATAGCAAATGGAGATGCAAGTATCACATAGTATTTGCACCAAAGTATCGCAGACAGGTGATATATGGAAAAATCAAGGCAGACGTGGGAAAAATCCTTAGAGAGTTGAGCGAAAGGAAGGGTGTAGAAATCATAGAGGCAGAATGCTGCCCGGACCACATCCACATGCTGGTAGCAATTCCGCCTCACATGAGCGTAGCGCAATACATGGGATACTTAAAAAGTAAAAGCAGCCTGATGATATTCGACCGACACGCCAATCTGAAATACAAATACGGCAACCGACATTTTTGGTGTAGAGGGTATTACGTGGACACAGTTGGAAAGTACGAAGGGGCAATCAAAGAATACATTCGAAACCAGCTACAGGAAGATATTATAAGTGACCAAATCAGCCTCAAGGAGTTTGTGGACCCGTTTACGGGTACGCCGGTGAAACAAGGCAAATAAAGACAGCCCCCGAATAGGGGGCTGCCCGTGGTAAAATTGTGATTGTCAGACCTTTTCGGTGCCCCCTTTAGGGGGCT
>RAZJ01000263.1 GCA_003612625.1 bacterium 1XD42-1 | reverse complement strand
CGGGACCCGCCCCGGCAATCCGGGACTGGTGGATCTGGCGAAGCGTCAGGTGGGAAACGTGGGCGGCTATCCGTATTGGAGCTGGTACGGCTTTAACAGCCGGGTGGAATGGTGTGCCTGCTTCGTGAGCTGGTGCTATAACCAGGCCGGGAAAAGCGAACCGCGCTTTGCGGGTTGCCAGTCCCAGGGCGTACCCTGGTTCCAGTCGCATGGACAATGGGGCGGGCGCGGATATGCCAACATCGCCCCCGGCGACGCCATTTTCTTTGACTGGGATTTGGACGGTTCCGCCGACCATGTCGGCATTGTGATCGGCACAGACGGGAGCCGGGTCTATACGGTGGAGGGCAATTCCGGCGACGCCTGCAAAATCAAAAGCTATGATCTGAATTACCAGTGTATCAAGGGCTACGGCCTGATGAACTGGAACTAAACCATATGGGAAGGAGTGTTTACAGATGGCAACGAACAAAATCGACCGGATTGACCGGGAGATTGCAAAGACCCGCGAAAAGCTGGCGGAATACCAGAACAGGCTGCGGGAATTGGAGGCGCAGAAAACCGAGGCGGAGAACCTGCAAATCGTCCAGCTGGTGCGGGCGGTCCG
>RAZJ01000262.1 GCA_003612625.1 bacterium 1XD42-1 | reverse complement strand
TGTGCCCTTCCTCACCGGCCTTCACCGCTGCCGGTCTGCTTTCGTCAATTCCTGAATTTGCTCATTTATAGAATTTATAAAAAGATATGAAAGATAGTGTGGGATTCCGTAGTAGTCGGCATTGTGGGAATGTGTATAACTGGCTATCTCATGGAATTGTGGGTAACTCTGTTTGCAGGACGTGGGAAAGCTGCACTTTAGCTTTTCCATGTGCTGTGAATAGAGTTATCCATGATTCCATAGCCTGTTATGCACATTTCCACATTGCTTGTCTTTTGGTCTTTGGTTCGGAATAGTGTGGTGCTGGCGGTCTATCTCTTGTTTTCGGTTGCTTGCTTCTTTACCATACATGAGCATTGGCCCCAGGGTTGTCATTGCCATAACCTTCCAGCAGGTTGATGACGCCCCAGATTCCAAGGCCGGCTCCCAGTGCGATAACGAGGGTCTGCAAAACGTCGATTGCGCTGTTGAAAAATTCCATACTTTAATTTAGCCGGAATCGCTTTGTGGTTAGTGTTGGTTCATAGGCATACAAAAGCCGGACAACAAAACCTCCCTGAATTTTGGGCGGCTCGATTCCGGCTATCCTCCTTCTTCATTTTTTTGTTGAGCTGTCCGCTTTGTACGCCAAT
>RAZJ01000261.1 GCA_003612625.1 bacterium 1XD42-1 | reverse complement strand
TAGGACGTGTTCACATAAGAGCATCCACAGCAAGAGCAAAATAGACAAAAGTCAAAAAGATGACATCAAGTTTGTCATAGCGGGTAAAAATACGGCGAAAACGCTTGATGCGACGAAAAAGTCTCTCAACCTGATTACGCTGTTTGTACAATTCCTTATCGTAGTCCCAAGGCTCTTTACGATTGCTCTTTGGCGGAACAACAGGCATATAGCCAAGCTCCACAGCCAAAGCTCTCGTCTCGTCCCCCTCATAAGCCCGGTCCATCAGGAGGTAAACCGGATGGTCCACCGGACCGAGCTGTTGCAAAAGGGCACGACCTTCTGGACTGTCGCCACAGTTTCCCGCAGACAACGAAAAGATTACCCCATCCCGATCAGATGCGGCAACCATATGAAGTTTGGTGTTCCATCCGCCCCGTGTCCTTCCGATGGATTGCGTCCCGTTTTTTTCAAAGCGCCCATTCCATCTGGATGAACCTTTATGCAGGTGGAATCCAAACTTATCACATTTACTTGGATTTGAATAATTCCCAGTTGCTGCAACCGCAGAAATACCCGTTCCAAAACGCCCTTTTTCGCCCAGCGGTTTATCCGAACATAGATCACGTGCCAATCTCCGTATTCTTTGGGCAAGCT
>RAZJ01000025.1 GCA_003612625.1 bacterium 1XD42-1 | reverse complement strand
ACTTGATGTCATCTTTTTGACTTTTGTCTATTTTGCTCTTGCTGTGGATGCTCTTATGTGAACACGTCCTAGTTAAAGGGAAATAAGCCATTTTAAATTAAACTGACTTAAAATCCCCACAATGAAGCCTTTGGACAAATAAACCCGATATTTATGCGGGGTTGCGGCATTTCAAATCCTCACTGACAACAAATTTTCGCAGAAATACAAAGAATTGTGATGCAGAATGAATTGATTGCACAATATAGCACTTACGCTTGGGAGAACACTTTTTGAAAGAAATTTCGGAAAGTGTTTTCCTTTTTTGTTAGAGCGCGTTTGAAAAATAAAAAGTATACAAAACATTTGTTCATAGCCCCTTTTTCATGGTAAAATAAAGAAAAAAGGAGGCTCCAAACGAAATTGAGCACAATCGGGAAGGAGCCGGTTCCAAAATCCATGCAGTCATAGACGCCTATGGTTGTCCTGTCTGTCTGATGCTTAGTGTATGATAAGATGGCGTTCACCTATATGAGATTTGTATACCTTGCTTCAATCACGCTCTAGGAATAAAAGAAAACAGATATTTATAAAAAATCAGATGGACAAATTCCTGCCCATCTGAAAGTTTTTTATGAGGTTTTTGGGGCTGTTTTGGCTTTTTGAGCGTTTGCCAAAATTTCAGGCAAAGGATTTTCTACTGTATCTGGCTGGCTTACTGGGATACTTTCGGCTCCGGAAGTATTTTCTGGTGCTTCGGAAGTATTGGTATATTCCTTGCCTTCCTTACTGATTTCGATCCGGTCGGTAGGATGCTTTAAGTGAATTTCGGAATTTTGGCTGTTTGGTTTAGCAGAAGCTGGCTTTGTTTCTCCTTTTTTGGGCTTTTCCAACTCAGCCTTTTGAGCTTCTTTTTCTTCTTCGGCAGCCTTTTCCTGGGCTTTCTCTAAAGCTTCCTGAGCTGCATCATTGGAATCCTGTGCATCTGTCATAGAATCCGTCGCATACCCCAAAGCACGTTCTGCTGTTTCCGTATCATTAGCTGTTTTCGCCTGATGATAAACTGACATAGAAACATTTGCCTGTTGTACAGAAGTATAAGCTCCTATAAGCCCCTGCATAACGCCTGCACTGAGTAAATTGCTCATGAATCACACCTCCTTTCTCATTTACTTATATCGGCAAGTAAAAGCCTATATTGAGGGAAGGTGTCATATATGGCAGGATAGATGTTATAAATGGCTCACAAGGGCAGCATGAGGGACAGACAGAAAATTTCTTTTTTTATAGAAATATCGAATTGTCCATGATTTTTCTTTACAGTATCTTGTATTTGCTTTAATCCTAATCCATGAAATTCCGGATTCGGTTTAGAAGAATGAAAAAGCTGGCCATATGGACTGAGAATCATGCTGTTTTGAATCTCTAATAAAAAATAATTTTTTACAGGACAGGCTTTCAAATGAATAAAGGGCTGTTTTCCCTTGTATTTCTCACAGGATTCTAAAGCATTATCTAAGGCATTTCCTAAAATTACACATAAATCATAATCACAAATAAAACCATTAGTCGGAAATACAGCATCCCAATGAAAAGAAATTCCCCTTTTTTGAGCAGCCGTTATCTTTTCTGTTAGAATTGCATCGGCCATCCCATTTCCTGTATGGATTTCCTGATTCAGAATGCCGCTTGTTTTTGTTATTTGATTCAGATAAGACTGCAATTCTTCTAATTTGCCTGCTTCAGCAAGGCTTTGCAAAGCAATATTATGATTTTTTATATCATGTTTGAAAGATAATAGCTGTTTTTGTTGTTCCTGTACTTTTTTATAATAGTTAATTTGGGATTGCTGCTGCTGTTGAATGAAATCCTGCCGGACAGAACGGTTTGCATACAACAAAATCGAAAGATTGGTTAATAGTCCCATAGTGGAAATCAATAAAAGAAATCCAATATCTGCACAATAAAAATAAAGCTCCTTACCACTCCACCCTAATTGAAGATGATGAAGGACTTGAATAATGTGGACATCATAAAAAAAATAAAATGAGCTTTCCAAAGCAATAATGATAAACAGGGATGGAAACAGCAATAATATCATTGTTTTTTTAGGTGGAATATTTCCCAAGTGGTTATAATGGCGGGAAAGAAAAAGAAGAAAAGCACAGCAGGCAAAATAACGCAATAAACCAGCTCCTTGATAAACCCATAAAGGATATAAAATCCCTTCTGAATCAGATGCGGCGAAAAAGCAAAGGCTTAACAAAGATTCCACACAATAAGATACCAATTCCTGAATGGTAAAAACAACAATAGAAAGAGATACTTTATTTAAAAAAGGCCCTTTCCATAAGAGAATGGTCAAAAATATAAGGCCAATTTGGGAAAGTGTAACAGATAAAAAATAATGAGATACAAAATGTCCTAATAAGCAATAATCAATGAGCCATTCATACAAAATAAATGCAGCTGCTGCAACCACAGTACGGTATTGGGAAATGAAATTTTTCTCATAAAAACAGAATATTGCATATCCATAACACATCATGGTTAAACTTTTTAAAACAGGCACGCAATCACATACTTTCCCCAGGATTCACATCTATTAAACCGCCGCTTTTCTTTAAATAGGATAGAAATGCTTTGGAAAAAGCTTCTGTACGGCGTCTGGATAAGAAAAGGCATTCTCCATTTTCCATGATAATTTCTGTTTTAGAAAAACTTCCTACGAATTTCAAATTTACAAGATAGCTTTTATGGCACCGGAAAAATTCCAAATCAAGTAAACTCTCCTCCAAAGTGCTGATTTTTCCATAAAATTCCTCACAGCCCATTTTTAAATGGGCTTTTATAACCCTTCCGGTGATTTCAAAATAAAAAACTTCATCTAAATTGATTTTGATAACTTCGTGGTTCCGGTGAAATATAAAAAAATTGCTTGGATTTTTCCGTTTTTTCTCAACAGCCGCAAAAAGGGATTGCTCCAATTTAAAATCATCTGCTGGCTTTAACAGATACCGGAAGGCTTCCACTTCAAAAGCGTCATATACATATTCTTCCGCAGACGTAATGAAAATCAATAAAAAATCCTGCCCCTGCTCCCTTAATAATTTTGCTGTTTCCAATCCATTGAGAGATGCCATTTTAATATCTAAAAAAAGAATATCTATCTTTTGTTCCCATATCAAAAGGGCTTGTCCACTATAAAAATCTGATACGGCTGCTGCAATCCCTTTCAGGGAAAGCAGTCTTTTTATTTTTTGGGACAAAACTGTACATTCTATCATATTATCGTCGCATACCCCGATTGAAAGCACTTTTGGCAAGCCTCTTTTCCTTCTGCTGGTTTATTACAAAGATAATACCATAAAAATGATGATAAAAAAAGAGGGCGGAAAAGGATCATCAATAAAAAGGAATTTCATTGACAGGGATTGATTTTTGCTATAAACTTATCATTGGTTCTTTATTCTTATAAAAAAGGAGGCTGTCCATGACCCGTGTATTTTGTATGCTTTTGGTACTGTGTGTGTTATTGTCTTCCTGCACGGGAGCAGCGCCTTTCCAAAATGAAGAACTTTTACGGCCGCCCCGCCTGACAGAGGAACAGCGGGAAATTGAAAATGCCCTGATTGCATCGGTTAATTCGGAAAATTTAACCTTTAAATACCCAAAATCTGGAGAACACCGTTCTGCTTTTATTTTTCAGGATATTGACGGGGACAGCCAGGATGAAGCTTTGGTATTTTATATGACAAATGCTTCTGATTCTACTTTCCTGTCGGTGCTGGACCGGATGCCGGATGGAAAATGGTATTCCCCTTATGCCATAGGTGGGCCGGAAGGAAATGTTGAATTTGTTGAATTTGCCCCTATGACAGATCCATCCAGATATGATATTTTGGTTGGATGGAGCGATGTTTCCGGCCAGCAGAAGCGCCTTGCTATTTATTCTTATCTTAACGGGCGGCTGGAAAACCGCTTGAAAGACGGGCCCCAGTCTTACGAAACGTATCTAGCGGCTGATTTAGATGGGGATCAGTTATCCGAACTGGCTTTGATTTCCATTGACCGGGATGACCGTTCCCATTGGCTGCATCTTTTTGCATATAATGGCTTTACAGTAGATGTTTATGCCAATGATGTTGCACTGTCTGATTATATGATGGGATGTGCCGGCATTATTTCAGGCCGTATTTCCCAGACCGATCCCAGAATCGGGATCTTTATTGATGAAATTTTGGAGGATACCCTGGTAACAGAGGTTTTTGTTTGTGAACGGCCTTCCGGAGAAGATAACCGCAGATCCGCCGGCAAGTTCCTAAGAAATATTATTTGGGAGGATATGTCAGATCTTTCTGAAGATTCTCCAGCAGATGGGGCAGGTTCCATGGAAGATGATTCCGGAGAAATCAACGCTTTTACATTATATGAATTGACCCGCAGGTCAGGAAATACCGATATTTGCAGGGATCTGAACGGCGATGGCATTATTGAAATTCCTACGGGCCGTTTGATGCCGGGATATGAAGACTATGATGCAGCAGATCAGATCTATTTAACCCAATATAAGCATTTGCAAAATAATGCTCTGGGAAATGTTTATTCAGCCGCTATTAACTGGAACAGCGGTTATCAAGTAGAATTCCCGCCTTCATGGGTGGATCATGTGACTGTTGTAAACCAGCCGGAAAATAATGAATGGCGTTTTATCGAATATAACAGCCAGTTACAAAATAATCCTTTAGAGGACTGGTCATCCGAGCTTATGCGGATACGGGTGGTTTCCCATAAGGATTATCAGGACAGATCCATTGAAAATTATACGGTTCTAGCTGTACGGGGCGCTTTTACCTATTACGCATATATTCCAGAAACTGCTTCTGGTTCTTTAAGCATTACAATGGAACAATTAAAAGATAAAATGTTTTCCCTGACTGAACGGAAAGGAGTTTTTGAAACATGAAACGGATTTTAATTGTGGAAGATGAAGACGTGATCCGTGATTTTGAAGTGATCAATTTAAAACGTTCCGGTTATGAAGTTGTTGACGTTGCCAACGGGGAAGAAGCTTTGGCAATTTTTGAACGGAACCCGGATTATTTTGATGTAGCACTTTTAGATGTTATGATGCCTGGGATTGACGGGTTTGAATTATGCCGCCGGATTCGGGAAAAAAATTCTTCCATTGGGATCATTATGCTTACGGCAAAAAGCCAGGAAATGGATAAAGTAAACGGTTTAATGATTGGTGCGGACGATTATGTTACAAAACCTTTTTCCCCTTCGGAGCTGGTGGCACGGGTAGACGCAATTCATCGCCGTGTCGCAATGGCTGCGGAAAAAAATCAAGCCCCTGCTGCTACGGAGCTTCAGTCAGGGCCTTTTACTTTAAATATCAAAAGCCGTACCATTACAAAAAACGGGCAGCAGTTGGATTTGACACAAGTGGAATATCAAATGCTGGAATATTTTTTCCACAATCCCAATACGGCTTTGGGCCGTCAGGATATTTTAAACCAGGTATGGGGTGAAAGTTATTTTGGGGATGATAAAATTGTAGACGTTAATGTCCGCCGTCTGCGGATGAAATTGGAAGATGAACCCAGCCATCCCAAATATCTGGCTACTGTATGGGGGTATGGATATAAGTGGGTGCAGGCTTAAAGTCCTGCCCTTTAGCAAGAAAGGGGAATCCGGTTGGCTGTCAAGAAAATTACAAAGCGTTGGCTTTTCAATAATATGTGCGTCATCCTGGTGATCCTGCTGGCTTTGATTTTCATTTTTGCCGCTGGAATCCATACATTTTTTTATACCAATGCCCGTTCCACTGTCCTGGCACAAGCGAATATTGTAAAAGCCCAGCTTACTTCCTTATCCGAAGACAGTTCTGGTGATTTTAATACACAGGTACGGGATCTGGTAGAAACTTTTTCTGAACGGGCTGTTATGGAATTGATGGCAGTGGATATTGACGGTCAGGTTATTTTGACTTCCAGCGGCTTTGCGCCGGAAACTAACCCTTATTTACAGCAGTTTCAGACTGCCATGTCGTCAGATGAAGCCATGAGCTTTTCGGAAAAAGTTAATGGGGAAAAAATTATGATTGTGGTTCTGCCTTCCCCGGTCAAGGAAAATCAACAGTTAGGCGCTATGCAGTTTGCCGTTTCTTTAGAACGGGTAGACAAACAGATTTTTTTATTTATCATGGTATTAGGGCTGGTTGCTGTTGCAATTTTATTTTTTGTCATCTTTTCCAGCTCTTATTTTATCAATTCCATTGTAAATCCCGTGGGGGAGGTAGGCAATACAGCCCGCGCCATTGCCCATGGCAATTTTGAAGCCCGGCTGCAGAAACAAAATGATGATGAAATCGGAGAATTATGTGATACCATCAATTATATGGCGGAAGAACTGGCAGCCAATGAGAAAATGAAAAATGAATTTATTTCTTCTGTTTCCCATGAACTGCGGACCCCGCTGACTGCCATCAAAGGCTGGGCAGAAACCCTGACCAGCATGGGCGAAGAAGTGGATTCCCAAATTCTCCATAAAGGGATGCGGGTTATCAATGGGGAAACAGAACGGCTGGCACAAATGGTAGAAGAACTGCTGGATTTCAGCCGTTTGCAGAGCGGCCATATGCAGTTGGACCGTACACGGATGGACTTAATTGCGGAGCTGTCAGATGCTGTATTGATGTTTGAAGAACGGGCAAAACATGAAAAGAAAATTCTGCTTTATCAGGAACCGGATTTGATTGCACCTTTTTATGGGGATCGGAACCGTTTGCGGCAGGTCTTTGTAAATGTCATTGATAATGCGTTAAAATATACAGATGAAGGGGATACCATTACCATAAAGGCAAACCTTAGCGGCAGTGATATTGCGATTATCGTAGAAGATACCGGCTTAGGGATTAAAGAAACGGATTTGCCAAGGGTCAGGGAAAAATTTTTCAAAGCAAATTCAACCCGCCGGGGTTCCGGTATCGGTTTAGCAGTAGCTAATGAAATCATTACCATGCACAGCGGTTCCCTGCTGATTACTTCAAAGGAACATATTGGGACAAAAGTAATGATTTTACTGCCCCAGGAAAAATAAAATTAGGAGGCATATGATTTTGTCAGAATTGAAAAAAACTTCCATTGGCGGACAAGCCCTCATAGAAGGCGTTATGATGCGTGGCCCTCATATTTCGGCAATGGCAGTCCGGAAGCCGGATCAGACCATTCATTTAAAGACCTGGGATACGGGAGGCAAGAAATGGTATCATCATGTTCCATTGCTTCGCGGCGTCCTGAATTTTATCACAATGCTGGTGGTAGGATACCGCTGTTTAATGGAATCTGCTGAAATTGCAGGGATGGCGGATGCGGAAGAAGAACCTTCCAAACTGGAAAAATGGCTGGCCGATCATTTAGGGGACCATATGACATTGGTTTTTAATATTGTGACAGGCGTTTTAGCTGTTATCATTTGTTTAGGGTTGTTCATGCTGCTTCCGGCTTCCATTGTAAAATTTCTAGGCACCCGGTTACAGGCTCCTACTTTTGTTATGACCATATTAGAAGGCTGTATCAAAATTATCATTTTTATCTTGTATCTTTTTTTAGTAACCCGAATGAAAGAAATCCAGCGGGTTTTCCAGTACCACGGGGCGGAACATAAAACCATTGCCTGTTACGAAGCAGGAGAAGAATTAACGCCGGAAAACGCAAGAAAACATACACGGTTCCATCCCCGCTGCGGCACCAGTTTTTTATTGATTGTATTGGTTATTTCTATTTTCGTATTTTCTGTTTTAAGCTGGGATAATATTTGGATGCGGGTTGTTTTGAAACTGGTTTTATTGCCGGTTGTGGTAGGAGTTGCCTATGAAATTATTAAATTAGCAGGCCGTTATTCTAACCCTTTTACCCGTATGATTTCTGCGCCAGGCTTATGGCTCCAGCGGTTGACAACTTTTGAACCGGATGATACAATGCTGGAAATTGCCATTGCTGCTATGAAGCCCTGTATTCCAGAAAATCCCAAAGATGATTTATATTGATGATGACCTGCAACGAACTTTATCAGGAAGCCCTTTCCCGCGCCGGGCTGAAACGGACCGATCCTGGTGTATTTGATATTTCCTGTTTCATGGAAAAGGTTCTGGGTATCAGCCGTTTCCAGCTTCCCATCCGGGGAAATGATCCGGTCCCAACAGAAAAAGAACAGGAATTTTTTGTATTATTCTTCCGCTGGCAGTCTGGCGAACCTTTGCAGTATATTTTAGGAAGCTGGGAATTTTATGGGCTGCCTTTTTTCGTAGGGCCTGGGGTATTGATTCCCCGGCAGGATACGGAAACGCTGGCCGAAGAAGCATTGCATTATTTAAAAGGCAGACAAGATCCCTTGGCTGCAGACGTTTGCTCCGGCAGCGGGTGTTTAGCTTGTACCATTGCTTTGAAATGTCAAGGTGCTTCTGTTTATGCCCTCGAATTATCCAGTCAGGCCCTCCCTTACCTGCAAAAAAATGTAGATGCTTTAAAGGCAGATGTGAAAATTTTACAAGGAGATGCTTTTTTTCCGCCGGAATTGCCGCCGTTAGATTTAGTCGTATGCAATCCCCCCTATCTGTCCCGTCCGGAAATGGAAACTTTGGATGATCTGGTAAAATGGGAACCTGAAATGGCTTTATCCGGGGGCACAGATGGTTATGACTTTTACCGCAGCCTGCCTTCTGTCTGGGGAAAGCTGTTAAAACCTGGCGGTGCACTGATGTTTGAAACGGGATACCAGCAAGGACAAAAAGTGAAAAAAATTTTAGAGGAGAATGGGTTTATAAAAACCCGTTTGGTACAGGATGCAGCAGGAATAGAACGGGTAGCAATTGGTATAAAAAGTTTATAAGGGGTGCAAATCGTATGGCGGGAGCCGGCAGTTTCATTCAGCCAGATAATATATGGGCATTGTGGGCAATTTTAATCGGGATTGCCGCTGGCTCAATTGCACTGGAACAAAAATATCAATGGGCCGCCAAATTAACAGGGCCAGTTTTAGCCCTGGTTGTAATGATGTTTTTGTCTAACATTGGAATTACCCCAATCGAATCCCCTGTATATGATGATGTATGGGGATATGTAGTACCTATGGCAATCCCCCTTTTACTGTTCCAATGTAATATTAAGAAAATTGGCCGGGAAAGCGGCAGGCTGTTAATTTTATTCCTTTTGAGTTCCTTTGGCACTTTTGCAGGAATTTTTATTGGGTTTTATTTGCTGCACCAGTTTATGCCGGATTTAGGGATTGTATCTACTATGTTTGCTGGTACTTATGTTGGCGGTTCTGTGAATTTTGCAGCAATGGCAGATTCTTTTGGGGCTTCCGGAGAATTGGCTTCTGCCGCAGTTGTAGCAGATAATTTATTGATGGCACTTTACTTTTTTGTTTTGATGGCCATTCCTGCTATCCGCTTTTTCCGTAAAAAATTTTCCCATCCCCTTTTGGATCAAGTAGAAACGGGCCAAAATAATGGCATATCTTCTTATTGGCAGCCAAAAGAAATTTCTTTAAAGGATATTGCATTTGATGTTGCAGCCGCCGTTATTATTGTAGCAATTTCTACGGCTATTGCAGATTTGTTTACAGCAATCATCCCAACAGGAAATATATTCGGTTCCATATTAAACAGCCTGTTGGGAAATAAATATTTGGTGATGACAACACTGACGATGGGCTGTGCTACGGCTGCGCCGCATCTTTTCGGAACGGCTCCAGGCGCCAATGAAATTGGAACCTTTTTAATTTATATCTTTTTTACAGTGATTGGGGCTCCTGCTTCTATTGCAAAATTGTTGACGGAATCTCCTTTGCTTTTGGTTTATGCCTTGATTGTTGTTGCATTTAATATGATTTTCTCTTTCGTGCTGGGAAAATTATTCCACTTTAATTTGGAGGAAATTATTCTTGCTTCCAATGCAAATATCGGCGGGCCAACAACAGCCACAGCAATGGCAATTTCCCAGGGCTGGAGCCAGCTGGTAGGGCCTATTATGCTGGTCGGAACATTAGGATATGTGTTGGGAAATTATTATGGGATTTTAGCAGGATTTTTCTTATTGCATTAAACAGGATATAAAAAGACGGGCAGGAAGCGGACAGCTTCTTGCCTGTCTTTTTTGTCTGTTAGAATAAAAAATTTTAAAAAAGGGATTGACAAATATCCTGTACCATTGTATTATTTGATTAGTACAATAATATAGAAGGAGGAGGCAATATGATATGGGATTTTCAAGGGGATCGCCCGATATACTTACAAATTGTGGAACAGGTTCAGCTCCGCATTGTTTCCGGATATTATCCCGCAGGTTCAAAGCTTCCAGCAGTCCGGGATCTGGCCGCAGAAGCATCTGTCAACCCCAATACCATGCAAAAAGCTTTAGCCGAGCTGGAACGGAAAGGTCTTGTGTATTCCCAGCGGACAGCAGGCCGATTTATAACGGAGGACAAATCCATGATTGAACAGATAAAACAAAGCCTGGCCAGAGAGCAAGTTGATGAGTTTTTAAAAAAAATGCAGGCTTTAGGCTGTACCGTAGGAGAAGTGATCACTTTATTGAGCCAGATGGAAAAGGAGGAAATCAAATGACCCCGATTTTAGAATGCCAGTCCCTGATCAAACGTTATGGAAAAAAAGAAGCCTTGTCTTCTGTTGATTTAACCGTTAACCGGGGGCGGATTGTAGGGCTTTTAGGGCCAAATGGCAGCGGCAAAACAACGATGATAAAAATTGCAAGCGGCTTGCTGACTGCAACAGAAGGAACTTTACGGATTGATGGGAAATTGCCGGGCACAGAAACAAAAGAATTGGTTAGTTACCTGCCGGATCGTCCCTATCTCAACGACTGGATGTGTGTTGCAGATTTATTAAGTTTTTTCCAGGATTTTTATAGAAATTTTAACCGGGAGAAAGCAGTTGAAATGCTGGCACGTTTGAATATAGGGTTAAATGACCGGTTAAAAAGCATGTCAAAAGGGACAAAAGAAAAAGTCCAGCTTATTTTAGTCATGAGCCGGGAAGCAGAGCTTTATTTATTAGATGAGCCGATCGGTGGGGTCGATCCAGCGGCACGAGATTATATTTTAAATACGATTATTTCCAATTACAGTGAAAATGCTGCTGTTTTAATTTCTACCCATTTAATCGCAGATGTAGAACGGGTTTTGGATGATGTTATTTTCTTAGCCGGAGGCAAAGTTGCTTTAACTTCTTCGGTAGACCAAATTCGGGAAGAACGGGGTATGAGTGTAGATGCCCTCTTCAGGGAGGTATATAAATGCTGAGAAAACTAATGAAATATGAGCTTAAAGCAACAGCCCGGATCTTTTTGCTGTTATATGGAACTGTATTAGCTTTGGGCCTGCTAAATAAATTATTCTTTATGATGGGTATTTTTGGGGGAAACCTTCCGTTTCCTGTGGAACTGACCGCAGGATTAACTATGATGATGTATTTTTTTGTGATAGGCGCTATCTTTGTAATGACTTTAATTATCACCATCCAACGGTTTTATAAAAATTTATTGGGTGATGAAGGCTACTTAATGTTTACCTTGCCGGTGAAGCCCTGGCAGCATATTGTATCAAAAATGACAGTAGCCATCTTTTGGTTTATTGTCAGCATCTTTGTTACTATTTTTTCTGGGCTGATGATTGGCATCAGTTTTGAATTGCTGGCAGAACTCCCCGATATATTTTCTCAAATTATGGGGGAATTCTATGAATACTTTAGTTTCCATTGGCTCTTTTTCTTCTTGGAAATTCTTGTTTTATGTTTGGCTGGCCTTTGTTCCCAGATCTTAATGATTTATGCTTCTATGTCTGCCGGCCATCTTTTTCAAAAGCACCGTTTAATTGGCTCTTTTGCTTCGTTTTTAGGGTTTAATTTTGTAATGCAGTTAGCTTCTGGATTCTTTTTTGTTTTTCTGGATGTTATTGGACGTAAAAACTGGAGATTATTCCATAACCTTTCTCTGTTTGAGCCAGATTCTTTAATGCCGCTTCATATAGGAATGTTAATCTTGATTATTTGGTCATTGATAATCTGTACCGTATATTTTATTTTTACAAATTACATTTTGAACCGGAAACTGAATCTGGAATAAAAAATAGGATGCCGCTTCTTTTTACAAGGGCGGCATCTTATTTTTATAATCCTAAATGATAAATTCGGTTCGCATTTGCAAAAAATACTTCGTCCCAATGGGCAGATGGTATAAGCTGTAAAGTTAAATCAATATATTCTTTTAAATTGGCTAAAGGCCAGTCTGTTCCAAAAAGAAAACGCTCATAATGTCCGGTATAGGCAATCCATGTCCGCAGAAAATCAAAATATCCTTTTTGTTCTTCCATAAGCTTTGGCAAATCAGTATGACCTTCCAATAAGCCGGATAAATCTGCTGCAACATTATCATTTTTTGCCGTAACCGCAGCAGCATCTGCCAGCCAGGGATTCCCGAAATGGCACATAACAAATTGAACGTTTGGATGTTTGACCGCAGCTTCATCCAATGTAAGCGGATGGGTATATTTTAATAAAGCATTATTTCCAGCGGTTACCCCCATATGAATGGCTACTGGTTTTCTGTATTTTTCAGCTAAAGCATAAACAGGTTCAAAAATGAAATCGGTAATATAAAAAGGGTGGTATCCTGGATACAGTTTAATGCCTGTACAAATGTCCCTTTGCAAATGGGATTCCACTAAATCAATATCTTCCGGTGTTTTCAGCTTATCCTGATCCAGTCCGATACAATACCGCAAAAAATTTGGATATTGATGGGCTTCCAGGCTTAATCCCCGATTTCCCATTACAATGCCTGCAACAATCCCCAATTTTTCATATTCACAGTGTAAATGGACTTCTGTATTTTTATGGCCAGCATTCCTGGCGATTTCATCAAAATAAGGCTCCCCAGGCCAGAAATGAAGATGGGCATCAATGATACGCATAAAAAACAGCTTCCTTTTATCAAATTCATTATTATATGCAACTATCATAGGGCTTTTTAAAGAAAAAGTCAATTTGAATTTAAAATAAGTTTCTGTAAAAAATATCTAATGTTTTATTGATTGAAAGAGAAGGTTTTATATAAAAAATAAAATTTAAAAATAAGGGAAAAATTTTGTGAGAAGGGAATACTTAATAAATAGAGAATTTTAAAATTACAACAAAGGGGTCATAAAAAATGAAAAAATTATTAACGATTTTATCCATCGCTGTTTGCTGTATCACATTTCTAAGCGCTTGTGGTTCTAAAGATGGAAAATCACCTTCCGGATCAGCTTCTGCCGAATTGAAAGAAGGACAGTCACTGCAAGCAATCATAGATCGTATTGATACAGAAGTTGGGATTTCTATGCCTTCTGATGTGGATGATAATGTTCTAACAGATATTTGCTATATTCCTATGGACGCAGTAGAAGACTATGCTGGGAAAATTACTTTTGTTAATGTCAGCTCGGATAATGTCATTGCTGTAAAAGCAAAAGAAGGTCAAATTGATACTGTAAAAGCTGGCTTGACAAAACGGCTGGAAGATGTACAAGAATCTTTTGAGCAGTATTTACCGGAGCAATATGAAAAAGCTAAAAAGGGCCAGATATTGATAAAAGGAAATTATGCGTTCTTTTTGATTATAGGGGAATCAAGTGAAACTATGGATCAAGATATGGAAAAAGCTATTTCGATTATTAACGAAGCATTTCAATAAAAAAAGGAAGTCACGATAGCAGCCAGGATATACTCCCTTTTAAGTAGACAGTTAAAATAATAAAACTGTCTATCTGGAAGGGAGTATTTTTATGGAAAAATAACGATGGAGATGGACACACTCATATTTAAGATAACTGAAAAAATTTTCGGCAGCCTTGTAAGCACGTCTACGAAGAGAAAAGACGTGCAGCTCATTCATAAGACGATGGATACGCTTGCGTGAACAGGAAAGTTCTTTACGAATTTGGGTGCGCTTTTTTAGGCAGTTTGGCTAATTGCGCATTGAATCTAGAAAATGATTATGATAAAATCGAATTGACAAATCAGAATTTATAATAGGAGGCTATCATGCTTGATATCATACCTGGTGCAGAAGAAATGACAGCTTTAGTTGGAAAATCACGATACGATATTTGGAATAAATTAAATGCCTTAATTGAGGAAAAATATGACATGGACTGTTTATGGAATAAAGGAGGTAAAGCATGGAAATATGAATACAAATATCGTCGGGGCGGCAAAACGTTATGTGCATTATATGCCAGAGAAAATTGTGTAGGATTTATGATTATCTTAGGGAAAGATGAAAGGTTAAAATTTGAAACAGATAGAGATCATTATTCAAAAGAAGTTCAAAGGATTTATGATGAAACGCAAACTTATCATGATGGAAAATGGTTAATGTTTGAGCCAGTAGATACTGCTTTATTTGATGATTTTATCAGACTGTTGAGAATCAAAAGAAAGCCCAACAGAAAGTAGTTCATTGTCACACCATTAGCAAATGGGATAGCCTCTTTAATAGAAAAGTAATGAGCAAATTCCAGTTTATCGGGCAGTTATTTATGATAGACAGCCGCCCGATCGGCTGTTTTCACAAAGAATTGAAAGGGAAAAATATTTGAAAATCACAATACGGCAGCAAGATAAAATTTATGTATGGGAGGGCACCCCAGGAATATTGCTTTCTGAAGCAATTCAATCTTGTGGGGCTTCTTTCGCTATGCCCTGTGGCGGCAACCATACCTGTGGAAAATGCCGGGTCCAAGTCCAAGGTCTTTTGGAACCGCCTGGTGAAGAAGAAAAACATCTTTTGGGGCCTGCAAAGGAAGGCATTCGGCTGGCCTGTTTTGCCCGAGCTTTGGGGGATTGCAAAATAATACTGCCTTCCGGGACGGTCGGGACAGCTTTAGAAGGGACTTTGCCAAAGGCTAATTGGGATTCATTTCCGCTGGGAAGCTTCGGACTGGCTGTGGATATTGGCACTACAACCGTTGCCGCTTATCTTTGTGATCTGCATACCCATCAGATCATAGCGGCACTGGGAGAACCAAATGATCAACGGGGACTTGGTGCAGATGTGATTTCCCGCAT
Organism: bacterium 1XD42-1; assembly: GCA_003612625.1. Lineage (GTDB taxonomy): Bacteria > Bacillota > Clostridia > Oscillospirales > Ruminococcaceae > Anaerotruncus. Next base: position 24,650 of record RAZJ01000025.1, on the reverse strand, counting down.
TGATTATTCTAATCTTTATGGCACGGAAATGCCTCACCAGCAAATCGTGAAACAGCTTTCCCACATGTTTACCCAATGTGAAAAGGCACTCCCCATACATGGTGAAATCAAAGCCCTTACCATAACAGGAAATACCACTATGCTGCATTTTTTAACAGGCAAAAATCCAAAAGGAATTGCCGAAGCACCCTTCCGACCAGAAAGCTGTTTTGGTTATGAGATGGACAGCGGCAGTCTGTTTCCAGAATATCAGGGGATACCGCTTTATTTGCCGCCCTGTGTGGGGGCCTATGTGGGGGCAGATATTTTATGCGCGGCGGCGGCCGTAAGGCTTGCAGGGCGGGAAAATGCCTTATTATTGGATATTGGAACCAACGGGGAAATGATGCTGATGGCCCAAGGGAAATGCTTCTGTTGTGCCGCGGCAGCAGGTCCTGCCTTTGAAGGAGCAGGGCTTTCCATGGGAATGACAGCTTCAAAAGGGGCGGTCAGCCATATAGCCCTGGAAAATGGAGAAATTTCCTGGAAAACCATAGGCAACGCAGATCCGGCCGGAATTTGCGGAACTGGAGTTATCAGTCTGCTTTGTCTTATGAGGAAAACAGGGGCACTGGATGAAACAGGACTGATAATACAAAAAGGAATTTTATTCCCATATATAACAGAAGGAGATAAAATCCAATTGGGGAACAGCAATATTTTTTTGACACAGGAGGATGTGCGGGCGATCCAGCTTGCAAAAGCTGCCATAGCGGCGGGCCTGGAAACGCTCTTATATGAAGGCGGAATCTCAAAAGAACAAATCAATACATTTTATTTATGCGGCGGCTTTGGAAGCAGGATAGATTGTGAAGAAGCTGCCGGAATTGGCCTGATTCCGGCAGCCCTGGTGAGAAAAGCTGTAACCGTAGGAAATGGTGCTGGGACAGGGGCTGCCGCAATGCTCATGTGCCAGGAATTGCGGAAAGAAGCTGAACAGTTAGCCCGGGAAGCTACAGAAATTTCTTTATCTGAAAGTGCCTATTTTATGGAACAATATTTGGAACAGATGACTTTTTAATTCTATAAACGGCTGGCAGGTTCAATCCAGCCCTGGCTGCGGCCCACTGCTTTTTCCCAGCCGGAAAGAAGCTTGTTCCGTTTTTCATCTTCCATTTCTGGAGAAAATACCATATCACAATGCCAAAGCTTACGGATCTCATCCAGATTACTCCAGACCCCTGCGGCCAGCCCTGCTAAATAAGCTGCCCCTAAAGCAGTTGTTTCCCGGATCACAGGCCGGAGGACTTGTTTATTTAAAATATCTGCTTGAAACTGCATTAGGAAAGCATCCCGTGACGCTCCTCCGTCAGCCCGAAGCCCGGTTAAAGGAACGCCTGTATCCCGTTCCATTGCATGTACCAAATCTGCCGTTTGATAAGCAATAGATTCTTGAGCCGCCCGGATAATATGTTCCCGCCGTGTCCCCCGGGTTAAACCAATCATGCAGCCCCGTGCATACATGTCCCAGTAAGGGGCCCCTAATCCTGTAAAAGCAGGTACGAAATAAACTCCGCCAGTATCATTTACTTTTTGTGCATAATATTCAGCTTCTTTGCTTTCTGTCAGAAAACGTAATTCATCCCGCAGCCATTGAATGACTGCGCCTCCAACAAAAACGCTGCCTTCTAAAGCATATTGAATCCCTTCAACTCCAGCGGCAATGGTAGTCAGCAGGCCATTTTGACTGCGGCATAAAGTTTTACCTGTATTCATCAGGAGAAAACAGCCTGTTCCATACGTATTTTTTGCATCTCCAGTGTCAAAACAACACTGGCCAAATAAAGCAGCCTGCTGATCGCCTGCAATGCCTGCGATTGGGATTTTAATGCCCCGTATATCAGTAAATCCATAAATTTCACTGCATGGATGGACTTCCGGAAGCATTTGCCGGGGAATATCCAATGCTTTTAACAGGGTGCCATCCCATTGTAATGTTTTAATATTAAACAGCATGGTCCGGGAAGCATTGGTATAATCGGTAATATGAATTCCATCTGTCAGCTTCCAGATTAACCAGCTATCCACTGTCCCAAACAGGATTTCTCCCCGTTCTGCCCGTTCCCTGGCGCCTGGAACACGATCCAAAATCCATTTGATTTTTGTTGCAGAAAAATAAGCATCTGGAATTAAACCTGTATTTTCCCGGATATAAGATTCTAAGCCCTGGGCTTTTAATTCATCTATAAGCTCTGCTGTACGGCGGCATTGCCATACAATCGCATTGTAAATGGGACGGCCTGTGGTTTTATCCCATAAAATTGTGGTTTCCCGCTGGTTGGTAATGCCTATCCCAGCAATTTCCTGTACATCTATACCACTTTGTGCAACAGCTTCCATCATGACCGCATATTGGGAAGAATAGATTTCCATAGGATCCTGTTCTACCCAGCCTTCCTGGGGATAATATTGTGTGAATTCTTTTTGGGAAACAGCAATCATATTTTGTTCCCGGTCAAATAAAATAGCCCGGGAACTGGTTGTACCTTGATCCAGTGCCAGTATATAATTTCCCATCCTATCAAGTATCTCCTTATTTTATTTTTCCTTAGTGTAGCATATTTTTTTCTCTTTGAAAAGAAAACAGCACGTTTCAAAAAAACTTGAGGCGCTTCCTAAATTATGCTATAATAGCCGCATATTGAAAAATTATCATAAAGGGAGGCTTCTGTTCTATGAATGGAAGAGGGAAAACGTTTTATATTACGACACCGATTTATTATCCGTCTGATAAGCTTCATATTGGCCATAGCTACTGCACAGTAGCAACGGATGTTATGGCCCGCTATAAACGAATGCAGGGATTTGATGTCATGTTCTTAACGGGAACGGATGAACATGGCCAGAAAATCGAAGAAAAAGCAAAAAGCGCAGGTGTTACCCCTCAGCAATATGTGGATCAGGTTGTAGCAGGGATCAAAGAATTATGGAAACTGTTAAATATTTCTAATGACCGATTTATTCGGACAACCGATTCCTATCATGTGGAATCAGTACAAAAAATATTTAAAGAATTATATGACCGGGGTTTTATTTATAAAGGCTCTTATAAAGGCAAATATTGTACGCCCTGTGAAAGCTTCTGGACAGAAAGCCAGCTTGTTGACGGGAAGTGTCCAGACTGCGGCCGTGAAGTCAAAGACGCCGAAGAAGAAGCTTATTTCTTCAAGCTGTCTGCTTTTGCTGATAAGCTGTTAAAGCTTTATGAAGAAAATCCTTTATTTATGGAGCCTCAAAGCCGTTTAAATGAAATGGTCAATAATTTTATCAAACCCGGCTTAGAGGATCTCTGCGTATCACGGACTTCTTTTTCCTGGGGAATTCCTGTAACTTTTGATCCGAAACATGTAGTTTATGTGTGGGTGGATGCTTTAAGCAATTATATTACAGCTTTAGGATATGGCAATGGGAAATATCAGGATTACGAAAAATACTGGCCTGCTGACGTGCACTTTGTGGGAAAAGAAATTATGCGGTTCCATACGATTGTATGGCCTGCTATGCTGATGGCTTTGGATCTGCCTTTGCCTAAAAAAGTATTTGGCCATGGATGGCTTTTATTAGAAGGCGGGAAAATGAGCAAATCAAAAGGAAATGTTGTGGACCCTGTGGTATTGGTAGAGCGTTACGGGGTAGATGCAATCCGTTATTTCTTATTGCGGGAATTTCCTTTTGGTTCTGACGGGTTATTTTCTAATGAAAGCTTAATTGGACGGATCAATTCTGATTTAGCCAATGATTTAGGCAATTTAGTTTCCCGGTCTGTGGCAATGGTAGACAAATATTTCGGTGGGAAACTGCCTGCGGAACGGGAAAACGCACCGATTGATGAAGAAATTTTAACAATTGCCCGTTCTTTGCCTGCCCGGTACGAAGAACAAATGGAACATTTTGCATTCCAAAATGCTTTAATTGAAATTTTTAAACTAATATCCCGGTGCAATAAGTATATTGATGAAACTGCACCCTGGGTATTAGGGAAAGATCCTGCCAATAATCCCAGATTGGCTTCTGTCCTTTATACCCTTTTGGAATGTGTGCGTATTTGTGGTATTTTATTAACACCATTTATGCCGGATACTGCTCCTAAAATTTTTGAACAAATCGGAGCTTCTCCAGAAGTCACTTCTTATGAAAGTGCCTGGGAAATCGGTCTTATGCCAGCACAGGCTCAAGTACAAAAAGGCGCTGGATTATTCCCCCGAATTGATATTGCAAAAGAATTAGCTGCTTTAGAAAAAGTAGAAGGCAAAACAGCGAAAAAAACAGAAGCTGCTGAGAAAAAAGCTCCGGAAAAATCAGCTCCTGCTGAAGGTGTTGCCACAATTATTGGAATAGAGGATTTTGCTAAGGTGCAATTACGGGCAGCTCAAGTTATGGCTTGCGAGCCTGTTCCAAAAGCAGATAAATTGCTGCGGCTGGAATTGGACGACGGCTCAGGTAAAATGCGTCAAGTAGTTTCCGGCATCCATCCCTGGTATGAACCAGATATGCTGATCGGGAAAAAAGTTGTTGTTGTTGCAAATTTAAAGCCGGCAAAGCTTCGCGGGGTAGAAAGCAATGGAATGATTCTGGCAGCAGATGCAGGGGAAAATGATGTAAAAGTTCTGTTCCTGGATGAAAGCATTCCTTGCGGCTCTGCAATCCGGTAAGGAGGATGGCTTTTGTATCAAAATATTTTCGATACCCATGCCCATTATGATGATAAACGGTTTGATGCAGACCGGGATAAAGTCTTAGCTTCTTTGCCGGAAAAAGGCGTTGTCGGGGTTGTAAATGCTGCCTGTGACATGGCTTCTTGTGAAACAGGGATTGCTTTAGCGGAGCAATATCGATATATTTATTGTACAGTCGGTGTCCATCCCCATGCTGCACAAGAATATACACCGGAATGCCGGGAAAAATTAGCAGCTTATGCAAAAAATAACCGGGTATTGGCAATCGGGGAAATTGGGCTGGATTATCATTACGATTTTGCTCCACGGGATATTCAGCAAAAAGTTTTTGCGGATCAACTGGCTTTGGCCAAAGACCTGGATTTGCCGGTTGTGATCCATGACAGGGAAGCCCATCAGGATACAATGGACTTACTGCGTAAATACCAGCCGAAAGGAATCCTCCATTGTTTTTCCGGCAGCGCAGAAATGGCAAAACAAATTATAAAAATGGGGATGTATATTGCATTTGGCGGAGCAGTTACATTTAAAAACGCCCATAAATTATTGGAAGCTGTACAAGCTGTACCGTTGGATCGTTTGCTGGTAGAAACCGATTGTCCTTATATGACGCCGGAACCTTTTCGCGGAAAACGCTGTGATTCTTCCATGATTGCCTATACAGCGGAACGTCTGGCTGAATTACAAGGTATTTTGCCGCAGTCTTTGTTAGATATCACATGGGAAAATGCGAAAGCTGTTTACGAATTGGATTCTACTTTCTGATTAGACATGAGATGGGAAGAAAGCCGGACCGGCTGTCTGGCTTTCCTATCCAAATATATTGTAATAGGAGAATTATTATGGCAAGCTATCCTATTTATCAATTTTATTCAGAATTATGCGATTATGAACCTAAAATTTGGCGGCGGTTCCAAGTCCCTGGCAATATCACTTTATCCCAGTTTGGCTATATTTTAATGACCATGTATGAAATGCAGGCAAGCCATCTTTTTGGCTTTGCCGTGCCCAGCCGGGATAATTTTATATTATATTGGAAAACATTAAATCCAAACTGTGAAAATACAACGCTGACTATTTTTAAAAATAAAGAAATTACCCGGTATGAATTTCAGGATGATGAGATGGATCTGCCCTGTGAGCCTATTACAAATAAAATGAAATCCGCATTTTTTTCCTGTCCCGGAGAAAAAATGACAATGGAATATGATTATGGCGACGGCTGGCAAATTGAAATCACATTAGAAAATATTATTATGGATAAAGAACTTCCTGGACGGGAATTACCCCGTGTATTGGAAGGAGCTGGTTATGGGATTATTGAAGACTGCGGCGGCCCTGGCGGATTGGAACAATTAGCAGAAGCTTTCCAAAAGAAATCCGGCCCGGAATATGAGGATTTTTGTGAATGGCTGGGCTGTAAGGAGTTGGATTTACTGTCTTTTGATTTGAATGACATGAATTTCAGACTGAAAAAGATTCCCCGGATTTACCGTGAAATTTATGAATATGGAATGCAGCCTACCCAGCGTTCCATTAACTTATTAGAACGCAAGTATTTAAAACGTTAAGGAAATGAGAGAGGTATGAAAAATTGAATCATATTGCGCGAAGGGATGCCGGGCTTCCTTATATTTCCGATGGCGCTGTTTTAGAGGAACAGAAAAAATGCCGGAAAATTTTACAGGAGTTAAATACCATAGACCCTTCCGATTTTGACGGGATTTCTAAAATTGTAAAAAAATTATTGGGAAAATCAGAAAATCCTTGGATTAACCCGCCATTTTATTGTGATTATGGAACCCATATTGAAGTAGGGAAAAATTTTTTTGCAAATTATAATTGCACCATTATTGATGTAGCAAAAGTGATTATTGGTGATAACTGCCAGATGGCTCCCAATGTATCTATTTATACCGCAGGCCATCCCTTACATCCTGCCGCAAGAAATACCTTATATGAGTATGGTATTGAAGTGGTAATTGGAGATAATGTATGGATTGGCGGAAATACGGTAATTCTTCCAGGGGTGCATATTGGAAATAATACTGTGATCGGTGCGGGAAGTGTTGTGACAAAGGATATACCGGATTCTGTACTGGCTGCCGGGAACCCCTGTAAAATCATTCGGGAAATTACAGAAGATGATTTTCAATTTTATTATAAAGACAGAAAATTTGATGCAGAATCTATGGAAGATATGAAAAGAATATTGGAAAATAAAAATTAAGCTGGGATAAAAAACAAATGGCACATCAAAAAGACCTTACAAAAGGCCCCGTATTCCTTACCATGTTCTTATTTGCGCTGCCTATGATATTTGGGAACCTTTTACAGCAAGGGTATAATATTGTAGATACATGGGTAGTAGGGAAATTTATTGGCCCGGATGCCTTAGCTGCCGTAGGGACTTCTTATGCGTTAATGACATTTTTAACCTCTATTCTGTTGGGCTTATGTATGGGAAGCGGCGTTGTATTTTCCCTTTGTTTCGGACAGCAGGATGAAGAACGATTAAAAAACAGCGTTTGTACTTCTTTTTTATTGGCTGCTTTGATTACAGTGCTTCTCACCCTTTTTTCTCTGTGGAATGTCCGTTTTATTATAGCCTGGCTGAATATTCCGGAAGAAATTATTGGAATTACACAAGATTATCTCATCATTATCTTCTGGGGTATTCCGGCAGTCTTTTTATATAATTTTTTCGGGGCATATTTAAAAGCCCTTGGAAATTCTGTTATGCCCCTGGTATTTTTAGGAATTGCTGCTGTCCTGAATATTGGATTGGATTTATTATTTGTAGCAGGATTCGGATGGGGAACGGCCGGAGCTGCCGGAGCTACGGTTATTTCTCAATATATTTCCGGCTTTGGAATTGGTACTTATGCCTTTGCCAAAAATCAGGTGATCCGGACTGCTTTCCGCCATTGGAATATGAAAAAAGCCCGTTTCGGGGAAATTGCCGGCTATTCCCTTTTGACCTGTATGCAGCAATCGGTAATGAATCTTGGCATCCTGATGGTACAGGGCCTGGTAAACAGTTTCGGGACTGTTATTATGGCCGCTTTTGCTGCTGCCGTTAAAATTGATTCCTTTGCTTATATGCAGGTCCAGGAATTCGCCAACGGATTTTCTACTTTTATTGCCCAAAATATGGGCGCTAAAAAACAGGATCGGATTATGAAAGGCATCCGCGCCGCCGTATATACTGCCGTAAGCTATTGTGTTGTCGTTTCCCTTCTTTTATGGATTTTCGCAAAACAACTGATGCTTATTTTTATCAGCCCGGAGGAAACGGCTATTCTGTCAGAAGGTATCCGCTATTTACATATTGAAGGGACTTTTTATTGGGGAATCGGATGCTTGTTTTTATTTTATGGGCTATACCGGGCTTTGGGAAAGCCTATGATGTCGGTTGTCCTGACGGTTGTTTCTTTAGGAACCCGTGTTGTCCTGGCTTATATGCTTTCTGCAATTCCCGCTATCGGTGTTGCAGGCATTTGGTGGTCTGTTCCTATTGGCTGGATCTTAGCCGATCTGGTTGGCCTGTTCTATTTTATCTTAAAAAAAGATACCCTTCTGCGCAACTGTGAATCATAATGGAAAGACAGGAAAATAATCATGTATGAATTGGTACAAATTACAGAACATAGTTATTATATCAACTGCCCTGCAAAAATCGGCCTTTATTTAGCAAACGGCTCGGAAGCTTATTTAATTGACAGCGGCAGTGACAAGGATGCTGGAAGGAAAGTCCGGCAAATCCTGGATAAAAACAACTGGCACCTAAAAGCGATTTTCAATACCCATTCCAATGCCGACCATATTGGCGGAAACCAATATCTCCAGCGGCAGACCGGCTGTAAAATTTATGGGCCTGCAATCGAATACAGCTTTACAAATCACCCCATTTTAGAACCTTCTTTTTTATACGGAGGCTTCCCTCCTCAGGATCTAAGGCATAAATTTTTACTGGCCCAGGAAAGCACAGCAGAGCTTTTAACAGAATCTGTTTTGCCTAAGGGCATGGAAATTATCCCTTTGCCCGGACATTTTTTCAATATGGCAGGCTACCGCACGCCGGATCATATTATTTATCTGGCAGACTGCCTTTCCAGCAAAGAAACTTTAGAAAAATATCAAATTGGATTTTTATATGATGCTGCCGCATATCTTGACACTTTAGAAATGGTGAAAACGTTACAGGCGGATCTGTTTGTCCCAGCCCATGCGGAAGCTGCCAAATCTGTTGCAGCTTTGGCACAATACAATATTGACAAAGTTCATGAAATTGCAGATCATATTCTTTCTCTTTGTGAAGAACCACAAACTTTTGAAGAAATTTTGAAAAAATTATTTGACGCATATAAGCTGACCTTGAATTTTGAGCAATATGTTCTGGTAGGCAGCACGGTACGTTCCTATCTTGCATGGCTAAAAGATACAGGCCGTTTGAAGCCTGTTTTTCAAGATAACTGGCTCCGCTGGCAGCGGCAGGGATAAATATTTTATCTTCAGGGAAAAGTGAGGGGAACCTTTTTGAATGCAAAAAGGCGTTTACGGGGAAAACAAAAATTAGCGCTTTTGGTCGTAGGGCTTATCATAATCGGCATTTTAACCCTGGCTTACTACGATTCGGAAGGCAGAAAAGCTCAGGCAATGAATTCGGTAGCGGTTGCAGTCAGTACGCCTCTCACAGAATCCCAGCTCCAGGCGCTGCAGGAGCAGCTGAACCGTTATGATCCGGATGACGGCCGGGTACCGGTTACACTAACGGTTTATGTGTTGGAGGAACCCGGGCTTTCTGAAAAAATACAAGCTGCCGCAGATGCAATGAATGCCGGATTCCCAAATTTATATTTTATGGATGAAGCTGCCCGGAATGCTTTAGACGGCCTTGTCCCTTTGGAACCTTTAGACCAGCGTTATCCGGGTGATCCGGCTGTAACCAATGGCGTTTATTACAGGCTGGATGAAAAGCTGTTTATGGAAGCTTCCGGCTTAAAGGATCTTTCCTCCTGTTACCTTGCGCTCCAGCGTTCCGATACTTATGCGGTAACAAAAGACGCACAAACTCAATATTATTATGCTTACCAGTCTGAATTATTGGATCATATCGCTGCAAATCAACCTGTGTTGTCATAAAATAAAAAAGACTTATTATGTACCACCACAAAACCCAAATTCTAAATTTGAAAAAAATCAAGCATTTTGCCATATGGACAGCTTATGCGGATTCATGTATAATGTTACAGAACGATTGAAAGCAAAAAAGGAGGGAAATTGGATGTATTCCAGAGGGTTTTATAAAATACAAAACGGAATGCCTCTATTTTTTGTTTTATTCCCTTCTTTTTCTGATTTGAAAATGGTACCTATCCATTTTTAGTGGGTAGGTATTTTCTTTATCCAGAAAAAAAGGAGGGTCTGATTTGGAAAAACAATTGATTCGGGGAGCAAGGGTCATTGATCCTTCCCAGCAAATTGACGGTATTCGGGATGTTCTGATCGAAAATGGCTGTATTGGAGCCATTGCAGAATCCCTTTCCGAAGACTGCCCTGTTTTCGATGGGAAAGGGTTTATTTTATCCCCCGGATTGGTGGATATTCATGTTCATTTGCGGGACCCTGGATTTCCTGAAAAAGAAGATATTTTAACCGGCTGTGCAGCGGCGGCGGCTGGCGGATTTACTTCCATTGCATGTATGGCCAATACAAAACCAGTATGTGATACGCCGGAAGTCCTTTCTTATATTTTAGAGAAAGCAAAAAAAGCTTCCTGCCGGGTTTATCCTATGGCATCTGTCAGCAAGGGGATGCAGGGAGAACTTTTAAACGATTTCCGGGCATTAAAAAAAGCGGGTGCGGCTGCCCTTAGTGATGACGGAAAGCCCGTTCCCAACAGCCTGCTTTACCAGGCATTAACCGCGGCTAAACAGGAAAATTTAATGCTTTCTTATCATGCAGAAGATTTATCTTTAACGGGACGGGGCATCATTCATAAAGGGAAAGTCAGTGAACAGCTGGGTGTCCCCGGCGTGGACCGGGCCAGTGAAGATGTTTCCACAGCCCAGGTATTGGCACTGGCTATGGATGCCAATGCCCCTGTCCATTTATGCCATGTGAGTACCAAGGGGGCTTTATCCCTGATTCGGGAAGCCAAAGCCCGTAATATTCCTGTCACCTGTGAAACGGCTCCTCATTATTTTTCTCTGAATCATGAAGCCCTGTTAGAGAGAAATGCCAACTTCCGTATGGCTCCGCCTTTGCGGGAAGAATCCGATTGCAGGGCTGTATTGGAAGCCATAGCAGATGGCACGATTGATTGTATTGCTACGGATCACGCCCCGCACACAGAAGCTGAAAAAGCTGTTTTTGAAACAGCTCCCAATGGCATTGTGGGGTTGGAAACTTCTTTAGCATTATGTTTAACTTATTTGGTCAGGCCCGGTATTATTTCCATTGCCCGTCTGATTAAAATGATGAGTACCACACCGGCCCGGCTTTTGGGGATTCCCGGAGGAACGTTGGCCCAGGGCTCCCCGGCTGATTTTATCCTGTTTGATCCAGGCCAGCACTGGATTATTGATAAAAGGAAATTCCATTCCAAAGGACGCAATACACCCTTTGATCAGATGGAAGTTGTTGGAAGAGTAAAATATACGTTCTTAGACGGAAAAATTGTGTATCAAGATAAGGAAGGGGAACATTGTGGAAAAACTAATTGAACGGATCATTGCACTGAAAAATCCAACTGTTGTAGGATTGGACCCCACTTTGGCATATATTCCGGAATTTATCCGGGAAAATGCCTATGGGAAAGATGGGAAAACTGCAAAAGGTGCAGCAAAAGCCTGTCTGGAATTTAATAAAAAAATTATTGATGCAGTTTGTGATATTGTCCCTGCTGTCAAGCCCCAATGCGCTTATTACGAATGGATGGGGCCTCAAGGGGTCAAATGCTTGAAGCGTACCATTGTCTATGCAAAGAAAAAAGGAATGTATGTGATTGTAGACGGCAAACGGAATGATATTGGCTCTACTATGCAGGCTTATGCGGCTGCATGGCTTGGGGAGCTGGATGTGGAAGGGGAAAAATGCACCCCCTTTGATGGCGATGCTTTAACAGTAAATGGCTATTTGGGAACAGACGGCATACGGCCTTTATTGGAATTGATGGATGCCGATCAGGGGATTTTTGTACTGGTGAAAACCTCCAACCCTTCCTCCGGGGAATTGCAGGATCAAGCTTTGGCTGACGGGCGGAAGGTTTATGAAGCAATGGGCGCCATGTGTGAACAATGGGGTGCGGAGAGCATTGGAAAATATGGCTACTCCAATGTAGGCGCTGTTGTAGGCGCGACTTATCCTGCCCAGTTGGAAGAATTACGGGGAAAACTGCCCCATACTTTTTTCTTAGTCCCTGGCTATGGCGCCCAAGGCGGCGGCGCTAAAGATGTAGCGCCTGCTTTTGATAAACGGGGGCTGGGTGCTATTGTAAACAGTTCCCGGGCCATACTGACTGCATGGAAAAAAGAAAATAATCCGGAGGATTTTGCCGGGGCTGCCCGGCGGGAAGCCCTCCGGATGCGGGAAGATATTACAAAAGAAATTGCATCCATCGGTTAAGGAACGAGGACGCTCTTGATATAAAAAAAGGGGGGGCTTTATGGACTTACTGGAAAACAGGAAAAAAGCTTACTTATTGTTAGAAGACGGTACAGTATATGAAGGAGTTTCCATCGGTACGGAAGGGACTACTATTGGAGAAGTTGTTTTTACAACGGGAATGACTGCCTATGAAGAAACCCTCACCGACCCCAGCTATTATGGTCAGATCATTACCCAGACATTTCCGCTGATTGGGAATTATGGCGTTAATTTTGAAGATGTGGAATCAGAGTGGGTTTATGCAAAAGGCTATATTGTACGGGAATGCTGTGAACATCCCAATAATTTCAGATGCAACCATACTTTAGACTGGTTCCTGAAAAAACAAAATGTAATCGGGATTGCCCATATTGATACCCGGGCTTTAACCCGCCGTATTCGGGAACAGGGAGTTATGAATGGGGCTATTACAACAGATGAGGTTTTTACAAAAAAAGATATTCTTTTAGAACAAATCCGGAATTTTTCCATCCGGGATGCTGTCAAAAATGTTACCATTTCCGGCCCCAAGGTTTATCATTGTGAAAATCCCCGTTTCCGGGTTGCCTTGTATGATTTTGGATATAAACGGAACATCCGCCGCAGTTTATTAAACCGTCAGTGTGAAGTTACCATTTTACCGGCCCGGATGCCGGTAGCACAAGTGAAGGAAATGGGCTTTGATGGTATCATGCTGTCAAATGGCCCTGGAGATCCTGCGGAAGCGGTAGATATTATTGAAAATTTAAAAGGGCTTCCCGCTTTAGGAATCCCTGTCTTTGGGATTTGTCTGGGCCACCAGCTTTTAGCACTGGCCCATGGAGGGAAAACTGCCAAATTAAAATACGGTCACCGTGGAGCCAACCAGCCTGTTATTGATTTAGAAACCGGCCGGACTTATGTTACAAGCCAGAACCATGGTTATGAAGTGTTAGGAAATACTTTACCAACTGGAGAAGTTACCCATTTGAATGCCAATGACCAAAGCTGTGAAGGCGTCCGGTATGGGGAAGATATGTTTACCGTCCAGTTCCATCCGGAAGCCTGCGGCGGCCCTACGGATACCAGTTTCTTATTTGACCGGTTTGTAAATCGGATGCAATGCCGGAAGGAGGGCTGCTGATTATGCCACTGCGACAGGATATTAAAAAAGTTCTGGTTATTGGTTCCGGCCCTATTGTCATCGGACAGGCGGCGGAATTTGATTATGCCGGGACCCAGGCTTGCCGGGCCTTAAAAGAAGAAGGCTTAGAAGTTGTTTTAGTCAATTCCAATCCCGCTACCATTATGACTGACAAGGCTATGGCGGATGAAATTTATATTGAGCCTTTGACTCTGGACGTTTTAAAACGGATTATCTGCAAAGAAAAACCTGACAGCATTTTATCTACTTTAGGAGGGCAGACTGGCCTGACCTTATCCATGCAGCTTGCCAAAAGCGGCTTTTTAGAAGCCCACGGCGTAAAATTATTGGGGGCCAGTCCGGAAACCATTGACAAAGCCGAAGACCGGCAAATTTTTAAAGATACCATGCTTTCCATTGGACAGCCCTGTGTCCCTTCTAAAGTGGTGGAAACCACCGAAGATGCCATTGCTTTTGCCCAGGAAATTGGCTATCCGGTTATTGTCCGTCCTGCTTTTACCTTAGGCGGCAGCGGCGGCGGCATTGCTGCCAATGAAGCAGAATTACAGGAAATTGCGGCGAATGGCCTGCGTTTATCCCCCATTACGCAAGTCCTCATTGAAAAATGTATTTCCGGCTGGAAGGAAATTGAATTTGAAGTCATCCGGGATCGCAAAGGGAATATTATTACTGTTTGCTCTATGGAAAACTTTGACCCGGTTGGCGTCCATACAGGAGATAGTATTGTTGTTGCCCCTGCTGTCACTTTGGCCGACAAGGAATATCAGATGCTCCGTTCCGCTTCCCTGAACATTGTCCAAAGTTTAGGGGTAGAAGGCGGCTGCAACTGCCAGTTAGCCTTAAAGCCTGACAGCTTTGAATATGCTGTTATTGAAGTAAATCCCCGTGTATCCCGTTCTTCGGCACTGGCTTCCAAGGCAACCGGCTACCCCATTGCGAAAGTTGCCGCCAAAATTGCCATTGGATATACTTTGGATGAAATCAAAAATGCGGTTACCGGAAAAACCTACGCCTGTTTTGAGCCGGCTTTGGATTATGTGGTTGTTAAATTTCCCAAGTGGCCTTTTGACAAGTTTGTTTATGGCAAGCGTACTTTGGGAACGCAAATGAAAGCTACCGGGGAAATTATGGCAATCGGCACTTCTTTTGAACAGGCCATGATGAAAGCAGTCCGTTCCATTGAATTGGGCCTGGATACCCTTGATATGAAAAAGCTGGCAGACAAAACAGATGATGAAATTGAACAGCTTCTGTTTGACTGTAATGATGAACGCTGTTTTGTGGTTTTTGAAGCATTAAAGCGGGGCATCCTGCCGGATCGCATTTACGAAATCACAGGGATCGATCCCTGGTTTACCTGGAAACTGAAAAATTTAGCAGATCTGCAAAGCCGTATGGCCCAGGGCTTGGAGCCGTATCTTTACCAGCTGGCAAAAGAATTTGGCTATTTAGATAAAACCATAGAACGGATTTCCGGCTGTAAAATCGATCCGGCCTGGAAACGGCCTGCCTCCTATAAAATGGTCGATACCTGCGCCGCCGAATTTGCTGCTGAAACCCCTTATTTCTATTCTACCTATGACGAAGAAAATGAAGGCGCCAGCTTTATTGCCGCTCATGATAAGGGCAAGCGGAAAGTTTTAGTTATCGGCTCCGGCCCCATCCGGATCGGTCAGGGCATTGAATTTGATTATTGCTCCGTCCATTGCGTCTGGGCTTTAAAAGAGGAAGGCTGTGAAGCAATCCTTGCCAATAACAATCCGGAAACGGTATCTACTGATTTTGATACTGGGGATCGGTTATATTTCGATCCCTTAACGCCGGAAGATATTGACCAGGTTCTGGAAACCGAGAAGCCCTGGGGTGTTGTTGTCCAGTTCGGTGGACAAACGGCTATTAAATTAACCCGCCATTTGCAGGAAAAAGGCGTTAATCTTTTGGGAACAAGCGCTGACAGCATTGACGCTGCCGAAGACCGGGAACGCTTTGACCAGGTATTGGAAAAATGCGGTATTCCCCGGCCTGCCGGCCATACGGTTATGAATACCCAGGAAGCTTTAAAAGCTGCCAACCAGCTAGGCTATCCTGTATTGCTGCGGCCTTCATACGTGCTGGGCGGCCAAAATATGATCATCGCTTTTAGTGATGCTGACGTAACGGAATATATGTCCATTATCCTTTCCCATAACATTGAAAATCCTGTTCTGATTGACAAGTATTTAATGGGAAAAGAAATTGAAGTAGATGCCATTTGTGATGGCCATGGTATTTTAATTCCTGGAATTATGGAGCACATTGAACGGGCCGGAGTCCATTCCGGCGATTCCATTTCCGTATATCCCTCCCAGAATATTACCCCTATGCAGCGGACCATGCTGGTGGAATATACCCGCAGCCTGGCAAAAGAATTGAATGTCATTGGCTTAGTCAATATCCAATATGTGATTTATGGCGGGGAAGTTTATGTCATTGAAGTCAATCCCCGTTCTTCCCGGACGGTGCCTTATATCAGCAAAGTAACCGGCGTGCCAATGGTGGATCTGGCTACAAAAGTGATGTTAGGCCATACGTTACCGGAATTGGGCTGGGAATACGGCCTGCATCCAAACGGAAAATATATTGCCGTTAAAGTCCCTGTTTTCAGCTTTGAAAAGCTTCATGACGTAGATACCCAGTTGGGGCCGGAAATGAAATCTACTGGAGAAGTCCTGGGGATTGCACAAAGCTTTGAGGAAGCCTTATTCAAAGGCTTAGTTGCCGCAGGCTATAAGCTGAAAGCGCCTGATGAACCTCGGGGCGGTGTACTGATTACCGTTAAAAATTCAGACCAGCAGGAAGTCATTGGCATTGCTCAAAAATTTGAACAGCTTGGTTTTGAATTATATGCTACTCCGGGATGTGCCAGCGTATTAAACCGGAATATGGTTGCTACCAATACCATCCGGAAGATGGACGCGCCTTCTCCCAATGTCATGGATCTGGTGGAAAGCGGAAAATTAGATTATATTATTTCTACTTCTGCCAAAGGCCGCATACCTGCCCGTCATTCAGTCCAGCTCCGTTGTAAAGCTGTGGAATTGGGCATCCCTTGTTTAACCGCTTTGGATACCGCTAACGCTTTGGCCAACTGCCTATTGCTTGGCAAAAATATACAATATGTAGAATTGATAGATATTGTTTCCTTAAAGTAAACTGCGGAAAAAACAGGTAAAAAAATTTTTAAAACACACAGGAAATTCACTGAAACCTCACATTGCACCATTACACTATTTTTCAGGAACAGTCTGGAAAACAAACCAGGCTGAAATGAAAAAGTGAGGTGCAAACATATGGATATTTCGATCAGCAATCAAGGATTGCAAACGTACCAGACGGCACAGACAAAAAAGACAGATGCTGTTTCCTCCAATCAGGCTGTTACTTCTGCCGACGGGGAAGTACAAAAAAGCCTTTCCATCGCATATAATACCGATCGGGTGGAAATCAGCTCGGAAGGCCGTGCAGCTTTAGCACAAGAAGCCGTTGTTTCTGGGGATCAAGTGCAGGCTGTACAGCCAGCCCAGGATCAAACAGCGCAAATTGCACAGACAGCCGCCCGGATTGCCCAAAGTGCGCAAGTGGCGCAGGCTGCTTCCCAAATAACCGGTGAAGCCTCCGGAGAATCTATGGAGGTTTCTTCCATGGCGGCGGAAGCTGCCAATTCAGCAGCAGATTCTGATGAAGCTGTATTGGAAAGTGCCAGCTCCAGTTCGACTTCTTCTACCAATCTCACTACTTTATCAGAAGATGAAATCAATGACCTGGTAGACGACGGAACCATCACCCAAGCGGAAGCCAATGCAGAACTGGCCCGGCGCGCCCAGGAGAAAGCCATGGCAGAAGCCGCAAATCAGACTGCTGAAATTCCGGAAGCTGCTGAAGAAGCCGAAGCCATTGGAGCAGCGGTTATTTCCCAGGGAGCCGTAGCTTAAAGACAAAAAAACTCTTTTTATTGGCAAGCTTGTCAATAAAAAGGGTTTTTTATTTTCTATCCCATAAAATCAAACACATATTCCCTTTTAATCCCTGTCTGATAAATCCTCTTGTTCTATCCGGTTCTGTAAATAAATGACACTTTGGGCAAGCTGTATCATCATATCGGAAAGCTGTCCCACACTATTTACAAGCAGTTGTGTATGATCCACTGAATTTTCTAAGCACTTTAAAACGGAATCTGAAAATCGTAAATATTGTTCTAATGTTACATAGCGCTGCTGGTGTTCACGCAGCAGTTTATGGTAACAAAGCCGGTACATCCGCAATAAATTACGCATGGTTGCAAATTCATCTAAACGCCATTCTTCATTAGATGATTCCAAAAAATTACCCCCATTTCCTTTTCCTGAATTCCACGTATTATTATACCATATCCTGCCGCAAAAGCAAGGTTGTTTACAGCCTGTACGCTTTTTGTTATAATAAAAAGGAAAGAAAGGGGAATTATTTGGAAAGTTACGAAAGCTCAAATCATTGTCAGTTGTGTCCCCGCCGCTGTGGTGCGGACCGCAGGAAATCTTCTGGCTTTTGCGGCGGCGGAAGCCTTGTGAAAGTTGCCCGGGCCGCACCGCATTTTTGGGAAGAACCCTGCATCAGTGGGAAATCCGGTTCCGGTGCTGTATTTTTTTCAGGCTGTCCTTTAAGCTGCTGTTTCTGCCAGAATTACGAGATCAGCCGCGGGAACTTCGGAAAAGAAATCTCTGTCCAGCGTTTGGCTGAAATTTTTCAGGAATTAGAAGGACAGGGCGTCCATAATATCAATTTAGTAAGCCCTACCCACTGGCAGCCCCAAATTCTGCAAGCCCTTTCCTTAGCTGGTCTAAAACTGCCTGTTGTATGGAACAGCGGCGGTTATGAATCGGCGGATACTTTAAAAGCATTGGAAGGGCATATTGCTGTTTTCCTGCCGGATTTAAAATTTTACAGTTCAGAGCGTTCCAGCCGTTATGCTTCCGCTCCGGATTATTTTCAACAGGCTTCCCTTGCCATTTTGGAAATGTTCCGTCAGACTGGCCCCTGTGTATTTGATTCGGATGGTATGCTTCAAAAAGGCGTTATAATCCGGCATCTTGTCCTTCCAAAAGGACGGGAGGACAGCAAAAAATTATTGGACTGGATTGCAGGTTCCTTTCCCCCTGGGGCCATTCGCATCAGCTTAATGAGCCAGTACACCCCCTGCATCCAAAAAGAAGAGTTCCCGGAATTGAAGCGCCGGGTCAGCACCTTTGAATATGAAGATGTGGTCAATTATGCACTTTCACTGGGGCTGGCTGGGTATATGCAGGAACGGAGCTCCGCTCAGGCGGAATATACGCCTTCTTTTGATTTAACGGGGATATAACTGCAAAGCGCTGGTATAAATATAAAATCCGGCACCGTTTCCGGGATCTTTGCGAACGGCGGGCAAAAATATACCCCATCCCCCCATAAATAACAGCTTCAAAGCAAAGCCCTTTCCCTGTTAAACTGCCCTGTTCCCAGGCTCCCAACGCCCCGTATAACAGAAGAAAAGATAATACAGACAAAAGGGAATACAGTTTATGCCGGTCTGTAAAAATTTTCATAATTTTTCCCCCTGGTTTAATTAACAACTCCAAGTTGTTATTATCCTATGATAATACGCCTTTTTCTTGTTGTCAAGTGTAAAATTCATGATTTTGCTAAAATATATTTGACAATAACAACAGTAAAGCGTATAATATAGAAAAATTGAAAGCTCTTTTTTGTATGAAAAATACACAAGAGCAGCACTGTACAATATGGAGGGATGGACAGGATGTTGGCGGAACGGATCAAAGAACTGCGTAAGCGGGCAGGGTTGACCCAGGCCGCCCTTGCCCAAACGGTAGGATTAAGCCAGCAGGCGATTGGAAAATGGGAAACAGGCTATTCTACGCCCGATCCGGAAATGATAGCCTTTTTAGCCCGTCTTTTCCACGTGTCTGCCGATTATCTGTTAGGCTGTATGCCGGATGAATTTTCTTCCGAATCGGAAAACCAGGACCCGCAAATTCCAATTATAGGAACTGTAAAAGCCGGATATAATGCTTTGGCCTTTGAGGAAGATCACGGAGCAGAGCCTGCAACCGTTAATAATCCGGAAGAATATTTTTATCTCATTGTCCGGGGCAGCAGTATGGAGCCGCGGATTGCCAATGGGGATCTGGCTCTGGTGCACCAGCAGCCTGATGTAGAAAACGGGGAATTGGCTGTTGTATTGGTGGACGGAGAGGAAGGCACTTTGAAAAAAATTATTAAAGAGGATAATGCCGTTATTCTCCAGCCCTTTAACCCCAAATATGAGCCTTTGGTTTTTATGGGTGAAGAAATTAACCGGCTGACTATTGTAGGAAAAGTTGTGGAAACCCGATCAAAATGGTAATTGCTTTTTTTGGGATTCTGTGGTACTCTTGAGATAATAAAAAAAGGCTGTCCCAGCCCAAAGGAGGTTTATTTTCTTGAATATATGGCATGATATTTCCCCAAAACGGATTACAAAAAATGATTTTATTGCGGTTGTGGAAATTTCCAAAGGTTTCAAAAATAAATATGAGCTGGATAAGGAAACCGGTTTGATTATTCTGGATCGTATTTTATATACTTCTACCCATTACCCTGCCAACTATGGCTTTATCCCTCGTACATATGGTGATGACGGCGATCCTTTGGATGTACTGGTTCTCTGTTCCGAATCTTTAGAACCTCTTTCATTAGTCCGCTGTTATCCCATTGGCGTCATTTCTATGGTGGATAATGGGCGCAATGATGAAAAAATTATTGCCATTCCTTTTAATGATCCAACTTATAACACATACAAAAGCATTGAAGAATTACCTCCTCATGTTTTTGAAGAAATGCGCCATTTCTTTACCGTTTATAAGGAATTGGAGGGCAAACAAACTGCTGTCCGGGAAGCTGCCGGCCCTGAAGAGGCAGTCGAAATTATTCAAACAGCCATTGACAGTTATGTCGAAAAATTCTGTAAAGGATAAGGAAAAAATTTTTTCTGAGAGATTCGATAGACCCGCTCGCCTTTCCACATGGCTTGGAACCAATGTGGGTCCTAGGCGGGCGGATTTCTATTTGCATTTGTCACATTTTGACGTATAATAAGAAAGGGCAAATCTTTGTCCAAAACCAATAGAAAAGCGGTATTCCAAAAGCCGCTTGGACAGATCGAAATTGAAGGGCGATACGATTGAAAAAGACTACGCTTTATTTTAATGGGGAAATCCTTACGATGGCAGATCCCTTATATGTAGATGCTGTATTTGTTGAAGATGGTATCATTTCGACTATGGGAGAACGTGATGAAATTTTAACCCATATCCGGCCTGATACGGAAATTGTAAATCTCAATGGGGCTGTATTACTGCCTGGTTTTATTGATTCCCATAGCCATATTGCCGCCTTTGCTCAAACCTTAGGTGTCGCTCAATTATCTTCCTGCCGGGATTTTGCCGGAATCCAGGAAAAGCTCCGGGAATTTGCTGCAAATCGTAAAATAGGCAGTCAGGATTGGATTGTAGGCATCGGATATGACGAACAGCATTTAGAAGAAGGACGCCATCCGGACCGGGGTGTTTTAGATGCGGCTCTGCCTGGTGTACGGGTGTTAATTACCCATGCTTCCGGTGAAGCAGGGGTTATCAGCTCCCTTGGGCTGTCTGCTGCTGGAATTACTGCGGATACCAAAGATCCGGAAGACAGCATTATCGGGCGTATGGCTGGCAGCAGCCTGCCCAATGGCTATTTAGAAGGAGAAATCTTTTCCAGTGTTGCTTCTAAAATTGCCCCTCCTGATGAAGATCAGCTTTTGGATCAATTAGAAGCTGCCCAGGATATTTATGCCCGTCATGGGATTACGACTGCCCAGGAGGGCTTGACACGGGATGAAGAATGGGCAATGTTACGGGCTTTTTCCGACTCCGGGCGGATGTCCCTTGATATTATTTGTTATGTGGACCCAAAAGAAGCCAAGCATCTGAGCCAGGAAAATTTAAGCCGGGTACAGCGGTATAAACGCCATTTAAAAATTGGCGGGTATAAACTGTTTTTTGACGGGGATCTTCAGGATCAGACTGCCTGGATGTCTGTCCCCTACCCAGGGGAAACCGATTATTTTGGAGAACCGCGTTATTCTGATGAAGAAGCGGAACTGCTGCTTTTTGAATCTATGAATGACCATTTACAGGTGTTAGTCCATTGCAATGGAGATGCGGCAGCCCAGCAAATGATCTCTGCCTGCCGGAAAATTACAGAGGATAGTGATGTAGGCTTACGGCCTGTTATGGTTCATGCTCAATTTCTCCGGCCGGATCAGCTTCCTTCTATGGCCAATCTGGGAATTATTGCTTCTTTTTTCCCTGCCCATATTTATTTTTGGGGTGATCTCCATATGCGGAATTTTGATCCCCAAAAAGCTGCTTATATTTCCCCTGCCCAATCTGCAAAACAAGCTGGTGTTGTTTTTACTTTCCATCAGGACACGCCTACTTTGCTGCCAAATATGCTGAATGCTGTATGGTGTGCTGTCAATCGGAAATCCCGGCGGGGGACTGTATTGGGGGAAGAAGAACAGGTTTCTATTCTGGATGCTTTAAAAGCAATTACCATCCACGCTGCCTATCAATATTTTGAGGAAGACAGCAAAGGTTCTATCGAAGTAGGCAAACGGGCTGATTTTGTTGTGTTGGACTTTAACCCCCTGCGGGTGCGTCCTGCTGATATTAAACGTGTTCGAGTGCTGAAAACCATTAAGGATGATCGGGTGATTTATGAACGAGAATGACCAGTCTGTCCATTGGAGGAGCCTGGCGGAACCTTTGATATGCTGGTACCAGGCCAATCACAGGCCCCTTCCTTGGCGGCAAAGTCCCACGCCTTATCAAACCTGGATCTCTGAAATTATGCTGCAACAAACACGGGTAGAAGCTGTTAAAGGCTATTACAGCCGTTTCTTAACGGCTCTGCCAGATGTGGAAGCTTTGGCAAATGCAGAAGAAGAACAGTTAATGAAATTGTGGGAAGGGTTAGGTTATTACAGCCGGGCCAGAAACCTGCAAAAATGCGCCCGTATTTTAATGGAACACCATCAAGGACAGCTTCCCGCAGACTACCATTTGTTGCAGTCTTTGCCCGGTATTGGGCCTTATACAGCGGGTGCTATTGCCTCTATCGCTTTTGGACTTCCTGTGCCTGCCGTGGATGGCAATGTTTTGCGGGTTTACAGCAGGTGCCAGGCAGATTACAGGGATATTACTTTACCGGAAACGAAAAAATGGGTTACAACAAAGCTGACAGAAGCTTTAGAATCGCTGCCGCAAGGAATTTCCGGAGATTTTAACCAGGCTGTTATGGAATTAGGAGCTACTGTCTGTCTGCCGAATGGCAAGCCCCATTGTGAAGCCTGCCCTATTGCAGAATTTTGCGCCGGACGGATAAAAGGATGTATGTTAGATTTGCCGGTAAGGGGGCCTAAAAAGGGCCGGCGGCTGGAGGCTTTAACAGTCCTCTTGATTGTCAGGGATGGATATTTCGCTTTGCGCAAGCGCCCCGAAAAAGGCCTGTTAGCTGGCTTATGGGAATTGCCTAATATATCCGGCCATTTAACCGGACAGGCCCTTTTAGAGGCAATACGGGCCTTTGGAGTGGAACCTCTGCGGATTGAGCCTTTAGGCCCTGCCCGCCATATCTTTACCCATGTAGAATGGCAAATGCAAGGTTACCGTATTACAGCAGAAACCTGCTCTCAAAAAGATATGCTCCACTGGGTAGGGCCCGAAGAAAAAAAGCGTTATGCCCTGCCTAGTGCTTTTCGATATTACCTTTCTGAATAAAAATTACTTTCCTTTATGTTTCGCTTTTTTCTTCTCTTGTTTTAAAATAAACTGACGTTCTTTTTCATCTTCTTTTTCTTCGCGGCTTTGCGTTTTCCGTTCTATTTTCACTTGCTCATGCTGGGCTTTTAAGGCTTGCTGTGCTTTCGTCCCTATCCCTTTCTTTTGCAGTTGATGATTGATTTCCCTTTGTACCCGTTTCGGATTGGTTTTCCGTTCTTCTGTTTTTTCTATTTTAATTGGCTGGCTAAATTGTAATTTATCGCAATTAGCTAGCCAATAATCATATACCTCATAATCTTTCGGCTCCGTTCCAAAAGTAATTTTACAAACTTCGTACCGTTCCCCTTCGATCCGTTCATATAACCCTATCCAAAAAGGATTTTCAAATAAAACTGTAAAAATACCTTTATAAATCATTTTAATCCACTTTCTTTGAACTGGTTTTCAAAACGCTCCAACCATTCTAAAAGGGATTGATAAAGAAGCCTTTGTTGATCAAAAATTGTTTTGCCCACAAGGGGAATATTTGCATAATCATTAGCATGCATCTGATTTACTTGCATAGAAGCCGCTATACTGTCACGCAATTTATCAATTAAGTCCAAAGCTTTATTTTTTTCCAGTTTATTCAGATTCGCAATCACAACATTAAAATCAAACAATAATGGAATTTGTTGGCTTACACAAGTATTCATCAACTCGTCAAAATAGGTACATCCTTTCTCTGTAATGGAATATATGGTTTTGTCAGCAGCTTTACCGCCTTTTATCGTATTACTTTGCAAATAGCCTTTTTCCTCTAGCTGAAGAACCTTCCGATAAACAGATGGGACACTTATTTTTGTCCATCTTGAAAAATGATGATATTCTATATCTTTTTGAATATCATAAGCACTTTGTGACTTTTCCAAAACCATACCCAGAATTACCAGATCAATTGATGACATAAAAAAACACCTCCATTTTTACTATTGTTAATATTACTATCATCAATAGTAAAAGTCAATAGAGGTTTTCAAAAATAGACAAAAAAACTGTTACAGATTATTCTGTAACAGTTTTTTCCTTCGAATTGGCACCCACCTATTTTCCCAGGCAGTCTCCCGCCAAGTATCTTCGGCACTACTGAGCTTAACTTCTGTGTTCGGTATGGGAACAGGTGGTTCCTCAGCGTAATCAGCACCAACTATAACTCCCCAAGTTGGACTCGAACCAACGACCCTGCGGTTAACAGCCGCATGCTCTACCGGCTGAGCTATTGAG
>RAZJ01000260.1 GCA_003612625.1 bacterium 1XD42-1 | reverse complement strand
TCTTTCAGTTCCTTTTGCTCGGCTTCGTAGTCTGCCGAAAGCTCCGTGAAACGCTCGTCCGATATGCGCCCCGCCACGCTGTCCTCATACAGCCGTTTGAAGATAGCGGAGAGTTCCGCAATCCGCTTTTCTGCCGCTTCCAGCTCTTTCTTTTTTGCGGCGTTCCGGCGTTTGCTCCCGTCCTCGGTCTGCTCGGTCAACAGCTTCATAAACCGTGCTTCGTGCTTTGCGGCGTAGCTGGTGACTTTCCGTAGGTTCTCGGTCACTCCCTCGGTCAAGAGGTCGGTGCGGATAAAGTGCGCCGTACAGTCTGCCGTGCGCTTCTTGTAGCTGCCGCAGATATAGCAGTCCTGCCGCCGCTTGTCCGTCTGATACCTCTGCTGGTACATGACGCTACCGCAATCGGCACAAAAGAGTATGCCAGAGAACAAGCCCACTTCATCATAGCGGTTGGGGCGTTTGCGCTGCTTGCGTAACTCCTGCACACGCTCCCATGTGTCACGGTCTATGATTGGCTCGTGGTGGTTCTCAAAGATTACCTGCTTTTCTTCGGGGTTCTCCTTGCTCTGCTTTTGCTTTCCACTTCGTCCTGCATGGGTGTTTCGCCTCCTCTCTATGGATTTTCTGCATGGTTTCTCTAT
>RAZJ01000259.1 GCA_003612625.1 bacterium 1XD42-1 | reverse complement strand
GCTGACAAGGCTTATATTGATGCTGACTGGGCACAGTTTTTAGAGGAGAACCATGCCTTATCTCTCCTCACACCTCGAAAAAGGCTAAAATGGGATATCCTGATTTCTGATGACACGTTTTCCTCTTTTGTCAGTTCTATGCGCCAGCCTATTGGGTACTTTTTTAATTGGCTCAATCGCCTGACTAACATTCAATCCGCCTCTATGGTCCGTTCTCTTTCGGGTCTCCTGCTTCATATCTTTGCTCATATTGCCGCTGCTCTCGCTACGCTTTTATTTAACCCTTGATTCGCATTATCAGTACATCCGTACTGTCCACTCGGGAGCTTCTGTGGAACTGTTATGCCGATTACTAGAGGGTATTATGAGTGGCTACATCGCAAGGCTTCTATGCAGCAGGATCAGGCTCTCAAACACCGGCTGCTGGCGCTCCATCAGCGCTATCCGGCATTGGGGCTTGACAGTCTTTATTATCTGATCCGCAAGGAACTCTCCTGCTCGCGCAAACGCATTCACCGTTTGATGAATGAACTGGGCATTTCCTCCGCCCGCAAGCGCGTTTACAAGTCTACCACAGCCCATCCCATCGCGCCCAATCTCCTTGCGCGCCACTTCTCCTTTGACAAGCCCGATATGGCATGGGTTGG
>RAZJ01000258.1 GCA_003612625.1 bacterium 1XD42-1 | reverse complement strand
TGCCAGGAGCGTATCCGGCGTGTAGCTGCAATCCTTGTCGGGATTTTTCAGGTCGGCTATGGATTCCTCCAAGGTGTCATAGTGTTTGTCGCCCAGCGAATAGGGAACCGTGGGCGATGCCGGCGGTTCTGTAACCGGCTCTGCGGCCCGTTCCGGCTCATGTGCCGGTTCCGGCGGTTTGGATGGTTTTGGCGGTTCTGCCGGGGGAAATTCGTCTGCTGACCTGATTTCCCCAGCCGCCAGCTGCGCGGCGGCTTGTTCCTGCTGTTCCGGCTCCATGCGGGACAGCTTTACCAAGTCCTTTTTCTTGATTTTGCGGTCGGCATCCTGAATGATTTCCTGCGCCCTTGGGGTCATATCCCTTGCAATCTGGATTTTTTCCTCCACGGAACGGGTTGAAATGCCCAGCTTGTCTGCTGTGTCGCGTACAAAAGATTTGTCAGAATCAGAACGCGCCCGGCGCGTTCTGATTTTTTCACTCTTTCGGTCGCCGCCGTTTTTCACCTGCGGATGCAGCATTTCATAGATTTCCTTGCGCCGCAGAAGCAGCTTTCCAAACTCCAGAGTTTCCAGATCAGCCCGCACAAAGTTCTCGTCTATCTCGGCAAGTTCCGCCTGCAAGCCCTCCAAACTGCTGACATTGCACTC
>RAZJ01000257.1 GCA_003612625.1 bacterium 1XD42-1 | reverse complement strand
TGGGAGAGCCGCAGCCGGCCTTTGGACTGATCCAGCTTGAAATACAGTTCGGCTTCCTGCTCGTAACTCAAACCGGTGTAAATCAGGCAGGGGACGGTTACATTGCCGCCGTCTGCCATCTTCCGCATGGCGGCGATCCGGTGCTGCCCGTCCACCACGTTAAACTTGCCGTCCCGGAAGCTGACTACCAGAGGGGTCAGCAGACGGTCGTCCCACTTGGCGATCAGGCGGTCAACGTCCTCCGGCTCCACGGGCCGCTGGTAGGGCAGGCCGGAAGTAAGCTGGTTGCTGGATAAGTCGCGCTGTACGCCAGGGTTCGCATACTGTGTTTCTGTTAAAAGGTTCTGCTGTTCCGTGCGCTCCGTACCGGGCGGACGGCGTTTTTTTCGATAACTGCTCATACATTTATTGTCCTTTCCATTTGATTTAATAAGTCCGCCATTGCGGAAGAAATGCTTTCAAAACGTTGCCGGACAAACTCAAACTGCACTTTGGAGATGTGGGGGAACACGATAGTACAAAAGGGGTCGTGATACCACGCGAAGCCTTTATGAAAGGTCTGCACAAAGCCGTCAATGTCTGCCAGGAGCGTATCCGGCGTGTAGCTGCAATCCTTGTCGGGATTTTTCAGGTCGGCTATGGATTCCTCCA
>RAZJ01000256.1 GCA_003612625.1 bacterium 1XD42-1 | reverse complement strand
CGCTGCCGGTCAGTTCCACCGAATAGGCCAGAACCGGCTCGCGGGTCTGCGTGTGGTAGAATTGCAGCGTGTTAAAGCTGCGTGTGCCGCCGATGAACATATCGCGCTCATTTAAGCACTCCACGCCGCTCTGCCGGAAAATCAGGACGAAGTTCTGCTTTGCCGGGTCGCCGGACGCTGCGCCCTCCCGCATGGCATCCAGCGCATAGTTTAAGTCTGTCTGGTAAAAGGCGGTTTTCTGCTTCATAATCTGGGGCAGGACGGTTTCCAGGTCTACATTCAGAAACTTCCGCAGGCTGTCCGGTTTCTGCGCCGGCGCGTCCGCTGCCAGCGGGAACAGGGTCAAATCGTCCTGGCGGTCGGTTGCGTCTGCAATCAGCGCGTCCAGCACATCCGGCATCAGTTCATAGTCCGCCCAATGCTCGGTGACAACCTCCAAAGGGTTCTGGAATTTCAAAAGGTATTCCAGTTCGCCGTCTTTATAGCTTCGGTCGGCCATGTGCTGGAATACAAGGGCGGTGTCGGCAATCCTGCCTGCGCCGTCAATCAGTTCCTGCCGGTCTTTTAACAGCAGATTGGCGCGGTATTCGCTGTAATTTTCCGTGATACGGTCGATTAACTGCCGCCGCAGTTTTTCAGTGTCCATATAAATTC
>RAZJ01000255.1 GCA_003612625.1 bacterium 1XD42-1 | reverse complement strand
GCAGCTATCCGGTGAAAAGGCGCCGACTTTTCATACGCTGCTCTTTGTCCATGCGGAAGATACCAGCGCCGGAGTGTTGCGGGCTGCTATGCTGCAAAAGGGCTTTGACCTGATTCTGATTCCCTCGATTGGGGAGGCCAAGCGCCGGATTTTTGAGGATAAGGAAATAGAACTGATTTTGTGTGATGTGGAACTGCCGGACGGTACAGCAATGGAGTTGTTTCATGCGTTGCGGCGGGTGGCGGGGATGTTCCAAATGAAGAATCCCCCTGTCCGGCTTCTGCCGTTCTTTATTCTCACCGAGAACAGCGACCTTGCCACGGAATATGAATACCGGCATGAGGGCGTGAACGACTATATCACCGCCCCGGTCAATATCCCGGAGCTGATCCGGCGGGTTCTGTTCTTTGTGGAATGAAACGAGCTTACATATTCAAACATCTGCCTCCACAGTGGGGAAAAGAAAAAAACCGCTGACGGGCAGAGGATTTTGTACGCTTTCTTGCACAGCTGATTTTTTCGGCGGTTTTGAGTAATCAAGGCCGCCATTTCTTTTTGCTAAAAAGCAGACCTCCAGATGACCCTCAGCAATCAGCAGGGGCGGTATATAGGAGGATACCGCCATGTCTGCAATATTCATTTGTAATAGCTATGA
>RAZJ01000254.1 GCA_003612625.1 bacterium 1XD42-1 | reverse complement strand
AAGCGCAGGCGCGGCTCCTTAATCAAACCATTCCCCCAGCATCAGCGCCTCCATCATATAGAGCAGTTCCACATAGAGGCCCATGCCAGCCGGGGTGTGCAGGGGGCGGAGGACCAGGCAGGCATAGACCTGTGCCAGCACATCGGCCAGAAGCTCCGCGCCCCGGCCCTCCAAAACCCTGCCGCCGGTGCCGGGGGAGAGGCAGCACCAGATTTCCGCAAGGCGGAGCAGGCCCGTTTCCCCGTCACGGTTCAGTTCTGCCGCCATGCTCTCCGCAGTACGGCACTCGCTTACCGCGTCCGCCATCGCCAGAAGCAGCTGGCGGCGCTGAATCTCCATCGCCCGCTGCAAAAACAGCCGGGGATTGTGTTTGATTTTCTGTGCAGTCATGATTGCTTTCCCTCCTTTAATTCCTGTAATTTCGTGGTCATTATGCGGTATAGCTCGGTATCCTTGGGGAACCGGTCGATAAAGGGCAGGATGATGTTGCCGTAGAACAGCAGCCCTTCGCCTTCGCCGGAGTGGGTCACATAGGACAGCTGGTGCGGGGAGATGCCCAGCTGTCTGGCTAAAATCTGCCGGTCGCCGCTTGCCTGGTTGAGCATATATACAAAGTCCGAGTTCTCAAAGATGTTCTCGATCTCCCGGCTGGCAAG
>RAZJ01000253.1 GCA_003612625.1 bacterium 1XD42-1 | reverse complement strand
AAGCGCAGGCGCGGCTCCTTAATCAAACCATTCCCCCAGCATCAGCGCCTCCATCATATAGAGCAGTTCCATATAGAGGCCCATGCCAGCCGGGGTGTGTAAAGGACGGAGGATCAGGCAGGCATAGACCTGTGCCAGCACATCGGCCAGAAGCTCCGCGCCCCGGCCCTCCATAATCCTGCCGCCGGTGCCGGGGGAGAGGCAGCACCAGATTTCCGCAAGGCGGAGCAGGCCGGTTTCCCCGTCACGGTTCAGTTCCGCCGCCATGCTCTCCGCAGTACGGCACTCGCTTACCGCGTCCGCCATCGCCAGAAGCAGCTGGCGGCGCTGAATGTCCATCGCCCGCTTCAAAAACAGCCGGGGATTGTATTTGATTTTCTGTGCAGTCATGATTGCTTTCCCTCCTTTAATTCCTGTAATTTTGTGGTCATGATGCGGTACAGTTCGGTGTCCTTGGGGAACCGGTCAATAAAGGGCAGGATAATGTTGCCGTAGAACAGCAGCCCTTCGCCCTCGCCGGAGTGGGTCACATAGGACAGCTGGTGCGGGGAAATGCCCAGCTGCCTTGCCAGAATCTGCCGGTCCCCGCTTGCCTGGTTGAGCATATATACAAAGTCCGAGTTCTCAAAGATGTTCTCGATCTCCCGGCTGGCAAG
>RAZJ01000252.1 GCA_003612625.1 bacterium 1XD42-1 | reverse complement strand
TGTGCCCTTCCTCACCGGCCTTCACCGCTGCCGGTCTGCTTTCGTCAATTCCTGAATTTGCTCATTTATAGTTATAATAATAAATTTAATGATTTGTAATGCTAAATGCAAGCAAAATTTTATTATAATAAAGTACAAACAAAAATAAAAAACAGGCTATCAGGAAGCACAGCCCCAATATCCCGCAGACTTGCTGCAAATCCTCCCGTCCCGTGTGAGCAGAAGGGTACAATCGTTTTACCAGATAAGTCATGTTCTTCGATAAAGGTTAATATCGCCATAGGGCAGGAATACCACCAGGTATGCGTGCAAATCCGACAATCGAAATATACTTCTACATATGCAGGGGAACGCCCGCGCTGCCAGCCTGCGGGGGACGCGGGACGGCTTCCGTATGGATGTGGAGGGAAGCGACAAACGGTACAGCTTCTGCCTGCCCGCCAGCCGCCCGGACTGTCCCCGGCTGGCGGTGGCGGAAAGCCCCATTGACGCGCTCTCCCTCGCCACGCTGGTGAAGCTGTCCGGCGGCGAACCACGGGACAGCCACTATTTATCCCTGGGCGGAACCGGCCCCCGCGCCCTGATGCAGTTTCTTCACGACCACCCCCCTGATTGACATTCAGGCGAAACTTGCCGCCGGAAAAGGCGCAGGCTATGAACGCTGGGCGAAAATTTTCA
>RAZJ01000251.1 GCA_003612625.1 bacterium 1XD42-1 | reverse complement strand
GATAGCCGCCCACGTTTCCCACCTGACGCTTCGCCAGATCCACCAGTCCCGGATTGCCGGGGCGGGTCCCGCCGATAAACTCCACGCCGCTCAAATCCTCGGAATTTCCCATATCCGGGGAACCTCCGCCAAACAGCAGCGGCTTGTTGCCCCTGGTGGCGATATAGACCTGGTACATCTCATATTCATCCGGGGTGAGAAGCTCCGGCGCAAGGGCGGCAATCTGGGTGTTCACAAGCTCCACATGGAGGATGTAGTATTCATAGGGGACTTCCTCGCTGGTTGTTTCCCCGGTTTCCGGGTCGGTGCTGGTTTCGGTGCGGTAGCGGATTTCCACCTCCTCGGTCAGTGTCAGGACATATTGGAGGTCAAAGACCCGCTGTAACTGTGCCGCCGCGCTCTGGGGCGTGTACTCATGGAGCAGGGCGCTTAAATAAGCCGCCAGCTCATGGGGATTATGGCCGATGGGGTCTAAATTGTACCGGTACTCGTCATAGCCGGGGTGCAGGCTCTCCATGTTATCCAGTTCGGCTTGCAGTTCCGCCTCCTTTGCCGCATAGTCCGCTTCGGCCCCCAGCATATCCTCGTCTTTGGAGGGATAGGTGGAACCGGACACCGCCGAGCCGATGCTCTGGGCCAGCATGGAGCAGGAGGACAGGGTATTCATCAGCAGGCAGAC
>RAZJ01000024.1 GCA_003612625.1 bacterium 1XD42-1 | reverse complement strand
GGTCGTGCTTCCATTATAACACTTGAGGCTATGCCCTCTTTTTTGTCATTTTTCAGATTTGCTCATTTATAGTTAGTTATGTCAATTTTCATAGCATCACCATCACTGGTCTTAAAAGGTAACTCGCCATCAATTATGCTAAGAAAAGGAGCGATCAGCATAATATATGAAAATGAATTTACTTCCGGTCTGACAACTACTTTGGGGAATATTTTAATACCGCTACAACGCTTATTCTTTGTTCTGCGCTTATCTGCGTCAAGTAGGGCAATAAAATCCGCAAGTAGAGTATTCTCAAGGATATTTTTTGCAATTCTATCAGATTTCCTTGAAAGATTCGCATTTACTCCTGCTTCTGCGTTGATTGTTGCACCGCTTAGAAAACTGAAGATTTTGGACAATCCATTTTTTTCTGTTCCTACACTTCCCTCTACACCTGCAGCTCCCTCAATTCCAGAGTTAACTTCCGTAATAAACTCTGTTGTCTTCTTGAGTTCACCACCCACAATGATTTGCATGAAGTCTGCTACAAATGCCTCATCAAAATAGATTATTTTCAAAAAACTTGTATCCATCTAAAACCTCTTATTCTTCATCCTCGATATCCATGTTCATTTCAAGCTTATAATAAACATCAATATCACGGATAATACCGTCAACATCTGTTCCATCTAACTCAGAAGTCCATTGTTGCAGTTCATTGATAGTAATAATATCCTCAATAGCCTTTCTATATCTTTCTTCCAGAACCGCCATACCGCTGGTTCTTGCCAGAATATAGTGTTCTAAATCAGCTAACACAGTTGCTTTCGTTGCTTTAGTTTTGATGACAAAAGTAATGGGAAAGTGCATTACTTTGTCAATATCTAACAAGTATTTATCGTAGCTATTCACTTCTGTTACTTGGAAAAAACGTCCCACTGGACGCATTACAAAATCAATGCCTCCATCATTTGCATTCGTGCGTCCGGTTTTATATAACTGTAGTCGAAGTTCTTCGATGGTATCCCTTGAATACCCAAAATATACCGTAATATTTTTGTAGTGATTTTTTAGTATTGCATAACTAATTATTTCAAAAATTCTCGCTTCTGCATCTTCAGTTAGTAATTCGTTTATTTTTGACTTCTTTTCAGAATAATCAGTCATTTCTTGCATTTCGGATAGAATGCTAATTAATGCGTGATCCTTCTTGATCAGCAGTTCAATATATTTTTCAATAATCCTACAGCACACTTTGCTGATATCATGGTCTTGTACATAAATATAATCAATATGAATCAAGTATTTACCATTGTTAATAATAATTAAGTCATTATCCTGTTATCTTATTTTGCGGATATGACCGACAAGGAGATAGCGGGGCATTTGAACCTTATCCGCAGGACGGTAGCACACCGCAGGAAAAACGCCCTGCGGAAACTGAAAAAAATCATGGAGGGCTTTGCTGATGAATAAGAGCAGGAAAAAAACGCCGGGCGGCTTGCTGCCCTATCCCGTCATTGTGTCGGCTGTTTCCGGCAACGTGGACGCTATCAACGTGGTACTGGAACACTTTGCAGGCTTTATCTCCGCACTGTCAACCAGAACCATGTATGACGAGCAGGGAAAGCCCGTTGTCTACATTGACGAAGAATTACGCCGCCGACTGGAAACCAAGCTGATAGCAAAAATCCCGACCTTTAAAGTAGCGTAACCGAAACCCCCTTTCCCACTGGAAGCATGAAAGCACGGGCGGGCTGACCGCCCGCCGCTTCTTGCCATTCCGCAAAAGCGCATCTGCATGGTGTGTCTTTGCGGGCTGACAAGCCCCCGGAACTTTGACAAAGAAAGCGCAAGGCGCAGCATAGGGCAAACGGACACGTTCAATGTGCGGCGAGCCTGCGGACTGATACGCCAAGACCCCCGGCAAGAGGCGAGCGATACTATCAGTGAACCGCAGGCGGCAAAGTGGAAACTGCCGCCGCCATGACCCGCACATTGGCATAATGATACACCCGTATGACACGGCTACTCATAGGAATGAGAGGGGTGCAAGTCCCGTGGAGCTGCCAAGCCGTCCGTTTCGCCCATTTTACTCAACTTTTTTGAAAAATAATAAAATTTAACGAGCATTTTTGCCAAAAATCTGTTATCATGGTAGACAAGATATTGAGGTTTCATTATCTGGTCTAGGAAAGGAGGGCTATGATAACCGTAACCAAAAAAGATTTAATTGCTCTGGGTTATGGTACTTCTTTTGCGGCTGACATTATAAGGGAAGCGAAGAAACTTATGATTTCCAAAGGGCATACATACTACCAGTCCCGGAAATTAGACCGTGTACCGAGGGAAGCCGTGGAGGAATTGTTGGGTATCAGATTTCAAGACGGGCAGGCTGAATGTACTTCTTGCACATCTATGTAAGGAGTGAGATTATGGCGAAAGACCCAATCAAGAAAGCAGATAACGGAACTTATTATTTTAGAGCAAACTTAGGCTACAATCCGATAACAGGTAAACAAATCCAGAAATACCGAAGCGGCTTTAAGACAAAAAAGGAAGCACGGGAGGAATATTCAAAACTTGTCCTCACTTCCACCGAAGAACTGACTGCCAAAAAAGAAACGATTTCTTTTCAGACGTTCATTGAAGAAACCTACCTGCCGTGGTATAAAACGCAGGTAAAGGAAAGCACCTACTTAAACCGCCGTTCCACCATTCAGAAACATTTTGCATACTTCTACAAAATGGCAACGGACGAGATAGAGCCTATCAACGTGCAGAACTGGCAACTGGAACTTGCAAAGGAGTTCAGCCCTAACTATATCCGTATCGTACAGGGTATGCTCTCTATCGCATTTGACCGGGCTATCGTTTTAGGGATTGCAAAGAAAAACCCGTCACGCATGATAGGGAACATCAAGAGCAAAAAGACAAAGGTTGACTTCTGGACGTTGGAGGAATTTCAGAAAGTGATTTCCCTGCTCTACAAAGGCGATTATTACGAACACTACCTTTTCATTTCCTTTTGGCTGCTGTTTATGACGGGCATGAGGATAGGCGAAGCCGCCGCCCTGCAATGGTCTGACATTGATTTTGAAACGGGGCTTTTAAGCATTACAAAAACCCTGTACTATAAATCAATGGACGATTACAAGTTTGTTGAGCCAAAGACGCAGGCAAGCGTCCGCACAATCTATATCGACACGGACACCATAAGAGAGTTGCAGGCGTGGCGTGAGGTTCAGCAAAAGGTACTGAAAGGCTGCAATCTGGTGTTGAGCTACAACAGTATTCCGACCAGTAAGCACACGCTTCCAAGAGCCTTAGAGAAACTTGCCGGGCTTGCAGGCGTACACCGTATCAAAATCCATGCGTTACGACATTCCCACGCTTCCCTCTTAATCAGCATGGGAGAAAACCCGCTTTTGATTAAAGAGCGTCTAGGGCATGAGAAGATACAGACCACTTTAGGAACATACGGGCATTTGTACCCTAACAGCAATCTTGAAGTTGCCAATAAATTAACGGGCGTGCTGACATACACACCCGCTTCACACAGCATTGCAGATTACACAAGCAATCAGCACACCGCAATCTATCACAGAGAGGTTGAATAGAAAAATGCAATCGTAATGCAATGAGAAAGAGAAAAAGCCGCCAAACCCTAGTGTTTACGGGCTTTGCGGCTTAGCTCCGACTATTCGAACTCCCTACATCCATAACATAATTGTTAAATATCTGATTGCTTTTTAAGGATTTTTATAGCTATAATATTCATATTTTACGCCGTATTTACAGTTTCAAAGCAAACAGGTATCATACGGGTATCACAGTTTTTCTTCTTAACTGCCATATTTATACTGCGCCCGTTCCTTTCATAATGTTAGTGAAACCTATATCATATTTATAATTTTTGGCCAAATACTCTCAACGTCTATACATTATTTTTTGTTTACATATCCATCTTCATATTCGACTCCATATTAACCACCAAATTTCAACCATCCATTTGCCCAGCATGTCAATAAAGTTCCCAGCACACCTACTAATGCAGATAAAGTCCAAAGAGCACCCTTTAAAAATATAAGTTTTCTATCTACACTCTTTGTAACTAATTCTATCTGTTTCTCTAAATCTCCTCGCATATCTTGACGCAATTTAATTTCATCTTTAAGTACATCTTTTAAATCTGAAACCTCTAATTTTAAATCTTTCACAGAATTAGTTAATTCAGCAACATTGCTTGACAAATCCTGCACCGTTCTACTTGTACGGTTAGTCTGTTCTTGTGTATCTTGCACTAGATGCCTTAAACTAAATAACTCATCTTTATTTTTGTTAAAGTCCTCTTTTAACGCCTCCATCTGTTTTGATATAGCTTTAATTGATTCATCCAAAGAACTCATTCCAGTTGGAGAATATTTACTTATAATACTGACTAGTCTTGCCGGAAATGCATCAATCGGCTTAGGTCTCTCCATAAGTTCCGTATCTATAACCTCATTTTCACTTAGCTGATAAAAAATGCCTCCTATCAACTTAGAATTTGGTATTAATGTAAAAGGGGTGCTTGAATAATTATATAATCCAAACATCAATCGCCCTGAATATCCAGGATCTACTGCAAAACCTCCCAAAGTCAAAACGCCATATTCTGACATCCCTCTATTAGCACTAAGGCTCATGTACATATTAGAAGGAAGATTAACTTTCTCCTTTGTTAAAACATAAACTACCTCTCCCGGTTGTATTAATGCCTTTCTACGTTCTTCTACTGATAATTCATCAAACTTTATAGGTGTACTAAAATCTGATTTTAAGATTTCATCACTCAAAGTAAAATCATACTTTAATGCACCACAATTACTAATTGAACCATTTTCAATTATTTTACCTTCTTCGACCAGATTCTTAATCTTGATTCCCGTAATTGTTTCTGCCATTCCTTTTTCCCCCTGCATTTGTTCGCTCCTTATACTAGATAATCTACTATTTGCTATAATAGCACATCATATGTACAATAAAGCGGACTGATCTACATACTTTTTCTTGTATCAATAGCGTCATGTTACCACTATATCTTGTATATGTCAATTATCCATTATTTAATATACATTTCTTACATATAATTAAAATAAAATTTAAGTGAATTATTACCTGCCCCTATGCTTTTCTTTTCTGCTGTTTCATTTCAAACTGCCGTTGTTTCTCCGCTTCCCGCTGTTCTCGGCTCACAGTGTTGCGCTCAGTTTTCAACTGTTCCTGCTGTAATTTCAAAGCCTGTTGCGACTTTGTTCCTATCCCGGTATTCTGTATCTGTTTTCGTACTTCACGCTGTACCCGTTTAGGATTGCGACCTGTTTCTTTTACATCAGTTGCCACAGCCGGACTAAATCGCAGCCGATAGTAATTTTTCAGAACGAAATCATATATTTCATAGTCTTTGGGTTCTGCACCAAATGTAACCTTACATACAGATAATTTACCTTCTGATATTCGTTCAAAAATACCTATCCAAAATGGTTCCTCAAAAAATACTGTCAGTCTGCCCGATACTTTGTCCATGACAATTCCTCCTTAAAATGACTGTAATGTACAAAGAACGGACGACCCTAAGGAGGGAGGGCTACTTACACCAAATCGGTGCGACTGAACTACCTACCAGTTCTGCAAGATTACCTTGCGTTGTGTTTTTATCTTTGCCCCTCCACATAACCGCTTATTTTGCTACAAAAATGTAGCAATTCGTTTAATAGTGTGAACTGCCACATTATCACATTTCCCTTATCCGAATTAACTTACATGGTGCTAGCACCATGTTCAAATCATTACTAAGGAAAAATATTCTACCTTTCTTACAGACGAAAATTTGATGCTGATTTTTCAGCTTTAAGAAACACCCCTGCCCCTTTTCTATAAACCTGCACTGTTTTAAATCCGCAGTTGTAAAAGATTTCCTCTAACTCTTTTTTGCTATATATTCTTATATCTCCACTTTTTGAAAAGGGAAAGCAAAATTTATTTGCTATAAATCTGACTACTGCCCCAAAATTAGGATCAGCTATATACACTGTACCGTTTTTCTTTAAAACTCTTTTGCACTCATTTACAAAACCTTTCGGATTGTCAAAATGATGAAACGCACAACATACAGTTATAACATCAACACTTTCATTACTCCATTCAAGCGGATAGCATGGTTTAACCTCAAAACTCATATTAGGGTATCGCATCTTTGCAGAACAAATCATGTTCTCAGATATATCTATTCCATTTGCTTTGATTTTTGCTTTTTTCGATAATTCTCGCAGCAGAGTTCCATTTCCACATGCAACATCAAGGACAACATTACCCTCATGCAAATCTATAGTGTTAGATAGTTCCATAATATGAAATCTTGTATATTGTCCTTCCCTTGACGCATCATATTCAGATGCTATTTTATTGTATGCAATTCTTGATTCTTCTGTTTTCTTATTCACGTTATTCCCTCACTCCTGATTTCTCCATTTGATTATATCACGTTCACTCTTTATTCACTATTATAAAATATAGGGCATAGCAACCGCCACGCCCCACATTTTTTATCTCTCCAATGCCCTCTCTATCTGCTGTTTCTGCCCTTTCAAATCGTTTTGTTTTTCATACAGATTATTACGCTCTTTGCAGAGTTCTTTCATTCGCTCCAACTGCGCCCGCACTCCCCCCTGGCAATCAGGCTCTATCTTCTTATATTCCCCGGTCAGATTGCGGAT
This sequence comes from bacterium 1XD42-1, assembly GCA_003612625.1. Classification (GTDB taxonomy): domain Bacteria; phylum Bacillota; class Clostridia; order Oscillospirales; family Ruminococcaceae; genus Anaerotruncus. The sequence goes on along the minus strand of RAZJ01000024.1, from coordinate 34,969 downwards.
TGTATTATTGTTTTCCTTTATCTGCTCCGACAGGCACACCCAGTCTATCAGATTTTGCACTTCCTTATCTGTTTCGTAAAGGTCTGTATCTGCTACGATTTTAGCACACAGCCGTATCATAACTTTCTTTTCCATATCGGTCATATCTACCAATTCCCCTTTCCTATCGGCTCATTTCAAAGACACGTTTTGGGCGTTTTTTTGCCTTTTCTGCCTGTTCTAATACCTTTGACCGTTCTACTATCGACTGTACCTGTTCCTTCCGAAATGACGCTCCAACCGCCCCAAATCAGACGCTTTTTCCTGCAATCGGTCTATGGTGTCGCTCTGCTCCATGACTTTATCTGTCAAGCGGCTAATCTGTTTCTGTTGTCCGTCCACTTTGATGGTCAGCTTCTTGCTTTGTTCTGCAAGCTGTACGCATTTGATAGTCAGATTTTTTACCACTTCTTTCAATTTCTCCACAAGCGGTAAAGCCTTTTTATCCCGGTATGCTTTTGCGCTCATTAATGCCCCCGGCTCTGCCAACTGCCATTTCACATCTTCATCATAGGCGTGAATATTGCGCTCAATATCCTCTTTTGACTGTACCATTTTGTTGATTTCCTGCTGTAACTTTTTCTGCTGTTTCTCCAACTTTTCATTTTCGGATATTAGTTTTTCTTTATCTCCTGCCAGTAGTTCCGTCTGTTCTTTGAGCAGATAATTGGTAGCGGAAAGTTCTGATACTTCCTGTCGGATTGCTTCGCCCTCTTTCCGTATCTGTTCCGTTTCCTGTCCTGCTGTTATCTGCTGATGAAGAATAGAGGATAATTCCTCTTTACTGCCGGAAATTGTCTGCTCCAGTTCGGCAACTTCTTTTGCACGCTCCTTTTTCTCAAAATCCAAAACGGATAAATGTTTCTCATGTGTTCCCTTTTTCTCCCACTCAATACCATGTTGTAACATAATCTCCGCAAGCCGTTCCTTTTCTGCCTCTACCCACTGGTTACGCTCTGTTTCGCTCCTTGTGCCGCCTTTAAAGCCAAGTTCTGCCAGTGCCTTTTTTAATATACCCTTGTTTCAAGCCCCCGCTTGCTTCCAGTCGTATAGGGTATAAAATCTATATGCAGATGTGGCGTGGCTTCGTCCATATGGAGATAGGCAGAGAACACCCTCAAGGTAGGATTGCGCTGTTGGAAGTCCTGCATATATTTATCAAGTATCTTTGCCGCAAGCTGTCCTTCCTCTGTCTTTGCTCCCATATCGTCTTTATTCCCAATTTGCAAAATAATCTCATGGAACGGCTTTTCCTGTTTGCCGGAACAGATTTTCTCATAATAATCATCAATTATGCGGTCACTTCTGGTCTGCTTTTTATTGTACCGGGCAAGCGCTTCATCAAATAATTCATGGTATACGTCCTTGATATTTTCATTGCAGTATTCCACATTCAGACAACTCCGCTCCGGGTCAGTGTTCTTTGCATGGAATTTTCTGCTGTTATGGTTGACAGAGCCTTTCCCTGTCATAACGCTGATTGTCCGCTTCAATAAATTTCCCTTTCTCCCTATCGGGTAATGAGCGCCGGACACGGCGCATAGCCTTTGTTACTTTCTGCGAAAGTAACGCAAAAGCACTTTTGTCAGCTACGCCAACAAAAATGCAACCCGCAAGCGGGTTTTGCGCCCTGCCGGGGGCAAGCTGTCCGTTGGACAGCATACCGTCCTAACGGACGGGGCGGCTTTTCGCCGCCTTGATACCGCCGCTTTCCGGCTCTCTCCCAACAGCGCAACATTGCAATGTCTATAATTTTTGCAACCTTGCAATCTTCAAGAACGCAATTCCAAGACTGCAAAATTCTAATACCCTGCATTGTTGCGCTGTTACCTTGCCTGTCCGTCACTGTCTGATTTTATCCAGTTCCCAATACCATGTGTTGTTTATGCGCTTTGCCCGGACACCTAACTCTTTCTTCGCATTTTCCAGTGTCCGCTTCGATATGCCTTGTTCGTCCGCTAGATTGAAAATCTCATTGCTCTGCATGGCATTGTTTGTTTCTGCCAGTTCCCGAAGCAGACGCTTCGCCAGTTCCATTTTATTTGCTTTTGGAGCAATGCCGCCTAAGACTTCATCAGCGGTAATCTCATAATCTCCTAACCATTGAAACCCATCCTCCGACAGTGCAAATGCTTTCGGGTGTCCGAACGCCGCAAGGTTGTTTTTAATCTGCACCACAGCCCTTATATTTTCTTCTCCCTCTACTCTGCCAACTAAGAGAACGCTTCTTGCGACTGCAAAGCCTCGGACAAGTCCGAGGCTCTCGCGGTATTCGCCAAATGCGTGTACAAGCGCCCGCGCTTGGCTCATTACTCGCGGAAATCAATCGAACCCATTCCCCGGTATGCCGCCTTATTTCCTACCGCTGATGCGAACTTCGTTCGCATTGTTCATTATGCCCAAGCCGATTTTCCCAATCGGCTCCAAGGACAATCGCACACTGGTATTTCTCTGCCAGTGCCGCCAGTTTCTTTGTCATATCCCTTGCTTCATTCGCCAATCCAACTTGTTGGATTTGTTCATTATCCATACCACCGCCCAAATAGGCTTGTATCGGGTCTAAAATCAGCAGTTTTGCGCCCGTCTTTATAACAGCTTCTTCCAAGCGCTCATCTATCATGGAAAGGGATTTTATCTTTTCATCAATGACAGAGATTTTCTCACAGTCTGCCCCTGCCTGTTCCAATCGGGGCTTGACCGTATCGGCAAGACCGTCCTCCGCACTCTGATAGATTACATTCAAAGGCTCTGTAAGATTCATTCCACCGTCTAAACTTTCTCCCTTAGACAGTTTTGCCGCTATGTTCAGAATAAATGTTGTCTTTCCGTCACCCGGATCGCCTTGTATGATTGTCAGCTTGCCATAGGGGATAAATGGAAACCACAGCCAAGAAACTTCCTGCGACTGTATTTCTGACAATTTAATCAACTGTAATTGTGTTTTTGTTTCTTCCATAAATGCCCTCCATTTCTGAAAAATCGTTGCCACTGGAAGAAACCTCTGCTATACTGGTATTGTGATTGTTGATAACAGAGGTTTTCCAGTTATCACAGCCCTAACAGTTGCCGCTGTCGGGGCTTTTTTCTTCTCCGTTGGTGTTTCCCTGCCACAGATATTTTGCTCCGTCCAACATCCAAAGGATTGCTTTCAACATATCCTCATAAGATGTCTGCAACTCTCTGATTTCTTCGGTACTGACCTCCGGTTTTTCGCTTTTTATCTGCTCTGCCAGTTCTTCCATACGGCTCTGCATTTCCTGTAATTTTTCCACAATTTGATATACCGTTTCTTTCTTCCCTACCACGCATACACGATTGTAAATACAGGAGCGGACAAAATAATCTTTCTTTTTCATGCCACATGCAAAAATTTTTGCTTCAATTTCTTCCCGCTCTCTGGGAGAAATGCGAAAACTGATTGTTGGATATTTGTGTGTGCCGCTCATTCCTCTGTACCCTCCTTAAATTCTGCGTTCAACAACTCTGCCATTTGTATCTGTTCTGTCGGGAACATATGGGCGTATCGAAACGTAATATCCACGCTTTCATGCCCTACCCTGTTCCCTATTGATACCGCCGAAAATCCCATACTGATTAGCAACGAAACGTGCGAATGCCTTAAATCGTGGATTCTAATGCGCTTTACCCCTGCTTTTCCTGCCCCTCTCGTCATTTCATGGTGCAGGAAACTTTTTGTCAGATGAAAAATACGGTCAGTCGGGAGAAGTCCGTACAGTCTGCCGAGATACTCTTTTAATTCCTCACACAAGAAATCCGGCATACTGACGTTGCGCTTGCTTTTCGGTGTCTTTGGGTCTGTTACCACATCTTTTCCCTCTAACCGCTGATAAGATTTTGTTATCCGAATTACCTTGTTATCAAAATCTATATCCTGCGGCGTGAGTGCTAAAAGTTCGCCAACACGCAAGCCACACCAGTATAAAATTTGAAATGCTTGATAGGAATATGGCTTGTCTTTTACTGCTTCAATGAATTTCAGATATTCCTCCTTCGTCCAAAAAAGCATTTCCTCTGCTTTCCCTTTCCCAAGCGGCCCGGCTTTGACAACGGGATTGCTCTTTAATTCGTAGAACCGTACCGCATGATTAAACAATGCGCTCAATTCTGATTGCAGAGTTTTCAGATAAGTCGGCGCATAGGGCTTTCCCTTTTCATCACGATAGGAAATCTGCTCATTCTGCCACTGGATAATATCTTTTGCACGAATATCGCACATTTTCTTATTCTCAAAGTACGGCAACAATTTTGTGCGTAAGATATGCTCCTTTGTCAGCCAAGTATTGTGTTTTAACTTAGGTTTCATATCTCTTGTGTATGCCTGCACAAATTCACCGAAAGTCATATCCAAGTCAGCCGCTTCTTTCATACGGAAATGGTGTTCCCACTCCGTAGCTTCTCTTTTGGTTTTGAAACCTCTCTTTACTTTTCGGCAGTTCTTCCCCGTCCAGTCATAATAATGGAACGATACATACCACGTTCCACGCTGTTCATCTTTATATGCCGCCATAATCTGCCCTCCTTAGTTCGCCGCCTGCGCCATGCCGTAGAATTTTTCTTCATAATATTTTCTGCTGACACGTCCGGCGATTGTGATAAAACCTTTTTCTTCCAGTTCCTCATTCATCTGTCGTACTAATTTGTAAGCAAATGGTTTGGAAACGCCCAACTCCTGCGCTACCTCCCCGGCAGTTACAAATAGTTCATTCCTCATTCAATATCCTCCTTTTTATTTAGCGTTTTTGTTAAGTTCTGTATTTGAATTATACTTAACATTTCTGTTATTGTCAATAGCTTATTTGTTAAACTTATCTTTTTTATTAAATTTAGCATTTCTGATAAGTTTTTGTTGCTGTATTATCTGAATTATGCTAGAATATATGGAGAATACAGAATTGAGAGGTAAGCTATGGAGTATACGATACGGGAAATACAAAAACAGGAATATCCGTTACTGGATAATTTTCTATATGAAGCAATTTTTGTTCCAGAGGGTATCGAACCTCCAACCAAAAGTATTATTTCATCTCCCGAATTACAGATTTATGTTAAGCATTTCGGGGAATCCAAAGATGATTGGGGATTAGTGGCAGAGGTTGACGGTAAGATTGTTGGGGCTGTTTGGGTTCGCATTATGAACGATTACGGACATATAGATGATAAAACGCCCTCTTTGGCAATCTCTCTTTATAAAGAATACCGGGGCTTTGGCATTGGAATGGCTATGATGAAAGAAATTCTTACCCTGCTTAAATCACATGGGTATAAACAAGTTTCTCTTTCCGTTCAAAAAGCCAATTATGCGGCAAAGATGTATCTAAAAATTGGCTTTGAGATTGTAAAGGAGAATGAGGAAGAATACATTATGGTGTACTACCTATAACAAATTTATAAATAAATTGGAGAGAGGACATTCCATTTATGAGAATCCGACCATATATACCAAGCAAAGATTACGAATATATATCAAAATGGATTGATGACGAAAGAACTCATGCTTTTTGGTGTGCAAATCTTTTGCCATACCCCATGACACAAAAATCTTTCCATGATTTATTAGAGAAAAATGCAATGGACTGGACGGACAGTGCTTATGTCGCAACTAAAAATAACGGACAGGCAGTAGGCTTCTTCTGTTATTCTATCAATACAGCAGATAATATCGGTTTTCTTAAATTTGTTGTCGTTGATAAAAACAAACGTGGAAAAGGTTACGGAAAAGAAATGCTGAATCTGGCTCTGAAATTTGCCTTTCAGATAACCCGCGCAAATGCGGTTCAACTAAATGTTTTCAATGAAAACGCATTAGCAAAGCAATGTTATGAAAAAGTTGGCTTTGTTGAAAGAAAGATTGACAAAGATGTATTTGCATATAAAGACGAATTGTGGAGCAGATGTAACATGATAGTTTCAAAACAATCATTCTAATTTTCAGAAAGGACACATGACTATGGTATTAGGAGAACGGATAAAGAGAATACGCACGTTCCGGGGCTTGACACAGCGTGAACTAGGCTTAAAATTGGGATATGAGGAACGCAATGCTGATGTTCGTATCGCACAGTATGAATCCGGCTATCGTGTTCCCAAAAACAACACTTTAATAGAAATGGCAAAGATACTGAACGTCAATTATATCCATTTTATCGGTGTTACCCCCGGTTGCGCCGAAGATATTATGCTCACATTCCTTTGGCTTGATGAAGATGACCGTAGCACGATCCATTTATTTCAGCTTGTCCGCAATCCCGGCAAGTGCAACGCTTCTGATGATAAATCGGTGCGTTACTATGACAATGATGACTGGCCTGCTCATGCTCCAGTGGGTATGTGGCTAGAGTATGGATTAGTCAATGATTTTATGCGTGAGTGGTGTCTGCGGAAAGAGCAGTTGAAGAGTGGGGAGATTTCAGAGGACGAGTATTTTGAGTGGAAAATCAACTGGCCTGCTACGAGTAGTAGTGTTGATGAAAAAGGAAATGATAAGAAAAATAATAGTTATCAGTGGAGAATAAACAATGGATAATTTACAATATGATAGTTTTTATAAATTTATTATTTCAGTAGGCATTGTTCTAATTGTTGCACCATTATTCTACTTACACTATTTAGTTTCTGGTTCCTACGATATTATGATTTCACAGGAAGAAGCAAACAATTTATCACAAATTTCTTCCGACTTTTTGAGCATCAAAATCCAGTATATACACGCTATATTTGAATATTTGCCCATTGTTTGTCTGGTATCTATTAGTATTGGTATCTTTTTTACTCTATGGGGCAGTTTGAAATGGCTTCATATCCAAAAAACATTAGATAAAATAACAAAATTAGATTTAGAAGAAAAAGAATTGCATATTCAGAGTATGTCTGCACAAGAAATTGCAGAAAAAGTCATCCAAGAAGATATTGAAAATCATGAAGCAATAAACACTGATCCTCAAAAAATCCATTCCTATACAACAACTTCCTCCAGAATCCGAAAAGCTTTTGAAGTGGAAGAAGCCAGTTATAATTATTTAAAGAAGAAACTCAAAAGAAAATATAATGTACTTCAAAATGTAAAGGTCGGAAACTATGAATATGATATTATTGCAACTTCAAAATATAATAATATTGACTTGCTATATGAGATAAAATGTTGGAATAACCCCGTAACAAAATCTACTCTTGTCCGATTTATTAGCAAAATCGAACAACGTGGTGTTGCATATGAAAATACTGCACATAGAAATTTTCGATTTATCATTTTAATTGTATATTCAGCAGATATACCGACTGAAACAACAGACTATTTAAACAACCTTATTAAAAATAGAAATTTATCGTTTATCTCCGTTGAAGCTATAAGTGAAAATCAACTTTTCTCTGTATAGGTATCAAAAAGGTATCACGCCCCAAATCAAAAGCCGGAAAGTCCGCTGTTTATGCGGCTTCCCGGCTCTCTGTTTACTATTCGAACTCTATCGTAGCCGGTGGTTTACTAGTAATATCATACACAATACGGTTAATTCCACGAACTTCATTGATAATACGATTAGACACACGTTCTAATATATCATAAGGAATACGTGCCCAATCTGCTGTCATAAAGTCAGTTGTAGTAACTCCACGTAAAGCAAGGGTATAGTCATAAGTGCGGCCATCCCCCATAACACCAACAGAACGCATACTGGTTAAAACGGCAAAATATTGTTGGACATGTTGGTCCCATTGAGCACGAGCGATTTCCTCCCGGAAAATAGCGTCAGCATCTTGTAAAATTGCTACTTTTTGGGGTGTAATTTCGCCTATAATACGGATTGCCAGACCTGGTCCAGGGAAAGGCTGACGATTTACAAGGTAATCTGGCAAGCCAAGTTCACGGCCTAAAGCCCGGGTTTCATCTTTAAATAAGAGGCGCAGAGGCTCCAAAATTTCTTTAAAATCCACATAATCTGGAAGGCCGCCCACATTATGATGGCTTTTAATAACAGCAGCATCGCCAGCACCAGATTCAATTACGTCAGGATAAATCGTACCTTGTACTAAAAAATCGACTTTTCCAATTTTTTTCGCTTCATCCTCAAATACACGGATAAATTCTTCTCCAATAATTTTCCGTTTTTGTTCCGGCTCAGAAATACCCTTTAATTTCCCTAAAAAACGCTCTCCTGCGTTGACACGGACAAAATTCAATTCCTGATTACTAAATGCAGCCTGCACTTCATCCCCTTCATTTTTACGCATTAAGCCATGATCGACAAAGATGCAGGTAAGCTGGGAACCTACTGCGCGGGAAAGTAAAGCCGCAGCAACCGAACTGTCAACTCCCCCGGACAAAGCAAGAAGAACTTTGCCATCTCCTATTTTTTCCCGGAGAGAAGCAATTGTATTCTTAGCGTAATCTTTCATAGTCCAATCGCCTTTAGCGCCGCAAATACGGTATAAATAATTCCGTAATATAGCCGTTCCATTTTCAGTATGGAGTACTTCGGGATGGAACTGTACCCCGTATAATTTTCGGGAAGGATCTTCCATTGCAGCAACAGGACAAGCATCTGTATGGGCTGTGGAAGAAAACCCGTCTGGCAGCTGGTCAATATAATCGGAATGGCTCATCCAGGTAATCCCTTGCTGAGGAAGCTCCTGGAAAAGAAGGGATTCTGTATTAAAATATGTAATCATCTTCCCATATTCCCGGGAATCCGGACTGGCAACATGGCCGCCTAAACTATAAGCCATAGCATGAATACCGTAACAAATTCCAAGGATTGGAATATTTTGTTCAAAAATAGCTGGATCTGGTCTGGGAGAATCGTCAAGATAAATACTATTTGGCCCGCCTGTAAAAATAATCCCAATTGGCTCCCGGCGGAGAATCTCATTTAAAGGCGTATGATAGGGTAAAACTTCGCAATAAACGGCACATTCACGGACTCTGCGGGCAATGAGCTGATTATACTGGCCGCCGAAGTCAAGAACAATAATGGTTTGATGTTTCACAAATTTCTTCCTTTCTATATCATATATTTATTTTGTTTATTATGCCATGATTTTGGTTAAAATACAAGATGAGAAGAAAAAAAGGGGGGAGAAAAAGAATGTTAAATAAAATTGCGTTAATCTTATTGATAATCGGTGGATTAAATTGGGGACTGATAGGGATTTTCCAATTAGATGCCGTAGCATGGTTATTTGGAGGAGCTTCCAGCATTATCAGCCGTATCATATATACAGCAGTAGCTATCGCAGGACTTTGGTGTATTTCCCTATTATTCCGCCCGGAAACAGCCAAATCATAGCTTTTAAACAAAAGAAAAGACTGTGGCAGACCTTATTTTCAGGCAGCTGCAGTCTTTTTATCTGTTTGAAAATTGTTTACAAATCCTCACATTCTGAATTTTGGAAGCACGCATTTTAAACATATTTAAGCAGTAAGATAACCCCAGTTTTAGAAGCTGGGAGGGAAATACAATGACAGAAACTTTCAAGCGGTATGAAAAAAAATATCTGCTTTCCCCAGAAAAATTTAATATTTTAATTGAGGGAATGGCCCCTTATCTAACAGCAGATGCTTACAGTACATATACCGTATGTAATCTTTATTATGATACACCAGATTACCGGCTAATCCGTATGTCTTTAGAAAAGCCTGTCTATAAAGAAAAATTACGGCTGCGTTCTTACGGGATTCCAGGAGCGAAAGACTCTGTATTTCTGGAATTAAAAAAGAAATATAAAGGTATTGTTTATAAACGCCGGATTGCTTTAACTTTAGAAGCTTTTCGGAGAGGGGAATTTCCAGAAGAACAGATTCCACAAGAAATCGCCTGGTTTATGCAGATGTATCATAATCCAATGCCTGTTGTTTATCTTGCGTATGACCGGGAAGCTTTTTCCGGAAGCCAGGATATTGGATTACGGGTAACATTCGATCGGAATATCCGCTGGAGGGATCAGTTATTAGATCTTTCCAAAGGCTGCTGGGGAACGCCTTTGTTAGGAAATGAAGTTCTTATGGAAGTTAAAATTCCAAGTGCAATGCCTCTTTGGATGTGCCGGCTTTTATCCCAATACGAAATTTATCCTGTTTCATTTTCAAAATATGGCACTTGTTATCGGAATTGTTTAAGCCAGCAAAGGAAGGAGATTGTTACCTGTGCCTAATCTTTTATTTCGTAATATTTTGCAATCATTGACCATTGGAAATGTACTTTTATGTATGGCTGTTTCATTGATATCAGGGCTTTATATTGCAGCAGTTTATATGTTTCACAATACATACAGTAAAAATTTTGTAGCTGCACTGGCATTGCTGCCCGCTATGGTTCAAGCTGTAATCTTACTGGTAAATGGGAATTTAGGAACTGGCGTAGCTGTTATGGGTGCTTTCAGCCTAATCCGGTTCCGTTCTGTGCCAGGCAATGCAAAAGAAATTGGAGCAATTTTCTTTGCTATGGCAGTAGGCTTGGCCACCGGTATGGGATATTTAGGATATGCCATCCTTTTTACAATCATAATTGGCGGATTTATGTTATTCCTTGCAGTTATTCCGTTTGGGGAACAAAAAGGCAGCCAAAAAGATTTAAGAATCACAATACCAGAAAATTTAGATTATTCCGGAATATTTGATGATTTATTTTCCGAATATACAACGGGTGCAAAATTATTACGGGTACGGACTACGAATATGGGCAGTATGTATGAATTGGAATATCATTTAACACTGAAAAATGAAATGAGAGAAAAAGAATTCCTGGATGCCATCCGCTGCCGGAACGGGAATTTAACCATTGTATGCGGCCGCACTGTCTGTTCCCATGATGAACTATAAGGAGAGGATTTTTATGCGATACAAAAAATGGATGATTCTTTTAGCTGCTATGCTCATATCAGGATGCAATACCCCAGTTTCCCCCTCCGTCCAGCAACCAGAAACGCAAACCGTTCCTTTGGAATGGGATGCTTCATCTGCTATTCCAATTGGACTATCAAAAACAGGCTTTTCCGCCAGCGGGGCAGGCATATCAATAGACGGAAACAAGCTGACCATTTCCAAAGAAGGAACTTATCTGTTAGAAGGGGCTATGGATAATGGACAGATTATAGTGGATGCCAAGAATGCAGAAGTCCAGCTCATTTTAAACGGCATTTCCTTATCCTGCGCAGACAATGCGCCCATCTACGGGAAAGATGGCAAAATAACAGTTATTTTAGCGGAGGGAACAGACAACAGCCTGGCAGATATGGGAGAATATACGGATCTGCAAGGTGGGGACGAACCGGATGCCGCTTTATTCAGCAAAGATGATTTGACCATTGGCGGGCCAGGGATGCTGCAAGTAAATGGGCAGTATTCCCATGGCATTACCTGCAAAGACAATCTTACAATTGCAGAAGGTGTATTATCCATTACTGCAAAAGAAGATGGTATCCGGGGACGGGATTCTTTAACCATAAACGGCGGAACGATCTCTATTGAAGCAGGTGGGGACGGATTAAAATCAAATAATGATCAAGATGCCGATAAAGGACAGATTACCCTTACGGGAGGGACTTTAGATATAACCGCCGGATGTGACGGGATTCAGGCAGAAACACTTTTGGATATTTCCGCTGGAAGCTATCAAATTATAACCGCAGGCGGCAGCCAGGATCTTCATTATGACGGAGAAGAAAGCTGCAAAGGATTAAAGGCAGGACAAGGCATCCAAATTTCAGGGGGAGAATTTCATCTGAATACTTTAGATGATGCAATCCATTCCAATGGTTCTGTGGAGATTAACGGCGGCAACTTTTCTATCAGTACAAGTGATGATGGCGTTCACGGAGATCAGGCTGTTGCAGTTCATGACGGGGAATTATTGATTGCCAGATGTTATGAAGGTGTAGAAGGTCTTAATGTTACAGTTTCCAGTGGCACAATACATATTACAGCTTCTGATGATGGGATCAATGCTGCTGATCCAGATGCCAAACAAGCAGGACCTGGTATGGGTGGAATGACAGGCGGACGCTGGGGCGGCAATGGAATGCCTGAACCCCCGGAAGGGATAGAGCCTCCAAAAGAAATGGCTGACAGGATGAATCCCCCAGAAGGGGCACCTCAGGAAAGACAACGGCCAGATCGGGAAAATCAGCCTTTAGAAACATCCCAAATCCAACAAGAAGCATCTTCCAATGAGAAACCCTTACGAAATATGGATTTCCCTGGCGAGCCAGGAAAACGGCAAATCAATGAAGATGTATATATTAAAATCAGCGGCGGCACAGTTATAATAGATGCCCAAAGTGACGCTTTAGACAGCAATGGAAACATATTCTTAGAAGGCGGCACAGTTCTGCTGAATGGGCCTACAAATAATGGAGACGGGGCATTGGATTATGACGGGGATTGTACTATAACAGATGGCATCTTGGTAGCAGCAGGCAGCTCCGGCATGGCAATGGCTCTTGGAACCAGTTCTACACAGCCTTCTTTATCCATTTATTTTTCTGAGGAACAAGATGCAGGAACAACCGTAAATTTATCTACAACAGAAGGAAATTCCCTCGTGACCTTTGCACCTTCTAAAAAATTTCAAAATCTTGTGATCAGTACGCCGGATCTGAAAGAAGGACAGACAGTCGTTCTTTCTTCTGGCGGAACGGATCAGTTGGATACAGAGGGTTTTGCTTATCAGGGATCTTGGAACGGCGGCGAAAAATTAGCAGAAATTACAATTTCCGGGCCCGTTACAAAAGTATCTGAAGATGGTTCCGAAGTAACCGGAATGGGCGGGTTTGGTCAAAGAGGACGCAGAAACCGTCAGGAAACTGGGCTTTCTTCCGACCCATTGGAAGAAAGCGAAAATAAATAAAAACAAAGATACCCTTTTTTAACAGAGGGTATCTTTTCCTTTGCTTTATGATTTAAAAAATAGGCTGGGTAATAAAGTTCCCATTATCTACGCCATAATTTACAATTAAAACTTCCCGGTTTTCCTGCTTATTTATAGGGTAGCCTGTTTGCGCATTTTTCGGACAGAGATCAATGGCACGGTATTTCCGGCACCAGCGTTGCAGCAGTTCATTTTCTTTTCCTTTATGGGATAATATATTAGACAAAGCAAACCGTAATCCACGGGCATCTGCCCGATCCAAATAATCATACAATGCTATTTCATGTTCCTTGTTCCAATCTGTAAAGCCTTTCATCCCATCATTATAAGTTCCTGAGGCAATTAAATAAGGCGGGTCACAATATAAAAAATCAGCAGGGGTAAAACGATCCAACGATATATCCCGAAAATTTTTACTGGTAAATTCCATATTAACGGTTTGCAGCTTTGTGGTAAATGCAATTAAATTTTTACGCATACGGTCAGAAAAATGACTCCGGTCCCTTCCAAAAGGATTGTTATACTCCATATGGGCATTAAACCGGAACTGGTAATTAAAAGAATAACAAGTCAGGGTATAAAAATCCAAAGGATGCCTTGTATCATTATAATAAGCCCGCAATGCTAAAAATCCTTCTTCATTTTGTTTGGTCAGGTGATAATGCTGTATATTGGCATCAATATGTTCTAAAATACTGCTGATGGGTGTAGATTGAAAAACTTGAAACAATTCGATAATAGGTGTATTCAAATCATTACAAAGATATTGTTTCGCTGGAACATTGACTGCTACATTACATCCTCCTACAAATAAGTCAGCAAAAGTTTCAATCCGGTGGGGGAACAAAGGTATTAGCTGGGGAAGCAGTTTATATTTCCCGCCTACATAATTTAACGGGCTTTTCATATATTTGACAGGCTTCCTTTGAAAAAAGCTTTCATAAGAAAAACCATTTCTATCCATTTGTTCATTTTTCCCCCCTTTATCGTTGATAAGGCAACAAATGCCTTCATATATTCCTTTCGACAGAAAACCTTAAAATTAAACCTGGTTTTTTCATTTCATAAAAATTTACCGGCCCCATAATAACGGCTTTATGACTAGAAAAACAGTGATTTTCTAATTTTTACAAAAAAAGAAAGCTCCCTTTCCTATCTATTGAAAAGGAAAAGGGGCTTTTGACTTTTTCAGACCATTTCTAAGCAGGATAAAAAATCAGTAATTGCCGGATTGGTATTGCAAAGGGAATATTGAAAACATTGCGCCTGACGCATATCACAGCCTTGAATTTCCTGTGATGTTAAGCCCGGCAGAAAAGAGCCTGAATCCCAGCGCATATCCAATCCAGGGCAGCGATTCACCAGACAGACAGGAGCAAGCAAAGAATCTTCTGAAAGCAGGAAACTTTTTTCAGGGGATAAAAAGCTTCCTGCCATATCATAGGCGTTTTGCGTTAAGTAAAGCCGTTCTGAAAACTGGGACAGGATTTCGAGGGTTAAAAACGGAATCCCCAGCAAAGGATGATTCGGCGGAATCAAAACCATCAGCTTTTTCTCCCCGAAAGGAAAGTATTCCCATTCAGAATAGCGGTTTTCGGTTTCCGGCATTCTTATCAATGCCAGATCCCAATTTGAATCATCTCCCAAGGAAAAAGACAGCTCCAAATCCGGGTCAGAATTTTTCAACCGGGAAAGGGGTTCCAGCAAGGGCAAACTATCCATAAAAGAAGAAAGCCGAATGGTTAACCCTTTTTTCCCTGGGCTTTCTAAAGCACGGGCAGATGTTACAGCCTGCTCAAAGCTTTTTTTAAGACGCAGGGCATCCAGAAAGAATATCTGTCCCCGTTCCGTTAAAGAAACGCCTTTTGCCCCGCGGATAAACAAAGGGCATTGAAGCTCCTGCTCCAATGATGCAATTGACTGGCTGATTGTCGATTGCATCACATCCCATTCCTGCGCAGCTTTGGTAAAGCTGCCTAAACGGGCAGCACTAATGAAATAATCCAAACGGTCCAGCAGCATAACAGCAAGTCCTTTTGTCTATGGTTTTCCGGCATGGATTTGGCGTCCTGCACGGCAGAAGCTTTCACGATAATCCTCCATAAAAGCTGAAATTGACCGGTAAAAATGATGTCCGGCAGGGGTTAATTTTACACAATGCCCAAAACGGATAAACAAAGGAAACCCTAACTCCTGTTCTAAAGAATGGATTTGTTTGCTGATCGCAGGCTGTGCAATATGGCAAGCCTCGGCAGCTTTAGAAAAATTCAAATATTCCGCAGCAGTTAAAAAATAATTCAGCTTTTCAATTTTCATAATGTCTAAATCCTCCGAGAGATCCCTATATTTTACTTCTTTTTTATATTTTATCATGAGGTGTTTTAGATAGCCAATAGATATTTTTTTGATATTTCTGATTTTTTATAGAATTTTAAAATATTTTATGGAAAAGCATTTAATAAAAGAAATTAAAATAATTTTTTTATAAAAAAACACAATATACATTAAAAAAAGTTATCTTTCCATCATTTTATTATATTTTACTCCATACCATTTTTATATTATACTGATTACCGCATTCTTGGAAAAGAAAAACAAATAAAATTTTGTAAGTTTAGATGGAGAAAGCGTGATAGAATGAGCAATCAAACGGGAATAGATTTGGAAGGCGCAAAAGAAAAAGCTGGTGCATCTTCTTTAGATGGCCTGACACGTCAGCGTTTATTGGAATTAGAAAGCGCCCCCAGAACAAAGGCGCAAATTATAACAGATTATGTGATTTGTATCATGCCTTTTATCGTAGGGATAGCGGCCGAATTGGAATATTACTTTGTTCCAAACTATGGAAGCAATCAAATTACAAAGGTATATCCTGTTTTTTTAGGGATTCTCATGGCGGCAATAGCTGTTTTTTTGGGAATTGGATTATATCACAAAGCTGTTTTTACAAAGTTAAGGGAAAAGGCTCCATTTTATACTTTAATTTTTGTACTTTTGATCGCTTATGATTTATTAACCCTTAAAAGCAATACTTTAGTATCCCCTTATTTTCCATATGTGGATCAAATACTCAATGCATTTTTTACGGACAGCGCTTATTTGATAGAAAGTGTCCGTTGTTCTTTAATTTTGCTGTTTACTGGCTATGCTTGGGGTGCAGGATTGGGGCTTATTACAGGAATTGCCTGTGGTTACAACAAAAAGTTTAATTACTGGCTTTCCCCGTTTTTAAAGCTTTTAGGAGCAATCCCATCTGTTACATGGATTCCCATTACACTGGTACTTATGAAAACACTGTTCCAGGCTTCTACATTTGTCATCGCTTTAGGCGTATGGTTTGCCATGACAATTGCCTGTATTACAGGGATTCAGAATATTGAAAAAGCAAACTTTGAAGCTGCCCGTACATTAGGCGCCAGAGGAAAACAGCTTATTTTCCATATTGCAATTCCTTCTATTGTTCCAAATATTTTCCAGGGGCTGACCCAGGGGATGAGTACAGCCTGTATGGCACTGATTACAGCAGAAATGATCGGTTCTGACGCGGGCTTGGGCTGGTATATTACATGGCAGCGGAGCTGGGCGCAATATGCGAAAATGTATGCGGCCATTGTACTTTTATGTATCATTTTCGTATCGGTCAATGGAATTTTAAATGCCATTAAACGGCGTGTCTTGCGCTGGAAGGAAGGGGATGAACGGTAATGGGGACGATAAGCTTGAACCTGGATAATGTATCAAAAAGCTTTGCTTCTGCCGATACGAATAATATTACCCATGCCCTTTCTGATATTACTTTAAGAGTCAAAGATGGGGAATTCCTTAGTATTGTCGGGCCTTCCGGCTGTGGGAAATCTACTATTTTACGGCTGGTTGCCGGGTTGATTGTCCCAACAACAGGTAGTTTAACTTTAAATGGGGAAGCCATTCGGGAACCAGATCCCAAAAGAGGGATGGTATTCCAAAAGCCTACCTTATTTCCTTGGCTGACGGTAGAACAAAATGTTGCTTTCAGCCTGCGCATGTTAAAAAAAGAGGAAAACGGTGCAGTTGACAGGCTCATTCAAATGATAGGCTTATCTGAATTCCGCCATGCTTATCCCCATCAGCTTTCCGGCGGTATGGCACAGCGTGTTGCATTGATCCGGACCATGATCAATGAGCCTGATGTTTTTTTGCTGGATGAACCGTTAGGAGCATTGGATGCTTTTACACGCATGAATATGCAGGATGAGCTGATCAATATGTGGAATGAAAAAAAGCAGATTGTCATGATGGTAACGCATGATGTGGATGAAGCCATTTATATGGGAACCCGTATTTTAGTAATGGCCCCCCGTCCAGGACGTGTGGTAGACGATATTCCCATTGAGATGGATTATCCCAGAAACCGTACAAGCAGACAATTTTTAACATACCGGAAAAAAATTATGGAAATGCTGGATTTCGGCCGTGCTGAATAGCAATGTGCCGGTTCGGATAAATAGTCAGGAGGAAAATGAAAAATGAAAAAATTACTTACTGTATTTTTATGTGCTTCTTTAACAGCGTCTTTATGCGCTTGTGGTGGAGCACCCGCTTCCCAGGGACAAGCCCCAGCCCCGCAAGCTCCATCTGCTTCTGCCGTAGCACCAGCACCTGAAAATGCTGTATCCCAAGGGGATATAGACGAAAAAGCAAAAGCTGCCGCTGATGAACAAATAGAGTTGGCGTCTACATACGCAACTTTGATTGAAAATATTCCGGAAATTACGCCGGAGGAGGAAGAAGCTTGGAAATCAGAACCAGCTTATGGACAGACCATCCGTATTGGATACAATGGGGGCCTTTGCCTTGGCGGGTTTGGCATTGCCCAAATGAAAGGCTTCTATGAAGCAGAAGGCTTAAAAACAGAAGTTACGAAAATGAGTACGCAAATTGACGCCCTTGGGACAGGGAAAGTAGACGTAGCAGGGGATCATATTGCCACCCTTTTAGTTCCTACTGTAAATGGTGTTAATATGACTTTTACAACGGGTATTCATACAGGATGTAAAACATTATATGCTTTGACAGATGGCGATATCAATTCTACTGCGGATTTAGTAGGGAAAACAGTAGGGCTTCCTGACGGCATTGGCGCTTCCGATCAAAACATTACTTACCGCTTTTTAAATCATGACGGCGTAGATCCGACCTCTGTAAAATATAAAGTTGTAGAATCCAGTGCTTGTATCTTAGCCATGCAGAATGGTGAAATTCAAGCCGCTACTTTGTCTGATCAGTTTGCAAAACCTTTCTTAGATGACGGAACCATTAAAGTGATTCGTTCTTTAACTTTTGATGAAGATTTCAGACAGGAACCCTGCTGCGTTCATGCTGTTAATACAGATTTTATGAATGCAAATCCCATTACCACAAAGAAATTAAATATTGCTTTTGAAAAAGCTTCTAACTGGATGCTGGAAAATCCTGAAGAAGCTGTCAAAATCCTTTTAGAAAATGGCTGGGCTTCTGGCGATGAGGATTTGGTTTTGGAAATTTTCAAAACTTACAATTACGGCATCAGTGATGAGCTGACAGAAATCACTTTAAGCAATATTATTGATGATTATAAATCTTTTGGACTTATTGATGCGAACAGGGACACAAAAGAATTGTTAGCTAAAGTATGGAACCGGGTACTGGCATAAGTTTTTGATACATTCCGCAAAGTATTTTGGGATATGCTTCCATATTAGGAAATCTCCTTCTATGGAAGCATATCCCATTCCTTTTTGCTTTGGAGGAGTGCTCAAGAATGACCAAAAAACTTTTTGAAAATTTGGATAGAATTTGTCGTAAAAATATGTTACTATTAGAAGGGGATCATTACCCTCCGCCATGAAGGAAAACCTTTTTGTTAGACACCAATTATGACTGGAAAATCTGTTAAAAGGAGGAACCGCTATGATATCTTTTGAAAGCGACTATGTGTTAGGCGCTCATGAAAAGATTTTGGAGCTCTTGCTGGAAACAAATGCGGAAAATCTATCCGGATATGGAGAAGATCCATATTGTCGCCGGGCAAAAGAAAAAATACGGGCTCTTTGCCGGTGCCCCGATGCTGACATTTATTTTTTCACCAGCGGGACACAGACAAATCAAACGATTATCGATGCTATGCTCCAGCCTTATGAAGGAGTAATTGCTGCCACCACAGGTCATGTTAATGTTCATGAAGCTGGCGCAATCGAATTTACTGGACATAAAGTCCTGGCTGTCCCGCAGGAAAAAGGCAAAATACAGGCGGATACCTTGCGGAATTACCTTGAAATCTTCTATGGGGACAGCAGCCATGAACATATGGTTTTCCCAGGGATGATATATCTTTCCTATCCCACAGAATATGGAACTCTGTATAGCCTGGAAGAACTAAAAGAAATTTCACAAATTTGTAAACAATATGACTTGCTCTTATATGTAGACGGAGCCCGCTTGGGATATGGCTTAATGAACTCAGAATCTGATGTAACTTTACCTGATTTAGCTGCTTTGTGTGATGTATTTTATATTGGCGGAGCCAAAGTCGGGGCTTTATGTGGTGAAGCTGCCGTTTTCCCCCATCATAATGCACCAAAACATTTTGTAACGATTATGAAGCAGCATGGAGCCCTTGCTGCAAAAGGGCGTTTTTTAGGTGTCCAATTTGATGCTTTATTCACAGATGACCTATATTTCCAAATCAGCCGCCATGCCATTGAAATGGCAGATCGCATGCGGGAAATATTCTGCGAAAAAGGATACCGCTTCTATGTTGAAAATTCAACCAACCAGCTTTTTATCGTGTTAGAAAACGAAAAAATGAAGGAACTAGAAAAATCAGTTGGCTTTAGCTTCTGGGAAAAATTAGATGAATCCCATACTGTTGTTAGATTTGCTTCCAGTTGGGCTACAACGATGGATGAAGTTGACTTTCTTAAACAAGTATTGTAAAGCCAGAGGATTTTTCCTCTGGCTTTTTGCTAGGATATGTTTGGATGAAACCGGGGCTTTTTTGAAGCCCCGGTTTCATTTCACATTGTGCGGTTAATATTTTTAAATTTGGTTTTGCAGTCTGTTATCTTTCATAAAATTCTTATTTCTGGGATCGCCTTCTGCACGATAGATCATAAGGCTTTCCAAATCGAATATGGAACTCCAAACTGTTTCAAAATCTGGCTCATTATCATATTGGCACAGAAATCCATATTCCCCTTTTAAAAGTTGTTTTGTCGTTTCAATAAAATCATTTTTGACGCTGGTTGAAAACCAATCCATAACCGTTTTATATCGTTTATCAGCGCCGTAATCATTTCCATTTGCATCATCATATTGTTTCATTTCATCAGAAGTAAAATTATTGACTGTGCATATGATATTACCGTCATGAAAATTTTCAGCTTTCCTGATTTTTTTCAAAGATGGTGTACATTCAGCAACAATCATTTTCCCACTTTTATCTGCAAGCAAAATATTGCAGTTAGAAGCGATCGGCAAATCCATAAGCAGTGAAATTGCTTGTTCTGTATGATTGGCTTTTTCAAGCAAATATCTGACAATAAAACTGGAATTGAGGCCTGGCCGTATTTTTTCAAGGCGGGTCATTACAAAGGTCATAGCAACAGCAAGCCCGTATTGGTTTAAACCTTCTTCCCCATTGATAAAAGAAGATGTTGTCAATAGAAATTGACTGCCATTATCAGGCGTATATAATATACTTTTACATCCATCCCGTAAATATGGTGGCAAATCATTGTTTCTGCCATATAGGATTCTGCCTTCCTTAGAATAGGCAAAGGCTGTGCAGCCCCGGATTTCTCGAGGAATGTTCTTTTCTAAATTATACATACAGCAGCCCATACATAACATCCAGGAAGCAAACTGCAAATAATCCATATCTATGGTGTCACTGACACCTTTTATTTCTTTACATACTTCAGGAAAAAACTTTTCTAATATTTTTTCACTTTGTCTGCCATGATTCAATTGGAAATCATCTAATTGAAGGGGAAAAGAAATATGATATTTCTGAAAAAGATTCCCCTGATTTTTTCCCATTCCGTAATGATCTCCTGTTAATTTAAAATGATACATAAATTGGTTCTCCTTGCACTTTTTATGTTCTTCCGGAAGCTTAAAACGTAGTGTATCGGAATAAAAAATTTATGTCAATAGTTTCTGCTCAAAATAATTGATGTGGCATCAAAAGATACCACATCACCTTTTAAAATTTGAATTTTATTCGCAGATCTGTCTTTTTATCTTTCCAAACTCGTTAAAACCATAAAAAATGCAGGCCGATCTTCAAAAAACTGCTTCATAGACCGTATATCAGCAGACATTCCAGGGATATCGTTATAAAAATGGCACTGGCCGTCTGATGTGGGAGCAAAGGCTGCAAAATGGCCTGAAGGAAATATTTTTCCTTTCTGGTGGTAAAGATAAAATAAAATTCCTGCCGGATATTTCCTGGCCTGCCGACTGAACTGGCTCCGGTTAGCAGTCAGCCTGACCCGAAAGCCTTTATGCCTGAAATAAAGGGCAGGCACATAAAAAGGGGTAGCTCTCCACCCTCCTAAAAAAAGTAATTTTTCCATATCGGACCGGATTTTTTCCATATCCGCATCAATTCCCAATATTTGCAGGGCATTATATACCGCGATCCATCCGCATCCGGCAGCCGCTGAACCATAGCGTCCATAGGGAAGCTCCAACTGCTTCTGGTCAACAATAAAGCTGCCGGAAAATGCCGGGCCGGTCAATTTACCGGCTCCATGAGCACTGTAATGGAACCACCGCAAACCATATCCTCTTTTTGTATGTCATCATTCTGCATGGTAAATTCCATAAAACGGGCAACCCCTTTTTCTAAAACTTTAGGTGCGGCATTTAAGACAGCAGCTTCGGCTGCACCGCCGCCAATCGTCCCATAAGTTTTCCCATCTTTATCGATCATCAAGCGGGTTCCTACGCCGCGTGGGGCCGAACCATTTTTCTTAATGACAGTACATAAAATCATAGGGGTTCCAGAAGCCAATTCTTCCAAACCTTCCTGGTTAAAAGCATTTTCCCGATTGCTGCGGGTTTGAATTAACTGGGCAGCAATACTCACAGCAATTTCCGCCGGGGAAGACCCGCCAATAGGCAAGCCAATGGGCATATGGATTTGCGCAATTTTTTCTGTGCCAAAGACAGGTTCTAAGGTTTCCCGGGTTAAATCTGCTTTCCGTCTGCTGCTGATCATTCCAATATACACAGGCTGATCTTTTTGCAGGATGGATTCCAAACATTCCTGATCTGCAATATGTCCAGGCGTTACAATTACAAAATAAGTGTCATTTCCGCTTTTTATCTGTTTCAGGGCTTCGGCATAAGGCATACATAAAATACGGCATCCAGGAAACCGTTCTTCATTAGCAAATTCCCGACGGTTATCAATAACGGTTACTTCAAAATCCAGCATTTTCCCTAAAACGGCTGTGGACTGGGCCACATGGCCTCCGCCGCAAAGGATCAGCTTAGGCCTGGCACTAACCCGTTCATATAAAACAGGCGTATTGCCTGTTTCCAGAATTTGAGGCATCACTGGCGGCATTAAAGAAGCAATCTTTTCCCATTGGGGACGGAGATCTTCATCTGAAACAATCAAAGTATTTTCTTTTTGAAAAGCCATAGCCCCTTTCCGGCTTCCTAAAGAAGTCATTAGCATAATAGAATGGCCTTGTTTCAGGGTATCTTTTAATTGTGTGAAAAAATAATTTTTTTCTTTCATAAATTCCCGCCTTTCTTATGTTGCAGTAAAAGGATTGCTTCTAAAACGCCGCCTCCGATAGCCCGGGCTTTATCAGAAATGGTAAAGCAATAATCCCGGATACCTCTTGGGTCCACATCACCGGATTTCATGCCTTGAAACACAGGCGTTCCTTCTGGCAGCAGGCCCCTTACGACACCATCTAATTCTGACAGAACCGGCATTCCATTCACAGTAGCCGTAATATCGCCTTTTTTTACCATTGCGCCAATGGAAACCACAGGCGAAAAAATCCCGCTGCAAGGTGCCCGTAAAAGCCGTTGTGATGTATATCCTCCAACATTGCCTGGTATTCCTGTATTGGGGATTGCGCTCCCATGGAGGATTACTGTCCCTAATGTATGGCCACGCTTTGTTTCCACAATGGCGTGGCAGTCCTCCCCGGCTGTAAAGCCTGGCCCTAAAGCAATAACGATGGGAGCATCTGTTATTTTTGTACCAAGATTCCGTTTTGCAATGACAGCATCTACTAAAACATCAGGCTTTAATGTTTCCCGGTAACGACATTCCGGATCGACCAATATGGCAGCTTTTCCCTGCCGGTTCAAAAGGAGGGCCTGTTCCGGAGAATCAGCTAATTCTCCAGTAACTCCTTCTAATACAACAGGCTTATGTGTATAAATCGCTTGGGAAAAGGCTACGGTACAACGTACTGTTGTAGGCTTATCCGTATCTGTTAAAATAACCGAGAAACCGCTTCGGATCAAGCGGTGAGCAACGCCGGAAGCAAGATCTCCCGCACCGCGAATCACAATCAACATGGCTTATTCCACTCCATAAATTTATTTTGTCTTGCAAAAAATATTTTATATTTTAAGTATATCACATTTTAAAATAGAAATCTATGGTTATTTAACAAAAAAACTCATAAAAATCACAAAAAGTAATACTAATAAGACATATTTGAATTCCATTCTTTGGAATGGCTGGAACAGGAAACTTTCGTCACGAAAATTTAACAGTCCGGTTTCTTGTCCTGGCCATGCTTGTGTGGTATACTATATGTTGTTTCGCCATTGTGCCTGATTACAGGCCAGTTGGAAACACATAAATTTTAAAATGACTGAGGTTTTCTAAATGAAACGTATTTTTGCAGGTATTTTTGCAGGGCTGCTCATAGGACTGGCTGGATGTGGAACAGGTGGATCTTCTTCCTCCTCTCAGGCTTCTTCTGCTTCTCCGGCGCCTTCTGAGGAGTCCTCTCAAGAAGCTTCCCAGCCTTCTTCTGAAGGCGAATTAACTGAAGTTCCACCTTTTAACGGGCTTGATCCAGCAGCATCCCTTTCTAACGAAGAATTAGCTGCCACCATTCAAGCCGCTTATGAAGGGACAGGAGAATTTGCACCAGACAAGCTTCCAACGGCTGAACTTGTGACTTCCATGGGAAATATTAAAATCCGTCTTTTCCCGCAATTCGCACCGAAAGCCGTAGAAAATTTCATAACCCATGCCAAAGACGGCTATTATAATAATACCAAATTCCACCGGATCGTGAAAGACTTTATGATTCAAGGGGGCGATCCCAAAGGGGATGGTACCGGCGGCACCAGTATTTGGAAAGCACCTTTTGAGGATGAAGTAAATGATATTCTGCATAATTTCCGCGGCGCTCTTTCTATGGCCAATGCTGGGCACAATACCAACGGCAGTCAATTTTTTATTGTCCAAAATAATACGCCTCTAACAGACGAAAGCTGGAATGTTTTAACACCAAGCATTTATATGAATCGACAGACGTTTGAAGCTTATCAGCGGTTGATCCCCTTTGCAGAAGGTTTAACCGAAAAAACAGTGCAATCTGATACACGGCTGCAACAGGCTATGGATATTTTAAATGCGGAGTTAGCGGAAAAAAAATCCCAAAATATGATGCCTGAGGAGTATAATACACGGTTACAACCGGCAAAAGATATTTATAAACAAGTTGGAGGCGCAGCTCATTTAGATAATCTGCATACAGTCTTTGGCTATGTTTATGAAGGAATGGATGTGGTAGATGCAATCGCTTCTGTGGAAGTAAATGGAGAAGCCCCGAAAGATAATGTTTTAGTAAAAGAAATTATCATTACGGAACCGGAAGAAACTTCTGGAACCGTTCCAAAAGAGGAAACATCCAGTTCTTCTGAAGCTTCCCAGGCATCCTAAAATCTGTCATTTCTGAATGGTTTGTTTACAAGTCGCCGCGTTTTCAAGAGCGCGGCGGCTCTTTTCTGTGAAGGAAGGGATATGTATGAAATTATTTGTCAAAGATAAAGAATTTTACAAAATGCTGTTAATGATTGCAATACCAATCGCTTTACAGAACCTGGTAACGGTTATGGTATCTATGATGGATACTTTAATGATTGGGCAGTTAGGGGAAATACAGCTTTCTGCTACATCCATTGCCAACCAGTTATGGTTTATGCTGATGATCTGCTGTTTTGGGATTGCAGGCGGCGCCAATGTATTGTTAGCCCAATACTGGGGCAAAGGTGATTTGCCTGTTATGCGGCGTATCCAGGCCATTACATTTAAAGTTACTTTTGCAATTTCCTTATTGTTTGTTCTGGTTTCCCAGGCATTCCCGCAGCAATTTATGGGAATTTTCACACCGGACCCGGAAACTATTGCTTTAGGTGCATCTTATCTGCGGATTGTGGGATGGTCTTACCCTTTGTATGCCTTAGCCAATGCCGCTATTATGATGCTGCGTTCTGTGGGGACAGTCAACATTTCTGTTATCGTATATTTGGTTTCCCTCATTGTAAATACTTGTGTAAACTATGTGTTGATTTTCGGCCATTTTGGAGCACCCCGCATGGAAATCCGGGGCGCTGCCGTAGGGACTGCCTTGTCACGGTGTTTTGAATTTGGCATAACAATGGTTTTCCTTTTGAGCAAAGAAAAAAAGATCCGTTTTTCTCTCAAGGATTTGCTGCCCAATAACCGGGATCTTTACCGGAAGTACATCGCACAATCCGTTCCGGTTATTGGCAACGAAGCCATGTGGGGAATCGGAGCTTCTATGGTAGCCGTTGTAATTGGGCGGATGGGGACAAATTTCGTAGCCGCTAACAGCATTTATACTGTTTTAAACCAATTAGTAACCGTACTCATTTTCGGGGTAGGCAATGCCGCTTTAACCATCGTAGGAAATACCATAGGCACTGGCAATTATGAATTAGCCAAACAACGGGCTTTGACTTTATACATTTTAGGCGCGGGGATCGGCATATTAGCAGGAGGTTTAACATTAGGGTTAGGGCCTGTCCTGATTCGATTTTATCAAAACCTTACGCCGGAAACGGTAGAAATTTTAGAAAAAATTATTTTAGTTGGTGCCGTTATTGTATTTTTCCAGGCCCTTGCTGTCGTAGGCATGGTAGGGGTTTTACGGGCTGGCGGGGATTCCCGTTTTGTATTTATTTGTGAAGCCTCGTTTCTGTGGGGTGTAGCCGTACCATTAGGCTTTTTAACTGGTTTGGTGCTGGGCTGGCCTGCTCCGGTGGTTTTCTTCATTCTGAAAAGTGATGAAGTATTAAAAACGATGGTTTCTACTGTACGTATTTTACGGTTCCGGTGGCTGCGGGACATTACGGTTTCTTAAAAATTTTAAGAGGGTGCTTTTTCTAAAGGAAAGAGCACCTTATTTTTTATATTACATAATCCCCGCCGGATTGGGCGGAAAAAGCTAAATCTGCAATAGTAATCCCATGAAAAAAGTGATGGATCATATCATCTAATTTTTTCCACATAGGCAATGTCCGGCAGCTTGCCATTCGGGGACATTGAATGGCTTCTTTTCCCAGGCAGGAAACCGGAGCTAATTCCTCCATCATTTCTAAAATATCTCCTACTGTATATTTTTCCGGACTTTTGGTCAAACGGTAACCGCCGCCTTTTCCCCTCAGCCCGATTAAAACCCCATTCCGTACCAGGACTTTTAAAATACTTTCTAAATATTTTTCAGAGATCTCCTGCCGCTGGGCAATTTCTTTTAATGGAATATAGGCATCCGTAGGATGTTCTGCCAGATCTACCATAACACGCAGAGCATAACGCCCTTTGGTTGAAATCATCATAGGGGAAAACACTCCTTTCCTGATTAAACCTATTATACAACGAGGAAAATAGGATTTCAACCGCATAAAATAAAAAAATGGGAAATATCCTATTGACAGAATGGATAGAAAAGCCTATAATCCATATAAACCTATGTGGCAAGTTGGTTTTTATGATTTTATTATGAATGGAGGAAATTCGTTTTATGAGTAAAATTTACACTTCTGCTGACCAGTTAATTGGTCATACGCCCCTGCTGGAACTGGTACACATGGAAAAAGATTATGGTTTAGAAGCCCGTATTCTGGCCAAATTAGAATACTTTAATCCCGCCGGTTCCGTGAAAGACCGGGTTGCAAAATCAATGGTTGATGACGCAGAATCAAAAGGACTGCTGAAACCTGGTTCTGTTATTATTGAACCGACTTCCGGCAATACTGGCATTGGATTGGCCTCGGTTGCAGCCGCCAGAGGCTACCGGATTATTATTGTGATGCCGGAAACCATGAGCATTGAACGCCGTCAAATTATGAAAGCATATGGAGCAGAGCTGGTATTGACTGACGGAACCAAAGGCATGAAGGGCGCCATTGAAAAAGCAGAAGAACTGTCCAAAGAAATTCCGGACAGTTTTATTCCCGGACAATTTGTAAATCCTGCTAATCCTGCGGCTCACAAAGCTTCTACCGGGCCTGAAATCTGGGAAGATACAGAAGGAACCGTTGATATTTTTGTAGCTGGCATTGGAACAGGAGGCACAATAACAGGTGTGGGGCAATTTTTAAAATCGAAAAAGCCTTCTGTTAAAATTGTAGGTATAGAGCCAGCATCTTCCCCCATTTTAACAAAAGGGACATCTGGCTCCCATAAAATCCAAGGGATTGGCGCAGGCTTTATTCCAGAAGTTTTAGATACAAAAATTTATGATGAAATCATTCCGG
Source organism: bacterium 1XD42-1 (assembly GCA_003612625.1). GTDB lineage: Bacteria > Bacillota > Clostridia > Oscillospirales > Ruminococcaceae > Anaerotruncus. The sequence continues at coordinate 7,253 of RAZJ01000024.1, read as the reverse complement.
TAGAAAATGAAGATGCTTTTGCTGTTGGGAAACAGATTGGCAAATCAGAAGGGATACTGGTTGGGATTTCTTCCGGCGCTGCATTATGGGCAGCAATCCAACTGGCAAAGCGGCCGGAAAACAAAGGCAAGAATATTGTAGTTTTATTACCGGATACTGGGGATCGCTATCTGTCTACGCCTCTGTTTGCAGACTAAAAAAACCGGACACAGACTGTATTGTCTGTGTCCGGTTTTTCCGTTATATTTAGGAAGAATATACCGGAGCTTTCAGCTTAAATTGCTGCAATAAACGTTTCATTTCCTGAGCCTGGGAGAAAAGTTCTTCACTGGCAGCCGCAGATTCTTCAGCCGTTGCTGAATTTGTCTGTACCACAGAAGAGATCTGATCGATCCCAATGGTAACTTGCGAGATAGCTTCAGCTTGTTCCTTGGAAGCAGAGGATATTTTATATACCAGGTTGGATGCCGCTTCTGAAAGGGTTACAATGCTGTCTAAGGATTGTGCTGTATCCTCTGCAATTTTTCCTCCTCCCTGAATCATTTCAACAACTGTTTTGATCAGGGAAGAAGTATTTTTAGAAGCTTCTGAACTTTTCCCGGCTAAGTTTCTGACTTCATCAGCGACGACGGCAAAACCTTTTCCGGCTACGCCTGCCCGCGCAGCTTCCACCGCTGCATTCAGGGCAAGAATATTTGTCTGGAAAGCAATATCATCTATGGTTTTTACAATTTTTCCGATTTCTTCAGATGTGCTGGTAATTTTCCGCATAGCTTCTACCATACCAGACATCCGTTCTTTTCCAACAATAAGCTCATCCGAAGTTTCCTGACACTTTTTACTGGCTTCCTCAGCGCTCTCGGCATTTTGAGATACACGCTGGGATATATCAGAAATGGTACCAGCCAGTTCTTCCACAGAGCTTGCCTGTTCCGTAGCGCCCTGGCTAAGGGACTGTGCCGCGCTGGAAACCTGATCGGAGCTGGTTGAAACCTGTTCAGCGCTGAAACGCACCCGCGTAAATGTATTATTCAGCACTTCTACGGTACGCAAAAGAGAACTTTTAATAGGTGCAAAATCACCCACATAGTCCAAATCAATTTTTACATTCATATTTCCGCTGTCAAATTCACAGAGCACATAAGAAATATTTTCAATGTAAGCGCGCAACGACTGGACTGTATCTGCAAGAGATTTTGTTAAAATACCGACTTCATCGGCAGAGTCCGTTACCATTACGGGATCGTGAAGATTTCCCTCACTTAGTTTCTGAATACGATCCGTTGCATTGGAAATGGGCTGGGAAATCTTTTTCGCAATGACTCCCATAATCATTACTGCCACAATGAGTACTATTGCTCCACAGCTAAACATGACAATCGTAGATAAAGTAAGCGCTCTGGAGGAGGAATCCAGTTCAGCCTGAATCAAAGGAAGCATATCTTCTTGATAATTGCCTGTGCCGATATACCAGCCATAGGGGGCAAATTTCCTGATAAAGCCCCGTTTCGCTTTGGCCTGGTTTTCACCGGGTTTTGTGAAGTAGAAATCAATAAATCCGCCATCCGGTTTATCTCCAGCAGCAATCGTATCCTGAACGAAATAATTCCCTTTTTCATCCTGCGTATTATACCGGTTCGTGCCTTCAATGTCAGGGTTAATATGTACAGCATTGACACCATCGGCCATATCTGCCCAGAAATAACCTGTTCCCTGGTTGTACCGTGTTGTACGCACAATATAAGCCGCATTTTCCCGGGCCTGTGCGTCAGTCAATTCCCCATTTTCAAAACGGGCGTAATTAGCTTCCAGAACCCCTATTAAACATTCTACCTGGCTTTGGATGAGCTGATCCAGCTTTTCCCTTTTCGCCTCCGCTGTCCGCTGATAGGCTAAATGCAGAGAGATGTAAGACAATGATGTAAGGATAAGAACTGCTAAAAGGATTAACAGCCCAACACTGACGACGAGTTTATCCCGTAGTTTTAACCGGTTCATTCCTGACCCTCCTCTTCTTTAAATCAATAGACAAACATCTATTGTTTATATATTTGATTATACTATATTTCGTGGTAATAGTCTACTCATATTGACTAATTTGTATAAAAGTTACATATATTTGTACCTTCTGGAATAAAAAGAAGCATATCAAATGGTAAAAACTTTAAAAAAATGTAAAAACCTATTGACATAATAGGTTTTTAGCAGTATACTTTAAAAAACCTATTTATTTTATAGGTTTATCAAAGAAAGGACGATCTGCATGGGTATACAATTTGAATCCTTACTGCGGAACAATTTCCGTTTTGGCCGAATGTGCTCCTTTTTGCTCACCCAATAATTACAATTCATGAAAGAAGGATATAAAATGAGCCGTAACAACAAAAACTATAAATTTGAAACCCTTCAGCTCCACGTAGGGCAGGAACAGCCAGATCCCGCTACGGGTGCCCGTGCAGTCCCAATCTATCAAACCACCTCTTATGTATTTGACAATTCCGCCCATGCCGCGGCACGTTTTGGATTATCAGATCCCGGCAATATTTACGGCCGTTTAACCAATTCTACCCAGGACGTATTAGAAAAACGCATTGCCGCCTTAGAAGGCGGAACAGCCGCTTTAGCCGTAGCCTCCGGAGCTGCTGCCATTACATATACCATACAGACCTTAGCCCAGGCTGGAGAGCATATTGTAGCACAAAAAACGATTTATGGAGGAACATATAACTTATTAGCCCATACCCTGCCCCAGTACGGCATAACAGCAACTTTTGTAGATGCCCATGATCTGTCTCAAATAGAAGGGGCCATTCAAGAAAATACAAAAGCCATTTACTTAGAAACTTTAGGGAATCCAAACAGTGATATTCCTGACATCAGCGCCATTGCAGCAATTGCGCACCACCATCAAATTCCTTTAGTCATTGACAATACATTTGGTACACCCTATTTAATCCGTCCCATAGAATATGGAGCCGATATTGTGGTTCATTCTGCCACGAAATTTATCGGAGGCCATGGTACAACATTAGGAGGCATTATTGTAGATTCCGGTAAATTTGACTGGAAAGCCAGCGGCAAATTCCATTCCCTTACAGATCCCAATCCCAGCTATCATGGGATTTCCTTTACAGAAGCCGTTGGGCCTGCTGCATTTGTTACAAAAATCCGAGCCATTTTATTGCGGGACACTGGGGCAACTATTTCACCATTTAACGCATTCCTACTTTTACAAGGGGTTGAAACCTTATCTTTACGGGTAGAACGCCATGTTGAAAATACCAGAAAAGTTGTTGCATATTTAGCCAGCCATCCCCAGGTAGAAAAAGTTAATCATCCTTCTCTGCCGGATCATCCGGATCATGCTTTATATGAAAAATACTTTCCCAATGGGGGCGCTTCTATTTTCACTTTTGAAATCAAAGGCGGCCAAAAAGAAGCTCACAAATGGATTGACGCATTAGAAATATTTTCCTTGCTGGCGAATGTAGCTGATGTAAAAAGCTTAGTTATCCACCCCGCTACTACAACCCATTCCCAGCTTCATGAGCGGGAACTGCTGGAGCAAGGGATCAAGCCAAATACCATCCGTCTTTCTATTGGCACAGAACATATTGACGATATTATTGCTGATTTAGCACAAGCTTTCAACAGGTGATCTCTTCTCGGTTTGGTGGACAGTAAAAAGGCTCAAAAAAAAGGATGAAACGCAGGATAACTCGTTAACACTCGTTCAAGCGATGGAATGCTCGGATAAGGAAGCAGCGAAGGCGTCCGGAGAACGCCAGCCAATAGAGGAATGCGGGCGCACAGGATTGTAAAAAGCTTCGATGTAAGCGAATACATCCATCATAGCATGTTTTCTGGCGGAGAAATGGCGCAGGTGGACACACTCGCATTTGAGACAACTGAAGAAGTTTTCTGCAGCGGCGTTGTCGCAGGGGCCGTCCTTACGGGACATACTCTGGCGGAAATGAAGGCCGGGCAGACGCTGACGCTAAGCGTTGGCGGCGTATTGGACACCGCGGTCGGAGTGGAAGCTGAGGCCGGGATGAGGCTTACGGCGCCGGAGAGCCATATTGAGGGCATTGAGAGCAAGGTAGGTATCAATGCGGTCAGAAAAAGCGTAACCGACGATCTGCTTTGTGCAAAGATCTTTGACAATAGCGCAATAGAGCCAGCCCTCATCGGTGGGGATATAGGTAATATCACCAACCCATGCCATATCGGGCTTGTCAAAGGAGAAGTGGCGCGCAAGGAGATTGGGCGCGATGGGATGGGCATGCCGGGAGTTTGTGGCAGCCTTGTAAACGCGTTTGCGGGCGGAGGAAATGCCCAGTTCATTCGTCAAGCGGTGAATGTGTTTGCGCGAGCAGAAGAGTTCCTTGCGGATCAGATGATAAAGACTGTCAAGCCCCAATGCTGGGCGCTGATGGAGCGCCAGCATCCGGCGTTTGAGAGCCTGATCCTGCTGCATATGGGCAGAAGCCTTGCGATGTAGCCACTCATAATACCCACGTATGATACAATATTTATAAATCTGCCGTAAACAGGCATGTTTACGGGCCTTTTTCCTTTTGCGGCTGCAATTTTTCCCTTGTTTTTTCCCTTTATAGGTTTAAAACATTTTTTATAAAGCCCTCCATCCTATTAGCGCTATCCTGTTTCATGCGCTCCGTGAAATGCCCGTATTTATCAAGAGTAAATGCAGCGCTGGCGTGTCCTAGATTGCCTTGTACCGTTTTAATATCATCCCCGGCCCGTATAGCATTAACCGCATAGGTGTGCCCTTATGGCATAATAAGGACAAATCGGAAAGCCCTTGCGGCGCAAGGAGTTGACTGGTTTGTCCTTATTCTTTTTCCACCTAATCCCCTGCAAAAAATAGGCGCAACGAGGGAAGCCAAAAAGCGAGGTGTAACGTAAAGGACAAAGACAGTGTATAGCATCCAGCCAGGACCACATAGCGTCCCGGCTGGGTGCTTTTTACCAGCAGGGGACAGGACGGCGAGCCTCACGGCGGGCCTTGTGCCTGGGACTGCTCAGGCAAACCGGCGCGGGTTAATCCGTGCGCCTCATGCGAGTGATGAAGCTGTCTCCGTTCCGAACACCAGCGAGGAACGACGCACTTCTATACATGGCCTACGGCAATGTATCCGTGCACTCTGCGAGGCCGCTGCCTGGCTCTCTGACTTGTCACCGCTCCAGGCAGCTTGCATTGCTTCGCTCTGTACAAGGGGCACACCCCTTGCGCCGCTCTGCGGCTATCCCCATGACGCTACTGTGTCACTTTCTCCCTGCTGGTCATGCGAAGCATGAAGCCGCACCGACAGGTGCGTTCGACTGGACGCAAAGCGACCGGGCCGGGGCTTGGGGGAACCCCAACAAGCTGCATCGGAATATCGAAAACGATATTCCGATGCCCTGCTTGCCTATGTTTGCGGAATATTCATATAACGATCACTATCCTTTTACTTTTAGGATTTGCTCTTGACAAACTTCCGAAGTCGGACTATATTTTAGATTAAATATCCGAATTGGGATATTTCGGGGCTGAACAATGTAAAACACAAATCCCGAAGAAGTTCAAGCGTGTATTTCTATGTTGGAAGATATGCGGGACAACTCTGGCGATTGGGCCGAAAACCACGCAGTGGAGATCATTGCATAGATGGTCATAGCCGAGAACATACCGCAGGAGGAATTAGAAAAATGTTTGATTGGATTTATGATCTGCTTGGAACTCTGCTATCCTGGTTTAGCAGCTTGTTCGGCGGGAAATACGTCTTTGCGTTGCTTCTCTATGCTCTGCTATTCAAACTGGTGTTTTTGCCCTTTGCCATCAAGCAGCAGAAAAGCCAAATTGCCATGGCGAAGTTTGCCCCGGAGATGGAGCAAATCCAGGCCAAATACAGAGGAAAGACCGATGAAGCCTCTATACAAAAACAGCAGCAGGAATTGATAGAGCTTCAGCAGAGGGAGGGCTTTAGTCCCGCTATTCGGATCTCAGTGGAGACACCCACAAATAGGCTTGTAGAGCCTATTTGTGGGGTTTTTCTTTCCTTGTATTAAAATTTTAAAATTTCTCTAAAATAAGCCTATTCTAACATATTTCTAACATTTATACATAAAATCAAATCATACTGTTTTTGGCAGCTTCTCTATTTCATGCCGTGTTAAGCCTGTGCATTTCATAATTGTATCAAAAGATAAACCTTCTGATAGCATATTTTGGGCAATCTCAGTGTTCCGTTCTAATCTGCCAATTTCTTTTCCAATCTTTTTGCCTCTGTCCTCAACGGTGGCTAAATCAGATTCCCGATCCGTTTGATACATTTTACGGCTACGAAATACAGCCCGTTCCCGTTCGTCTTGGCTAATACTCATTAAAAGATTTCCAGCCATTTTTAATGCCTCCTTAGATTCAATCACCTTATTTACAGTATCTCTGTATGTGGGTTCATTGGCATATTGGAAAAATATTGCCCACTTTTCCAAATCTGTCATATCATAAACAGACTTTTTCATAATCTCATGGAGCTTGCTTAACTCTACATATACTATCTGAATCGCGTCCGACAGCAGCTCATTATTTTTATCGTGGCGCATAGAAAAAGAATTTACATATTCTGTCTGATTTGGAAATATTGTATACGAACAAAACGTTACCTGATAGGTTCGAGCCAACCTATCATATCTTCTCACACCTTTGGATAACTGTGAAGAATGCAAATCACATAAGTAGTATATACTTTTTCCCTTTAAATTCTGATATTTCCCATCAGACTCTTCTTGAATCCGTGAGGCCTGCATCTCCAAATCGATCTGAGAACCGTCATCAATGCGGCAATTTACATCAAGCCGTTCGGCCTTTTCTTCTGTGTCACTGGGTGGAATGTCATTATTCCGAACTTCAACTCCAATTACAGGGCGCTTGATAATTGAGGAAATTAAATCCATCAATACAGGTTTCGCATCTGGTGAAGTCAGGATCAGTTTAAATACTCGATCATCTGATGGCGGCAGTATATCTAAATCCATTGGCAATAATCCCATAAATAAACTCCTTATATAACTTTTTTCTATTCCCAGTATATCATATTCTTACTAAAACTTCCACTACAATTTTATTTTGCAGCAGTTTGTTTTATTTAAAGTATTATATAAATAAAATACAAAGATTAGGCCTTGTTTGAAAAAACGAAGCAGTAGTGCTAAATCAACAGAATGGCAATAGCGGCCAGATAGACAAA
>RAZJ01000250.1 GCA_003612625.1 bacterium 1XD42-1 | reverse complement strand
GATAGCCGCCCACGTTTCCCACCTGACGCTTCGCCAGATCCACCAGTCCCGGATTGCCGGGGCGGGTCCCGTTTATAAACTCCACGCCGCTCAAATCTTCGGAATTTCCCATATCCGGGGAACCGCCGCCAAACAGCAGCGGCTTGTTGCCCCTGGTGGCGATATAGACCTGGTACATCTCATATTCGTCCGGGGTGAGCAGTTCCGGCGCAAGGGCGGAAATCTGGGTGTTCACAAGCTCCACATGGAGGATGTAGTATTCATAAGGGACTTCCTCGCTGGTCGTTTCCCCGGTTTCCGGGTCGGTGCTGGTTTCGGTGCGGTAGCGGATTTCCACCTCCTCGGTCAGTGTCAGGACATATTGGAGGTCAAAGACCCGCTGTAACTGTGCCGCCGCGCTCTGGGGCGTGTACTCATGGAGCAGGGCACTTAAATAAGCCGCCAGCTCATGGGGATTGTGGCCGATAGGGTCCAGATTGTACCGGTACTCGTCATAGCCTGGGTGCAGGCTCTCCATGTTGTCCAGTTCGGCTTGCAGTTGTGCCTCCTTTGCGGCATAGTCCGCTTCGGCCCCCAGCATATCCTCGTCTTTGGAGGGATAGGTGGAGCCGGACACCGCCGAGCCGATGCTCTGGGCCAGCATGGAGCAGGAGGACAGGGTATTCATCAGCAGGCAGAC
>RAZJ01000249.1 GCA_003612625.1 bacterium 1XD42-1 | reverse complement strand
GCCAGATCTCCGGGCCTCCAGGGGCAGTCCAGATCGTGAAGCGCCACCAGCAAATCCTGCACGTTGGTCCCGGCCCCCATCTTCTGGGTGGAGCCTAACAGGACGCGCACCTGGCCGGAGCGGACTTTGGAGAACAGCTCCTTTTTGCGGACTTCGGTATTGGCCTCATGGATAAAAGCGATCTGGCTGGCGGGCATACCCTGTGCGATGAGTTTCTGCCGGATGTCCTCATAGACCGTAAAGGCCAGCGGTTTCTCCGGCTCTGGAATTGCTTGTTCCAGCGCGTGAAGCATCGGGTTATCCAGCGTTTTAGCCACCTTTTTGGAGCCAGCAGCCTGGGGTGTGGAAATATCGCAAAACACCAGCTGGGTCAGCTTTTCCGGCTGTCCGTCCCGCCAGATTTGCAGGATATTGTCCACGCACTGGTTGACTTTTGTACCGGGTTCGTCCGGCAGCATGGGGTTGATGATGCGCTGGTCCAGCCCCAGCTTTCGGCCATCCGAGGTGATTTTCAGCATATTGTCGGTTGATGGGTCAACAGTCCCCGAATGGACTTTGGCGGCGCGCTCGGAGAGGGCCTTCACCATATCCTGCTGGTGTTCGGTGGGCTTTGCCACGATGTTGTGGTATTCCACCTCCGGGGTGGGCAGGTCCAGCTGGTCGGCGGTCTTGATGTCCGC
>RAZJ01000248.1 GCA_003612625.1 bacterium 1XD42-1 | reverse complement strand
AGCGGAATATGCCGCGCTGCTGGAAGAAAAACGGGAACAGTACGAACAGTACAAGGCGCTGCGGCAGGATAGGATTTGCTTTGCTTTTCAGTTTACAAATAGGATTTACTACTTCTCCCGTTCCAATGTGGATTATAAAAATGTGCAGAAATGCGATGAGGATTACCGACCGCTTGAGGGCGGGTTGATTTCTCTGAATCAGTACCTGTCGTTCCTGCAAACGCATTACGATATGGACTTGAGTGGATTGAGCTTCAGAAATGCTGTAGGTAGGTCTATGCGGATATACAAGCGCGAAACTCTGGATGAAGAGCATCCTCTACATCAGGCAAAACAGGAAAAAGCCCAGGCAGCTATTGAAGGACTGCTCAAACTGGCAGACTTGTATTCGGGTATTGTGGCACAGTCCAGAATCACGGCGGAAGCAACAGACAAATGGTGATAATGCTTTTTATGGATGTAGTGGCATTACTAGCATTACCATTCCAGAAAGTGTAATAACAATTGGAGATACAGCCTTTGGAGGATGCAGTAGTCTTATTGGTATCATCATCCCAGAGGGAGTGACGACAATCGAAAGGGGGACCTTTGATGGATGTAGTAGCCTTACTAGGACGTGTTCACATAAGAGCATCCACAGCAAGAGCAAAATAGACAAAAGTCAAAAAGATGACATCAAGT
>RAZJ01000247.1 GCA_003612625.1 bacterium 1XD42-1 | reverse complement strand
GAGCCGAAGCCCAGCCGGGGCAGTTACGGTACATGGCTGGGGGAGAGTAAGCCACCTACCATCCGGGGACAGTTGGAGCGGATGATCGACACCGCCCTCGGTCAAAGCTGTAAGGATTTTGACAGCTTCCTCGCCGATATAAAAACGATGGGCGTGGAGGTAAAGCGGGGTAAGCATCTTGCGTTCAAAATCCCCCACGGCAAGAGGTTCGTGCGCTGTGATTCCCTCGGCGCGGACTACTCTGAAGCGGCGATCATGGAGCGCATTTTCGGTAAGCGGATCGTCACTCCCAGGGCAAAGGCGGCGGCGCAGTCTAAGCCTAATTTGCTGATCGACATTCAAGCAAAAATGCAGAAAATCAACTCTCCCGGATTCGAGCGGTGGGCGAAAATTTTCAATCTCAAGGAGATGGCAAAGACAATTATATACTTGCAGGAAAACGGGCTGACTGACCTCAGAGAATTGGAGAAAGTCTGCGATGCGGCGGTCCAGAAATTCAATGATTTATCTGACCAGTCGAAAGCTGCCAGCGCAAGAATGAAGGACATTTCCGAACTGCAAAAGCACATCGGCGCTTACGGCAAAACACGAGAGATTTACGCGCAATATCGGAAATTGACGGGCAGGAAAAGAGAAAATTTTTATGAACAGCATAGCAGTGAAATCACGGCCTGTCAAGCGGCGAA
>RAZJ01000246.1 GCA_003612625.1 bacterium 1XD42-1 | reverse complement strand
AAACTACAAAACCACATTCATAAGGATGGTCGCAATACACACTTTCTTGCTTATCAGTGCGGTATAGCATACTTTTCAGTATAATTAGAAAATCTCCACCACCCGATAGAATCATGTATTCTGCCAGAATAAATAGCAGTAATTGATTTGTCATTACAGAAACCACTGCTGCTCCACCGCCTAAAACTAATGTAGGCATAGCAGTTCCCAGCAAATATTGCCACTTTTCCAACGGTTCGGAGCAAGTACAGTATGGAGAAAAACTACTCCAAATAAATCCAAAATCAATCGAATGAAAATGATTCTTTGCAAAAGTACTCCAGGTAATTCCATGTATTAACTCATGCAGAATGGATAGACATAAAATAAGCATAAGTAATACTACAAGAAATCCCCACGAAAGACAATCTAAATCAAAACCATTCACCTTATAGTATATCCAAAATGCTAAAGCCATAAATGGCAGCATAATTAAAAGACATAACGGTTTTGCTTGTCGAATATTGATAGTCATATTCTTAATTTTATATCCTTTTTGCTGCATTTCAGAGCTTATTTTTTCAAAGTCATTTTTACGTTTCAATTCTTTTCCTGTTAATTTTCTTTTATCGTTATCCATAGATAATTCCTCCAAATTTTATACGCTTATTCCATTTCCCTGATTTGCTCAACAAGAGATTGCTTTTT
>RAZJ01000245.1 GCA_003612625.1 bacterium 1XD42-1 | reverse complement strand
CGCAGCTCGGCAATATCGAATACCGCCAGCCGCGCGCCGCAGGAAATCAGAATCGACTTCGCGGTTTTGCCCGCCGCCAGCTTATATTTTTTGTACTGCCGCACCGCGAAATGGTTGGGCTTCTCGGATTCCAGCGCGTCAAACATCAGATCAACGGGGTTTTTGTATTCCTCATCGTCCTCCCGGACCTCCATCGCGTTAATAAACTCAATCAGGGTGGAGAAGTTCTGTTCCTCCACCGGGGCCTCGTAGTGGATATATCCAATCAGGGCGCAGTACAGCAGCGTTTCCGCTTTGACCCAGAAATCGTCACCGGCTTTCCCCTCGCCCTTGGTATTGGCAATCAGGGTTGTCACCAGCTTCAAGATGTCCTTTTCGCTGTGGATATAGGCGAAAGGATTGTATTTCATGGATTTTTTGAAGTTGATGGTATTCAGCACCTTGATCCGGTACGGCTCATAGATGGTTTTGCCGTTCTTGTCCTTCATGGGCTTTCCGTCCTTATCCAGCTTCGGCGCGCCCCGTTGGAGCAGCTTTCCACATTCGACCAGGATTGTGCCTTTCGGATCAGTAACCACATACGAGCTATGGAGCTGCATCAGGTTGGGCTTGAGCCAGAACCGGGTCTTGCCGGAGCCGGAACCGCCGATTACCAGCACATTTTTGTTGCGGGCGGTCTTGGGGTCCTTGGGG
>RAZJ01000244.1 GCA_003612625.1 bacterium 1XD42-1 | reverse complement strand
ACTTGATGTCATCTTTTTGACTTTTGTCTATTTTGCTCTTGCTGTGGATGCTCTTATGTGAACACGTCCTAGAAAAACCAAGAAGTGCCCATTCTCTTACTCCGCCGTAATCGTCCGTGTGAATGAGAAGATTCTCGACTTCCATGGGTGGATCTTTTTTCTCACCTACACCTTCAATCTTTAAATCAGTTTTATTGATATGGTTGAAAATATCAACTAAGAAGTTTACGTCCTCCAAAGCTTTTGTTGCTTCTTCGAAATCTATATCCGCTCCCCAATATATTTCTATTCTATCCATTAGCTCTCCAGCACCCCGACTAATACAACATCATATACATCAATTTCTGTAGCCACAGAACAATCTTCAGATATAGAAGCGTAGTCTATACGTTTAGACGTTTTTGTGGTTCCAAACTCAAATTCCTTTTGAACCTGCAAAGCGGATTTCTCAATTTGCCCTACATGAATCGCATAGTATGTAAGCTGCATTTTGGGCAAATCAGACATTGTATAGCTGTTCCTAAATGCACTGCGATTAAATCTCAAAATGACTTCATTACCATCAATAGTAGCCATAAATTCATAATAGCCACGTCCCTTTTCAATGGCTTCCTCAATTTTAGTTATCTATAAATGAGCAAATTCAGGAATTGACGAAAGCAGACCGGCAGCGGTGAAGGCCGGTGAGGAAGGGCACA
>RAZJ01000243.1 GCA_003612625.1 bacterium 1XD42-1 | reverse complement strand
CCAACGCGCCGAACCATACTCAACTCCGTGGCGGTATTTCTTGGCGTTTTTCGCCTTGAAATAAACCACGGCCCGGATAATGACCGCGCCGGCAGCGCCAAACAGCAGGTCGCGGGGGTGGAAGCTGGGCAGCGGGTTTTTGGAAATCAGCGTCCCCAGGCCGGATACTGCGACCATTGCCTTTGTCACCATATCCGCGCCCTCTGCCAGCCGGCAGCCCTCCGCCACACGGTTGAAAAACCAGAAGATGAACACATAAGGCAGGTTAGGGAGCAGGATTTTCTTTACATCCAGTTTCACAGTTCAACGCCCCCTTTCTCCCGGTTTTTGGCAGTATCCCGCGTCAGGTTCTTTGCAATCTCCTTGAAGTGCGAAAGCTGGCCTAACAGCGACGGCTTTTTCTGCGTGGAGCGGTTCAGGCTTTTCCCGGCATACTCGGCAAAGGCGGCGTTCAGTGCATCCGCGTCCCGTGCCTTGAAAAAGACAAGGTATTTCCCCTGCGCGGGGTCTTTTTTCAGCGCAAAGTCCACCCCGTATTTCCGCGCCACACGCTCAAAGGACTTGATATTTTTGCCGGTGATCTCGATGTTTTGAACACCTGCGCCCTGGCTTACAAGCTGCTTTACGGTCTGCTTGCCGTGGTGGATTTTGGGGTTTTGGGCCTGCGCCAGATACTTCCGAATGGCCCATTTCAGCAGGCCGGC
>RAZJ01000242.1 GCA_003612625.1 bacterium 1XD42-1 | reverse complement strand
CGCAGCAAGTTACGGTCTTGCGTATAGGCAGTCCAAAAGGCGGCGTATTCTTCTGTGAGGGGCTGGCGGAAGGCCGGGTCACGCAGCTGCTCAGTGAGCCATGCAGATTCTTCTGGAAACCCGTTTCCCTTGATTTCCGACAGACTGGGTAAATATCCGGCTTCTCTGGCGTCATCGCTCAAATCGTGATATAGGTTCCAGAGCTTGTTGGCAAGGAGTAAGCGTTCATAACCCTCCGCCTCGGCAAGCTCTACATTGGACGCAAATTGACCGGATTCCAACAGCTCGCCAATACGCTCCGCCGCGCCCTCCCAGGAAATAATCTGTGCGGATTTATCATAACGGGCGGATGTTCCATGAGAGAGATGGATTCCGTCCTCGCCGTACCAGACTGTGATACGGCCTGCATCGGTGGTAAAGCCGTTGCCGCCATGATAGAGGGATTGCAGGGCGGCGGCTATTTCCGGGACCGGCTTCTGCTTTTCAAATTCAGCTGTCACGCGCTCCCGCAAACGGTCGGTATTGCCGCCCAGCCGCAGCACAAGGTCGATGTCCTTTTGGGCAAAAGAAAAAGCAGAGGATGTTTTCACATTCTCTGCTTCATCAATATTCTGAATCTGTTCCGCTTCGGACAGAAACAGGTTTAAGGTCAGCTGTTGATAAGTTCCGCCAGCAGAATCTCCTCCGCCTGGGCCTTGCAGCTG
>RAZJ01000241.1 GCA_003612625.1 bacterium 1XD42-1 | reverse complement strand
CGCAGCAAGTTACGGTCTTGCGTATAGGCAGTCCAAAAGGCGGCGTATTCTTCTGTGAGGGGCTGGCGGAAAGCCGGGTCACGCAGCTGCTCAGTGAGCCATGCGGATTCTTCTGGAAACCCGTTGCCCTTGATTTCTGACAGACTGGGTAAATATCCGGCTTCTCTGGCTTCATCGCTCAAATCGTGATACAGGTTCCAGAGCTTGTTGGCAAGGAGGGAGCGTTCATAACCCTCCGCCTCGGCAAGCTCCACATTGGAAGCAAATTGACCGGATTCCAACAGCTCGCCAATACGCTCCGCCGCGCCCTCCCAGGAAATAACCTGTGCGGATTTATCATATCGGGCGGATTTTCCATGAGAGAGATGGATTCCGTCCTCACCATACCAGACTGTGATACGGCCTGCATCGGTGGTAAAACCGTTGCCGCCATGATAGAGGGATTGCAGGGCGGCAGCTATTTCCGGGATCGGCTTCTGCTTTTCAAATTCAGCTGTCACGCGCTCCCGCAGACGGTCGGTATTGCCGCCCAGCCGCAGCACATGGTCAATGTCCTTTTGGGCAAAAGAAAAAGCAGAGGACGCTTTCACATTCTCTGCTTCATCAATATTCTGAATCTGTTCCGTTTCGGAAAGAAACAGGTTTAAGGTCAGCTGTTGATAAGTTCCGCCAGCAGAATCTCCTCCGCCTGGGCCTTGCAGCTG
>RAZJ01000023.1 GCA_003612625.1 bacterium 1XD42-1 | reverse complement strand
ACTTGATGTCATCTTTTTGACTTTTGTCTATTTTGCTCTTGCTGTGGATGCTCTTATGTGAACACGTCCTAGAGCAAGGAAAAAACCATGCTTTGTGCAGGGAATACTTACAAAAAACAAAAGAGAAATTTTCTCCCCGTTTTGGCTGCGGCAAATGCCAAACAGGTGTCCCTTGTGAATATCAAATTCCTGTGCGGAGGAAATAATTCATTTTACAAACGATATCATCATATACAGAGCTTCCATCTATCTATCCACCCAGGTATATAACCGCACCGGCTGGCTACCATTTGGGAGCCAATATTCGTTACAGAAGCAGAATAAAATGGTACAATATTCCGCATCAATAATTCTTTTGTTAATTGGCTTACCAGGCAGCTCCCCAAACCGCTATTTCTGTATTTTTCCATAACATCTACTCCGATTTCCCATAAGCCGCTGACAGATGATTCTGCGGCACCCGCTACACCAACGATTGTTTTATCATCTTTCGCAATGCAAACCGCTTTAGCAGATGTAAAGCCATTATGATCAAAAGACAAAGAATTTTCAAATCCCTTCAGTCCTTTTAAAGATAAAATTTCTGTATCAAAAAGGACTTCATAGGAATCGCCTGGTAATGCCCACATAGAGTTTATGTTCCGATCCCGGGGGACAAAATGTATGGTTTGTCCATAGACAAAAGGAATTTCAAAAATTTCATCCCTGTTTTTATGTCGCAGCAGTTCTTTTATTTTACTATGTAAATCATTGGAAGTACAAACAATAATACTGTTTTTGTATGCCAATATTTTGATATAGGGCTGTCTGGTATTAGGATTGACAGAATATACGGTTTCTTTCCCCTGGAGTTCCGTCAAGGTACAATAAAATTCTTTTGATAAAAATTCTTCTGTTTTATTTTTAATCCATTCTTTCATAGTGTACCCCTCTCTAAAATAACAGCTTAAAGTATAGCACAGCCTCCTCTATAAATCCATAGTTCTCCTATAACACGGTGCCCGGTGCCATAGGAGAACTTTTTTTTCTTATTTATAATAATTTTGATTATCTAAGGTAAATACCAGTTCTAAAGAAGAAAACCATCTGCGGGCTTTATCGCTGTTGACATAGGCAGGGTTGCAAAAATATAAAGCTCCATAAGAATTATCTTCTCCTGAAAGGGCAGCCTTTACAGCATTCCGGCAGGCTTCATCCGGTAAAATTTGCGGACTGTAATAGTTCTGGATAGCAGAAAATTGGTTGTCTTTGTGAAGGACTTCATAGATATTAGAGCCGAACCTGCCATCCTTCAGACGGTTTAAAATTACATTTGTTACAGCAATTTTACTTTCTCTGGAGCAGTAACCAACTTCATGCATGACAACGGCTGCTATCATATCAACTTCTTCCTGTGTATACGGAAATATGAAGGGGGCCTTCTGCATTTCTGGAAGCTGTGGCTGTGACTGCGCAGCTATCCGAAATTCCCATTGTTCCCGCTGCTGTTTTGGCACAAAGGGTCCAACGGCTGTTAAAGCAATACTCAAAGCAAAACAAATACTTAACGTCTGGATAATTGGTCCTCCTCCTTTCTTTCTCATCAAATTTCAACACCTTTGGGATAGGTTCTAAGAATCTGCAAAAGTGCCTATAAAGGATTTTGCACATAATCTGCCAGTTTTATTCCTTTCCTCCTATATTTTATTCCAAAAACTGTTTTTCAATTGAAGTTTTATTCCCTCCTTGACCAGTTTCTATGAATAATCTTTCCCCATTTTTTCTATAATATAGGGACAAAACTTACTTTAAAAAGGAGGAAAAAAATGGCCCGCCCAAGAAAACCAATCAATTATGAGGAAGAACTGATCCGGATAGAAGCCCAGATTACAAAATATGAAAATACCCTGAAAGAGTTAAAAGAAGAACGCCGTCTGTTATGCCAGCAAAAAGAACAGGATGAAATTTCAAAATTATATGATGTCTATAAAGCTTCCGGAATGTCCCTGGAAGAAATGATTGCTATGGTTTCCCAGAAAGAAGCTTAACCCTGGGATTCCATCGGATTTATGAAGGATATTATCAATCAAAAAATAAGGAACCCTACCGCAATCAAAAAATAAGAAGCATTTTTGATTGCGATAGGGTTCCATACCTTTTTATAGCCTAAATTTAATGGTGGGCCAGATTTTTATTTTTCTCGTACAAAATTTGTAATCCTTTTAACAGCAGCGTTTCATCATAAATGGCATCCCTGCGGCAATACGGCGTTACTAACGCGGCTAAACCGCCGGTTGTTACCATTGTACACTTTTGATTTAAAGCTTCTTCCACCCGATCCGCGATACCATCTAAAATAGCGGCATGGCCATAAACTGCTCCGGAACGCATACATTCTTCCGTACTGGTTCCAATTAAGGATCGGGGCTGGTCGAAGCTGATACTGGGCAGATATGATGTACGGGAAGAAAGCGCATCTACCGACAGCCGCAGCCCTGGCATAATCATGCCGCCTAAATAATCGCCTTTTTCACTGATTACAGAAAGGGTGGTTGCCGTCCCCATGTCAAAAACAAGGACAGGAGCTGGATACTGGGCGTAAGCTGCCACAGCATCTACTACTAAATCACTGCCTAACTGGGCTGGATTATCATACCGGATATTAAGCCCCGTCCGCAATCCTGGCCCTACCAAAAGAGGAGGGCGCCCTAAAACCGTAGCCAAAGCCTGGCGGAATACAGGATATAATACCGGTACAACAGAAGATACAATGCTGCCCTCCAATTCTTCACGGCCTACATGATAAAGGGAAAGAAGCTGGATTAACAGCATTGCATATTCTTCCGGTGTTTTGCTGCGGCCGGTAGAAAGCCGGGCTGTAAAATTCAGCTTGTCTCCATCTAAACATCCGACTACAATATTTGTATTTCCAATATCAACCGTCAGAAGAATTGCTGTTTCCTCCCCCCATTCCGGCAGGCCGTCCTGTCCGGTTTTTTTCATATAAAATACGTAATCCCCGTAAAACTAATGTTTCATCATAAATAATTTCCCGTTTACAATAAGGGATAACAGAAGGGGCCAGGCTCCCTGTAATAACAGCGGTACAAGGGCATCCTAAAGCCGATTCTGCCCGGTCCGCTACCCCGTCTAACATAGCGGCATGACCATAAATTGCGCCTGCCTGCATACAGTTGATGGTATTGGTTCCGATAAGCTGTTCCGGCTCATCAAAACTAATATTGGGAAGGTGGGAAGCGCGGGATGACAAGGCATCCACAGACAAACGCAGTCCTGGCATAATCATGCCGCCAATATAACTGCCTTCCTTATCAATCACAGACAATGTAGTAGCAGCTCCCATATCAAAAATTAAAATCGGTTTGGGATACCGCTGGCAGGCTGCCACAGCGTCTACCACTAAATTGCTCCCTAGCTGGGCCGGGTTATCAATCCGGATATTTAAACCGGTACGCAGGCCGGATCCTACTACCAAAGGGGTCTTTCCTAAAATTTTCTTTAAGGCATGGCTGAACATATGACGCAGCACCGGAACTACCGAAGCAATGATACTGCCTTCAATTTCAGCCGGATGGATTTGGTGCAGGGAAAGCATCCCCATTAGCATCATTGCATATTCATCATCTGTTTTATTGGGATCTGCTGCAAAATGAGATGTAAAACGAATCCATTCCCCTTCCAGGCAACCTACCAAAACACTGGTATTGCCAATATCTATGGCAAGAATCGCCATTAGGCATTTTCACCGCCTTCTGTTTCTTCCGATCCGGTTTCTATTTGCTTCTGAGGCTCTGGAATGGGATCAGCAGGTTCCTCCGGCCGGGAATCTTCTTTTAATTTTTCCTGGCCTGTCATGTGCTGCAAAGGGTAACAAACTACCGCTGCCAGTACAGCGGAAACCGTTGCTTCTGCCAGCCCATTGGTTCCGATTACTCCAAAAATTAACCCTAAAACTGCTTCCGGAGATACATCTTTTACGGCAGCATAAGCATCCTGGAAAACGATATAAATAAGGCCCATAACAAAGAAAGTGTTTGTCAATGCCCCTGCCGCCCCGCTGACTGCCAATTCAATCAGGCGGGTTTTTCGGGTTTCCCTGTGGATGGGCAGGCGGATCAAATGGTAAAGATACCAGGGAACAATTCCTACTAAAATCCGGGGGATAAAGCAGATAACCAAAGCCCATAAACTGCCCCGGCTCATGGTCGGTACAGGAATCAATGGCGAAAAACAAAATGATAACAAGCTGGGCATCATCGTATTGTTAATAAAACTGGCCAATCCAAAAACAGCTCCTAAAAAAGCTCCTTTCTTTGGCCCCAATAAAATCGATCCGATAATAACCGGCACTTGTACAATGGTAGCTTTAATCACTACCAGATTGATAAAGCCTATGGGCGTAAATGTAAGCAGCAGGATAATCGTAGCAAACATTGCTAACAAAACATAATCCCGCAGTTCATCCCCCCGGCTTCTCACCGGCTGCTGTTCTTTTTTCTTAAACATTTTTACATTACCTCCTGCTGCTGTTCCTCCCTTTTCGAGGATACAGCGCAATATTTCATTTTTTATTATACGCTATATACTCCATGATTTCCAGTATTTCATAAAAAACACTTTGAAAAGAAGACCATATCCCTCATTTGACAGGGTTTCTCCTCTATGTTATCATATTGGCCAGGTGTACCAGCGAGGCAGATGCAATTTTGGGAACATGTGAAAGAAAGGACAATGCAGATGAATTACCGTGAATTAGGAAAGACCGGTTTACAAGTCAGCGAAATTGGAATGGGTTGTGAAGGGCTGGTGGATCATGAAGGCACTTTACTGGTTCCTTTATTGGATGCCGCCGAAAAAGCCGGGATAAACTACATAGATTTATATACACCCAATCCGCAAATGCGCAGTTCATTGGGAGCCGTATTACAGGGCCGCCGGGAAAAATTTATTTTACAGGCCCATTTATGCTCTGTCTGGAAAAACGGGCAATATGAACGTACCCGCAAAATAGAGGAAGTCCGGGAAGGCTTTGAAGATTTATTTACCCGGTTAGGCTGTAATTTTGTAGAAGTAGGCATGATCCATTATGTAGATTCCCTGGAAGATTGGAAAACGGTTTATGAAGGCCCTGTTATGGAATATGCCAAAGAATTAAAAGCCCAGGGGAAAATCAAGCACATTGGATTGAGCAGCCATAATCCCGCGGTTGCCCGTGAAGCAGCCGAAAGCGGCCTGATTGAAGTATTGATGTTCAGTGTCAACCCCTGTTATGACTTACAGCCGGCTGGCGAAGACTGCAACGCTTTATGGGACGGGAAAAACTATGAACAATCATTAGTCAATATGGACCCGGAACGGGAAGCCCTTTATGAGCTTTGCAGCCGCAAAGGGATTGGAATTACCGTTATGAAAGCCTTTGGCGGCGGGGATCTTTTAAATGAAAAGCTTTCCCCGGCAGGAAAAGCTTTAACAGTAAACCAGTGCATCCATTATGCTTTAACACGTCCGGCCGTAGCGACTGTATTGGCGGGAGCCCATACGGTAGAAGAATTACAAACCAGTATTGCCTATGAAACGGCCTCTGAAGAAGAAAAAGATTATGCCACAGCTTTTGCAGCCTTCCCGAAAATTAGCTGGCAGGGTCATTGCATGTACTGCGGTCATTGTGCCCCCTGTCCCAAAGGGATCGACGTGGCCTCCGTTACAAAATTTTTGAATCTGGCCAAGGCCCAGGGCAGCCTGCCGGAAACCGTTCGGGAACATTATGAAGTATTGCCTCACAAGGCTGGAGAATGCGTCAGCTGCGGAGCTTGTGAAAAGCGCTGTCCTTTTGGCGTAGCTGTTATAGAAAATATGCAGCAGGCTAAAAAAATTTTTGGGAAATAAACAGATAAAAGGGCTGCATAAACATTGCAGCCCTTTTTATCAGAGAGAGATGTAAGGATGATGAGACCTTACTGGAAGCAAGGAAAAGACTTTGAGAGGAGTCCAAATCCTTGCCTTTATTATATCCTGGAACCGTTCAGAAATCCGCCTTTTCTGATTACAAAGTAATTACAATCCTGTTACAAACACCCTGGAATTAACTGATATAATCTTCTACCAGCTCGGTCAGCTTGTCATAAGAAGCAACCCAGATTCCCCGTTGAAGCTGTTCCTGGTCGGTTTCCGGCAAAGTGCGCACATAAACGTCAAAAACCAAATCCGGTGTTACAAGATCTTTTGTAAAGACAGCTAATTTTCCTTCATACGCCCGCAGTAAATATTCCGGCTCCGCAATGGAAGTTATGCTTTCTGCCGCAGACGAAGATTCATCCTGTGCTGCCGTAGGCATTGCATAAGCAATCCCCAAAGTGATCAGGGAAATGATAAAAACACCTGCTAATGTTAATAAAACTGCATTTTTCATTGGAATACCCTCCTATCCCAATCCTTTTTTCCATATTTTTGGCAGGTTTCAGGAAAATATACCGATTATCTGCCCGATCAAGAAAAAATACCAGTAAAAACGAAAAATTTTAGGGAATCCTTTGGGAAAACCTCTAGCGCTTTTCCTATCAATTGTGGTATACTATACTGTACGCATTTTGAGCTATAAGGGGGACATCGATACATGGCCAAAAGGAAACGTACAGTCGGCCAGATTATAGGTGGGATCATTGGGAATTTTTTCCGTATGATTGCCATTTTAATTATGGTCGGCATTATTACTGGATGTATTGTGGCTTCGGTACTTACCGTTTATATTCTGCGTTACATGAATGCCGAGGAACAGATTAGCCTTGACAATCTTGATATGCGGTATACCACAATTCTCTATGCAAATGATGAAAATGACCAGCCTTATGAGCTGCAGCGCCTGCAAACAATGGAAAACCGAATATGGGTGAATTATGACAGTATCCCTAAATATATGCGGGATGCTCTTGTAGCTGTTGAGGACAAGCGTTTTTGGGAACATAGCGGTGTGGACTGGCAGCGTACAGTTGGTTCTTTTATCAATATGTTTATCCCGATCTATCCTTCTAATGCAGGCGGTTCCACCCTGCACCAGCAGCTCATTAAAAATTTAACAGGTGATGATGCCTACCGTGTGGACCGGAAACTGCGGGAAATTTTCCGGGCAATCAACCTGAATAAAAATTACACCAAAGAGCAGGTTATGGAAGCTTATCTGAATACCGTTTATTATTCCAATAACTGTTATGGTGTACAGGCTGCCGCCAATGTATATTTTGGAAAAGATGTAAAGGATCTTTCTTTAGCAGAAAGTGCCTCTATTATCGGGATCACTCAATTCCCTGGTAAATACGATCCTTTTGTCCATCCGGACTATAATAAAAACCGGCAGGAGGATATTCTTTATTTGATGCGGGAACAAGGCTACATCAATGATGAAGAATATCAGGCTGCTATTGATGAAAAGCTGGACTTTAAAAAAGAGGAAGCTTATTCCCATATTTCCCCCGTTTACAGCTATTTTGTAGACCATGTTATCAATCAGGTTCTTGAAGATTTGCAGCTTCAAAAAGGTTACAGCTATGAAAAAGCCCAGGAAATGGTAAACAGCGGCGGTTTGCGGATCTATACCACAGTAGATGAACGCATTCAAAATATTATGGAAGATTTTTATTCCACAACGGATAATTTTCCGCCAATCTACAATGCGGAATATCCAAAATCGGCATCTGTGGTTCTGGATACCAGCGGCGCGATCCAAGGGCTTGTGGGTGATATTGGGAAAAAGACTGGGAAGCGGGAATACGACCGGGCTACCATGTCCCGCCGTCAGCCTGGTTCTTCTATTAAGCCTTTAGCCGCTTATTTACAGGGCCTTGAAAATGATGTTATTACCTATTCTTCTATTTGGGACGACAATCCTATTACATTGCCTGACGGTACCCTTTGGCCCAGAAACTACCAAAACAGTTATGTTGGGCCTATGACCGTTGAACGGGCTATTATGGAATCCCGTAATACCATTCCTGTTAAAATTGTTAAGCTGTTAGGCGAGCAGCGTTGTTTTGATTTCCTGCACGATAAGCTGAATTTTTATTCCCTGGTACGGGAAGAAACTGATGCTGCGGGCAATATCCTCAGCGATATAAACTTGTCCTCTATGGCTTTAGGCGGTATGACCCATGGCGTCACACCTTTGGAAATGGCTGGAGGGTATCAGATTTATTCCAATGGCGGATATTTTACAACCCCTTACGCCTATACAGAAGTACAGGATTACGACAATAATGTACTTTTAAAACGGGATACAACTCCGCGCCGTGTCATTACTGCGGAAACGGCTACTATTGTAAATAAGCTTATGCAGCGGGTCACACAGGCTGGTACTGGTTCTGCTGCCCGTTTTACCAATAATCCTACTGTGTCCACTATGCCCGTAGCCGGTAAAACCGGCACTTCTTCGGAAGATTATGACCAATGGTTTATGGGCGTTACGCCTTACTATGTGGGCGCTGTTTGGATGGGTTATGACCAGAACCAGACAATCCGTTATATGAACTATCCACCACCGATTGTCTTTAGCCGTTTAATGGGCAGGATTCATGAAGAACTGCAATTAGAAATCAAAGAATTTCCCATATGGGGAGATGTGGAACAGCAGTCTTTTTGCGCGAAAAGCGGCGAATTGGCGATTGCAGGATGTCCGGTTGGCGGCACAGGATGGTATAAAAAAAGCAATCCCTTACCGCCTTGCACTTATCATTCCGGTTTATCGGATACAAAAGAATTAGACCCGGATGATTTTTATGATGATGACTTCAACGATAATGAACCCATTGATCCGGAAGATGGTACTTTTGGCATATTGAACCCGCCCCGCAGATCTTCCCGCCGTTCCAGTGACGACACAGAACCAAGACAAATTATAGATAATGAGGATTAGGATAGGATCTAAGTTTCCAGCGTGCCGCAGGATAAAAAGTTCTTGCGGCACGTTTTCCTTTTAGCGTTATCTTATCATATTAGAAAGGGAGAAATGCCATGTTTATTGCCGATTTACACATTCATTCTAAATATTCCCGGGCTACCAGCCGGGATTGTGTTCCGGAATATTTGGAATTATGGGCCCGCCGCAAAGGGATTGATCTCATTGGCACCGGAGATTTTACCCATCCTGCCTGGCGGGAGGAATTAAGCCAGAAATTGGTTCCCGCGGAAGACGGGCTTTACCGCTTGAAAGAAGAATACCGTTTGCAGGAAGCTGGCGCACCGGAATCCGCTTGCCCCCGGTTTGTAGTTTCCGGAGAAATCAGCTCTATTTATAAAAAAAATGGACGTGTCCGTAAAATCCATAATTTAATCCTTCTGCCTGGTTTGGAACAGGCTGCTTCTTTAGCCGCAAAATTAGAAGAAATTGGAAATTTGCACTCAGACGGACGGCCCATTTTAGGATTGGACAGCCGGGACTTATTAGAAATTACCTTGGAAGTCTGCCCGGAGGCCATTTTTATTCCAGCCCATATTTGGACGCCTCATTTTTCTTTATTTGGGGCTTTTTCCGGCTTCGATACCATTGAAGAATGTTTTGAAGATTTAACCCCCCATATCCATGCCTTAGAAACGGGACTTTCTTCCGATCCGCCTATGAATTGGCGGCTGTCTGCTTTGGATAAATATATTTTAGTTTCTAATTCAGACGCTCATTCTCCTGCTAAATTGGGACGGGAAGCGAATCTTCTTTGTGGGGAACTTTCTTATTCCGGATTATCCCGCGCTTTAAATGGCAGCAGCCAGGATTTTTCCGGTACCATTGAATTTTTCCCCGAAGAAGGCAAATATCATTATGATGGCCACCGGAACTGTAAACAATGTTTAACTCCTGCTCAAGCAGAAAATTTCCAAGGACGCTGTCCGGTTTGCGGTGGAAAATTAACAACAGGGGTTTTGCACCGGGTAGAACAATTAGCTGACCGGGAAGAAGGTTTTCTGCTTCCCAATGGCCGGCCTTTTGAAAGCATTGTTCCTTTGCCGGAAGCCGTAGCTGCTTCTTTGGGGATTTCTTCAACCTGTATTAAAGCACGTAAAAACTACGAAGCTTTGTTGCGGGAAATTGGCCCGGAATTTTTTATATTGCGCCAGGCACCTTTGGAAGACATCCGTCATGTTGCCGGGCCTTGCGTAGAAGAAGGAATCCGCCGGATGCGGCAAGGAAAAATCCATATTTCACCTGGATATGACGGGGAGTTTGGGAAAATTACCCTTTTAGATGAAAAGGAAATCGGTATCCTTTCCGGGCAGATTTCCTTTTTCGGAAGCGATATGCCGGAAAAAAAGAAAAAAATATCTTCTTCCGCCAAGCCCAAGGGCTCTACGAAAAAAGAAGAAAATATTTCTGCTTCTGTCATTGCTTTAAATCCAGAGCAGCAAGCTGCCATTGACGCAAAAGAATCCACAGTTGCTGTAATTGCAGGGCCGGGAACCGGAAAAACCAGGACTTTAATTGAAAAAATTCTGCATTTGCTGGAAGATGGTGTCAAGCCTGGCCAAATTACGGCTGTTACTTTTACAAACAAAGCCGCCGGAGAAATCCGGGACCGGTTGTCACAGGCTGTGGGAAAACGGGCTGCAAAAGCTGTCAATACAGGCACTTTCCACCAAATTTGTCAAAGACTTCTTTCCCTGCACCGTCCAGTCACAGTCCTCGATCCTTATGAAGCCCAGGCAATCGCAAAAGAGATAGCGAAAGCCGAAAAATGCTCCGCAAAAAAATTATTGGATGCTGTGTCCTGCTATAAAAACGGTTCCTCTTATCAGGAAGATTTGGAAAAAGCCATAACTTTATATGAGGAACGTCTAAAAACTTATCATGTTCTTGACTTTGATGATTTATTATTAGAAACCTTAGCCCTCTTTGAAAATGGCGCAGATAAAAAAGAAAAAAAGCCTTTTACTTATTTATTAGTAGATGAATTTCAAGATGTAAATGATTTGCAATACCGGTTAATTCAGGCATGGGGCCGGGAAAGTACACAAATTTTTGTAATCGGTGATCCGGATCAGTCCATTTATGGATTCCGGGGAACGGCACCTGAATGTTTTTCCCGTTTTGAAGCTGAAAATCATGGGGTACAAATTCCATTGATCCGTAACTATCGTTCTTCTCCGGAAATTTTAAGCTGTGCCTTGCCAGTCATCTCCCAAAATCCCGGCGGGAAACGGGAATTAAAGCCTTCCCAGCCCGGAGGAGCCGCTGTACGGCTTATGACATCTTCTGATGATTTTTCCGAAGCTGTTTTCATTGCCAAAGAAATAAACCGGATGGTTGGCGGCATTGATATGCTTGGCGCTCAAATCGCAGAAAGCCGGGGATTTTCTGATATTGCAGTTCTTTACCGTACTCACAGACAAGCCGAAATTTTAGAAAAATGCCTGGCCATTGAGGGGATTCCTTATGTGGTTACAGGCCGCAATTCCTTTTTGTCCGAATCTTCTATCCGGGGTACAATCGCTTTTTTCCGCCAATTATTGAACCCGGAAGATGCTGTTTCTCAAATAGTCTGTTCCCAAACCCTGCCTCCCGTATGGCAGTCCTTCGTAGGCACTTATCAGAAAGCCATATTAAAAGAAAAACCGCGTTCTTTATTGGAGCATTGGATCTCTGATATGGGATTCTCCGGATTATCAATGGAACGTTTATTAAATATGGCGGTCTTTCAAGAAGATATGGGAGCTTTTCTGCAAAATCTCACTTTTGGTGAAGAACAGGATATTCACCGTACAGGCGGCAAAACATACCTTTCAGATGCGGTACATTTGATGACCTTTCATGGGGCAAAGGGACTGGAATTTCCTGTGGTATTCCTTTGCGGATTGCGTCAAGGGCTTTTGCCTTTGGAAATGCCAAACCGTACAGTCGATATTGAAGAAGAACGCAGGCTTTTCTATGTAGCCATGACCAGGGCAAAAGAAGAACTTGTCCTTTTAACAGGAACAGAGCCTTCTATATTCTTGAAAGATATTCCCGCAAATACTATAAAAACCGGGAATACAGTAGAATATAAAAAGGCTCCTGAACCAAAACAGCTAAGTTTATTCTAATACAAATATTTTTAAGGCCGCAGTCCCATACCGCCTTCTAATGTAATGGTTTCCCCGCTCATATATTTAAAGTCCGGTGAAGCCAGCTGTACACAGACCCGGCCAATGTCGTTTTCCGCATCGCCATAATAGCCAAGGGGAGGCATTTTTACATTGGATTCAAAGGCTTCCGGATATTGCTGCTGAAAACGTTCTAATTGCGCAGTCCAAGCCAAGGGACAAATAATATTTACATTGATGCCGTCTTTTCCCCATTCCGTAGCAGCAACACGGGTTAAACCCCGGATGCCTTCTTTGGCAGCGGCATAAGCACATTGGCCGAAATTTCCAAATAAACCTGCTCCGGAAGCAAAGTTAATCACCGAGCCTTTACTTTCTGCCAAATATGGATAACAAGCTTTCATATAATGAAAAGCCGCATATAAGCCGGAATAAATGGCAAGATTAAATTGTTCAACGGTATGTTCTGCTAAGGTAACACCGGAGGCAGAAGCCTGCGCATTATTGATTAAAACCTGAATTCCGCCAAAAGCTGCAACAGCTTGTTTGACAACGTCAGAAGCAATCCCTTCATTATCATTTCCTGCGCTGATGTCTGCCTGAATGGGTAAAACTTTAATCTGATACAACCGTTCCAATTCTTCTTTCGCAGCTTCCATTTTTTCAACATTACGGCCTGTAATGACAAGGTTGGCTCCTTCTTTTGCGTAAGCAGTTGCAATACCATATCCAAT
Source organism: bacterium 1XD42-1 (assembly GCA_003612625.1). Lineage (GTDB taxonomy): Bacteria > Bacillota > Clostridia > Oscillospirales > Ruminococcaceae > Anaerotruncus. Next base: position 29,262 of record RAZJ01000023.1, on the reverse strand, counting down.
GGAACCGCATCTTCCATCTTGTAGTACGGATCTGCCTGCGCCCGTAATAATGGCTGTTTTCCCGGTTAAAAATCCCATATTATTTTCTCCTTTTCAAAATTTTGTTCTATTATTTTTAAGTATACCCGATACAGACTGGTTTTACAAGCTGAATTCCAAAGAAGGATTTTGAAATGGTATAAAATATTTCTGTATCATTCTGTATATAGAAAAAATCTGATAACAACGGTACAATAAAAACCAGAACGTTCTTTATAAAAGGATGGAGGTTTTACCGTTATGTGTATGAGATTTGTTTATCATGGCGATGATATCATAACAGGATTCAATTTTGATATTGATCTTTCTGTGTGGGAACATAAAGTCATTTTAGAAAAAGACCGGTTTTATATTGGAATCAAAAGGCCGGATGGAATCTATCATTCTTATCATGGCGTCAACCGCAATGGTAATGTGGGTACTTTATTATATGTCCACGGAAATCCGACAGGATATGATTCAGAAGATTCCTCCTGTATGTTCATTTCTGATTTGACAGAACAATATATCAAAGCTGAAATTTCTTTTGAAGATGTACTTCATATTGTAAAAACGAAAAAAATCATTTATGCACCTGATTCTACGATGCAAGCTATGCTGTCAGATGCAAACGGACGTGTATTGATTATCGAACCAGGCATTGGATGTTATGAAGCAGCCGGAAAATATGCCTTAATATCCAATTATTCTTTATTAGACCCTGAAAGTACAAAACCATTTGTGGTGCCAGGAGATAACCGTTATGAAAAAGCAAATCACTTATTAAAAAAATATGGAGAGCATTTTTCTGTTAAAGATGCTTTTTCTGTCCTCTATGCTGTACGGCAGGAAGGAATTTGGGCAACAAGAGTTTCCTTTGTTTATTCTGTAAAAGAGCAAAAGGTTTATTATGTCCAAAATAATCATTTTCAGCAGATAAAACAATATTCATTTTAAATAAAAGGAGAATCTTATGAAGCCAGAAAAAATATACCCCCGTACAGGAGATCTGCATACCGTTTATTTAAAAAATGTAATTACAAATCCAAATATCACCGTAGGTGATTTTACAATCTATCATGATTTTGAAAAAGACCCCCAGGAATTTGAAAAAAATAATGTATTATATCATTATCCCATTAACCAGGATCAATTAAAAATTGGGAAATTTTGTTCCATAGCCTGTGGTGTGAAATTTTTGTTTAACAGCGCAAATCATACGCTTTCTTCTTTATCCACATATCCTTTTCCGATTTTCTTTGAAGAATGGGGATTGGATGTTAAAAATATTACAACAGCCTGGGATAATAAGGGAGATATTCAGATTGGTAATGATGTATGGATCGGTTATCAGGCTACTATTTTAGCGGGAGTTTCCATTGGGGATGGGGCAATTATTGGTACAAAGGCTGTTGTAACAAAAGATATACCGCCTTATACAATTGCAGGAGGCACCCCGGCAAAAATCATTCGGAAACGTTTCCCAGATGAAACTATTTCAAAATTGCTACATATACGGTGGTGGGATTGGCCAAAAGAAAAGATTGCCCTAAATCTTAGAGCAATCCAATCTGGTCAAATTGAAAAATTATTATCTGTTTCAGACGCTTTCTAGTCAATTCCAAACTCTTTGGCATATTGAATCACTCCAGAAATATTCGGAATATCCTTTCTTAATGGGTAAGCCATAAAATTTTCGCTTGGTACATCAAAAGGTGATGTTATACCATACGTTTCGGCTGGCAGATACCCCATTTTAGGATAATATTTTTCACTTCCCAATACAATGGAATATCCATAGCCTAATTCAGCCGCTTTTTTGTGGCCCGCTTTTATTAAAGCTGTCCCGATTCCCTGCCTTTGATAGTCAGGCAGCACAGATAAAGGGGCTAAAGCTAACTGAATACTCTCTCCAACTTTTGCTTTTGTAAACAAAATATGCCCTATAATTTCTCCATTGCTTTCCGCCACCAATGACAATTCAGGAATAAAAGCTTCACTCTTTCTTAGCGCATTTACTAAATCCTGTTCGTTACCGTCAGACCGTTCTGCACTGGCAAAGGCTGTTTTTATGACATGATATACCATTTCATAATCTTTTGTTTCTTCTTGTCTTATTATCAATTTCAAAATCCCTCAGCTTATTATAAATTAGGGGTAAAATTTTGCTTGGATTTTTTTCAATCGGCTGAAGCAGATAATCTGTAATTCCAAATTCCCGGCCATCTTTTAAATATACCCTGGGAACCCGCCGCCCAATCAAACAGATTTCCTCATAATTGATCGTGCCGTTTAACTGTGCAAACTGGTCAAATGTAATGGAACAATTTCCTTCCTGTCCAACTAGGATGACACGATCCCCCATTGTTACATCAGGAATCCCGGTAACGTCAATCAATGTCTGATCCATACAGACACGTCCTACGATAGGAGCATACTGCCCATGAACGATTACATGGCCTAAATTGGAAAAGTTCCGGCGGAATCCGTCAGCATATCCTACGGCAATAGTGGCTAATTTTCGTTGTTCCGGAGCTGTATAAGTCCGCCCATAGCTCACTTGTATTCCGGCTTCCACTTCTTTTACCAGGGTAATGGTACTATAAAAATTCATCACCGGATGTAAATTTGCTAACCCGTCACATTCCAGAGCAGGGGATAACCCATATAAAATAACGCCTGCCCGCACCATATCCAAATACATTTCAGGAAACCGTAAAGTTGCTGCGCTGTTGCAGCAATGATGCAATAAGAAATGGAATCCTTGTTTTTCTAAAAGGGCAACTGTCTTTTCAAAAGACTGAAATTGTTCTCTTGTAAAAGCAGTGCTTTCCGGGCTTAATTCATCCGCACAGGAAAAATGGGTAAATATCCCGGTACAATCCAAACCAGGCAGCATACAGGCTTGTGCAGTTTGTGCTGCACCGATTTCTTCATGCCCCTTCCAGGCGCAAAAACCGATACGAGCCATTCCGGTATCTAATTTAATATGGCAATTGATACGGGTACCTGCTGCTTGGGCAGCTTCATTTAAAGCATAAGCATATTCTAAAGAATAAACCGTTTGTGTAATATGCCGGTCTGCTAATCCAGCCGCATTTTCCGGCGGCGTATAGCCTAAAACCAAAATCGGGCAGGTAATACCTTGTTCCCGTAAGGATAAAGCTTCTTCAAAATTGGAAACAGCAAACCAATGAACACCTGCTTGCTGTAATACCTTGGCCACGGCAATGTCACCGTGACCATAAGCATCTGCTTTGACAACAGCCATTATTTTACAGCCTGCTGTCTGTTTGTGGATGGTTTCATAATTATGTAAAAGAGCATTGCAATCTATCTCTGTCCAGGTACGGCGTGAGAATGGCATAAACGAAAAATCCTCCTTTATTTCCAAGTCAATAAGCTAATTCCAATCGTATTGATTAAAATAGAAACCCCGAACAGGACTAATGTAAAAGGAGATGCTTCTGCACGGAAAAAAAGGAGCATAGAAACAATCAAAATAAGTACCCCAACTATTAAAAATTTTTTCCCGATTTTTTTCCGTTTCATGAAAAACGCCTCCTTTTTATTAAGACTGTATATTTTCCTATTTCCATGGGAATTCTAAAGCATACAGATTTTTTCATTTGTATCCGTAAAAGCATCCATTAACTATACATCAATTTTATAAGATTTACAACTGAAATTTAGAACTTATAGAAAGAAAGAATAAGAAGGGGATTTTTTGCCAGTCCGTACCGATTTAGCAATGGAATCAGCGGCTGCTTACCGGCAGCATCCGCCAGAAGGTATCCTGTTCCGGGAAGAAACCTTAGAAGGCATTACAGTAACTCATGTAGAAATTACAACGGAACATGCAGCAGCTCTCTTAGGCCGCCATTTAGGCCACTATGTCACGGTAGAATTTTCTCCGGAAAAAGAAGATGCTCAGGCGCTGGCTTATGCTTTGGCTAAGGTGCTCCAGCCCTGGCTGCCGCAAACAGGCTGTATTTTAGTGGTAGGGCTTGGGAATGACCGTATGACGCCGGATGCTTTAGGCCCCCGGGCTGTCCGCAAAATTTTAGCTACAAGGCATCTTCCGGCTGATTTCGCTGAAAAAACCGGATTAGAAGGCTTGCGTCCCGTTGCTGCGTTAGCGCCAGGCGTCCTTGCACAAACCGGTATGGAAAGCAGTGAGCTGGTTCACGCTGTGGTAAAAGATATTGCTCCATCTGCTGTCATTGTGATTGATGCAATGGCTGCCCGGGCTTACCAGCGGCTGGGACGTACCATCCAGCTTGCAGACAGCGGTATTTCTCCTGGAGCTGGTGTAGATAATGCCAGAAAAGAATTATCTAAAGCTACATTAGGCGTTCCTGTCATTTCTATGGGGATTCCTACCGTGGTAGACGGCGGGACATTAGCCTGCGAATTATGCGGCTTAAAAGATGACAGCACATTGCCGCCCAGTGCCCGCCAATTAACGGTAACACCCAGAGATATTGATTCTATGATTGAACGGGGAGCCAAACAGCTTTCTCTGGGGATCAATGCAGCCTTACAGCCTCATTTAACTTTAGAAGAAATTGATTACCTGGCGTCATAATGAAGATGTTCTATCCTCCTCCCATTTTGCATATGCTGGATACAGTCCATACTAGGGGGAGGCGGAACTGTGAAACGGAAACAGCCATTACTGGTGCTTTTATTTGCTATTGCCTGTTCTTTCTGGCTGGCATTTACTTGTTCTCCAGATTGGACTTTATTAGCAGGACGGGCAGCTTTAGCTTCTGCCATGTTAGCAATGCCTCAAGGCTCTACTGCTATTTTGGAACGCCGTTTCGCAGACAAGCTCTATCCGCCGCCTTCCCAGGAAGAAAAAGAAGTAGCTCCTTATGTAAGGCCCTGGGAGGAGGAAGAACCTGTAAAATCAGAACCATCTGCGGAAGAACCGGACCCTGTTTCTGAAGACGGCCCTGTCAAAAGTAAAAACGCAGGCCCTCCCGCAGTTCAGGAAACAGATGTGCCGGAAGAATTTCAAGGGACGCTGCTTCAGGAAAATATGTCTGGACAGGGTGGGAAATTCCTTTCTTATGGGAAGGGCCTTCTGCGTAATTCCACAGAAACTCCGGATGACGAAGTTCTTTCCATACTGGACCAAGGGCTAAACATCCAGTTAGAAGAAACAGAAGATCCACAAATTTTAATTGTGCATACCCATGCAACAGAAAGTTATGAGCCTTTTGACAGTGCTACGTTTGATGTCAGAAATAGCTGGCGGGATACAGATAACCAGGTCAACATGACAGCCGTTGGGGATGCCTTAGAAAAAAAATTACAAGAAGCTGGTATTGGTGTTGTCCATGATAAAACCCAGCATGACTATCCTTCTTATAACGGGGCTTATGAACGGAGTGCCGCTACCATCCGGAAATATCTTGAAAAATATCCTTCCATAAAAATTGTTTTAGATGTTCACCGGGATGCAATTTTACGGGCAGATGATGTTACAGTAAAGCCTGTTATTGAAATCAACGGCAAAAAAGCAGCCCAGCTTATGATCATTACCGGATGTGAAGATGGTACCATGAATGTCCCCAACTGGCGGGAAAATTTACGGTTTGCCGGAGCTTTTCAAAATGCCATTGAAGAAAAATATCCACAGCTTACACGGCCGATTTTCTTCTGTTACCGGAAATATAATATGGATTTAACAACCGGTTCTTTGCTTTTAGAAGTGGGCTCCAATGGGAATACTTTAGAAGAAAGTATTTATACTGCGGAGCTTATCGGGGATGCTTTGGCCCAGCTTTTGAAAAAATCATAAAAAATAAAGGACGTGGAAAATGCCGAACCTTCAAAATGTAAAATATTTTATGATTTCTTTTTTCATTACTTTACTTTTATTCTGTTTTACAGGGTTATTTTGCTATATCAGTATCCGCGGTCCGGAACAGCCTGTATTTTCTTATGCCCAGCAAGATTCCCTCCATGGACACGCAGAATTTTTAGGCAGCGGGATTCCTTTAGATTTTACCGCTTTAGAAGCATGGGAACAGATCCGCCGAACTTATGCCCCTTTATTAACGCCCCGTTTATTACTGACAATGGAATACGCGGCAGATTATGCTTTTTATTGGGGAGGCGTCCTTATGGATAAGCTGGAAGAATACTGGTTCCTCCAGGAATCCTATGGAATGGATGCCATACAAGCGGGCGAAGCCGTATTTTGGGGAGATTCAAAATAGAAAAAACAGCTTTCCATGGTTCCTTTCTAAAAAAGGGTGGGAAGCTGTTTTGGTTTCTTTATCCCTTTTACCTTGTAATATAGAAAGCTGCTGGCAGGCTGTACCGTCAATAGACTAAATTTATTTTATCCCAGCCACCCATTATAAAAAGCCATTGCGCCGAATATTGCCCCCACTCCCGCACCCATAGAAGTTGCAATGATTACAGCAAGTGCCGCAATTTTATGTTCTTTGAAATAATCAAATAAAATTTTAAAATCTTTCATCTGTACTTTTTCCTTTATTCGTTTATACGCAAACAGAAATCTAATCAAAACATTTTCCTTTGAAAGGATTCTGATTGTCTAATGGTTTTGCTGTAATCCGAAACATAACACAACCGTCAGGACAAACAATGACTTTGCTGTATTTCCCGTCGCCGCCGATATTCTCTAAATCTCCGCCGCTTCTGACAGCTTCCATAATGGGGTACAGCATCATCATTGTTTTGGAGCAAATACCATATCCCTGTGAATTGACAGGGCATCCATAAGTACAAGTATATTTATCTCCAATTTCTTCACCATTCCGGCAGTAACGCTCTGTATGATCCCCATGCAGAAAATTGATTACTTCAACTTCAAATTCATATTCTTCATCAAGCCATTTTTTCATATACAGCCTCCTAACTTTAAAGCAGGTGAAAAGGTGAATCGTACCAACTAGCCGTCCAGCAAACCGCGTAATTGTTTTCCTACATCTGCGGCTACGCTCCGCACACTTTCTACCAGTTCATCTAAACCATCCTGTACTTCCTGCGCCCCTGTATAAGCCCTGAAATAGTCCCTGGCTCTTACATGACAGTACCGCTTTACCATCCGGCGGATAGCTTCTGTTTCTTTTGCCGTAGGCGGGTTCCCTAATTTTTTTAAGCGCAGTACAGTTGCGGCACAATCTTCTAAAAGTTCTTCATAAGCATCCTGGGATTGTTTTTCAAACCGGGCAGCCATCTCCTGCTCGGCATGGGGATCTAAAAAACGCATTTCCAATAAAGAAGCTTCTCCGCCCATTTGCCGGATCTTCTGTGCTAAAAGGGTTAACTGCTGGTTGCTTTGGGCGGTATTGGGCAATAAGGCAACCCCTTGCCGTAAATATTCTGCCCCTAATTCCCGCAGCTTGCGCCATGTATAGACACGGGCTTTGGAAGGGTTAATGGGAAGATTATAGCTGAGGGCCAGCCATGAAATCCTTGCCATGTAAAAATGCTCCATTCCTAATTAAGTAAAAAAATCTTTAGCTTATATATATTGTAACAGTTGTAACATTTTTCGTCAACTGAAAATTTTTAGGAAAACGAAACCAATATTGAAAACTGCCCGGGGCTCTGTGACCCCTGGCAGTTTTTGTTAAGCTGCTTCCCTGCAACTCAAGGATATTTTTTTATAGCTCACCCATTTTCTGAACTTTCGGAACTGCTTGTTTCTCCATCAGTTTCACTGGAAGGAGCTGCAAATTCACGGGGCGGCGGGTTTAAATCAAAAGAAACCTGATCTGTAAAAGTATTCGGGTCATATTCCCCAACAATTTTTGATTTATCTACCAGATTAAATTTTACGATTTGTGTTGTATCCAGCTTTTCAAAGACAAACTTTACCACGTTATGACGGTCGGTGGAAGTTTCACCCATAGCCTGTGGGTTATACCATCCTGGATAAACCGTTCCATCTCTAGAAACCAGATATGCTGTAAATTGTTCATATTGTTTTGGTTTTTTTACAGTACATATCATTGTAGAAGCTTCTGGATACAGACGGGCACTATATAAAGTAATATTTTCTTTTGTGACCCGGTCCGGCAATAAAGAACGCACTGTTAATTTGTTATTTTTGACAAGCATCCTGGTATCAGCCATAGTAGGAGTATCAATGGTACGGGTAATCCATTGTTCCCGCTGGATGTACTGGGTGGTTAAAAGGATGACTACAATTAAAATGATAACAACTGGTATCACAACAGCCAAAATTTTTACCAAACGTTTTTTCGGTTCATTCATGCTTTATCGCCTCCAGAGCTGAAATTTTCATTGCACGGTTTGCAGGCATTACACCGGAAAGAAGCCCTACTAAAGTAGCAAATACGATTGCCGCGCCTACAAGCCATAAAGGGATAACTGATACCGGCATCGCGGAAGGATCAACAGAACCGCCTCCCCTTCCGAATCCACCATACATATACACATTATTCTGATTGCCGCCGCTGAAAGAAAGCTTAAAATAGTTAATAATGGCCGAAGCAGCCAGGCTTAAAAGGACGCCGGCGATTCCGCCTAAAAATCCAATGGCGCCAGCTTCCATCAGGAATACACTGCGGATATTTGCGACTTTACAGCCAAGGACTTTCATAACACCAATTTCTCTTGTCCGTTCATAAATTGACATAAACATGGTATTGGTAATCCCAATGGCTGCCACTAAGAGGGATACGCCGCCCAGCATTCCTAAAAAAAGCTGCTGCTGTTTTACACTGTCCTGCATAGGTTTACGGATACTTTCTAAAGATTCTGTTTCAAATCCCATATCTTTGATTGCAGCATCTACGGAATCCACATCATCAATGGAATGGACATAAACACGAACCTGATTATATCCGGACTGGTTACGGGAAGAATCAGCTTTTATTTTATTGGCTTTCATATAAGCGGATTCCAAAGCTTTCAAATCCCCAATATCCATATAAATGCCTTGATCAGTTTCCCATCCTTTATTGTAATCCTTTTTAATCCTTCCTGCAACCTTTATTTCACGGGTCACTACCGTAGAATCCGGAGAATCTTCTTCCATTTTTTCTGTATGTAAGATTAAATCATCTTTATTAAAATTGACAAAGGGCGTATTGATAACTTCTCCATCTTCATTTATTTCTGCCCAGCGGTAACGGCGCTGATCATCTTCTTTGCGTTTTGTGTCTTCAAAGTTAAAAGCTGTATATTCCCCAACCAGGATAGAAATTGGTTTTTTCTGATTGGGCTGGTATTCCGGCCAGGTCCCTTCTAAAAGTTCAAACCCCATTTTTGGGAAAGCTTCTGCATACATCCCAGTTACATTCCAATCCAGCCGCATGGAATAGCGTTCTTCTTTGCCGCCATAGATAAATGCAGCTAAATTACGGGGCTGATAAATAGGGGTTGCAACATCTACACCAGGGATTTTAGCAATAGCGGCTACCGCGTCATCATCTAAAGCAATTTGTTCCCCATTGGAGGAACTGCCGTAATTATAAATGGTAATACGTGTTAAATCCCCCATGCTTTGCAGTACAGCTTCCTGTTGGGCACTCATAGCAATACCTAACGAAACCACAATAACAACTAAACAGGCACCTACCATAACGCCAGTAACTGTTAATATGGTACGCATTTTCCGATGAAGCAGATTATTCAGGCACATAGATATCTGATCAGAAATCTTCATCGTCATCCTCCAGGAGGGTAATACGGGAAACCCGTGTTAATTTAATCAAATATGCTAAAATAATCAGCCCAACAAACCCGCCTGCAGCCCAATACCATGTGGGAATCCCTGCATACCAGGCCGGAGCTTCTGTTGGGGGTTCCTGGGGCTGGGCCATGGCATCCATTTCATCTGGGGACGGGCCTGTATCCATTGCAATAGCCTGTGTAGAAAATGCGGTACGGATTTCACTGATCCGCATATTGGCATCTTCATAAGATAAAATAATTTCCCCTGTAATGGGGCCTGGTTCCAAAGCTTCTAAAGAAAAATCAATGGATTTTTCAATGCCGCTTTCTACATTTCCAATGAATTGGGTTTGTCCTGTCTGGGCAATATTTTTCCCTTCAATGGAAGCTGTTACATTATACACAGCAGTTTTTCCTTTATTGACAAAGCTGGCTTCTATACTGCCGCTGTTATCACCGATATAAATTTCCGGCGGCGTTTCCACAGAACTGACCATCATCCGGTTGATTTGAACAACTGGAATTGTAATTTCTTCTTCACTGGTAAGCTGGGTGCGCTGGTTTCCAATAACCGCTTCAAATGCAAAGCTTAATTTGATTGCCTGGGAAGTCGCTTCTGCCGTAGGCTTTACGGTAAAATCAATGGAAACGGTTTTTTCCCGTTCCCGTCCAATCCGTTCAAAATAAAAGCTATTGGAAGAATTGGTCAAAGTAAAGGCTTCCGGCATGGCAATTTTTAAAACTACATTGTCCACAGGAACCTGCCTGCTGACATTTTGAAATGTCAGGTTTAATTTTGCACTGGAGGCAGCCGTTAAAGCTTGTCCGCCGTAATCATAGGAACGGATAATCAGACGGGGCGTAGGCGGGGCAATTTCCGCTTCGCTGGAGCTTGATTCAGAGGAGGAGGTATTATCATTTTTTTCCTGATAGAGTTCCCCTTCCGGGAGGGATTCTGTAAATTCCCGCCGTTCCAAGCCAAAGCTTTGCGGATACCCGATTTTTACAACCAGCTCTTTTGTGTCGCCAGTATACCGGAGATCATAAAAAAAGACTTCATAAGAAACGCAGCCATCCGGCAATTCAACTGCCGTATTGCTGAAATGAGGTTCCTGATTCCGGTCCAGCGGGGTAAATGTATCATAATTTAAAGAAGCGGTAAACTGGCTTTTTCCCGTATTGTCATAGACTTCCTTGGTAAAGCCGCCGTCTTTTAAAGTAACGACTAATTTATCAATTTTTTTGCCTTTGGTGAGCTTTGTAATCAAATCCCCGTCATCATCATAAAACCGATAACTTTGCAGATTGTAAATATTGGGATTTTCCCCAATCGGCACCCAAGCGCTGAAATTTAAAGTAAAATCCCGGTCTTTAATAGTAGAATCCGCATATTTTATAACGCCAGGTATAACTCCATCTCCTAATTTGCTCACCCGCATATCTACTTTGATAGTATAAGTATTGGTTGAAGCATGGTAATCCGTAGCTGTACAATCCTTGTTTAAAATATGAAGAACATCGTCGTCATCATCAAAAGAAATTGTTATTTTAGGTATCTGGCTTTGGCCTTTCAGGGCGTCATCTATTACCTCAATTTCCACTGTCTTATAATTGGAATCTAACTGCCCTGTTTCTTTATTCTCTACTTTAACAATTTTTAGTCTGATACGCTCGGTTTCTGTATCATCTTTATCATTGCCGCTGCCCTCATTATCCTCTGTCTTATCGCCCTCATTGTTTGTTTTATCATTCTTCTCTTTGCCGGCTTCTGGATTATTATTCTCGGTTGCGCCGCTGGGATCGCCTGGATTTTCTTGGGCCGGTTCTGTTGCTGCCGCTGTTTCAGGAGATGTTCTTGGATTGATGATTGCTTCTGCAAAGGCTGGCGTCCCTCTAAAAATAGCATAAAAGGAGATTGCCCCAGCTCCCAAAAGAAACAAAACCGCTAATATTAAGGACAGAATATGATTTTTAAAATGGTTCATTGATTACTTTCCTCCGCATCCCCTTGAAGCTTTGGCTCTGCTGCAACAGGCAAAGCTTCTTCCAGCAAGGTTTCTTCCGGGCTTGCTTCCCCCACGTCATAAATTGGAGTCTGTTCCTTATCTGAAGTAATTGCACCATCAATTAAAGTGACAACCCGATCCGCATATTCCGCAATTTCCGGATCATGGGTAACAATGACTAATGTTTCATGATACTTCCGGGCAAAACGGACCATCATTTGCATAATAGAAATTGTCGTTTTTGTATCGAGATTTCCTGTGGGTTCATCTGCAAAAATAACTTTCGGACGGGTTACAAAAGCCCGTGCAATTCCGGCCCTTTGCTGCTGGCCGCCTGACATCTGGGTAGGCCGGTGATGGGCGCGTTTTTTTAATCCCACTGCTGCCAGCATTGCCATAGCAGCCTTGTCCCGTTTTGATTTTGGGACGCCCCGGAAAATCATAGGCAGGGCTACATTTTCCAAAGCGGAAAGGGTGGGAAGCAAATTATAGGATTGAAAGACAAAGCCTAAATGCCGCTGGCGGAAAGAAGCTAACCGGTTTTCATCCAATCTGGAAATATTCGTATTCCCTATGTATACAGATCCTTTTGTAGGTTTTTCCAAACCCGCTAACTGGTTCAATAAAGTGGATTTTCCTGAACCGGAAGTCCCAATAATACAAACAATCTGCCCTTGCTGGATTTCCAGGTTAATATCCCCAAGGGCTACTACTTTTTCATCCCCGATCCGGTAAACCTTCCGTAAATGGCGTACGCTGACAAACCCCCGTTTTTGAGGAGGCCCGGACAGGGGTTTCTTTTCGTTTTTATCTATTTCAAGTCCAACCGTTTCCTCTGCTGCAATCACAGGTGCTGGAAGGAAATCATCTTTTTGTAATTCCAAAAGGGAACCACCCCTTTCGTCTGATACAATAACACTACCTTAATAAGTGTATTCTCGGGACACTCTGAATGCACTAAAAAAATTTTTTGTCAGAATAACACAGCTTTCAAAAAATAAAGCTTTCCTTTTTGTGGGATTATTATAAAAAATACGCCGCAAAGATCTTCCAATCTATGCGGCATTTTTTTAGTCTATCCAATTTGAAAAATTGCAGCAATTTTTCCTAAAGCCAGCAATAACAGGACTGCTAAAACACAATATAAGAGAATCTTCCACGTAGGCGGTGTTTCCCGCTGGAAAAAAGACATGATGCAACCCCTTCCCCAGTTAAATTTCCTGAATGATCGGCAGAATCATAGGGCTGCGTTTGGTGCAGGCATAGAAATAAGAAGAAAGTGCATCCCGTATTTGAATTTTGATATTTCCCCATTCCCGGACATTGTTTTTTAAACAGCCATCCAATGCCCTCCGGGCAACATCCCTGGCTTCTGAAAGCATATCTTCCGCTTCCCTCACATAGACAAAGCCCCGGGAAATAATATCCGGCCCGGAAATAACACGGCCGCTTTCCCGTTCCATAACGGCAACCACTACGATTAAACCGTCTTCTCCTAAATGTTTCCGGTCCCGTAATACAATGCTTCCCACATCGCCTACGCCTAATCCGTCTACTAAGACACGGCCGCTGGGTACGGTTTCATCATTTTTGACTGTAACCCCATCTAATTCAAATACCCGGCCGTTTTCCCCAATCAAAACATGGTTTTCATCCAGCCCCAGTCCATAGGCTAAAGAGGCATGGCGTTTCAAATGTTTGTATTCCCCGTGGACAGGGAAAAAGAATTTCGGACGTGTTAAAGCCAGTATAATTTTTAATTCTTCCTGGCAGGCATGACCGGAAACATGGACTTCATACATTTTTTCGTAAATCACATCCGCGCCCAGCTTCATCAGGTCATTTACAACCCTGCCAACGGTTTTTTCATTGCCGGGGATAGGAGTGGCGCTGATAATGATAAAATCCCCTGGTGTAACAGAAACTTTCCGGTGATCCGCGCTGGCCATCCGGGAAAGGGCGCTCATGGGTTCTCCCTGGCTGCCAGTCGTAATGATAACAACCTGTTCCCTTGGATAAAGATCGATCTCATCAATATCAATCATTACATTGGGGGCCGGCCTTAAATATCCCAGCTCCATAGCTACCGAAGCGGCATTTTCCATACTGCGCCCGGAAACCGCTACTTTGCGGCCGTATTTTGCGGCAGCTTCTACAATTAACTGCATCCGATAAATATTGGAAGAAAATGTTGCAATAATAATCCGTTTATGACAGGCTTGTTTAAACAGCTTGTCAAAGCTTTCTGCAACAGTCCGTTCTGTTGGGGTAAAGCCGGGACGTTCCGCATTGGTGGAATCTGCCAGCAATGCTAATACGCCTTTACTGCCCAATTCCCCAAACCGGGCCAGGTCAATGACTTCCCCGCCAATGGGCGTATAGTCAATTTTAAAATCCCCAGTCTGTACAATAACCCCGGCAGGCGTATGAATGGCAAGGGCTACGGCATCCGGAATGGAGTGGTTTACACGGATAAACTCGACTTCCATACAGCCTAATTTAATGGTTTCTCTGGGGGCAATCTGCATCAGCCTGACTTTCCCATAAAGGCCATGTTCCCGCAATTTATTTTCAATTAAACCCAAAGTTAATTTGGTTGCATAAACGGGAACATTACATTCTTTTAAGAAATAAGGCAGGGCGCCGATATGATCTTCATGGCCGTGGGTAATGACAATCCCTTTTAAACGGTCCTTATTTTTATAGACGTAGGTAAAATCCGGCAGTACAAGATCTACGCCCAGCATTTGTTCATCCGGGAAATTCATGCCGCAGTCAACTAAAAACATATCCCCCTGGCATTCATAAACCGTTACATTTTTGCCCACTTCATGAAGCCCGCCTAAAGGGATAATCCGTACAGGCGGCTTTCGGGATTCTTTCACAGAACGTTTCCGGCGGGCTTTTGGTTCCTGGCGCACCCGGACCGGATCGGATAATTCAATGGTTGCACCAACAGGGGCATTCTCATTGGTACGGGGAGGCTTTGGTGCAATCCGGCGCGGCTGTTTTTTAGCTGGGGCTGATTCTGTTTTTAAAGCAGGTTCTTTCTTTTTCTTTTGGGCCGGTTCTTTTGAGGCAGCATCTGCTTTCTGCACATCTAATGCAGGCTTACGTTTTTTAGGTACACGGGGCCGCCGTTCTATGGCACTGCGTTTTTCCAGTTGGTTCAGATCCATAGCCAACTGCTGTTCCGTAAGCTTGCCGCCTATTTTTTTTTCATCCGACACTGACACTATAATGTTACCTCCAAAATTAGAAAATCAATCCTATAACAATGCCTGAAAATAATGATGTAAAAAAGAACAACAACCCATTTAAAATCAAATTGAGAAAAATATTGTCTGATTATCACAGCATCTTCCTAAAGAGATGAAAAAATAGTACATATCCAAGCTGCTGCATTTTTTCATCTATATTTCTCCAGGCTGTTATAGAAATAAAATGCACAAAAACAAACACCCATTCCTGCGGCAAAAAATCGACCCGCAGAATAGGCCGGATTATTCAGTTAGCAAACTTCCTGCCGGAAAGCATGTTTCCAACAGAACCAAGGAAGGGACGGCGTCCTTCAAACATCCGTTTATCAATCCTAGGCAGATTTCACATCATAAAGCTTGTCTCCTTAGGCAACCCCTGTCATTTCCTGAATTGAGGCCCAAATGACAGCAAAAGGAGAAGCAAAACCGAACACATCATTGGTTTCTATTGTACAAGTTTTCTTCCTGCTTGTCAAGTATAGTCTTTCCCAGAAGAAAACTTCCATCATTTTTTATAACCGTCCCATTAAATCCTGTACCTTCTGGATCACATCCGTACATAATTCCTGGGCAATCTCAAAGTTTGCCGCTTCCGCAAAAAGACGTAAAGCATTCCTGTTTTTTTGCGGCCGGACTAAAACAGTTCCCCGGCTGTTGTCCTGGAGCAATACACCTTCTCCGGCTTCCTGGCCTTTTAATTGGGACAAAATCCGGGCGGGAGGCATTGTTAAAGAAATTTGTGCTTCTTTTACCGCAAGGGCAGGGATTTGCCGATCCAGTTCTGCTAAAGTCATCTTATGCCGGTGCAAATAAGATAACAGTACAACTGCCAGCATAGAACCATCTTTCGTCCATTGATGGGCTGCTAATTTCCGTCCGGCTTCGTCCTGACCGCCAGAGGAAGCATTTTGATACCGGAGAATATGACAGCCCCGGCTTTCCGCCAGATGATCCAAAACCCTGGGGAAGTCATAATCTACCGCTAAATCTTCTGACCGTTCAAATAAAGTCCATCCATAAGCTGCTATGGTCCGTTTGGGGCAAAAGAATAAGCCATCCTGGGATATGGAAAGCTGTGTGCCATCCGGGGAAACTTCCAAATGCAGGCTGCCGCCTTCCTCACATCCCATCCGGTACAAAGTATCGGAAAGAATATATTCTGCTGCCGGATTTTCAGAATGGACATTAGCGGACATTCCTTCTAAGCCTTCTGGGGCCATGCGGATCAATTCTGTAACATATAAAGAGCTTATGCCTGATAAATCCATTGCTATACCAAATTTTCTGGGATGTGCCTGATAAAATTCCCTCTGGATCAGCCGCCGTTCTATTTCCTGCTCGATCTGTCTGGAAGCCGGCAGCCCGCATTCCCCTAATATCCGGGCGCGGGGTGGTTCTCCAGTTAAATATATCCCCATGGAAAGGGCATTGAGCCGCATTCCAAAATGAAACATTGCTTCAAAAACATGATCAAAGTCCATAACGGAAACGCCTGCTCCCTGGATGCCCGCAGCAAAAGCCTGGGATAAAACCCGGCTTGTACGGCTTCCGTCACAGGCAATGCCTATTGTTCCGGCACCTAAAGAGCCGATTGCACTGCCAGCCCGTACTGCTAATTCTGGCGTCAGGCCGAAAGTCCCCGGGCCGGAAAGCCCTTCTTCATCAAAGAAGCCTTGCAAATGGTTTTGACTGGGCAGCATGATTGGATCATTTTCAGGATGTCCTCCAATCGAATATTTTTCTTTCAAATTCAGCCGCCTCCTCATCATAAAAAACAAATGAAATGATCTTAAAAATAGTATGGGCATAATAAAGGCTGATTTATACGGAAAAATACTGGTATTCCTTGAGAGATTTGATTTTTATAGAAGTTTACGGTATAATAAAATGCAATAATCAATTTACTTTTTCTATCAAAAAACTGTTTTTATATTTTTTTCCGATAATTATGGATATTTCTTGAAATCTCATGTACCATTACAAGAAACTGCCCTTTTTATAATGCCGGCATAAGGGGTTGGAAAAAGGCTGCCGGAAGCCTGATGAGAAGAAATGGAGATGCTGCAAAAAAATGAAAACAGTTTATCTTGATAATGCCGCCACATCTTTCCCGAAACCGCCAGAAGTATTACAGGCAGTTTCTCTTTATATGTCGGAAATCGGATGCAATGTCAATCGGGGAGGGTATCATACAGCTTATGATGCGGCAGGAACCGTATTAGAAACCCGTCAGCGTTTGTGCACATTATTCCATTTTTCCGATCCCCGCAATGTTATTTTTACTGCAAATATTACGATGTCAATGAATATGCTGTTAAAAGGATATTTGCATCCCGGTGATCATGTTTTATGCAGTTCTGTGGAACATAATGCCGTTATCCGTCCTTTGGCCCAGCTCCGTGCCCAAGGAGTCGCATTTGACCGGGTTCCCTGCGATAAAGACGGGCGTTTGCTGGTGGAGCAGATAGAGCCTATGCTCCGTCCGGAAACGAAAGCTTTTGTTCTGACCCATGCTTCCAATGTGTTCGGCACAATCCAGCCTTTAGCCCAAGTGGGTGAAATCTGCCATGCCCATGGCATTGCTTTTATTGTAGACAGCGCACAAACAGCAGGCACAGAACCTATTGATATGGAAGCCATGAAAATAGATGCTTTAGCTTTTACCGGGCATAAAGGGCTTTTAGGGCCTCAAGGTACAGGCGGCTTTTTAGTGAGAGATGATTTTGCTGAAAAATTAACCCCTTTGCTTTCCGGCGGTACAGGAAGCTTTTCTGATTTAGAAGATATGCCCGCCCTGCTGCCGGATCGCTTTGAAGCCGGGACTGCCAATCTGCCAGGCATTTTCGGACTCCATGCAGCTTTGGGATGGCTGGAAACACACGGAATCCATTCTTTAAAAGAAACCGAACAAAAACATATGGAGCGGTTTTTAGCCCCTTTACGGGGGGATCAGCGGATTCATATTTTAGCAGATATTCCGGAGAAAACAGCCGTTGCTTCTTTGGATTTCCCCAATCATGATAATGCAGAAATTGCTTACCGTTTGGACAGCGAATATGGGATTATGACCCGCTGCGGCCTTCACTGCGGTCCAGACGCCCATAAAACTTTAGGGACATTCCCCCAGGGAACAGTACGGTTTTCTTTTGGGCCTTTCCTCACAGAAAAAGAAATTGATTATGCCTCCAACGCTCTATTGGAAATTTTAAACGGAAGGTGAATACTTCTGGACTTTTTTGGACATTTACGCACAATCAATCATCATAAGTGGCTGGTCATGCAGCATTGTTTCCGTTTAGGGCTGTACCGCCAGGGCTTGCTTCATGATATGTCAAAATATTCTCTTGTGGAATTTCTTTCGGGAATCAAATATTACCAGGGCAACCGCAGTCCCAATGAAGCAGAACGGACGGAGAAAGGGTATAGCGCTGCCTGGCTCCACCATAAGGGACGCAATAAACATCATATGGAATATTGGATTGACTATCCCGGCAATGGAAAAGCCATGGAAGGGGTCGAAATGCCCCTTTGCTATGTAGCGGAAATGTTTTGTGACCGGGTAGCTGCCAGTAAAACTTATTTGAAAGACCAGTATCATGATGGTTCCCCATGGGAATATTATGCCCAAAGACACGACCACTACTGGCTGCATCCAAATACACGGAATATTTTAGAAACTATGCTGCAAACATTGCGGGATCAGGGGGAAGAAAAAGCTTTTTCCTATATCCGTAAGGAAATCTTAAATAAATAAAAATTAAAACTTCTTCAAAATGAATCTGGGGCCATACAGAAAAATCTGGCACTTTGGAAGCTTTCTATCCAATCGATCTTGTGTAATTTATTAGTTCTGAAAAAGAGATAATCTAAAATCCTATTGGATTTTTTCATTCACATAATCCAATTTTGAAGGGAGATTTTTTATTATGGCCGAACAATTTTCAGGATGTCTTGTTTGTGGAAAACCTTTGATTTATTTAGAACAGCCGGAAGAAATGGTATGTTCTCTTTGCGGTGCCAGACAAGAAAGTTATGCAAAATGTGAAGACGGGCATTTTATTTGTGATGCCTGCCATATGCAAAAAGGATTAGAAACGATTCAGTCTATTTGCCTGCAATCCCAGTCTAAAAACCCCATCGAAATTGCACAGCAAATTATGGCACAGCCTTTTATTTATTTACATGGGCCGGAGCATCATACATTAGTTGGCGCGGTGCTGCTTACTGCCTGCAAAAATGCAGGATTAGATTTTTCTTTAGCGGAAAGTTTAGCAGAGATGGAACAACGGGGTAAAAAAATTCCTGGCGGCGTATGTGGGTTTAATGGCTGCTGCGGGGCGGCAGTCAGCGCAGGTACATTTCTAAGTATTTTAATGGGAGCTACACCTCTTTCCGGAAAAGACTGGGGCTTATGCAATCTTCTAACAGGCAAGTGCCTGGAACGGATTGGAATCCTAGGAGGCCCCCGCTGCTGCAAGCGGGATTCATTTACAGCCATTTTAACGGCTGTGGATTTCCTGGAAGAATATTTGGGAATCCAGTTGGAAACCAATGAAAAAGTGGTTTGCAGCTTCTCGAAAGAAAATAAAGAATGTATCCACAAAAAATGTCCTTATTTCGCATAAGACTAAATCGGGCGTATCACATTTTTAAATGTGATACGCCCGGTTTTATAGTCTGCTTGATTGGAAATTTTAGATTTCTTCGCCGTAGTAAGCTTTTTTATAAATTTCGATAATTTCGGATACCAACGGCTGACGGGGATTTGCAGTTGTGCACTGATCTTCATATGCACGGTCTGCCAGTAAGTCTACGCCTGCCATAAATGTCTTTTCATCTACGCCGCAATCTTTAATAGACAAGGGACATTCAATTTCCTTCATCAAATCACGGATTGCTTTTACTAAGCTTGCTACCCCTTGTTCCGGTGTAGCTGCCGGCAAGCCTAATGTTTTAGCAACTTTTGCATATTTCTTATCTGCAATAAATTTCTCATATTTCGGCCAGATGGTGAATTTTGTAGGAACACTGCACCCGTTGTATGCTGTCACATAAGGCAGCAGCACAGCATTGGCAAGGCCATGAGGAATATGATATTCTCCGCCTAATTTATGGGCCATACTATGGTTCAAGCCTAAGAAAGCATTGGTAAAGGCCAAGCCTGCAATACAGGAAGCATTATGCATTTTTTCACGGGCTTCCAAATCATTCTGTCCATTTTTATAGGCTCTGGGCAGGTATTCAAATACCATTTCAATGGCTTGAAGGGCTAACCCGTCTGTATAATCGCTGGCCAAGACAGAAACATAAGCTTCTAAACCGTGGGTCAATACGTCCAAACCGGTATAGGCAGTTGCTTTCTTTGGCAGGGAAGTAACAAACTGGGGATCGATAATAGCTACATCCGGAGTCAGTTCATAATCTGCCAGCGGGTATTTGATGTTGCCATTTTCTTTATCTGTAATAACAGAGAAAGAAGTTACTTCGGAACCGGTGCCGGAAGTAGTTGGGATACAAACAAGCTGTGCTTTCTGGCCCAGTTTCGGGAAATGGTAGGTACGTTTACGGATATCCATAAATTTCAGTTTCAATCCGTCAAAGGAAGTATCCGGATGTTCATAGAACAGCCACATACCTTTTGCAGCATCCATTGCGGAACCGCCGCCCAAAGCGATAATAACGTCTGGCTGGAATGCTTTCATGGCAGCCACGCCGCGCATAATGGTATTGACAGAAGGATCGGGTTCTACTTCGGAGAAGATTTCAGCATGGCAATACTGCTGGCGTTTCCGGAGATAATAAAGGATTTTCTTTACATTGCCTAATTCAACCATCATTGGGTCAGTAACAATAAAGGCACGGCTGATGTTGGGCATTTTCTCCAGATACTGGATGGAATCTCTTTCAAAATAGATCTTCGGCGGAATTTTAAACCACTGCATGTTGACTCTCCTTTTCGCAATACGCTTTTTGTTAATCAAGTTTACAGAGGAGACATTGGACGTAGTGGAGTTATTTCCGAAGGAGCCGCAGCCTAATGTCAAAGAAGGCATATTGGTATTATAAATATCACCAATCGCGCCTTGGGAAGATGGTGAATTTACAATAATACGGCCTACTTTCATTCTTTCACCATAAGCCTGGCAAAGGGCTTCATCACCGGAATGGATGACAGCGGAATGGCCTAATCCGCCTAAATCCAGCATACGGGCAGCATAATCAAAGCCTTGTGAAGAATCTTTTACTGTGAAATATGCCAGCACAGGGGACAATTTCTCCAAAGAAAGGGGATATTCACGGGAAGGCTCAGGCAGCTTTGCAATGAGGATTTTTGTGTCTTCCGGAACAGTTACGCCGGCCTGCTGGGCAATCCATACTGGTTTTTTCCCTACAACAATCGGATTGACTGCACCCCGTTCCGGCGGCATGACATAGTTGCTGACTTTTTCGGTTTCTTCCGCATTGAGGAAATAACAGCCGAATTTCTTCATATAGGCTTCAAAAGGAGCAGCAATTTCTTCATCTACAATAACGGCCTGTTCAGAAGCACAAATCATACCATTATCAAAGGTTTTGGAAAGCATTAAATCTGTGCAGGCCCGTTCCAAATTAGCGGATTTTTCAATATAGCAGGGCACATTTCCCGGGCCTACGCCTAAAGCAGCTTTTCCGCAGCTATATGCAGCTTTTACCATGCCGGAACCGCCTGTGGCAAGAATCAGAGATACTTTTGGATGGTTCATCAAAGCATTGGTAGCTTCAATGGAAGGATATTCAATCCACTGGATACAATTTTCCGGTGCGCCTGCTTTGACAGCGGCTTCATAAACGACTTTTGCAGCCGCTACCGAACATTGCTGCGCGCTGGGATGGAAACCGAAAATAATCGGATTGCGAGTTTTCTGGGTAATGAGGGATTTAAAAATGGTGGTAGAAGTGGGGTTGGTTACAGGAGTAACACCTGCCACGATGCCTACTGGCTCGGCAACTTCCACATAGCCTTCCATTTCATTTTCGTCAATCACGCCGACGGTTTTTTCATATTTAATGGAGTGGTAAATATATTCCGAAGCAAAAAGATTTTTTGTAATTTTATCTTCATAAATGCCCCGGCCAGTTTCTTCATAGGCCAGCTTGGCCAGTTTCATATGCTGCTCCAATGCGGCCAGTGCCATTGCCTGGACAATCCGGTCCACAGCTTCCTGATCCATCTCCATATATTTACGGAGCGCAACATCAGCCTTTTCTACTAAAGCGTTAATCATTTCCTGGGTTTCCACGGGCTTATTTTCTACTGCCTGCTGTTCTTTCGCCATGTTTGTGATCAACCTCCAAATAGCTTTCCCCGCCAGTCCTTTGGGACTGTCCCGGGGATATTGTTATTTTTTTAACAATTAGATTATACCCTACTTGCTAAATTTTGCAAACCCTAATTTACGCCAAACTTTTTTACTGTTTTTCAAGAAATTTTATATAAAATTTACGAAGCTTTCCCTATCCCCGCAAAAGCTTCCGCCGTTCCCGGTAATCGGGCATTAAACGGGCCATTTCCTGGTGGAAGCCTGCCTGATGATCTGGATGAATAAAATGCACCAGCTCATGTAAAACCACATATTCCAGTGCTTCATAAGGCTCCCCTAATAACTGTTTATTTAATGTAATATAGCCCTTCTGGATATGGCATACCCCCCAACGGGTTGTCATAAACCGCACCCGAAGGGCTGGTTTTTCCGGCACATGATCGGCTACCAAGGGATACAGCCGGTCCAATACCGGCAGAAAAGCGGCGGCACATTCTCCGTCGCTGTAAATATCTTCTTTTGGCGTCATTGCACGAACCCGTTCTCTTGCCTGCCCTACCCAGCGGGCATTTTGCGCGACAAACTGATCTGCTTTTGATAGCGGCACCCTCCGGGGAATGGAAAGGGTTACAGTTCCATCTGTATGTACCCGAAGATTAAACCGTTTTACTTTTTTATAGATCAGTTCATATTCAATTCCCCCAGCGAATCTGTGCCGGGAAATATTTTTCTGCTTTTCCATATTTTAACGTTTAGAACGGGCAAATGTTTTCCGATATTTCTGCTCTTTTTCCGCTAAAACAATCGCCGTAATTGATACCACGATATCCAACACCGTCCCTATTATCAAAAAATCTAAAGGCGTCGCTTCAATCCGTCGGGAACACCTGATAAAAATTAAATTAAATGCTGCCGCTAATGCCGTAATAAAATAATAAATTTCTAATTCCCGCATTTTTACCCGGGTAATGATCCGCTTGCATAACAATAAAATGCCAAAAATCGCGCCTATTCCGGCGGCAATATAAACCGGATATGGCAAACGTTCCTTTTGGGTAGAAATAATATAGGAAAGCCCCAAAAAACGGACAGCCGAATAGCTGCACATTAAAAAAAACATCAATTTTTTTAGCAACATAGAACCTCTCTTCCTTTTTTCTTCCTATTTTCTTTTTTATTCTTCCGTCAGCGGCCCTACTGCCTCGAAATTTCCTGTAATGACCGCGACAATGCCTTTATAAAATAATAATGGATCTTCTACAAACCGTTCCGATATTTTTTTACAAGTTTTTTTATCCGGCACTAAAATGGTAGTCGATAACAAATCGCTCCCAATATCTGTAATTGTCATAGTCAGCAAATAGCCGTCAGGGACTTTTTTTATACTGACCTGGTTTTTTGCCCGGCTTTCCCGTATCTGCAGCTCATGGCGGGCAGCTTTTAAAGCTTTATCCCGGACCACCAGCGGTAAATCCCCTGCTAAGGCAGTCGCTGTATTCTGCCCTAATTCTGTAACCGCGTAACACCGTTCCCCCCCTATTTTTTCAATGGTTAAATGGCCTGTTTTGACTAAACCGGAGGCTGCACTGGCTGCTTCAAAATAATTTCCAATGCCTTCCTTCACGAAAGTTTCCAGAAGAATGGAAACCGGAATCGGCTTGTCCAAAACAGACAGCAGATAACAAATCAGCATTTTAATTTCAAAATCTGCTGTAAGTCCGCCTGGTTCTACCCCTCCTCGGAAAACATCATGCACATACAGCACCTCCTTATCTGGTTTCCGGCATCCATGACCAAGGGCTGTTCCCACCCCTTATTATACAGGAAAAACAGGTCGAATGCAAACGATATAAGGGGCTTTCAGTTGGAGCCGGGTTTATGACTGGAGCAGGGAATTTTTTTCAGGACAGGAAATCAAAGGGGGATTGCTTGCTTTTTTCCTTTCCATGTGCTATACTGGATTCCAATATAGCGCGGCAGCCATTCTCAGGGAGGGACATTGTGCTGGAATTAAATAAAATTTTTAAATCCTTTGGGAATTTTCCGGTTTTAAAAGGAGCTTCTCTCCATTGCAAGCAGGGCTATGCTTTATGTTTGGCCGGATCAAATGGGGCAGGAAAAACAACGCTCCTTTCCATTGCGGCAGGCATTTGTAAACCGGACTCCGGAACGGTATCCTTGGGGGGAAGTGTTGGCTTTGTGCCACAAAATAGTTTTTTACTGGAAGATTTAACCATTAAGGAGAATTTAATTCTTTGGTATGCAGCTTGCGGGCGCCGCCGCAGGGATATTTTCCAAAGCGGTTCCATCGAAAGCCGCTTTGGTTTAAAAGAATTTGCCAGCCGGCGGATCAAAGCCCTTTCCGGCGGATACCGGAAGCGGGTAGAAATTGCCTGTGCCCTGGCAAAATCTCCAGATTATCTGCTGATGGATGAACCATTTACTGCCTTGGATTTAGACAGCCGCAATGAAATTACCGCACTGTTAGGAGAATATCGGCAGCAGGGAAAAGGAATTCTTTTTTCATCCCATGACCCGGCAGCCATTGCTGGAGCAGCAGATGGAATTGCCCTTTTACGGGATGGAACCGTAGTGCGGGAAGAAACACTTTCAGATGCGGAAACCCGAGGCGCACAAATTATGGAGCTGCTGATGGATGAATAGTCTTTTTATAGAAGGGAGTTATTGTTAAGATGGACGAAAATAAAAATTTAGAAAATCAGGAAGCAGAACAACCCAGTTACATAAATACCACAAATGAAGCAGGAGCTTCTGAGGAAACACCTGCCCCCGCAGTACCTTCAGCGGGTGGGGAAGTGACTGTCCCGAAAAAAAATAATACGGGATTATTTGTTATGCTTGGGATTGCTGCTGTCCTGATCATAGCGATTATTGTTGTACTGGTCATGGGAAAAACAGGAAACCCGGAGGAAGCCGTCAGAAAAGCTTTTTCTGTTACGGGAGAAAAACTGGGTGCCATAGATGACCAAATGAAAGAGGAACTGCCTGTTATGAAGCTGATGGTTCCCAGCTCCAACGGAAAAAATACCCATTATAGTTTTTCCGTAGATTCCTTAGATATTGGCGAGATGGGCGGCATTCCTTCCGAGCTGGTTGCAGGCATATTGCGCCTTTTTTCCATTGAAGGAGATATGGTATCCGATCCGCAGACAGAGTCTTTCCAAATAGAAGCTGCCCTGAATATGCAGGGCAGCCCTTTGGCAAATGTTTTCTTCCAGTCTGCCCCAGGCCAGATGGCAGCAGGCGTTCCCATGTTTTCCGACCGTTTCTTTTCCATCAATCCGGATACTTTTTTAGAGGATTATAAAAACAGCCGTTTTTATGATGAAAATACTGAAAATTTGGAAGATTTAGAGCTGCTTCAGGATACACTGCGTTCTGAACTGGCGATGCTGACAGAATATGGCCGGCTGGATATAAAAACGTTCCAAAACGATATTTATGAAATTTTATATGGTGCTTTAGAAAACGGCATTTATGAAAAGCCTGTCCAGGAAGACGGCCAAAAGGTATATCGGGTGCAGTTAGATGAGGAACAAGTTAAAAATACTTTAAAGGCTTTAATCCAGTATATTTATGTGGATTCCCAGTTGGGGAAAGCTTTCCAAGGAGAATTTGCTGATCTAATTCAGGAACAGCTCCCATCTGCCATAGAAGAAATGGAAGAAAGCGGGTCGGATCTGCCGCTGTTCATGACTGTTAAAGTAGGCAAAGACGGGTTGGTTTCCGAGGCCAGCTTCCAAAAAAACGCGGAAGAAAATCCCCAGCTTATTTATCATCTTTCCACTACAGATAAAGGCTTTCAAACGGATGTTAATATGGAGCTTGCAGGTGCATCCGATTTAGACAGCCTGCAAATGAAGGTAAACTGCACTTATCAGGACGGCGTTTATCATGCCGATATGGAATATCAGGTAAAAGGCGATGTGGAAGAAACCGATTTGGACTTGGCATTCCAAATGAATATGGAATTTAACAAAGAAGGAAAATGTACCGCCAATGGGAAATATGATTTGGGAATGGGCATTATGCCAGTATCAATGGATTTCTCAATGGATGGAACCATAACCAATCCTTCTGAAGATACCTTCAAAATGGACTTTCCTGTATTAAAATTGAACGTCACGGAAGGGGAAAGCTCAGAAACAATGGGAATTGGCTTCCGGTATACCGGGGAAACCAAAGCTTTAACAGAATCTCTTGCTCCAGTGTCCAATACTTTGCCTGTATTCAGTGCTACAGATGAACAGTTTGCAGAAGAAATGGAAAAATACAGTGCAGGAGTAGAACGGATTCAGGAACAGCTTTTCGGCGGATTGTTTGGCGGTAGCATGGCTGAATCTCCGGCTGCATAACCTCTGTGGAGGATATTGTGAAAAAACATTGGGAACTTTTTTGGAATAGTTTTTGGATTTCTTTCAAGCACAGCAGCTTACGGCTGCTGTGCTTGCTTTGCGTTCTTCTTCTTTGTACAGCCTTATTGACTGTGCTTTTTCGATCCCTGCCTCAAAATCCAGCGCAGGAAAAAGCAAAAGTAGGCATTATTAACCTGGACGGAAATGCGTTTAGCGTTTCTATGATGCGGATGGCGTTAGGGGATGCGGGGCTTTCTGACATGATCGAAACAACAGACCTTCCACCAGATGAAGAAAGCCGGACAGAATATACCGCGATTATTACTATTCCAAAGGGCTTTTTGGAAAGTATTTTAAATGGAGAAAACCTTTCTCCCATTGTAGAATTGGATTGGAGCAGCCCCTTGGAAGCTATGTGGGTGCGTCAAATGATCCTTGCAGGAACAAGAGCCTTGTCTGCGGCCCAAAGAGGTGTCTATGCTGTATTAGAAGCCGCAAATTGGGGAAAAGACATGGATGAAAAAGAATATAATATCCTGATGGCAGAAGTCAATATGCAATTATTAAATGCTTTTTTTGATAAGCTTTCCCTTTTAAAAAGCCAGAAGCTTTCTGCTTCTGGAAGCTTAACCTTGCCCCAGTATTATGCCTGTGCCTTAGCAGCTTTTTTACCTTTTTGTTATGGTTTTTTATTCCAGCCCGCTATAAAAAATTTAAAACGTTTTTCCCAGGCAGTCCAGAAAAAATGGATATTATTTTTCGCTGGATGGAGTCATGTGTTCCTTTTAGAAGCGTTGTCCGCTTTACCTGCCTTTTTGCTGTTTGCCAAAGGAAAATTTGCTGTTATGCCTTGGTTAATCTTCGGCTTTTTGGCTGGCACAAGCGCTTTTTTATGTGCTTTGTTGTTTCCGGAACAAGGCGTTTGCGCGGCAGCTCATTTGGCACTGGCTACTGGTCAGGCCCTTTGCGGCGGTTTGCTGCTGCCTTTGGCCCTGCTGCCTGCCGGATTTTCTGCTGTTGCTCCCTTCCTTCCTGTGTGGCAGGGAATGCAGTTAATGGGAACATCCATAGGAGAAACCGTAAGTTTTGGTGTGCCATTTGTAATGGGAATAATCATGATTTTCGTAGGAATCCCCTTGTGGAAGAAAAAGGAGGGCTGATAATGGGGTATTTTTGGAATCTATACTGGCTGCGCCTGAAAGCCGCTTTCCGTTCTCCTGCCCGGCTGGCCTGTGTTGCAGTTTTTTTAATATTAGTGGTATCTTTTGGATGCCTGCTGCCCCAAAAAGGGCCTTCCGGATTAACTGTCGGAATTTTTCCAGAAGAAGAAACCGGCGAAGCTGCATTAACAATTTTAGAAGGGAACGGCGATTATCAGATAGCAGTATATCAGGATTTGGAAACCATGGAGAAAGATATTTTAACAGGCAAGCTGCATTGCGGCTATCGAATTGGGAAAGCAGAGGAACCCCAGCCCGTTACAGTCTATAATACAGAAGCTTCTTATCTGCGGCCTTTACTAGACCAGTTGGTGCTTTCCGCTTATTTTGAAGCTATGACGCCTCATATAGCTCAGGATTATTTGGAGCAGAGGAATCTGAAAGGGGATATTACGGCCTTATTGGAAAAACAGCGCCAGGAAGCAAAACCTTTAGAAGCGGACATCCGTTCGGTTCAAGGATTTGCTGTTCCGCCTGATACTACTTCCCAATCGGTACAGCCTTTGCTTTATGCAGTATTAGCTTCTTTATTTTTAGCTGCCGCCGTTTTAGAAGCCCTGCTGCCTGGGGAGGATTGCAGGCAGCGCTTGCGTTTGACAGCACATCCTTTTGCCAATGCAGTGTCGCCAGCTATGGCAACAGCTACCGTCCATTTGATGGCCTTACTTGCAGCAGAAGGAGTATTATCTGTTATTTTGCCCGATCCTTATTATCCACTGACAGCACGTTTAACCATGCTGATTTTGCTGGCTTTTGTTTCCGCAGTCCCTGCGGCAGTGGCTGGAAGCCTGCGGGGGCGGACTGCAATCGCAACGTTATTGCCGCCTTGGGTGTTGATCGGCGTATTTTGTTCTGGGGCATTGATCGATACAGCCCATTTGCCAGCAGGAATCGGCTTATTGCGTTTTCTTTCTCCTGGATGGTATGTCCTGGGCTGGATGCGCTTTTTTTAGGCGAATTGGCTTATTGTGCATTGAATCTTAAAAATGATTGGGGTAAAATGGAATTGACAAATCGAATTCGCAGATTAAATTCTTGAACTTTCCCTGTATATGAATAATATTATTGAGGTTCTTTTAAAACAGATTTGGTTAAATACAGAAAGACTGACATTTTGGAAGGTTTGTTGCTATTAAAAAATGCTCACAATCTCCTCTTAAATTTAGGAGTATGGACATTTTAAAAAGTATTTTTCTGGCTAAGGGTAAGTGGGATGACAAGCGGCTGGAAAAAACGCAAAAACGCGAGAGCTTCCAGACGGTTTCGGAACTTTCCCGCCGAGATGGAACACCTCTTTTTATCAGCATTGACGACACAGTCCTGCCTAAAACCGCGCCATCTTCAAAGGCGAAACGTCCAACGCAGGGGGCCGGATGGCATTACTCCCATCTGGA
>RAZJ01000240.1 GCA_003612625.1 bacterium 1XD42-1 | reverse complement strand
CTGGCCATTTTTACCAGCCTCCTTTATACAATCATAATGGAAGCTGGATATTGTTAGTAGGAAATGAAGTTTCAGTTTTAAAAAATATTTATTATTATTTATACTTAAATTTATAAGTATAAATGTTTAATTTGAATAATGGGATAAGTTCTGATACTCGCTCCAAAGGGCTATTTTTTATGTTTGAAGTTTTTGAGCTGCATTTTTAGGGCAAATATAAATTTTAGTTGATAAAATATCAGATATATTGAAAAATAAGCTACAAATAAAAAAGTGCCTATTATTAAAATTATATGCAGATGTTTTGGGCTTTTACCGTTCAACTGTATACATTACAAATAAATTCTTTGGTGGCTTCAGCAATCTTGAAAACAAACTTTGTCGCTTCATCATGCGAGCACTTCTAAAAAATATCCAGTATCCATGATCCAATAAGGACAGAAAGTCTTTTACAATGTGGCAGCTAAACAAGCTGGGCTATCATTGAACAAATTCATCATTACAGCCGTTGAAGAAAAAACAAAACTCCAGAAATTTACAATGAGATGATTCAACAAGAGAAAACCAATCTGGAATAGCAAAAAGGAAAGCCATAGTAGAGTGATTCTATCATGGCTTTTCTTTTTTTATATCTAATCTATAAATGAGCAAATCTGAAAAATGACAAAAAAGAGGGCATAGCCTCAAGTGTTATAATGGAAGCACGACC
>RAZJ01000239.1 GCA_003612625.1 bacterium 1XD42-1 | reverse complement strand
GAGGGCAGGAGCATTTTCGCCCATGACCCAGGCGGCAAAGTAGCGGAGGGCTACGCAAATCTGACCAAGGAGGTGTTGAAACTTGAAAAGCAGCGCGAAAAAAGTAGAGCTGGCATCGGTCGATGATCTGTTTACCACCGAGGAAAGCCGCGCCGACGCGGGGCGGGAAAAGGTGGTAGAAATCTCTTTGAGCGAGCTGCACCCGTTCAAGGGACACCCCTTCAAGGTCAAAGATGATGATGCCATGATGGAAACAGCGGACAGCATCCGGCAGTACGGCGTTCTTGTTCCTGCTATCGCCCGTCCTGACCCCAGCGGCGGCTATGAGCTGGTAGCCGGACACAGGCGGCATCGGGCCAGTGAACTGGCAGAGAAAGAAACCATGCCGGTGATTGTCCGGGATTTGGACGATGACGCCGCCACGATTATCATGGTTGACAGCAATTTACAACGGGAAAGCCTGCTCCCCAGCGAAAGGGCTTTTGCCTACAAAATGAAATTGGAGGCCATGAAACGGCAGGCAGGTCGGCCCTCTAAAAATTCCGCCCAACTTGGGCGGAATTTTGAAGGCAAGGAATCCAGAGAAATTTTAGCGGAACAGGTTGGGCAAAGCCGCAATCAGATTTCGCGCTACATCCGTCTGACCGAGTTAATCCCCGAACTGCTGAACATGGTGGACGAAAAGAAAATTGCCCTGAACCCGGCCTATGA
>RAZJ01000238.1 GCA_003612625.1 bacterium 1XD42-1 | reverse complement strand
TCTTTCATCAAGCGGCTGTCTGCGGTTGACCCGGAGGAAATCATCCGGCGCGGCAAGATGGACTTCTCCACCAATAAAGCCGCCCTCCGGTTCGCCCGCGTCATTCTGGAAAAGTATAACAGCCAGCAGCGCGGCGGGCGCAAGCTGCCCTACCGCTTCAAGGGCTGATGGGAAAACGTACATAGGAGCCGCAGACTACCCCGTCTGCGGCCCTTTTCATTGCAAGGGAGGTTTGTATGGACACAGTAACGAAAGAGCTAAAATCCCCCGCTGTGGAGCCGTCCGAGCAGGGCTACCAGCTTACCATCGGACGCGACACCATCCGGGTGGTCAGCGTTTTCAGCGGCACAAGGACGGCAAGCGAAGCCATCCACGAAGCCGCCGTAAAGAAAATCCTTTACGACACAAGCAGTTAAAATATGTGTGCAGTATCGTCAGAAGCAGCAGGCTGTCAGCTTGACTTTAACGCTTTAATGTTGTATAGTATAGATGACAGACGAGCATAAACCCTGTTGTTTCTCGGACTGATAAGGAGGCAGTTTTATGAGAGAACAACAGAATTACAGAGCCGCTATCTATTGCCGGCTTTCTTCCGAAGATGGAGCCGACCACGAATCTATGAGCATTGGGAACCAGCGGGCATTGCTGACCGAGTATGTGCAGAAACAGGGCTGGGAGGTTGTCGATACCTATATCGACGACGGATTCTCAGGTACGAATTT
>RAZJ01000237.1 GCA_003612625.1 bacterium 1XD42-1 | reverse complement strand
GTCTTTCAAGCTGTTTTATTTTAGTATCATTAAATTCATTCTCATATTCTGCAGCAACAGATTTAGCAATAAGTTCCATACGGCCCGGAGTTAAAACATAGTTGACAGTCTGTTCCACAACATACCATTCTAAAAAATCCTTTTTTTCATAAGCCTTTTTACAACTTTTATTTATTCTCCGGTTACGACAAGAGTAATAACAGATCATCGAACTACTGCCTCCATATCCAGATGTTCCTGCTATAGTAGCGCCGCAATAACCACAAAATATTTTACCAGTCAAAAGATATTCTATTTTTGCTTTCCTTTTTCCTGCCAGTTTTTTATTTATCATGATACGTTCTTGCACTTTATTAAAAGTTTCCTCATCAATCAAAGCGGGACAGGTATTTTCAACAGCGATTCCATTCCATCCCAGAATACCTATATATTTTTTATTTTGGAATGCGGTTTGCAGGGCTGTATTGGAAAAAAGATTTCCATTGCGATTCCGTAACCCTACTGCATTCAGCTCCGCCACAATCTGCTTTTTTGAAACCCCAGCAGCATATTGTTCAAAAGCTTTTTTGATATAAGGTGCCTTTACTTCATCCAAAATAAGTCGTCCATCTGCATTTTTATAGCCAATAGGTGCACTGCCACCGCAAAACTGTCCCTTTAAAGCATTTTCTTTCAGGCCGCGTTTTATCTTTTGAGCCAGCTCCAAACTGTAATATTCAGCGC
>RAZJ01000236.1 GCA_003612625.1 bacterium 1XD42-1 | reverse complement strand
CCGGCGCTTTGCAATACATCAATCAAACCAAAGGAGGACTTTTGCATGGAACATGAAATCAACATTCTGGTAGTGGAACCGGGCAGACCGCCCAGACCGGCGCGGGTGGACAACTCGCTGGAAACTTTTTCACAGCTTGTCGGCGGTGAGTTGGCAATGGGCTGTTTCCTGCCCCAGCGGGTCATGCTGCTTTACAACGAGGACGCCAGCCGTCAGGGACTGCCGCCAAACCGCTGCAATCCCTTTGTGAATGAGTGCATCAGCGGTACATTCCTGATGTGCGGGCTTTCAGACGGGGAGGGCTTCTGCTCCCTTTCACCTGCCCGGCAAGCCGAGTTTCAGCGCCTTTTTGCCAGCCCCGGCGAGTTTATGATGCTGGGGACAGACCACATCTGCGCTTCACCTGCCGAGTTTGCCGAAACCGCTGGCAGGCTTTGGGGCGGCATGGCAAGCGGCGAGTCCGTGGTGCTGACCAAGTGGGGCGGAAAGGAGGCCAGTGCATGAAATACCTGCTCCGCCGCCTGCTGGTTCCGCCTTAGCGCACATCAGTTTAGTCCCAGCCTGCAAAGAGAGGAGGTTTTACCATGCAGGATGAAGTACGCGATAAATCCGTGGCTCTCACCATCAAGGTCGGCAAAGCAGGCGGCAGGCTGACCGCCGGCCTGCTGAAATGGGCCATTCGGAAGTATCTGGCGCAGGCCCAAAACCCCAAAATCCACCACGGCAA
>RAZJ01000235.1 GCA_003612625.1 bacterium 1XD42-1 | reverse complement strand
CCGGCGCTTTGCAATACATCAATCAAACCAAAGGAGGACTTTTGCATGGAACATGAAATCAACATTCTGGTAGTGGAACCGGGCAGACCGCCCAGACCGGCGCGGGTGGACAACTCGCTGGAAACTTTTTCACAGCTTGTCGGCGGCGAGTTGGCAATGGGCTGTTTCCTGCCCCATCGGGTCATGCTGCTCTACAACGAGGGCGCTAACCGTCAGGGACTGCCGCCCAACCGCTGCAATCCCTTTGTAAACGAGTGCATCAGCGGTACATTCCTGCTGTGCGGGCTTTCAGACGAGGAGGGCTTCTGTTCCCTTTCCCCTGCCCGGCAAGCCGAGTTTCAGTGCCTTTTCGCCAGACCTGGCGAGTTTATGATGCTGGGGGCAGACCACATCTGCGCTTCGTCTGCCGAGTTTGCCGAAACCGCTGGCAGGCTTTGGGGCGGCATGGCAAGCGGCGAATCCGTGGTGCTGACCAAGTGGGGCGGAAAGGAGGCCGGCGCATGAAATACCTGCTCCGCCGCCTGCTGGTTCCGCCTTAGCGCGCACCCGTTTAGTCCCAGCCTGCAAAGAGAGGAGGTTTTACCATGCAGGATGAAGTACGCGAAAAATCGGTGGCTCTCACCATCAAGGTCGGCAAAGCAGGCGGCAGGCTGACTGCCGGCCTGCTGAAATGGGCCATTCGGAAGTATCTGGCGCAGGCCCAAAACCCCAAAATCCACCACGGCAA
>RAZJ01000234.1 GCA_003612625.1 bacterium 1XD42-1 | reverse complement strand
GCGCTGTTGCGCGGGTCCTGCCGGATGGCGCGTTCAAACTGTTCTTTGCTTTCCGTCCGGTAAATGGGGTAAGCCAGCGCGGGGTCATTCAGCTGGACATAGCCCCGCTGCAAATCGGTGATACGGTACTCGGTATTTTCCAGAAAAACAAAATCCCCTACGCCATAGGCCGATGCCATCGGGTCGCGGGGAAGTGTTCCCGATTCGTCCGTAGCGGGGGTGGCTCCGGCTGTTTCCTGTGCCGGTTCTTCCTGCCGGTCTGCCTCTGTGAGCCGCTCCATATCAGCCATGACCTGCTGAATAAAGGGGTCATTGTCCAGCTTTTCCGGTTCCACTACCTGCCCGTTTACAATGCCGCGCTGGGCCAGATTTTCCCGGATTGCGATAGGGTCTATATCGTCCAGATTGTCCCGTTCTTCCTCTGTAAAAAAGCGATCCTCTTTGATAAGCTGGGCGATCCGGCGCTGTACCTTGGGCCAGGGAAGTTCGATTGTTTCAGGGCTTCCGGCTCGGACAATGAACAGGTTTTTATTTTCAGGACCGCCGTACTCCTGGGATAGCCATGCGGCGGTGTCTTTGTCCCGCCCATGCTCCTTCATATAGCGGACTACGGCCCGTTTGCTGTCCATATCGCCGTTCCATGCACAGAGGGCTTCGTCAATATCGTCCTGGGAGAGAGGGCGCAGAAGCTCATGGAGCTTTGGATAGGTTTCGGCAATCACCTCTT
>RAZJ01000233.1 GCA_003612625.1 bacterium 1XD42-1 | reverse complement strand
CAAAACCCTGACGCTCATTGTCAGCGGCACAAAGTTCACCGGCAGGCTGTTCAAAGCGGCGATTATGAAGTATCTGGCGCACCTGAAAGAGCAAAAGATGCAGAAACAGCGGGAAAAGGGCGCGGAGGTCAAGCCCCAGGGAAAGCAGACGGTGAAGCAGCTCATCGGGCAGAACCAGGGCGTATCCAATCTTGAGATCACAGACCCCTCCATCAAGGCGTTTGAACGGGTTGCCCGGAAGTACGGCGTGGATTACGCGGTAAAGAAGGACCGCAGCTGCTCCCCGCCCAAATATCTGGTCTTTTTCAAGGCCCGCGATGCGGACGCGCTGACCTCCGCGTTTACCGAGTACACCCAGAAGAAGGTCCGCAAGGCGTCCCGCCCGTCTGTGCTGGCGAAGCTGAACCAGTTCAAGGAGCTGGTGAAAAACGCGGTGGTGGACCGCACAAAGCGAAAGGAGCTGGAACGATGAAAAAGCCCCTGAACATCAAGAAGCTCGTTTTGCTGAACCTGCCCTATATCCTGATGGGGCTGTTTTCCACCAACTTCGGGGAGGCGTGGCGGATGGCCCAGGGCGCGGACGCTTCGGAAAAGGTATTGTCTTTGATCTCCGTCCTTCCGGCGGCTCTTGGAAGTTTCTGGCCCAGCTTTCACCCGCTGGACCTGCTGGTCGGGCTGTGCTGCGGCGCGGCGCTCCGGCTGGCTGTTTACCTGAAAGGCAAAAACGC
>RAZJ01000232.1 GCA_003612625.1 bacterium 1XD42-1 | reverse complement strand
ATAGCCTCAAAATATACGGAAGCAACAGGAAAAAAGCCCCATATGCTGAAACACTATTTTAAAGATTATCAATTTGAAATTCCTACCCAGAAGGTTTGGGAATCGGTATATCTTCCATTAGGATTTACTGTACCATATGGAGACTTAAAAACCTCATACAATAAGCTACAACAGTCATATGGCGCTTTGAGACAATCTTACAATGCTTTACGCAACGTTCATCATTGCGATGCAGAACATTGCAATATATGGCACATTCCGCCTATTCCATCTAATAAGCGCTTTCATACATGCCAAAAACCAGTCCCATTATTAGAACGCCTAATCCGTGTCAGCAGCAATCCCGGCGCAGTGGTACTGGATTGTTTTATGGGCAGCGGTTCCACAGGAGTCGCCTGCCTCAACACAGGCCGGGATTTCATTGGAATAGAAATTGATCCGGATTACTTCAATATTGCAAAAGAAAGAATAGAAAGCGAGCAAGCCAAAATCAATTCTTTATAAATATTTATAAAGAATTGAAGCGACAGGATGCCTTTCTGTCGCTTCAATTCTCTTATTTGGCTTATCATCTGGACAAAGCAGTAACAAAAAATAAAGATCCAGTGCGATAGAATGCACGATATGCCATCTATTGCGCCATTTTTATTATTTTTTGCTGTCCCTGATAAAGATGCAGCCAAAAAGACCATTAACAAAAACAAACCGGGGTTCTGCTTTCTTAATGGTATA
>RAZJ01000231.1 GCA_003612625.1 bacterium 1XD42-1 | reverse complement strand
TGATAATCTTTAAAATAGTGTTTCAGCATATGGGGCTTTTTTCCTGTTGCTTCCGTATATTTTGAGGCTATGTCTTTTTCTGTAATGTTGAGGCGTTCTAATTCTGAGCGATACCAGTCCTTTAGAGGCTTATAGCATTCTGGATTAT
This sequence comes from bacterium 1XD42-1, assembly GCA_003612625.1. Classification (GTDB taxonomy): domain Bacteria; phylum Bacillota; class Clostridia; order Oscillospirales; family Ruminococcaceae; genus Anaerotruncus. The sequence continues at coordinate 597 of RAZJ01000231.1, read as the reverse complement.
TATTGATTCTCTCAAGTCCGGTCAAGTTTCCGCTTTTCCATGAATTTTCTGGTTCATTGAAAAAATGTAGGCAGTATTCGCAGATATTAAACCATGCTCTAAGGGCGGTTTTTCCATTGGGATCGCGGTTGAGCCAGCTCCGCGCTCTATATCCTATTCCTTTATCCCAAATGCAAAATGATACAAGCCTGAAATTTGTTTGCTTCTGGATTATGTGTAAAAGTTCTGTTATTTGTTTTATATCGTTATGCCAAAAATACAAAACCCCGGTATTTTTTAAAATTCGCTGACATTCTTTCAGCCATGTTAAACTCCAGTCAATATAATTAGAGATTTTATCCCATTTATTTGCAATTTTATGTCCATTGCGTTTTGTATTTACTCCAATGTTGTATGGTGGATCAGTCAGTACAAGATCAATACTTTTATCTGGTATCTGTTTCATAATTTCCAGACAATCGCCGCATTTTAAATCTATCATTTGGCCTCCTTCTAAGCATTTTGTTCAATTAAGGGTAATACCCCATCAGATTTCAGCAATTCGTAAATGAACAATCTCCCCTTTTGCGTCCAGTAGGTATGGAGCTTGCTGTGCTG
>RAZJ01000022.1 GCA_003612625.1 bacterium 1XD42-1 | reverse complement strand
GCTTCCTTGCTTTCCTCTGCGGCGCTTTTTGTTCGGCGCTCTCGAGTCAGCTTGTATATAATACCACGCCCATCCATTTCTGTCAAGCCTTTTTTGCAATTTTTTTTGTTTTTTTGCAGATTTTTTTCTGTTTTTTTCTAAACCCCCATGAATAGGGCGTTTGCGGGCTTTTGTCTCTTTTATTTTTCCCTAAAAAAACGGTTTATTCCGAAGAAGAAAGCGATTTTTTTTATTTTTATTGGGAATTCTATTTTTATAATCTTTCTATATTTTTATAAAGGAGCCGATATTTATGACTGCTTCCCCCTCGAAGGCCCGGCGCCGTATGTGTTTCCTGTTTATTATTTTGTTTATGGCATTTGGGTTCTTATTGGCTGTCCCTGCCCCGGACGCTGACGAAACCTTATCAAAGGTTGGCAGCCACAGCGAAGAAGTCCGGCAGATCCAGCAGAAATTAAAATCCTGGGGTTATTATTCCGGGGATGCTGACGGCATATTTGGTATCGAAACAAAAAAAGCTGTCCTTTCCTTCCAGCGGAAAAACGGGCTGACTGCTGACGGCATTGCCGGGCCGGCAACCTTGCGGGCCATGGGGCTTTCCGACCATGCCCAGACCAGCGGCGGGGCCTATTCCCAAAATGATGTGGATTTGCTGGCCAATATTATTTCGGCGGAAGCCAGAGGGGAGCCTTTTGAAGGCCAGGTCGCCGTTGGAGCTGTCGTATTAAACCGGGTATCCCATCCTTCTTTTCCCGATTCCATTGCGGGGGTTGTTTACCAGCCCGGAGCTTTTACAGCCATTACCGATGGCCAGATCAATGAAAAAATTGCGGAATCCTCCCGCAAAGCCGCAAAAGAAGCTTTAAACGGTGCTGATCCTTCCGGCGGGGCCATCTATTATTATAATCCGAAAAAGACTTCTAATAAATGGATCCGCAGCCGGCCTGTTATTAAACAAATTGGCGCCCATTTATTTTGCCGCTGATTTTATTTTTTACAGCCCTTGTTTTTGACAGGGGCCTTTCTTTATAATAATAGTTGGGCTCTGCCCAAACCCGCCAGGGCTTTGCCCTGGACTTACCGCCCTTTGAAAAGGGCGGCCCTAAACTTTAATTATACCTATAATATAAGAAAGTTTTTGAAAGGAGGTTCCTTTGGTGTGGCTGTTATAAAGCCTTCCCTGCATCTTTTAACTGTCTGGCGGCTGCGGGTTTTTCTTTGTTCCCTTTTGCCGTCTTTTTTGGCTGCTTATTTTTTTTCCAATACAATCCTTTGGTGGGTGCTGGCCTTAGCCATTGCAGCAGGATTTCTTTTTCTTTACATATTTTATTTTCCTGTGAGATGGAAAAAGTTAACTTACAGCGGAAACAAAAACTGCCTTGTGATCCATTGTCGTGTCATTTACACTTCTGCTAAGGCGGTGCCTTTTGGCAGCATCCAGTCCCTTTCCATTGTTTCCACCCCCTTGGAACGGCTCTTTGGTATCTGTTCCCTGGCTGTCTTTATGGCTGGGGCACGTATCCATATGCCGGGCCTTACCCCTGTCCAGGCGGAAGAATTGCGGCTGGAGCTGGAAGAAAAAAGCCGGGAGGTATCTTAAATGAAAGAGAAACTGATCCATGCCCATCCGATTTCGATTTTCTTTTTTCTTTACCGCTTCCTATATTTATTGCTGATCCCTTTAGCCCGTGGGATTATTTCCGCCCTTTTGGGAGGCCCTTCCCGGTGGCTGTCAGGGGCCTGGCTGGATCTGCTTATTTTTGGTTGGATCTTTTTCCTGGCCTATGAAAAATGGAACCATTTTAAATACTATATGGATGAAGATCGGTTTTATTATACAGAAGGTATTTTTTATAAACGGGAAACCTGGATCTCTATGGAACGGATTTGTACGTTATCCACCCAGCAGCCCCTTTGGATGCAGCCCTTTGGCCTTGTTGCTTTGCGGATCGATACGTTAGCACTGGCTCCGGATAAGCCGGATCTTTTTATGTACCTGAGAAAATCGGAAGCCTGCCGCTTGATGGCCCTCCGGAAAAAGGCCATGGAAGCGCCACAGGACAGCATGAAGATAACCTGCCGGCCCCGGATTTTAGATATTATTTTCCTATCGGTTTTCACTTCCAACTCTTTGATCGGTATTATTTTTATTGCTACTTTTATTTCCCATGCAGGCAAGCTGTTCGGGCGGAACCTTTATGACTGGCTGGAAGCCTTACTGCACCAGATTGCCCTGGGCTTGGAAGCCGTATCTGCTCTATTTGAAATTGCTTTTAAAGTGCCGCCCATTGCTATGGGGATTGCTGCCGTGTTATTGGGGGGATGGGCCGCAGCATTTATATTGACCCTGCTGCAAACAAAAAACCTCTGTATTACCCGATCAAAAAAGGGTATTTATATTACGGGTGGTATTCTTACTAAAAAAGAATACTCATTGCATTTTAAAGATATCTGTTTTATTGACATTCGCCAAAGTTTATTGACCCGTTTGTTCCGGCTTTATTCTGTATTTCTCAACGCCACCGGCATGGGAAAAGAACGTTCTGATATTAAAGCGTTCATTCCCTTCTCTGCCCGCCGCCGCTGTGAAACCCAGCTTGCCCTTCTTTTACCGGAATACCATGCTTCTCCCCGCCAGATCCATCCCAGTGCCAGCTCCATTATGAAATTTTTACTGGCTCCTCTTTGGCCCTGCCTGCTGATCCCCTTGGGGACTTCCGTTTTAACAGGGTTATTGCCTGCCTGGGAACCTTTTTTGAAATTTTCCGGACTGATGCTTTCTTTTCCGGCTTACTGGTTTTTGGGGGTGCGGTTTATGGATTTTCTTTCTTCCGGCGTTTCTTATGAGGACGGATATTTTACATTACGTTATTCTACACGGTATTATTTACACACAGTAGTGCTTCCCCGGAAAAATATAGCCCTGATCCATTTCCGCCAAAGCCCTTTGCAGCGGGGCCGCAACAAATGTGATTTAAAAATTTTCTCCCGTTCCGAAGGCCGCAAAGTCCATCACCTTCGGAATCTGCTTTGGGAAGATTCTGTCCGTTTGTTTGGGGCAGAAGATGGAGCCTCGAAAAAAAGATAAAAAAAGAACTCCTGAAAAATCAGGAGTTCTTTTTTTCTGGTGACCTGTACGGGATTCGAACCCATGAACCCGCCGTGAAAGGGCGGTGTCTTAACCACTTGACGAACAGGCCAGACGGGAATCCATATTTGAATCCCCTGGATAGCGGTAACTGGATTTGAACCGGTGACACTTCGGGTATGAACCGAATGCTCTAGCCAACTGAGCTATACCGCCGTATCGCTGTCCACTTGCTATCACAAGGGAACAGTTGATATTATATCAGCAATCCAGGGGCTTGTCAATAGTTTTTTTAAAAAAATTTTTTGATCCTTTTTTTGTCAGTCAAAGAGAATTTCTGCTTCAAAACAAGGGCTGTTTTCTATGCGGCCGTTAAAATACCAGCCCTTCCCCATTTCATAAGGGACAGATTCAATTTGAATGACCTGGCCAGGTTTTGCTTCCTTGTGGTATAAAATCCCCAGCTTTTGGACTTCTTTTTGTTGCATCCATTCCAACGGCAGCAAATCACAGACAATATCAGCATAAACAGAATTGTTGACGTGGCCATTGTAATCTAAGTCGCTGTATTTAATTTGCCGCTGGTGGAAGGTTTTAACGCCCTGGGGCCGGCGGAGTTTATAGCTGGTGATATATTCCCCGTCATTAGGGTTAAACTGGAAACCGTAACAGTCAAAAGCAGAAGGCCGTAAAATACGGCGTGTTTCGGGATTGATCAAAGCCCAGGAAATACTGACTTCTGCCAAAGCTTCCCCAGATATGGTTTCAAAGATGGTATCCCGGATAAACTGGACTCCTTTTGGCTGTTTGGGGATGGTGGTTAGTTTTAACTGTTCCGGAAATTCTGGACGGCGCCTGATTTGGATCACTAATTTATTTACTACAAATACCATGTGATCTTCATACATTTTCCGGTAGCCTATTCCTTTTGCCGCCAGATGATCGCTGCCCATTTGCTGGGCATGGTGCATGAATCCCGAAAGGCGGAGCTTCTTTTGCACGTCACATTCATATTCCATTACTGTAATTTCTTTTTGAAAAATTTCCGCCATTTTATTCTCCTTCCAGTCTTTGGAACAATGCCGCTAAATTCCGTAAATCTTCTTCCCCATAAAATTCAATGGTAAGGGTGCCCTTTTCCTTTTCCCCGGCAGCGCTGGAAACTTTCACTTTTCGGGAAAGGCTTTCCGATAAAGCCAGTTGTACTTCTGTATAGTAGCTGTTATTCCATGCTGTCTGCTGAACAGGCTTTTGATCTTTTGTTTTCATTTTTTTCACTAAAGCTTCTGTCTGCCGGACAGATAGACCTTTTTTGATTACTTCGTTTGCAGCCCGGCAGATTTCCTCCTCGGAATCCAATGATAACAAAGCCCTACCATGGCCGGCAGAAAGCTGCTGTGTTTCTACCAGGGCCCGCACGGAATCAGGCAGGTTCAACAGCCGCATGGCATTGGTGATTACAGGCCGGGATTTTCCTACCTTTGCGGAAACCTGCTCCTGTGTCAATCCGAAGCGTTCCATTAAATCCTGATAGCCTGCCGCTTCTTCCATAGGGTTTAAATCTTCCCGCTGCAAATTTTCGATCAAGGCCAATGCCATTGTTTCCGTGTCAGATAATTCCCGGATAATGACTGGAACTTGTGATAAGCCTGCCATACGGGCAGCCCGCCAGCGGCGCTCCCCTGCTACAAGCTGGTAAATGCCGTCAGGCATGGGCCGGACCAATAAAGGCTGCAAAACACCATACTGCCGGATAGAATCTGCCAGATCCGATAAAGAAGCCTGATCGAATTCTTTCCGGGGCTGATCCCGGTTAGGCTCAATATCCCCAATAGCCATCACGGAAGGCGGTGTTTCCGGCCCGCTGGAAGTATTTTCTTCAAACAGGGCATCTAACCCTTTTCCAAGGCCGCCTCTTGCTTTTGCCAAAACGAACCCACTCTCCTTTCTTTACCGGCTTCCGGCTACTGCTAAAGAAGCCCTGTTTTTAGACAGGAATTCTTTTGTCAACGCTTCATAAGCAATATTTCCCCGGGAACCTCTGTCATAATATAAAATAGGCTGTCCAAAGCTGGGAGCTTCGGATAATCTGACATTCCGGGGGATCACTGTGGCATAGACCTTTTGCGGGAAATATTTTTTTAATTCTTCCGCCACCTGCATGGTCAGATTCAAACGGCTGTCATACATGGTTAATAAAACGCCTTCAATTTCAATTTCCGGATTATAACGGCGTTTGACCTGGCGCAGGGTGCTCATTAACTGACTAAGCCCTTCCAGGGCATAATATTCGCATTGAATGGGAATCATTAAAGTATCACTTGCTACAAAGGCATTTAATGTAATGATCCCTAAAGAAGGCGGACAATCGATCAGTAAAAAATCATAATTTTGTTTCAGCCTGCATAACCCCGCCTTCAGCCGCATAGAACGGTTATCCTGTTCTACCAGTTCAATTTCTGCCCCGGCTAATTCAATATTGCTGGGCAGAATATCCACATTTTTAAATTCTGTATGTATTAAAATTTCCTCTGCCGGCGTATCCGTCACCAAAAGATGATAAGTGGAATACTGTAAATCCCGCTTATTTACGCCCAATCCAGAAGTAGAATTTCCCTGGGGATCGATATCCACCAATAGTATATGGTATCCTGCCGCACCCAGAGAAGCTGCCAGATTGACCGAAGTTGTTGTCTTGCCAACGCCTCCCTTCTGGTTGGCGATTGAAATTGTTTTTCCCATAGTTTCGCTCCCTTCCACTAAAAATGCCTGTTTCATCCTATTTTTTTCACTTGCTTTTATATTTTTATTATAGCACATGGTGGAATAAAAGCATAGCCCTTATTTCATGTTTCACGTGAAACATTTCTATTTTTTGGGGACTTTTTGTTTCACGTGAAACATTTTTCGACTTTTTCTTCCCCAATGTTTCACGTGAAACATGGATACAACAACAAAGACCGCCTGGTCATGGCGGTCTTTGTTCTAGGGAAACGTTTATATTTTTGGCCAAACCCCTCTATTGAGAATGGCTTGGTTTCAAGCGGTATGGGAACGATAGGCGCTATGTTTTGGGATGCGCATGCTGTAATGAATGTATTCTTCATCTTCCTCCTGCTGGGTATCAATTTCAATACCTGCCAGCTTCATGGTTGAAACTGCCTGAGAAATGGTATTCATAAAAATCCGGAAATCCCGAAGCAGCAATAATTTTTTTGGCTTTTTGGCCTGAGACGCTTCCTGCTGGGGTTGTTGTCCCCATTGGGCAATCCACATTTCTGCCTCTGTAACATTCATTTTTTTCTGGATAATCTGCAATAGCACTTCATGCCATGCCTCCTGTGGAAGCCTTAACAAAGCTCTTGCATGGCGTTCTGTCAGATTATGCTCCAGCATTAGCCTCCGCAAAGGCTCCGGAAAAGCCAGAAGCCGCAATTTATTTGCTATGGTAGGCTGGGACTTCCCCAATCTTCTGGCAAGCTGCTCCTGTGTAAAACCACATTGTTTCATCAGCCGGTGCAAACCTTCTGCCTGTTCAAAATAATTCAAATCCTGCCGCTGAAGGTTTTCAATCAAAGCAAAAATTGCAGTTTGTTCCTCTGTATAGCGATCCACTAAAGCCGGAATTTTTTTCATATGAAGCATACGGCAGGCCATTAAACGCCTTTCCCCTGCAATCAATTCATATCCGGCTGTTGTTTTCCGGACGGTAACAGGCTGTAATAATCCATTTGCAGCAATACTGTCCGCTAATTCCTGCAAGCCGGCTGGTTCAAATTTCCGGCGGGGCTGGTAAGGATTCGAAGCAATCGAATCAATTTCTAATAATAAAACTTGTCCAACCTTTTGGTTCCTGAACATTTTTACGTCCTCCCCTTTCCGGTAAAACTATAATACCATAAATTATACGAAAGATCCAGAACTTTTCATCGCAGGAAATCTAAGGTTTAGACAAAAAATCCAGTCACATCAATGGAGATTTTATAATTTTTCCGCTAGGGCGGGGATATTTTGACGAGGTTTGCGATATTTTTTTGATCAGGATAATACTTCGGCTGCTTTGGTCAGGCAGTTGGAACTGTAAAACTTTTTCAACCTTCCCGCCTAATAAAGCCACAGCTTTTTGGGATTCTTCCAGTTCTTCCTGGATTTCCCCGCCCTTCATTGCGGCAAATATTCCGCCTTGTTTTACAAAGGGCAGGCAGTATTCCGAAAGGGTCTGTAAATGGGCAACAGCCCGGGCTGTTACAATTCCATATTGTTCCCGGTGTTCCGGTTTTCTTCCGGCCTCCTCTGCCCTGGCATGGATGCAGGAATTTTCCTGTCCCAAAGCCCGGCTTAAAGCGGTTAAAAATGTGATCCGTTTATTTAAGCTGTCTAATAAAGTTAAATGAATGTCAGGCCGGACAATTTTAATAGGAACAGAAGGGAAACCTGCTCCTGTTCCTACATCCAGCATGTGGACTTCCTGTGGAAAATCCGCAGCCGTTAAAAGCGTCAGGCTGTCTACAAAATGTTTGGTGACAATTTCCTCGGACTTTTTAATAGCAGTCAGATTCATCTTTTCATTCCATTCCAACAGCATCTCCGCATACTTACAAAACAGCGCCTGCTGTTCCTGGGAAATTTCCAAACCAATTTCCTGACATTCCTGTTTTAACTGGGCTTCATCTATCATAGATGGCCTCCCCTTCCCTTTCCCCAATGTTCCAGCCAGATCAACAATACGGAAATATCTGCCGGACTGACGCCATTGATCCGGCTGGCCTGTCCGATATTAGCCGGCCGCAGCCGATCCAGCTTTTCAACGGCTTCAATCCGCAAGCCCCGGATTTCTTTATAATGTAAATCTTCCGGTAAAGGCTTCCCTTCCAATTGGCGCATTTGTTCCACTTGTGCCAACTGCTTTTTGATATAGCCTTCATATTTTATTGCAATTTCCACTTGTTCTGCAACATCTAAAGGCAAAGGCTTCCTGTTTTCATCGAAAGGCGCCAAATCTGCATACGAAATTTGGGGACGCCGGATCAATTCATCCCACTTTCCTCCCGTAGAAACCGGGGATGTTTCACGTGAAACAAGGAGCTGGTTTAAAGCTTCAGTGGGAGAAAAGGTTTCCTTTTTCAGCCGGTCCATTTCCATTTGGATAGCCTGGCGTTTCTCCACAAATTTCTCCCAGCGGCTGTCAGAGATCAAACCGATTTCCCGTCCGATAGGCGTCAGCCGTAAATCCGCATTATCCTGCCGCAAAAGCAGCCGGTATTCGGAACGGGAGGTCATCATGCGGTAAGGTTCGTTACAGCCTTTAATCACCAGGTCATCGATCAGGGTGCCGATATAGGAGCTGGCCCGGTCTAAGATCAAAGGCTCCTGTTTCCGAATCTGGCGGACTGCATTGATGCCAGCGATCAAGCCCTGGGCCGCAGCTTCCTCATAGCCGGAAGTTCCGTTAAACTGCCCTGCCCCATAAAGGCCCGTAACCTTCTTAAATTCCAACGTAGCCCGTAAAGCCGTAGGATCAATACAGTCATATTCAATAGCATAAGCATTCCGCATAATTTTCAAATTTTCAAAGCCTTCAATGGTGCGGTAAAAAGCAAGCTGGACTTCTTCCGGGAGAGAAGAACTCATCCCCTGCAAATACATTTCATTGGTATCGATCCCCATAGGCTCAATAAACAGTTGGTGCCGTTCTTTATCTGCAAAGCGGACAACCTTATCTTCTATGCTGGGGCAGTAACGGGGGCCTATGCCCTCGATAGCCCCGCCATACAGAGGAGATCGGGAAAGATTATTCCGGATCACCTGGTGTGTCTTTTCATTGGTATAGGTCATATAACAGACCACTTTATTTTCCAAAGTGGCAGGATCGGTTTCAAAGGAAAAAGGAATAATCGGGTTATCCCCTTCCTGGATCTGGGTTTTCGTCAAATCCAAAGAACGGCGATCTACCCGGGCCGGAGTACCTGTTTTAAAGCGGCGCAAAGGAATCCCTAATTCCCGCAGGGAATCCGAAAGGGGTAAAGCCGGATGGGTGCCATCCGGGCCGCTCTGGGCAGAATATTCCCCAACGTATATTTTTCCTCCTAAATAAGTTCCCGTAGCTAAAATGACCGCCTTTGCAGAAAAAACTGCACCCAGCTCTGTCATCACTCCTGTAACATGGCCCTCATCCGCTAAAATCTGAATAATTTCACTTTGCTTTACATCCAGGCCGTCACAATTTTCCAAAGCTTCTTTCATATAGCGGTGATAGCTTTTCCGGTCAGCCTGTACCCGTAAGCTGTGGACAGCAGGCCCTTTCCCACGGTTTAACAAGCGGCTTTGCAAAAAAGTGGCGTCTGCCGCCTTTCCCATCTCGCCTCCTAAGGCGTCAATTTCCCGTACCAAATGGCCCTTTGCGGTGCCGCCAATGGAAGGGTTACAAGGCAGGTTCCCAATGGCATCCAGGGAAATCGTAAATAAGATCACCTGCATTCCAAGGCGGGCTGCTGCCAAAGCAGCTTCAATTCCGGCATGGCCTCCCCCGACAACTGCTATATCATAGGTGCCTGCTTCATATGAAATCATAAGTTTTTCCAAACCTCCCTATTTTCCGACACAAAAACGTGAAAAAATCTCATTTACGACAACCTGTCCTGCCTTTTCTCCGGTGAGCTGAAGCAATGCGTCTGCCGCTTCTTCCATGCAAACACCTACCGCATCCAAAGAAACTCCACTTTGTAAGGCAGTTAAAGCTTCTTTTACATTTTCTTCCGCTTTCCGCACTGCTTCTAACTGCCGTTCATTGGCAATGTTTGCCGCTTCCGGATCGAAAGATCCTTTTAGGAACAAGGCTTCCAAAGTTTTTTGTAATTGTTCAGCCCCCTTCCCTTCCCTGGCAGAAATGGGGATCACATGATCAAAAGTTTCTGCCAGAGCATCAGCTGTTAATTGCTGAGGCAAATCATTTTTATTGACCAAAGCTACCGCAACAGCATCTTTACATTGTTTGATCACCTGTTCATCGTCTTCTTTTAAGGGGGTGCTTCCGTCAAAAACTGCCAATACAAGCTGTGCTTTTTGGAGGGCATTTTTAGCCCGTTCCACACCTGCCTGTTCCACCAGATCTTTTGTTTCCCGGATACCTGCGGTATCCGATAAATGGAGAATCAAATTTCCAAGGCGCACCGTATCTGTTACCACATCTCTTGTCGTTCCTGGAATATCTGTCACAATACTTCTTTCTGAATCTGTCAGTAAATTCATTAAAGTGGATTTTCCTACATTTGGACGGCCTACAATAACTGTTTCAATACCTTCCCGTAAAAGCTTTCCGGTTTGGTAAGTTTCCAACAATGCAGAAAATTCTTTTTTTGCCTGCTGCAAGGCATCCTCCAAAGAAGTCCTTTGCGCTTCTTCAATATCCTCCTCCGGGTAATCGATCCAGGCGGCAAGCTTTGCTTCTTCCTGAACCAGCAGATCAGCAATCCCTTTCGCCTTCCGGAACAGTGCCCCATCCCTGGCAGCCAAAGCAGCTTTTGCACTTTGCCGGCCCTGGGCGGCAATCAAATCGGCGACAGCTTCCGCCTGGGTCAGATCCAGCTTCCCATTTAGGAAAGCCCGTTTTGTAAATTCCCCGGCTTCCGCAGGACGGGCGCCAGCTTCACAGCAGGCCCTTAATACACCCCGCAATAAATAAGCCCCGCCATGGATAGACAGTTCCACCACATCTTCTCCGGTATAGCTATGGGGGGCGCGGAATACAGTGGCTACCACCTCATCTAATTCTCCCTGATCGTCGTATACCCTGCCGTAGGCGCAGGTATATCCTTTTCGTTGGGCCAAAGTTCCCTGCAAAGGCCGTGTAACCCGATCTCCAATTTCGATGGCATTTGGACCGGAAATCCGGATCACGCCCAAGCCCCCTGATCCCTGTGGGGTAGCAATGGCAGCAATGGTATCTTCCATTTAAAAAAGTCCCCTTCCCTTCCAAAAAAGAAAGAAGGTTTCACGTGAAACCTTCTTTCCAATTTTATCATTTCAACATTACAATTCAATTTTCCCATACAAAGGCATATCATGGGCTTCATCCCGGGGTTTTTCCCTGGCAGCCCGCTCCCGTACAGCAGGCCGGGAGGACTGCTCCGGTTTCGCAAAAGCAGCATCCCGCTCTAATACCTTTGCATATTCCCGATCCACTTCTACGGAAGTTGGACGGGCTGTGTCCTTTGCTTTTGCCTGTGGATTTTCTTCGGAAGCGTCAGCACGTTGTTCCCTGCGGGGAGATCTTTCCCGGTAATCCCCTGTATTTTCCCCATAACGGCGTTTCCCATTGCCCATACGGCTATGATGGGGAGGGCCGTTCCTGCGGGGAGGCCGGGGCTTCATATTGACAGGGCTAATCACCACACGACGATTTGGTTCTTCCCCAATGGAAGAAGAAGTTACCCCGTCTATCTGGGAAACAGCCGCATGAATGATCCGGCGTTCATAAGGGTTCATTGGTTCCAGCATGGAGCTGCGGCCGGTACGCAAAGCGGAAATGGAGATTTTCCGGGCCAGCTGCTGCAAGGTTCGTTCCCGTTTTTCCCGGTAATTTCCGGTGTCAATGGTAACCCGGAGATAATCCCCTTCATAACGGTTTGTGACCAAGCCGGTCAGATATTGCAGCGCATCTAAAGTTTCTCCCCGGCGTCCAATGACAACACCCAGGCCTTCCCCAGCCAAACGGATAACAAGTCCGTTTTCTGTCTGGGCTGCTGTCACTTTTGCATCAATGCCCATTTCCAGAAGGACTTTTTTCACATAGGAACAGGCAATCTGTATTTTTCCCTCAGTCTGTTCCATTGGGACAAAATCAGAGGTATTTTCTTTTTCCGGTTTATGCTCCCGCTTTAATTCTGCCGGGATGGGCTGTTTTCCCGAAGCCTTTTCCGGCTGGGGCGCTGGGGCTGCTACTGGATCAGGCGCTGCCGGAAGGGGCTGAGGCTTTGCTGCCGCCGGTGCCGGCACAGGCTGGGGCTTCGGTACAGAAGGCTTTGGTTTTGGTTCTGCCGGACGGGGCTGGGGCTTCGGAGGGGCAGGCCGCACCATTTCCTTTGGCTCCCGTTTTGGTTCAACAGGAGGCTGTTCTTTTTTCAATACTGGTTTTTCAGGTTTCTTTTTGGGAGCTTCCGGCTCCTCTATAAAAACACGGACTTTTGCTGGCTTTTTCCGCAGACCGAACAGACTGGTTTTCGGGAGCTCCAAAATTTCAAATCCTACCTGTCCCCGGTCGGCGCCTAGCTGCGCGCATGCCAAATCTATTGCCTCTTCAACGTTACGGCCTTCTTTAATGACTTCACGCATCCTTGATACCTCCCTCTGAGGGTCACTTTAAATCATCGTCCGTGACCTCATGATACTCCTCACCATATTTTTCTGCATCCCGTTTACGGGCTGCCGCCAGTTTCATACGATTGATTTCTTTCTGGGAAAGGGCTTTATCCACATCCAGCCCGCTTTCCTTGGCGCGTTTTTTGGCTTCAATTTTTTCCTGGCGTTCCCGTTCTCTTTTTTCCTCATAAGCGGCACGGGCTTTTTCGGCCAAATCCCTTGGATTCATATATTTATTCAGCAGTGCCGTCTGAATGGCCATTAACAGGTTGGACAAAATCCAGTAAACACCCAGCCCGGCAGGAAGGATCACTGCAAAATAACCGGACATCAAAGGCATTGTCAGCATCATTCCCTTGCTCATGCCGGCAGCCGGATTATTTTCCCCGGAATTCTGGGTCGTCTGGCGCATGGTCAGCAGGGACAAAGCCAAAGACGTTAAAAAAGAAAGCACAGGGATCAGCCAGATAGGCTGTAAAAAATCCCCCCATTGGGGCATCTGTGTCAGATCGATAGGTCCGATATTAAATTTCAAAGACTGGACTTTGGAAGCAAAATCCCCTAAAGAAGCAAAAGCCTCCGGATTTTTCCCTACCACACTGATAATTTTAATCTGTGCAGACAAATCCCTGGACAAATTGGCAGCCTGATTGCCTGTCATCAAACCGGAAGCAATTTCCGTAGCTTTTGTGATCACGTCACCGGAAATGTGAAGCAGATGCGTTAAAGGTCTTTGAATCACATCATACAAGCCAAACAGGATAGGGAGCTGGATCAGCATAGGCAGGCATCCGGTCATGGGGTTAAAGCCTTCCTCCTCATAAAGCCGGCTCATTTCCTCGCTCATTTTTTCCCGGTTATTGGCATATTTTTTTTGGATTTCCTGGATGCGGGGCTGGTAAAGCTGCATTTTTACCATAGATTTCTGCTGTTTAATGGCCACAGGAACCAAAGCAGCACGGACTACAATGGTAAATAAAAGCAGGGCAATCCCATAAACCGGGATAGCCTGATATAAGAGCCACATAATCCAGCCCAGTGGCCATCCAAAAATCCGATACAACAACGTCATAATGATTAACTTTTCCTCTCTGGTGGTATTCCCGCCCCAATCTGCGGCGTGCGGAGGGATTTTACAGGATAATACGCCGGTACCGGGTCATACCCGCCCGGATGGAAGGGGTGGCATTTTAAAATCCTGCGCAGCGCCAGCCAGCCTCCCTTCCAAGGGCCAAAACGAGAGACAGCAGTATAAGCATACACAGAGCAAGTGGGATAAAACCGGCAGGTGGGTTTTGGCTTCAAAGGGGAAATGAAACGCTGGTACAGCCGGATCAAAGCCAGTAAAAGCTGTTTCATTTTCCGCCAGCCAGCTTTGCAGCAGCTTTTTCCAAAACAGCCATAACTTCCTGGGTTTTTATTTCAGCAGTCCGGGCCCGGGCCACCAATACATAATCATATCCAATGGGGAGCTGCTGTTCCAAAAGACGGTAAGCTTCTTTCATAATCCTGCGGGCGCGGTTGCGTCTGACAGCGCAGCCTGTTTTTTTAGAAGCGGTCAGGCCCAGACGGTTGACCGGCTTATGGTTTTTTAAAAGGTAAACCACAGCTATGGGGGTAGAAAAAACACGTCCGCGATAATAAACCCGTCTGTATTCCTTATTTAAAGTAAGCGGTGTGGTATGGAGCATTTCCCTGGCCCCTATCATTACCGCAGCCCCTTTTTTCTGAGGGGCTGCTTTTTTAATAAAGAAAGGCCACAACAAAACGCTGTGGCCAAACTATGCCTGGGGTAGTAAAGCCTCAGTGAGTCAGGCGTGCCCTTCCTCTCGATCTTCTACGTGCAAGCACTTTGCGACCGTTTTTTGTGGCCATTCTTTTACGGAACCCGTGTTCTTTTTTACGCTGAAGCTTGCTGGGCTGATAAGTCCTTAACATTTCCAAAATCCCTCCTTCCGGTCCCAATGTCAACACCCCGGCGGACGGGATGGTAGCATTTCACTCATAAAAATTACAGAGAAACCCTGCAATTAAGAATTATACCCCATTTAGCAGGTCCTTGTCAAGCTTTTTTGCGGCTTCCAGGGCTTTCCCAAGGGATCGGCAGCCATGAAAAACCACTTTTGCAGGATTGCATTTTAAATCCTGCATTTTTTCATTTTCTGTCTTTGATAATTGTCTGTCTGGCGCGGACAAAAAATCAGGAAAGCCCTGCGAATTGTGAAGAAACCTGCTGTTGGAAAGCTGTTGAATACTTGAAAACGGGGTCAGTTTGTGGTATAATACAAAAAGTCGTTTTATGTGAAAAGCCGGTGGAAAACTTTTTCTCAACTGATTTTCCCCGCTGTTTTCCCCCGAACTTACGATAAAAGGAGCTGCAAAAAACATGGAGTCCTTCGCTGACCTGTTCAACTTGGTGCTTGAACGCTGCAAGGCCAAAATTTCGGAAGTTGCTTTCAAAGTATGGCTCAAAGACATTATCCCTGTAAGCCTGGAAGATTCCACAGCCTGCCTGAAGGTGAATTCCGAATTTAAAATGAAGATCCTCCAGGAAAAATACACAGGCATCCTGCTGCCTGCTTTTGAGGAAGTGCTGGGTTTTCCGGTGAACCTGCGCATTATTTGTGATGCCCCGGAAACAGAAGCCTCCCCTCCCCCCCTATTTGAAAGCAGTGTTTCCGGCGGGGAATATGATTATACCTTTGACACATTTATTGTAGGCTCCTCCAATAAATTTGCCCATGCAGCTTCCCTGGCAGTAGCCGCCAACCCGGCCAATGCCTATAACCCTTTATTTATTTACGGGGCGTCAGGGCTGGGGAAAACCCACCTGCTCCACGCCATCCATACAGATATCCAGAAAAACTTCCCAAATTATACCTTAATATATGTAAAAGGCGACGAATTCGCCAACGAAATGATCACCTCCATCCAGAATAAGACCACCCCCCAGTTCCGGGAAAAATACCGGCGGGCCGACGTGCTGCTGGTAGATGACATCCAGTTTATCGGGGGCAAGGACAGCACCCAGGAGGAATTTTTCCATACCTTCAACACCCTGTATGAATCCAATAAACAGATTGTGCTGGCCTCCGACCGGCCGCCGAAAGAGATCAAAACCTTGGAAGACCGGCTGCGGACCCGTTTTGAATGGGGGCTTCTGGCCGACATCCAGACGCCGGATTTTGAAACCCGGATTGCCATTATCCGGCGGAAGGCCCAGCTTTTAGAGATCGACATCCCGGATGACGTTTCCGAATATATTGCCAACCGCTTGAAAACCAACATCCGCCAGCTGGAAGGCGTGGTAAAAAAGCTGAAATTTTATAAGCAGCTCCAAGGGACATCCCCCTCCATTGTTATGGCCCAGAATGCCATCCGGGATATTTTAAATGACAACCAGCCTGTTCCGGTAACGGTAGAACGGATTATCAATGAAGTAGGGCGTACTTATGGCATTTCCCCGGCGGACATCCGTTCCACAAAACGGAATGCCCAGGTTTCCTCCGCCAGACAGATTTCCATTTATATTGTGCGGGAAATTACGCAAATGCCCATGTCCACCGTAGGGAAAGAATTTGGAGGGCGGGATCACAGCACCATTGTCTACGCCATCCAGCAGGTTCAGAAAAATATGCGCAATGACCAGCGCTATAAAGAAACCGTCGAAGATATTATCAAAAATATCCGGGACAGCTAACAAAAACGCCTGTGGAAAGTCCCGGTTTCCACCGGAAAGCCCATTGTGGAATGTGGAAAGTTTAGTGTTTTCCACGTTTTCCACAGTTTCCACTATTTTTTCCACAGATTCAAATACTTTTTCCACCTTTATTGACCATCCTGTGGAATTTCGACCAGATTTTCAAATTTTCCACTTTTTCACCGAAGACTATTTCAAATTGGTTTTTCCCAATAAAGCCCGTCCAGTAGCGCGTTTACGTAACTTTTTCACATTTCCCGGTCCCCTACTATTACTACTAGTAATATATACACTCTATCTATCATAAAAGAAACGGCAGTGAAAAGTGGAAACCCATCTCAAACAAAAAAGGAGGCTTCCTGAATGAACATTGTTTGTAACAAGCAGCTTTTAACGGAAGCGGTAGCCAATGTATCCCGTGCTGTCTCCTCAAAGAATACAATGGCTGCCTTAGAAGGCATTTTATTAAAAGCCCATGGAGGCCGGTTAGAATTGACAGGCTATGACTTGGAGCTTGCCATATCGACTGGAATTGACGCAGCCATTGTAGAAGAAGGGGATATTATCCTGACAGCAAGGATTTTCCTGGATATTATCCGGAAGATGCCCAGTGAAACCGTAACCATCCAGTCTGACGAGAAGATGCTGACACAGATATTAGGTTCCCATACCCAATATACTATTCTTGGAATCCCGGCCTCTGATTTTCCGGAGCTGCCTGCCGTTTCCCAGTCTTCCCTTCTGACCCTGCCAAAGGACACATTAAAGAATATGATCGGCCAGACCCTTTTCGCCGTGTCCACCAGTGACGCGAAGCCGGCCCATATGGGGGATCTTTTTGAACGGGTAGAAGGCACGTTAAATGTAGTAGCCGTAGACGGGTACCGTCTGGCATTGCGGCAGGAAAAAATCGGGGAAGCGGAAGCAGACGAAGAAAATGAAAAAATGCGTTTCATTGTACCTGGGAAATCCCTCCAGGAGGTCAGCAAGCTGATCCGGGACGGGGGCGGGACCATTCGGATGAGCGTATCGAGAAGGCATATTATATTTGACATTGACGGATACCGGATTATTTCCCGTTTGCTGGAAGGTGATTTTCTGGATTACCGGGCGGCCATTCCGGAAGGGGGCCGCACACAGGTGCGGATTTCCACCAGGGAGCTGATCAGTGCCATTGAACGGACTTCCCTTTTGATTTCGGACAATGTAAAAAGCCCTTTGCGGATGCGTTTTTGTGAAGATGCCATTCATATTTCCTGTTCCACAGCATTGGGGAAGGCTTTGGATGAAATCTCCAGCAGCCAGGAAGGGGAAGAAGTGGAAATCGGGTTTAACGGCAAATACATGCTGGACGCGTTAAAGGCTTCGGAATGTGACGAGCTGCGGCTGATTTTAAACGGGCCTCTTTCGCCAATGAAGATCATGCCTTTAGAAGGGGATTCTTTTATATTCCTGGTGCTGCCTGTGCGGTTAAAATCGGAGTGATAGAGAAATGGAAAGAAAAAAAGTACCCATCCAAACAGAATATATCAAGCTGGATTCCCTGTTAAAATTTGCAGGGGTTTTGGAGACGGGGGGCCAGGCCAAGGAAGCCATCCAAAGTGGCCAGGTGTCAGTCAATGGGGAACCCTGCACCCAAAGGGGGAAGAAACTGCGCCCCGGGGACAGGGCAGCCCTGGAAGGGATAGAAATTGAGGTTTGCAGCCCTTGAAAATTACCAAAGTTTCGGTAAAAGATTTCCGGAATATTGAAAATATAGAAATAAACCTCTGTGAAAATGCCAATATTATCTATGGGGACAACGGACAGGGAAAAACCAATTTTTTAGAAGCCTTATGGATGTTTACAGGGGCCAAAAGCTTCCGGGGAGTGCGGGACAGCGAGCTGGTGCGGTTTGGGCAGGATTGTGCCAGTTTAGGATTATCATTTTACGGGGCAGGACGGGACCAGACAGCAGAACTTATGATCAACGGCCACCGGAAAGCCAGTTTAAATGAAATTGCCCTTCGTTCCCCCACAGAATTGGCGGGCCATTTTTGTGCAGTGGTATTCTCCCCTGCCCATCTGGCCCTGGTCAAAAGCGGGCCAAAAGAGAAGCGGCGTTTTATAGATGAAGCCATCTGCCAGATCAAGCCGAAATACATCCATATATTGAACCAGTTTAACCGGGTTTTGGATCAGCGGAACCGGCTGCTGAAGGAAGGCCCTTATGGTTCCCATTTCCAGGATATGCTGGAAATATGGGATGCCCGTATGGCCAGCTTTTCGGCAGTGATTATCAAAACAAGGGATTCTTTTTTAAAGCGGATGAAGCCCGCGGCCCAGGAAGTCTATGCAGGAATCAGCCAGTCCCGGGAACCTTTGGATTTTTCCTATGTGAGCACATTGGAATGTAATCCGGAAGAAGAAATCCCCCAGATTGAAGAAACCCTCCGCCGGCAGCTTAAGATAAACCGGCAGGAAGATATCCGGGCCAGGGTGACCAATGGGGGGCCCCACCGGGATGACGTGGAAATTCAGTTAGACGGGAAAAGCGCCCGTCTTTACGGTTCCCAGGGGCAGCAAAGGAGCTGTGTCCTGGCACTGAAGCTGGCGGAATGCCAGATGATCTATGAAACCATAGGGGAATACCCGGTAATATTGTTAGATGATGTAATGAGTGAGCTGGATGTGTCCCGGCGGGATTATTTATTGAACCACCTGCGGGACCGGCAGATTATCATGACATGTTGTGATAAAGCTTATTTTAAGCGTTTGGGCAAAGGGGTATCTGTGAAGCTGCAAAAAGGCTCTGTCATATACAGCAGATACTATTAAACAATAAAAATACATAAGGTAATATGAAATGGTGGGGGGAACAGGATGTATCTGCATTTAGGCCAGGATACCGTAGTACGGGAAGGAGATATTATTGGGGTATTCGATTTGGAAAATACTTCCGTATCAAAGATCACCAAAGAATTTCTGGCTGCGGCAGAAAAAAAGGGCTGGATTTATAATGTTTCCTATGAGCTGCCGAAATCCTTTGTACTTTGTGCCGACAAAGAAGGTACAAAAGTTTATATTACCCAGATTTCGTCGGCAACCCTGCGGAAAAGGGCAGGATTTATGGAAGGGATAGCAAATATCGGACGGTAAACCGGGTTTTTTTGGAATGAAAGGAGAATTTTCTGCGTGGATACAAACAAGGAAAACGTCATTCTGCAAGAGGATGAACTGGAATATGACGGGACACAGATCCAGGTTTTAGAAGGCCTGGAAGCGGTGCGGAAACGTCCAGGGATGTATATTGGTTCTACCGGGCCGAAAGGGCTGCATCATCTTGTTTATGAAATTGTAGACAATTCCATAGATGAAGCGCTGGCAGGTTATTGTGATAAAATTACGGTAGAAATGCTTCCGGACGATATTATTCGGGTAACGGATGACGGCCGGGGCATACCGGTAGGCATCCAGCCCCAGACCGGGAAACCGGCAGTAACGGTGGTATTTACAGTGCTCCATGCAGGGGGCAAATTCGGCGGAAGCGGCTATAAGGTATCCGGGGGCCTCCACGGGGTAGGCGCCAGCGTAGTGAATGCCCTTTCGGAATGGCTGGAAGTGGAAGTCCATGACGGGGAACATATTTATTTCCAGCGTTATGAACGGGGCGACGCCGTAGAAGAATTAAAAATGATCGGGGACTGTACCGATACGGGAACCATTGTGACCTGGAAAGCGGATAAGGAAATTTTTGAGGAAACCACCCACTATGATTATGATACCCTGCTGAACCGCCTGCGGGAACAGGCTTTTCTCAATGCAGGGGTTTATATTGTTTTACGGGATCTGCGGGGCTCCCAGCCGGTGGAAGAAGATCTGCATTATGAAGGCGGGATAAAGAGCTTTGTAGAGCACATCCATAAGAAAAAGGGCGTGGAATCCATCCATGATCAGGTGGTTTACCTGTCTGTGAAGGATGGGGACACCACAGCAGAAGTCGCGCTGCAATATAACGACAGTTATAATGAGCTGCTTCTGTCCTTTGCCAATAACATCCATACAACCGACGGGGGGACCCACGAAACGGGATTTAAAATGGCACTGACCCGGGCCATGAATGATTACGCCAGAAAAAACAATATTTTAAAAGAAAAAGATAAAAATTATTCCGGCGAAGATGTACGGGAAGGGCTGACAGCCATTATTTCCGTAAAACTGACGGACGCGCAGTTTGAAGGCCAGACAAAAGCAAAATTAGGCAATACGTCTATCCAGACTTTAGTCAGCGCAATGGTTTATGAAAAGCTGACCACTTATTTTGAAGAAAACCCGGCAGTTGCAAAAGCCATCCAGGAAAAAGCTTTAGGGGCCAGCCGGGCCCGGGAAGCAGCCCAGAAAGCCCGGGAAGTCAGCCGGAAAAAAACCGGTTTGGAATCAGCTTCCCTGCCAGGCAAGCTGGCGGACTGTTCCCAGCGGGGAGCCGAAGGCACTGAAATTTATATCGTGGAAGGTGATTCCGCAGGCGGCTCCGCCAAAATGGGCAGGGACCGGCGGTTCCAGGCCATCCTGCCTTTGTGGGGAAAGATGCTGAATGTAGAAAAGGCCCGCCTGGACAAAGTTTACGGCAATGACAAGCTGATGCCGGTGGTAACGGCATTGGGGACAGGGATCGGGGATGAATTTGACATAGGCAAGCTCCGTTATGGCCGCGTCATTATTATGGCGGATGCGGATGTAGACGGTTCCCATATCCGGACGCTGCTGCTGACCTTTTTCTTCCGGTTCATGCGGCCCCTGGTAGAAAACGGCCATATCTGCATTGCCCAGCCGCCGTTATTTAAAGTGAGCCGGGGCAAGCAGGTGCGCTATGCCTTTTCCGAGCCGGAACGGGACGCTTATATTCAGGAGTTAGCTCCCAATGGGGAAAAATGCGATGTACAGCGGTACAAGGGCTTAGGGGAAATGGACCCGGAACAGCTTTGGGAAACCACCATGAACCCGGAAAACCGTACAATGTTTCGGGTAACACTGGAAGATGCTGTAAAAGCAGATGAAATATTTACCATTCTGATGGGGGATAAAGTAGCGCCCCGGAAGGAATTTATTGAGAAAAATGCCCAGTATGTCCAAAATCTGGACATTTAAAGGGATTACAGGAAGGAGTCAGGGATGGAAGAAGAGAAAAAGCCTCTGGAAGAAGCCGTGGAAGAAATAAAGGAAACGGAAGAAACAGAAAGCATAGAAAGCCAGGAAGAACAGGAAGATCAGGAAGATTCCTACGAGAAGCTTTTCACGGTAAATTTTAATATCAATGCGGAGGAGCTTTACCAGTTCCAGATCCGCATGGCAGGGGATCAGATCGAAAAAAACAAGAAGCGCAGCAAGCTTGTCAGCGTAATCGAAATTGGGTTAGGGCTTGTATATTTGATCGCTATGCTTATGGGGAAAGGCCCCAGGAGCTTTATACAAATTGCGCTGATTGTGGCAATCATTGGGATGGGTGTATACGGGCTGGTTTATTATAAATATTTCTTTTACCAGTCCCTGCGGAAAGGCGTAGAAAAGCAGCATTCCAAGACAGCTTATTTTCAAAATGAGATTGCGCTGGACGTATATCCCAACCGGTGTGTGGAGCGGTTCGGGGAGAAGGAAACGCCGAATTACTGGCATAATATGTTGGGGGTCATCAACAGTCCGGACGCATATTATATCCGTTTGGATACAAAACACTGCCTGCTGATTCCGAAGCGGTGTGCCGGAGAAGAACTGGAACCGTTTTTGCGGAAAATATGTGAGGATTTTGAAAAAGAATGGAAAGAATGGCAGGAAACTGCCTGACGGAAGGAGCAGTGCCCATGGATGAAGGCTTGGAAAAGAATGTGCCGGAACAGCAGGAAGAAACCCCTTCCGGAAGTATGACCATATCCTTCCGCAATAAGCAGGAGGATTTAATGACAGCCATTGAGGTCATTGATATAAAAAATAAAATAGGCGTCCGCAGGAATGTGGAACTGCTGGCTCTGGGGCTGGTGGCGTACTGGTCAGTCGAAATGATTTTCCAAATGCCTGGATTTCCAGGGGGATGGCTTATGCTTGCAGCCTCCATAGGAGTCGGAATCTTCGCGCTGATCGCCCCGAAAAGGGAAAATCTGAAATATACAGCCCGCTTTGTGGAACGGGCGCCGGAAAGTACTGTTACAGCCGATGCCAGCGGATTTTCCTTTGAAGACGGAACGGGCCGTGCCCCATACCGTTACAGTGAAGGCTTAAAATTATATGAATATAAAAATATTTTAGCGTTGGATGGCGGAAAAAGGCGTTTTGCCCAGATCCCTTTGGACCAGCTCCAGGAAAACGAGAAAGACAGGTTAATGGGACTGATCCAGGAAGGCCGGTATGAAAAGATAGAACCGAAGGAACAGGGGCAAGGGTTTTTCAGGAAAAAACCGCTTTAGGAGATGAAAAACATTGAAAAAAGAGAGAGAACAGGAAGTAAAGGGCGATTTTGATCCTGAAGTGATAGAAAGCAGGATTCATGCCATAGATATTGAAAAGGAAATGCGCAAATCATTTCTGGAATATTCTATGTCCGTTATCGTCAGCCGGGCCTTACCGGATGTCCGGGACGGCTTGAAGCCTGTCCACCGGCGGATTCTTTATACCCTTCATGAAAACGGGCTGACGCCGGATAAGGCATACCGGAAATGTGCCGATACCGTAGGCGCCGTATTGGGCCGTTACCATCCTCATGGTGACGCCTCTGTTTATGATGCCATGGTTCGGCTGGCCCAGGATTTTTCCATGCGTTATCCTTTGGTAGACGGCCATGGGAACTTTGGTTCCGTAGACGGGGACCCTCCGGCAGCCTACCGGTATACAGAAAGCCGCATGAGTAAGATTTCTCTTGCCATGCTGACGGATATTGATAAAGAAACCGTTGACTATATGCCCAACTATGACGACCGGCTGAAAGAGCCGAAAGTCCTTCCCAGCCGTTTTCCAAATCTTTTGGTAAACGGTTCCACAGGGATTGCAGTTGGCATGGCAACGAATATTCCCCCCCACAATTTAGGAGAAGTGATTGACGCAGCGGAACTGCTGATTGACAATCCGGAAGCAACTTTAGATGAACTGATGCAGCATGTGAAAGGCCCTGACTTCCCTACTGGCGGGATCATCATGGGCCGTGCGGGAATCCGGGCTGCATATGCCACAGGCCGTGCAAAGCTGATCCTGCGGAGCCGGGCAGAAATCGAAGATTTAGAAAACGGGCGGCAGCGGATTGTAATAACGGAAATCCCGTATATGGTGAATAAAGCCCGTCTGGTAGAAAGCATCGCGGAATTAAGCAAAGATAAACGGATTGACCAGATCCATGAT
The DNA here is from genome assembly GCA_003612625.1 of bacterium 1XD42-1. Lineage (GTDB taxonomy): Bacteria > Bacillota > Clostridia > Oscillospirales > Ruminococcaceae > Anaerotruncus. The sequence goes on along the minus strand of RAZJ01000022.1, from coordinate 21,329 downwards.
CTGCGGGATGAAAGTGACCGGGATGGTCTGCGGATTGTGATTGAATTAAAACGGGATGCCAATGCCCAGGTAGTATTGAACCAGCTTTATTCTTACAGCCAGCTCCAGGAAACCGTAGGAGTCATTATGCTGGCTCTGGTAGATGGCGTTCCGAAGGTCATGAGCCTGAAAGAAATGCTGACCCATTACATTGATTTCCAGGGGGAAATCGTAACCCGGCGGACCCAGTATGATTTGAAAAAGGCACGGGATCGGGAACATATCTTAGAAGGGCTGAAATTAGTTTGTGACAATACAGATGAAGTGATTCATATTATCCGCCATTCCAAGGACCGGAATGATTCCAAAGCAAATCTGACTGCCCGTTTTGGCATTACAGACGCCCAGTCTTCTGCTATCGTAGCCATGCAGTTAGGACAGCTTTCCGGCATGGAACGGATTAAAATTGAAACGGAATTAGCGGCAGTTTTAGAAAAAGCGGCAGAATATGAAGCAATTTTAGCAGATTACAGTAAAGTCATGGCGATTGTAAAGAAAGAACTGACAGAAGCCAGGGAAAAATACAGTGATGAACGGCGGACAGAAATTGAAACTGTCAGCGGGGAGGTAGACATTGAGGATTTAATTCCTGTAACGGAATGTGTTGTCACATTGACTCATTTTGGCTATGTGAAGCGCCAGCCTATGGAAATTTACCGGACCCAGCGCCGCGGGGGCCGTGGGATTTCCAGCATGAGCCGCCGGGAAGAAGACTTTGCCGAAGAAATGTTCTTATGTTCCACCCATGATTATATTTTATTCTTTACCAGCAAAGGCCGCTGTTTCCGGATTAAGGCGTATGAAATTGCAGAAAGTTCCCGGGCTTCCCGGGGTTCTAACATTGTGAACCTGCTGCAAATTGATCCGGGAGAAAAAGTGACCTCCATGATAAAAGTGACTGCGGAAGACTATGGCGCGGACCGTTATTTGGTTATGGTAACACGCCATGGGATTATTAAGCGCACCCATTTATCCGCTTACCAGAATGCCCGGAAAAACGGGCTTATCGCCATAGGCCTGGATGAAGGGGATGAATTAGCCTGGGTACGTCTGACATCCGGAGAAAATGACCTGATGGTAGCAACCCGGAACGGGGTAGCGATCCGGTTCTGCGAAACAGACGTCCGTCCTGTATCCCGTATGGCAAGAGGAGTAAAAGCTTTAAGCCTGGCGCCGGGGGATCAGGTAGTAGGCATGATACGGATGCGGGAAGGCGCAACAGTATTAACGGTTTCGGAAAGCGGCCTGGGCCGCCGGACAGATCCTTCCCTGTACCGCCGCCAGAGCCGTGGCGGAAAAGGCCTGCGCAATTACGACTGTGAGAAAAACGGCCCGGTAGCGGGCGTGAAGATGGTAGACAATGGGGATGACGTCATTTTAATTACAGACGGCGGCGTTTTAATCCGGATTCCCGTATCAGAAATTACAATCCAGTCCCGGTATGGGGGCGGAGTCCGTTGTATGCGTGTAGACGAGCAAAGCCGGGTTGTAACTTTGGCGCGGGTGCCGAAGGATGAAAACCAGGAGGAAGAGACAACAGAAACATCGGAAGAAATGGCGGAACAGGCAGAAGGACAGCAGGCGTTAGAAACTCAGGAAGAAACAGATTCAGAAGAATAAAACCATAAAAAGAGGCAGAGGAAAACAGTTCACAATCCGGAAGTGTATCCCCTGCCCTCTTTTTTTAAAACTCCATGGAGGGATGATATGGCTACATTACAAATTCACATTGATGACGCATTAAAAAATGAAGCAGATGCGCTTTTTTCCAGCCTTGGATTGGATATAGCGACAGCGGTACGTATTTTTTTAAATGCTTCTATTGAAAATGAAGGAATCCCATTTTCTGTACAGCATAAGGGAATCCCCAATTCTTTAAAGGAAGCTGTTTATGACACCAGGTTCCGGAGAAATCTTCATGGGCCGTATGATAATGCTGAAGATGCAGTTGCATCCATGCTGGAAGATTAGCAGATGTATCAGATTATCTATACAAACCGCATGAAAAAGGATGCCAAGCTGATGAAAAAGAGGGGCAAGGATATGGATAAACTGATCCATGTACTTTCCCTGCTTGCAACCGGCAGCCCACTGCCAGTCCAATATAAAGATCACCAGCTAACAGGAAGCCTGCATGATTTCAGGGAATGCCATATAGAGCCGGACTGGCTGCTGATGTATCAAATTTATGAAGATATTTTGATTCTTTCTGCCACTGCAACCGGCAGCCATGCAGACTTATTCGGAAAATAAAGATCCAGGCGGCCCTTGAGCCGCAGGAAAGAAACAATACTTGAAAAAATAATAAATTCCTGTATAATAAAGAATAGAAAAAAGGCGGATTCCGCCAGGAAAAGCGAAATGGGGTAGCAGCTTGGATATTTTTGGAGTTATCAAACTGTTTGGAGGATTAGCTTTATTCCTGTACGGGATGTCCCTGTTAGGGGGCAGCTTGGAAAAAGTGTCAGGTGGCCGGCTGGAGCATACGCTGGAAAAAGTAACCAGCAGTGTTTTCAGGGGCGTAGCATTTGGCGCTTTAGTCACAGCAGCAATCCAGTCATCCTCTGCCACCACCGTTATTGTGGTAGGCTTAGTCAATGCCAGGGTATTAAAGCTGCGCAATGCAATCAGTGTTATTATGGGTGCGAATATTGGTACTACCATTACAGCCCATATTTTGCGGCTCAGCGACATCAGTAGTGATAATTTATTGGTACTGCTGTTAAAGCCAGCCAATTTAGCGCCCTTGGCAGCGGCCATAGGTATTTTAATGTTTATGGTATCGAAACGGGATCAAGTCCGGAATACCGGCCTGCTGCTGTTAGGTTTTTCCATTTTATTTACAGGCATGTTCAGTATGGAAGCGGCTGTTACGCCCTTGCGGGATGAACCATGGTTTGCTACATTATTTGCAACCTTCCGCAATCCCTTGATCGGCGTATTGGCAGGAGCTTTTGTTACAGCGGCAATCCAAGCTTCCGCAGCTTCCGTGGGGATATTGCAGGCGTTATCGGCAACAGGCGTCATTACCTATTCCATGGCCTTCCCCATTATTATGGGCCAGAATATAGGGACTTGCATTACGCCCATATTAGCATCTATCGGGGCTTCTAAAAATGCAAAACGTTCGGCTGTTGTCCATGTAACTTTCAATATTTTAGGCACAATTGTATTTCTCATTGGATGCTATGCCATTCAATATACAGTAGGCTTCCCATTTTGGGACAGCCCCATTGATAAAGGCGGCATAGCCAATTTCCATACGATTTTTAATGTGTCAGCCACCATCTTATTTATGCCGTTTACAGCCCTTTTGGAAAAAATCGCCTGTGCCATTGTCCGGGATAAAGTGGGCGCGGAAGCAGAGCCGGAAGCGGTTACTTTAGATGAAAGGCTGTTGGTTTCCCCTGGCCTGGCGGTTCAGCATGTAAACAAAGCTTTGGTACAAATGGGCGCTTTTGTCCGAACCAATTATGAGCTTTCTACCAGCCTGCTTTGGAATTTTGATGCAAAGGTTTTTGAACGGGTCAATGAAAATGAAGATGTAGTGGACAAGCTCCAGGACCGGGTAGAAACCTATTTAATCAAGCTTTCGGAACGGGAACTGACGGAAGCTGAAACCCGCAGTGTAACAGAAATGCTTCATGTCTGTGAAGAATATGAACGGATGGCAGACCACTGTGAAAACCTGGCAGAAAAAGGGCAGAAATTATTTTTGGACCGTTCTGTTTTTTCCAAGCGGGCGGCCGCAGAATTGCAGCTTTTATGTGAGGCAGTCAATGAAATTATCGGAATAGCCGTTGGATGCTTTGAAAAAGATGATCAGGTTCTGGCAGGCCGTGTAGAACCTTTGGAACAGGTGATAGACGAGCTTCAGCAGGCATTAAAGGATCGCCATATTGAACGCCTGCGGAAAGGAAAATGCACAGTAGACGCGGCTTTCCCCTTTGTAGAAGCCCTGACGGATTTAGAACGGATATCCGATCACTGTTCCAATGTAGGGCTGGCGGTGCTGACTTATGCAGCAGCAGATAATTTATTTGATAAACACAATTATGTAAAACAGCTTCGGGAAACAAAAGCAGAAAGCTTTTCAGATGCGTATGCCATATATACGGAAAAATATTATAACCGTTTGAAAGGCGAAAAAGATCCCCAGGAAAAACAGGAGAAACCAGAAAAATCAAAAGCAGAAAAAGTAAAGAATAAATCCGGGGAACCGGCAGGAAAAACAAAAAAGAAATAAACGAAACTGCCGCCACCAAGAAAAAAATTTTTTTTGGTGACGGCAGCGGCAGTCTTTTTTAAAAAGAGCCTCCCAGCATATTCATTTGTTCCAAGCTTAAAATTTTCTGGGTGTCCAGTAAAAGGATAACTTTTTTATCATGCTTTCCAATGCCGGTTAAAAAAGTAGTTGTAAAATCATGGGACATTTGAGGCGGCGGAGAAATTTCTTCATTTGGGATAGGGGTAACTTCCTCAATTTTCTCTACAACGAATCCTACCAGCCGATTGTAAATACTGGTTATGATAATACAGTTGTGATCGTTATAAGGAATTTCCGCTTTGCCGAACCGGAGCCGTACGTCAATAATTGGAATAACGCTGCCCCGCAGGTTAATAATTCCTTTTGCATATGGGGGAAATTCGGGTACTAAGGTAATGGATTGGATTTGAACAATTTGGACCACATCTGAAATGGGGATTGCAAAAAGCTGGCCGTCCGTCCAAAAAGTCAAATATTTTCCTTTCATTTCGGAAAAGTCTTCCGAAGCTGTCACTGCCAATTCATTGCTTGTGTTCTCGGACATCATTTCATTCCTCCCTTCATATTTTACGCTTTTCCACACATTTCCCTTATCCTACAAAAAAGGAATAAGTTTCCAATATCATAGGGAATGGGATATAATTATATTGTACATAATCCGTAAAAGAAAAGCAATGGATTTTCATGGTTTTTCAATAATTTCATAATATTTGAAAGGGGTTTAGGAAAAAATGGCGTTATCTTGTGCATTTACAGGACACCGTCCAAACAGGCTTCCCTTTCCCAACGAAGAAGATCCAGGCTGTATTTTACTAAAAGAATCTTTAACCGAACATATTAAAGGACTTATTCAGGGCGGTGTGCAGAATTTTTTAAGCGGTATGGCTATGGGTGTAGATATATGGACAGCAGAAATTGTCTTAAAAATGCGCCGGGAAAATCCCCATTTAAAATTGATCTGTGTGCTTCCCTGCCCTTCCCAGACAGATTGCTGGGAGGTATCCATGCAGAAACGGTATTCCGCAATTTTAGCCCAAAGTGATAAACAATTTATGATTTCCCCGGTTTATAAGCCTGGATGTATGCAGCAGCGGGATCGGTGGATGGTAGAACATGCAGACTTACTCTTAGCAGTTTATGACGGGATATTGCGGGGTGGTACAGCATATACTTTACAGTATGCCTATTTCAAGAAAAAGCCGGTTCTTTTACTGAACCCGAAAACGTTAAAAATAACAGCAGGATAAACAAGATGATTGACAAATTTTATGGAAAAAGCTATAATAAAATATGGGAAAAAACTGTCACCAGACAGTTCGTTTATAAAAATTTTTAGTACCAAAGTAACCGCTAATCCTTCGGAACAGGTAAGCGGTTATTGTACATTTTGGGAGGAATCATATGGGGCAAACATAAAAGATGATGCGGGAAAATAATTAAGCAATGAGAAAGGCAGCCGTTTTCTATTATTTCATTGGGATGAGCTGATAAAGCGGCTGGAATGGAGCTGAAAATGAAAAAAAATTGGAGAGAGCTAACAGCAATTCTGTTAGCGTCAGCAGTGATAGCATCAACAGGAAGTGCTGTCACATTTGCTGAAGGGGAAACACAAGAAATTGCAGAGAAAACCGTAACAGAGGAAGTACAAACAGAAAAAAACAGCGAAGTGACGGAAGATAATCCAACCGAAGAAAATAATGAAGTGACGGAAGACAATCAGGCCGAAGAAGATAACAAAGTGACAGAAGACAACCAGACGGAAGAAGATAACGAAGTGACCGAAGACAACCAGACGGAAGAAGATAACAAAGTAACAGAAGACAACCAGACGGAAGAAGATAACAAAGTGACAGAAGACAACCAGACCGAAGAAGATAACGAAGTGACAGAAGATAACCAGACGGAAGAAGACAACAAAGTAACAGAAGACAACCAGACCGAAGAAAACAACACAGTGACAGAAGAGAATAAAACAGAAGAATCTCCGGCAGAAAACCAGCAGACAGAAGCAGAAACTCCAAAAAATGAAGAAGAAGTCAATGCAGATTCCGAGGAGTATACCCTGCAAGGAAATGCAAGATACGTAAATATATATGATTATCAGCAGGAAGTCATCCGGCTGGTGAATGTGGAACGTGCCAAAGAATCATTATCTGCCTTGAAAGAAGATGCAAACTTAGCAAAAGCAGCCAGTCTGCGTGCTACTGAAATCGTAGAAAATACTTCTCATACAAGGCCCAATGGCTCAGATTGTTTTACAGCCATTGAAAATATGAATGATTATGTAGCTTTTGGTGAAAACATTGCATATGGACAAAAAACACCCGCAGAAGTCGTAAACGACTGGATGAATTCACCGGGCCACCGTGCAAATATTTTGGATCAAAATGGCCGTGGATTTAATGTAATTGGTGTTGGCTGTTATGAATATAATAATGTTTTATATTGGACACAATTATTTGGAACAAAAGGATCGAATGTTAGCAGCAGACCAGTCCCGACACAGGTAGGAACAGCAACAGCAACCATGTCTTTTGGACAGACATTAGATGATATTACAGATACCGTAACAGGAATTTCATTTGTAGATATGGCAGGAACCCAAGTGGAAGGCTCCTGGAGCTGGGTGCAAGGAAATCAGAAATTAGACGTTGGTACTCATGAAGTACAGATTGTTTTTGATCCTAACCCTGTTGCACTTTTCAACACGCTTGGCATAGTAACCGTTACCGTGACAAAAGGAAGCGTAACAACGATTCCGACAATTCCCACACAGCAGGTAATGTCTGGGGATACGGAAACGAAATACTATGATTTATCCCAGTTGCTTCCAACAGATGGCGGAAAATGGACTTATCAGATTGGTACAATTACAGATGCAGACAGTATTTTAAATACACCTATGATGGGAACCAATAATGTATTAGCCTATTCGGTCAAAGCAGGAGCAAAACCTGGCCAGACAGCAGCGATTGGCATTATTGCCTCCAACCCAAGCAGCAATGACATTACATTAACCGTTCCAATTTCCATATTGACAGAAACTTATACCTGTACATTAAGCCGTATTCCTGAAAAAGTTATTGTTGGAGAAGATATTGACTTAACAGGAATCACCATTACTACGCAGTATGGCAGCGGTAAACCAAGTGATACAGTTGCAGTAACCCCAGCAATGTTAAAAGGTTATGACAAAACCCTGACAGGAAATGCAGCACTGGGACAAAAGACCATTACAGTTATGCCGGATGCCAATAATCCGAACCGTATAGCAACTTTCTCGATTAAAGTGGAAGACATTATAACAGATTTAAAGGTAGTCCCTCCAGGAAAATTAAAATATAATAAAGGGGATAATATTGATCTTAGAATAGCTAAAGTACAAATTATACGGAAAAGCGGATTACCTTCTTTAGAAATTCCTTTAACAGCTTCTATGCTGAATATTAGAAGCGTACTGGACAGAGTAGGAACAACGGAAGTCAGTGTAACAACAGACGGTGGTTCAGGGCTTGCTCCTTTTACAAAGGAAAACGCATTTGAAATTACAGTGGTTGATAAATTCAGTGCTGAAGATCTCAATTTTTCATTTGACATTGATTTAGTAGGGGCAGACGGTGGAGCCCTGACAAAAGAAGATGTAGATTTATACATGAGCGGAGTCAGTGAAGAAGAAAAAGAAGCCACTAAAAAGAAAGTCCAGGAATTATCCGAAGGAAAAACATCTGCACATGCAGTTGATATCAGTTTGATTAACAGTTCAGATGGCCAGAAAGTAAAAATAGTAGGCGGCAATATTACCATTACAATCAATTACAGTGATATTGGCATGAATCCGGAGGATACCAATTTAATGGTTTATCATTATGCCCAGGGTGTATGGGAAACCATTTCCGGAATTGTCCGCGGCAGTGATTCTTTTACGCTTCCGGCAGACAGTTTAAGCCCGTTTGTATTTTCCTGGGATCCTCAGGGAAGCACCAGCAAGCCTACAAATCCCACAACACCTGATTATAGCAATAGCAGTTCCAGCAGCAATAAAGGCAGCGGATCCGGCGGCGGTGGAAGCAGTTCATCTTCCAGTAAAGGCGGCACTAGCATTTTTAATGGACTGACCAGTACCATTAACAGTATACTAAAATCAAAATTAGCGGGAAATCATACTGCAAGTACAATTGCGCCTGTTGTTGGAAATACAAATGGCAATACGGTTGCAGCTTCCCCGCTGACCCAGACAACAGCACAAACAGCTTTCAACCAGGCAGTTTCCTTAGCAAAATCCAAAGGTATCAAAGAAGCAAACATCTCTTTGAAAAATATTTCAGTAGTTTCTGCTGAAATTTTAAGCCGGTTTGCTTCTGATATGCAGAGAGCTGGTTTACAGGGTGTCCTGACAGCAGATTATATGAATAATGGTATGGTAGAAACCCGTTTAAGTATCCCTGTTTCTGCTGCTGCAAGCTTAAAGAAAGATTTCAATTTATCTTTCAAGCAAAATGGGAACCAGGTACAGACTAATTTTGCGAAATACTACCGGAACCGGACAGCAGTAATCCCATTGGCACAAGAAGGAAGTTTTGGAGTACCAGTTTCCGTAGCAACCCGGATTTCCCCGCCAAATGCAAAAGTAGAAAACCTTTATTTCTATTCTTATAATCCGGCAACCAATTCTTATCAGCAATTAGCACAGTCAAATGTTTTCTTTGATGTAAATGGTTATCTCCATTTTGTAACAGGAGAAGGAAATTATATTATTATTTCTGACGGCATGTTACAGCGGAAATAAAATGAATTGCCGCACAGGAAAATCCTGTGCGGCAATTTTAGCGGTTGACAGATTGAAAATAGCAAGCTATAATAAAAATAGAAAAGGGCGCTGTCAGCAGACGGTTAGCCCCTGAAGAAATAACGGTAACCGCTAATCCTTGCTACGGGGGGCGGTTACCATACTTTTACAGAGCATATGTATACTATGATGAGGGAAAATACAATCAATCGAAGAATTCTGCTCCACATAAGCGTCACCCCTTTTCAGGGGCGGGATTTAACCGCCTGCCGAATGCGACAGCGCCATCTATAATATAACATGGTTTGACAAAATTGTCTATTACTTTGCCCGTTTAAAATTCAAAAAATGAGTTTGACAAAATAGATAAAGTCCGTTATAATTAAAAGTGTAAAAGGGCGCTGTCAGCAGACGGTTAGCCCCAAAAGGTTTTTGCGATATGGTAACCGCTTACTCTTTGCTGGGGAGGGCGGTTACCATACTTTTACAGAGCATATGTATATTATGATGATTGAAAATACAATCAATCGAAGAAGTCTGCTCCACATAAGCGTCACCCCTTTTCAGGGGCGGGATTTAACCGCCTGCCGAATGCGACAGCGCTATCTATAATATAACATGGTTTAACAAAAATGTCTATTATTTTGCCCGTTTAAAATTCAAAAAATGAGTTTGACAAAATAGATAAAGTCCGTTATAATAAAGATGTAAAAGGCGCTGTCAGCAGACGGTTAGCCCCAAAAAAATTAGCGATAGTAACCGCTCACTTTTTGGCTAGGGGGCGGTTACCATACTTTTACAGAGCATATGTATACTATGATGAGGGAAAATACAATCAATCGAAAAAGTCTGCTCCACATAAGCGTCACCCCTTTTCAGGGGCGGGATTTAACCGCCTGCCGAATGCGACAGCGCCACAGATAATATACCATAAATAGACGAGGTTGTCTATAAAAAAACCGCTTCCGGGGTTTCCCCGGAAGCGGTTTTTTTAGTTTTTAATCATGGTTAGCGATTACAGCAGCCATAACAGCAAATACAATCGCAATAGCAGTTGCAGCAGCCGTCATACAAATCGCTGTAATTGCGCGCCAGCGGCTAAAGCCGCTATAAAGCCGCATTATTGATTCAAATTGGCTTCCAGCTTGGCCAGCTGATCCTTCAGGGCAGCAGGCAGACGGTCACCAAATTTCGCATAGAATTCTTTAATACCGGCAACTTCTTCTTTCCAAAGCTCTTTGTCCACATTCAGCAAACCACGGACAGTATCCGTTGTAATACCATCCAGATCTGCTACGTCAATATCTTCTGGTTTCGGTTCAAAACCGATAGGTGTTTCAACAGCATCAGCCTTGCCTTCGCAGCGGTCAATGATCCAGTTCAGGACACGCATGTTATCGCCAAAGCCCGGCCAAATGAAATGACCTTCATCGTCGGTGCGGAACCAGTTGACGTTAAAGATTTTCGGAGCTTTATCGCCTAATTTTTCGCCCATTTCCAGCCAATGTGTCCAGTAATCGCCCATATGGTAGCCGCAGAAAGGCAGCATAGCCATTGGATCACGGCGGACAACACCTACTGCACCGGCAGCGGCAGCAGTTGTTTCAGAAGCCATAGTGGAACCAACAAAAACGCCATGGGTCCAGTCGCGGGACTGGTAAACTAATGGAGCAGTTTTTGCGCGGCGGCCGCCGAAGATAATAGCAGAAACAGGAACACCCTGGGGATTATCAAATTCTTTGGAAATGCAGGGGCAGTTGACTGCGGGAGCAGTAAAGCGGGAATTGGGATGGGCGCCTTTGGAGCCGTCGGTGCAGTCCCAAGGTTCCCCTTTCCAGTTGACAGCATGTTTCGGGGGATTTTTGTCCAAGCCTTCCCACCAAACGGTATTATTATCCAAATCATGGACGACATTTGTAAAGATGGTATTTTTACGGGTAGATTCCAAAGCGTTGGGATTGGATTTCACATTGGTTCCAGGTGCAACGCCAAAGAAACCGGCTTCCGGATTGATCGCCCACAGACGGCCGTCAGGACCAATCCGGAGCCAGGCAATATCATCCCCTACGGTCCAGACCTTATAGCCCATATCGCGGTATTTTTTCGGCGGGATCAGCATAGCCAGGTTGGTTTTGCCGCAGGCGGATGGGAAAGCAGCACAAACATATTTAATTTCACCTTTGGGATTTTCCAAGCCCAAAATGAGCATATGCTCTGCCATCCAGCCTTCCATTTTAGCCTGGTAAGAAGCAATACGCAAAGCAAAGCATTTTTTACCTAACAGAACATTGCCGCCATAACCGGAGTTAATGGACCAAATGGTATTATCTTCCGGGAAATGGACAATATAACGGTTTTCTTCTTCTAATTTTGCTTTAGAATGGAGGCCCCGGACAAAATCATTGGATTCGTCGCCCAGTTGATCCAAAGCTTTCTGGCCCATGCGGGTCATAATGTCCATATTTAAAACCACGTAAGTGGAATCAGTCAGTTCAACGCCTACTTTAGAGAATGGAGAACCGATTGGACCCATGCAGTAAGGAATGACATACATAGTGCGGCCCTTCATGCAGCCGTCAAAAAGCTTGCCCAGTTTATCATACATAACCTTGGGATCTTCCCAGTTGTTGGTGGGGCCGGCATCTTCTTTTTTACGGGTGCAGATATAAGTGCGGCCTTCCACACGGGCAACATCATTAACAGCCGTCCGGTGCAGCAGGCATCCAGGCAGCTTTTCCTCGTTTAAAGGTTCCATTTCGCCGATGGAAATAGATAATTTACGCAATTCTTGGATTTGTTCATCGCTGCCATCAATCCAGACCACTTTATCTGGTTTTACCAATGCTTTGCATTCCTCAATCCATTTGAGGACATTCTGGTTCTTTGTCATTGCAATGCTCCTTCCAAAATTGTATTATTACAAAATTAAGGGAAATTTGGTACCGTAATAATACCAGAGAACTTTAAATTTTTCCTTTTTCATTATAAAACAGTACCGGTAAAATTGCAAGAGAGAAAAGCTTGTTTTTTGTTAAAGAAAAGACAAACTTTTTTATTTTTCCCGCCGGAGAAAAAGATTATTCTGACCATGGTTGACTTTACCAAATAAAGATATATAATAAAACTAATGAACCGCAAAGGGTATCCTTTGCGGTTTCTTCCGACAAATTCAGTCGGAAGAAACCTATCTTATAAGGGACAAAACGATTGGAGCTGCATTAGTAAGAGATCGTTATAAATTTTAAGGCTGAAGAGGAGGATTTTTTAGGTGAGGAAATTTTTAAAGGTATCGGCAGTAGCCATCTGGTCAGCGGCTATCCTGTTTTCTGGTATGACAGCTTTCACATCGAATGAGAACGGCAGCGATGAAAGCATCTCCAGTCAGTACGAATCCGACCCGGACGCGCCCCCTGATACGGACGCTCCCGGAGAAGACCCCCCCAGTGAGGAAAGTACCCCCAGCGAGCCAAGCAGCTCCAGCGAGCCAAGCAGCTCCAGCGAGCCAAGCAGCTCCAGTGAGCCAAGCAGCTCCAGCGAGCCAAGCAGCTCCAGTGAGCCAAGCAGCTCCAGCGAGCCAAGCAGCTCCAGCGAGCCAAGCAGCTCCAGCGAGCCAAGCAGCTCCAGCGAGCCAAGCAGCTCCAGCGAGCCAAGCAGTTCCAGCGAGCCAAGCAGCAGCTCCAGTGAGAGCAGCTCCAGAAGGAGTTACAGTTGGAGCAGACCAACTTCAAATCAAAACCGGAGTGATTCCAGTGGAAGCACAATAAAACCGGCAAATGTTTTAAAAATCAAAAATAAAAAGACACAGGTCAACATAAACGGAGTCTCTGCTGGAGGGGTCAAGATTCAGCCGTTTGTTCCATTAACACAGTCAGCAGCGATTGAAACTGCGTCTAAATATTTAGCGGGGATGGGGACGCAGATTTCGTTGAATAATCCAACAGAGATAGTAGGGTTGGATTCATCTCAAAGGATCACCGTTGACACCACCGTTAACCCCATTACCGCTAAAGCTCACGATCTTCCTCTGCCGAAGAATATCTCAATCATTTCCCCATCGGTTTTACAGATTATGGATGAACAACTGACACAAGCAGGAGTTGATGACGTTATACTGTCCTCAACTTCGGAACAGGATGACGGAAATCCCGTGGAGATAGCCTTTTCCCTTGGTGAGGCGGTCCAAGCAGATACATCCATAGATGTATCCCTGAAACCAGACGGGCCAGAGGTAGAAAATACTTTTGACGAATATTTTGAAAATGATTTAGATGTTATCCCCTTATCGCAGGATAGTTTTGGCGTACCCGTTTCTATCTCGACACAAGTGGATCTGTCTAACCCGGACAGCGGGGATGTCCGTCTTTATTCCTACGACCAGGATACAAACGGTTATGAGGAACTGCCAGAAATACCAATTTCCATTGACCAGATAGGAAATTTAAGCTTTATTACACAAAAAGGGAATTATATTATTGTTTCAGATGGGGAATTAGAACGGAAATAACGAAAAAAATTTGCCGCGTAGGAGAAAATTCTATGCGGCAAATGAATTTTAAGAAGAAATATTATGGTTGGTTGACGAATGGCCGGGGGATGCCTATAATAAGGAATGGTAACAAGAGCAAAACAGGTTTTCTTTTTTTGGGAAGCAGAGAAGAAAAAGAAACCTGCCCTAAATGAAAATCAGGAGGTTTTTCTTCATGGCAAGAGTATATAATTTTTCAGCAGGCCCGTCCATGCTGCCGGAAAGCGTTTTAAAAAAAGCGGCATCTGAAATGCTGGATTACCAGGGTACCGGAGAATCTGTAATGGAAATGAGCCATCGTTCCAAGGAATATGATGCCATTATTACAGAAACCCAGGCCCTTTTACGGCAGGTAATGGGGATACCGGACAATTATAAAGTATTATTTCTGCAAGGCGGGGCATCCAGCCAGTTTGCAATGGTGCCGTTGAATCTGATGACCGGCAGCGGAAAAGCAGATTATATTTTAAGCGGCCAGTTTTCCACCAAAGCTTACCAGGAAGCCTGCCGTTATGGGGATGCGGCAGCGGCAGCTTCCAGCAAAGAACAGAATTTTACCTGTATTCCGGCAACGGACCGTTCCACATTCCGTCCTGATGCAGATTATGTCCATATTTGTATGAATAATACCATTTATGGCACCACCTGGAAGGAACTGCCTGACACGGGAAAGGTGCCTTTGGTAGCGGATGTATCTTCCTGTATTTTATCGGAGCCGATTGATGTAACAAAATTTGCCTGTCTGTATGCAGGGGCCCAAAAAAATATGGCGCCGGCAGGGCTTACGGTAGTGATTATCCGGGAAGACTTCATCGGCCATGCCAAAGAAAATTGTCCGGCTATGTTTAATTATAAGATCCACGCGGACAATGATTCCATGTACAATACACCGCCGACTTATTCCATTTATATCTGCAAGCTGGTACTGGAATGGATTCGGGATGAAATAGGCGGTTTGGAAGCCATGAAAGCCCGGAATGAAAAGAAAGCAGCCCTGTTATATGATTATTTAGATGAATCCAAATTATTTAAGCCTACCGCCGCTCAGAAAGACCGTTCCATTATGAATGTTACCTTTGTAACAGGAGATCCGGAGCTGGACAAAAAATTCGTGGCAGAAGGGGCAAAAGCAGGCTTTATCAATATCAAAGGCCACCGTTCCGTAGGCGGAATGCGGGCATCCATTTATAATGCCATGCCAGTGGAAGGGATTGAAAAACTGGTAAGCTTTATGAAGGCATTTGAGGAGGAAAACTGCCATGCGTAGAATTTGCATTTTAAATAAAATCAGCCCGTCGGGACTGGATGTATTTGACCGGAGTCAGTACCAGATTACGGACAATTGTGACAATCCTACGGCGATACTGGTCCGTTCCGCGTCCATGCACGAGATGGAGCTGCCCAAGTCCCTGCTGGCAGTCAGCCGGGCCGGAGCAGGCGTCAACAATATTCCCATAGACGAATGCACCAAAAGAGGCATTGTAGTATTCAATACCCCTGGGGCCAATGCGAACGCGGTGAAAGAACTGGTATTATGCGGTTTGCTGATGTCAGCCCGGAAGGTGTACCCGGGGATGGAATGGGCGCAGACCCTGAAAGGAAAAGGCGCGGAAGTCCCTGCCCTGGTGGAAAAAGGAAAAAGCCAGTTTGTAGGGCCGGAATTAGCAGGAAAAATATTAGGGGTTGTTGGTTTAGGGGCAATCGGCATAGAAGTAGCCAACACAGCCCGTCATTTAGGCGTGGAAGTATATGGATATGATCCCTATCTGTCCGTAGATCGTGCCTGGGGGATTTCGCGGGCCATTCATCATGCGGATAATTTAAAAGAAATTTATGGAAAATGTGATTTTATCACCTTGCATGTGCCCTGCAATGCGGAAACAAAAGGCATGATCAACAACCAGTCCATCAGCCAGATGAAACATGGGGTACGGCTGCTGAACTTTGCCAGAGGCGAGCTGGTAGTCAATGAAGATCTGTTAGCGGGCCTGGAAGAAAAACAAATCCGCTGTTATGTGACAGACTTCCCCAGTGAAGAATTATTAGGCTGTCCCGGTGTGCTGGCCCTTCCCCACTTAGGCGCGTCCACCCCGGAAAGTGAAGAAAACTGCGCAACCATGGCGGCAATGGAACTGGTGGATTATTTGGAAAACGGGAACATTCAAAATTCCGTCAACCTGCCCTCCGTATCCATGCCCCGCAGCGGCGATATGCGGATCACGCTGATCCACCGGAATGTGCCGTCCATGCTGACCCAGATTGCCACATTGATTTCGGACAGCGGCATTAACATTGAAAACCTCACCAATAAATCCCGGAAAGAATATGCGTACACCATGGTAGATGTAGCAGGCGGCGTAACAGAATCTGATATTGAAAAGCTCCGCCAGATTGAAGGCATGGTACGGGTTACGGTTTATCATTAAAGAAGAAAAAATCCCCTCAGAAATTCTGGGGGGATTTTTTTATAATCATTTAAAGCTGTTCCATTGCCTGATTGACAGAAGCTTCACAGCTCCGCATAGCCAGAATGGTTTTTTCCAATAAAGCATCCAGATCCCATCCTAACAGTTCCGCACCCTGGCAGATCACGTCACGGGAACATCCGGCAGCAAATTTTTTATCTTTAAATTTCTTTTTGAGGCTGGAAACCTCCATATCCGATACGCTTTTAGACGGGCGCATCCGGGCAGCCGCCCCAATCAAACCGCTTAATTCATCCACAGCAAACAGGACTTTTTCCATTTCATGCTCTGGTTTTGCAGAAGTAGGCGTCATGCCCCAGCCATGGGAACAAACCGCATGGATGAGGGGTTCTTCTGCCTGGATTTCGGCCAACAGTTCCGGAGCTTTGGTACAATGCTCCTCAGGATAAGCTTCAAAATCCACATCATGGAGCAGGCCGGCTATGGCCCAGAAATCCGCGTCTTCCTGATAACCCAAAGAATCCGCGTACCATTTCATAATGCCTTCCACGGTCAGCCCATGCTGGAGATGGAAAGCTTCTTTGTTATATTTTTTCAGCAGTTCCCAGGCAGCATCTCTCGTTATATTCATAGCTGGCAGGTTTATTTTTTCTGGCCGTAGTAAGCATTGGCGCCGTGTTTGCGGAGGTAATGCTTATCCAGCAGGACAGACTGCATCGGTTCAATGGTGGAGCCGGAAAGGGCTAAATTATGCCATGCCATCATAGCGACTTCCTCCAGGACGACGGCATTATGAACAGCGTTATGCGGATCGGTTCCCCAGGCAAAAGGCCCATGGCTATGGACTAATACGGCAGGAATATCATCCGCGTTTAAGCCCTGGAACCGTTCAATAATTACGGTACCGGTTTCTTTTTCATAAGCGCCTTTGATTTCAGCTTCGGTCATGCGGCGGGTGCATGGGATTTCCCCATAGAAATAGTCCGCATGGGTGGTGCCTAATGCAGGGATTCCCCGGCCGGACTGTGCAAAAATTGTAGCCCAGCGGCTGTGGGTATGGACAACGCCCCCAATGTTAGGGAATGCTTTATAAAGCTCTAAATGGGTAGCCAAATCAGAAGAAGGGTTCAAGTCCCCTTCTACCCGTTTGCCATCCATATCAACAATAACCATATCATTAGCTGTCATTGTGTCATATTCTACCCCGGAAGGCTTAATTACAACCAGACCTTTTTCTCTGTCGATTCCAGATACATTTCCCCAGGTAAACGTAACAAGTCCATGTTTTGGCAAAAGCAGATTGGCTTCCCATACAGTTTGCTTTAATTGTTCTAACATTTTAATAGACAGCCTCCTTATTTCATTTATCCTGCAAAACATATTTCAGTTGTGCATGTTCGTTTTTATTTTAGCAGATTTTTCTTGTCCTTGCAAGCGGATAAGTTGTTTCCAGCGCCGGAACACGTTTTCCAAGATTGCATATATTGGCTACGAGAGCAAAACCCTCTTGATTCAGCAAGGAAAAAAAGTGCTCTTTGATGATACTTATGGAAAGGATTTTACGTATGGATCACGTAAATATGCTTAGTGAATTAGAGGAAGGCCAGGCAGCAAGGGTAACTTCCCTGCTGTCAGCAGGGAGTATGCGCCGGAGGCTTCAAGATATAGGACTGATAGAAGGGACAAAAGTAGAATGCCTCCGCAAAAGCCCCGCCGGAGATCCGGTAGCTTATTTTATCCGGGGCGCAGTGATTGCGTTGCGTTCTGAAGATTCCAACAAAATTCTGGTAGGGCCTGCCTGAAAAAGGAGATATTCCAGGGGCAGGAACCGTCTGGAAAGACAGGATTCCTGCCCCGGCGGATTTAGGAGGTGGTAAGGCTTGGGCTTAACAAAAGGGTCAACAGGGCTTCGGGCAGTAGATACGGGTTTAACCATTAAAAAACGGGACCCAACAGATCGGGTAATTGCCCTGGCGGGAAATCCCAATGTTGGAAAAAGTACGGTATTCAATGCTTTAACAGGAATGAACCAGCATACAGGATTTTGTAAATATGGCTAAACAGGGACAACAAAAAAATGCTCCTCATTTGTTATTATAATTTTTTCAACAACCCGTATCCAAAATTCTTTTTTATACGATTTGGATAATTCGGAATAAAGGGATTGTATATCTGTTAATGCTTTGGAACCGGCAGGATTTAAAAGAGGTTCTGCAGCGGCGGCAGCCTGGCGCAGCTCCTCCTGGAAAGAGAGATAATCATGTTCATAAGTATTGCGGTCAATCAGATCATTCAGATAAAGATCTTTTAATTTTTCCATTTTCCGTTTTATTTTCGTTTCATCTGTTTTTTTCCGGGGCTGGCAGGGTTCCGCTTCCAGATAGAGATGGCAGGATGAAAATTGTGCGGACAGATGCTGAAGCAGCCAGCTTTCCAGAATGCGTTCACTGGTTCTTTTTTTATGGCTGCACAGATGGAGCTTTTCATATCTGGTGCAGCGGTAATAAATATACTTTTCCCCAACGGTATGGGCACTGAGGCGGCCGCCGCATTCCGCGCAGAACACAAGCCCCGTAAACAAATAGACCCAGTCAGACTTTAATTTGCTGTTGCGCTGGGCACGTTCCTCCATAAGACGCTGGGCCTGGAAAAATACCTGGGTATCAATCAGCGGCGGACAGAAATCCGATTGTTTGTGGGCCTGCCCGATGTAGCGTTTATTCCGGAGCAAAGCCTTGATGCCGCTGTAACTGTATATAAGACCATGATGTTCCAGAATATATTGCCGTAATGATCGGATCGAACGGAGAATTAAATATTGATTAAAAATGTCTTGGACAACTGGAGCTGTGCTGTCATCCAGACATAAGTGCTTTTTTTCAATGCGGTAGCCTAAAGGAACTTTCCCGCTGATCACTTCCCCCCGTTTTACTTTGCTGTCAAAAACAAATTTAATACGTTCTGAAGTACGGTCTGATTCATCCTGGGCAATGGAAAGCTTAATATTCAGATGCAAACGCCCGTTTGCAGTAGTGGTGTCATAATCCTCCTCAGTGGCGATCCAGTGAACATGATGGTCATCCAAAATTTTTTGCACTTCGTAATAATCGGCAATATTACGGAACCACCGGTCCAGCTTAATAAACAAAATTAAATCAATTTTATTTTCCTGAACATCTTTTAGCATACGCATAAACTGTACCCGGTTACGGTATTTTTTTCTGGCAGTAATGCCTTCGTCAGCATAAATGCCTGCCAAAAGCAAGCCGTTTTCCTGGATATAGCGGGTAAGGGTTTCCTGTTGGGCGGATAAAGATAATCCATGGATGGCCTGTTCTTCAGTAGAAACACGGATATAAAGTGCTGCCCGCTGGCTTCCGGCAGCTTCCGTACGGCTTGGAGATCGTGACAAACCAGCCCACCTCCTGCATGATGAAATCAGCTTTTATTTGTTATATTTATGCTGAAACTGCCCTCTGGCATGATAGACAATCTAAAGTGCATATGGATTGCAGCAGAGGAGGTCATACTGTATGGAAATCAGACCGGTTGATTTGGAAGCCTTGGGGCAGGAAAAGAAAAGATGGGATCTTTCCAATATTGTTTCGGTGCTGTCGGATTTGATCAGCCGCCAGCGGGGATGTGATATAAAGATTGTTCTCGTTCCAAAGGACGACAGATAAGTAAGGCCCGGGGAATAAGCGAATATCAGGCTTATTTCCCCGGGTTTTTTATGGATTTAATCTTCCTCCAAGATTAAGAGAAAGTATTCCATAGGTTTATGGAATACTATACTCATTTGATAGAGCAGGTATGCAGAAATTGGTCTGTTTTTGGTTTGCAGATTACGCACATGACGATCTGAAATCCCCAGATTTTCTGCAATCTGTTCCTGACTTTTTTTTGACGCCTCCACTTCTTTTCTAAATTTTAGATGATCTAATAATACAGCTTTTACCACTTTATCCACCTCCTTTTCATACATAAGCATAAAAGAAGCAGGACATTATTGATAGGAAATATATTCCAATTTATAAATTTAGCAGATTTTTGTCGTTTTTTTATGCAAAAATAGCCATAAATAAACGGAAAACCTTGTATATGGAAATTCTTATAACCATATACAAGGTTTCTTTTATTTTATCGTAGTTAGCCTTATTGAGCATATCCAACAGGAAACTGGCCAGGTAAAACCGTCAGCAATGCACAAGGATATGTTGCTTATCAAGGGCATGGATTTATACTGGTAGATATTCCAGGCAGTTATTCTTTGATGGCCCATTCTGCGGAAGAACAAGTTGCAAGGGATTTTATCTGTTTTGGCGATCATGACGGTGTTGTTGTAGTCTGTGATGCCACTTGTCTGGAGCGGAATTTGAATCTGGTGATACAAACCATTGAAATTACAGATCAGGTCATTGTTTGTGTCAACTTAATGGACGAAGCCCAGCGGAAAGGAATACATGTAGATTTTCCAGCAATTTCACAGCGGTTAGGCGTTCCGGTGGTGCCTACAATGGCAGCACAAAATAAAAACGGTTTAGATGGACTGATGGAAGCAGTCTGTACCTTATCGGAAACGGAACATACTCCTTTGCAGGTCTGGTATGGCAAGGTAATAGAAGATGCCATTGCTTTATTAGAAGAAAATTTAGTACATCTGCCCTTAAAAGGGCTGCGGCCCCGCTGGCTGGCATTACGGCTTTTAGATCCGGATGAAATCTTACAGCACTCTCTGACAGAATACTTAGGATATGATTTGGCACAGGAACCATCTGTCAAAAAAGGACTGGAAAAAGCAAAAGCAGTCTTAAAAGAAAATCATGTAGATTCCCAGATTTTACGGGATCGGATTACAGGAGCTTTGGTGCTGACAGCGGAGGAAATCTGTTCAGGGGCCATTCATTATGACCAGGCAGCATATGACCGCCGGGATCGCCGGATAGACCGTATTCTTACCGGCAAATGGACAGGATTCCCTGTAATGCTTCTGCTGCTGGCAGGTGTATTTTGGCTGACCATTACCGGCGCAAACGGCTTATCTCAAATTTTGTCGCAAGGCTTGTTTCAGGTTCAGGATTGGCTGACCAGTTTATTAACGGGAATAAAGGCACCTGATTGGATAAACGGTGTTTTTGTAGAAGGAATGTACCGAACATTAGCATGTATAATTATAATTTTTCGTGATTCCAAAACAGTTATAAATAACTTAATACTATAAATGAGCAAATTCAGGAATTGACGAAAGCAGACCGGCAGCGGTGAAGGCCGGTGAGGAAGGGCACA
>RAZJ01000230.1 GCA_003612625.1 bacterium 1XD42-1 | reverse complement strand
TACCCCATTTACCGGACGGAAAGCAAAGAACAGTTTGAACGCGCCATCCGGCAGGACCCGCGCAACAGCGCCATCACCGACTATCTCCCCGCCGATCTGGACCAGTTTTCCCCGGATTTACGGGAGGCTCTGACCGGGGATGGCGGTTTACTGGATGGGTTGGCAAAGGAGGATATAGCGGTACTGCTCCGAAGCGGCGCAGGCAATCCGGCTGTTGCCCAGCATCTTTCCCAGCGGTTTTCCGGTACAGTGGAAACCATGCAGCTGGAAACCGGAGATACGGCGGATTACCGGGCCTCCGCAAACGGCATGGAAGTGGAGATTCTGCGGGAAGATGAAACGGTGCTGGCAGCGATGTATGAAAGCTGGGAGCCGCTTGCCGCTGCCCTGCGCGCCCTCTACCAGCAGGAGCTGGACGGATTCTCCCACGAACCGGCACAGCCAGAAGAACAGCTGGCAGAGGAACAGCCGGATTTTGGGAATCCCCCTGCACCAGAGCCGGAGCCGCAGATCACCATCACCCCCGTCACCCGTTATCCGGGCGAACAGAACCATCTGCCCTATGATGTGGAGATTCATACCCTTCACATAGGGGAACCGGAACCCACCCCTCCCCAGCCGACTGCCGGGAACTTCCGTATCACCGACATTCATCTGGGCGAAGGAGGACCAAAAGCAAAGTTTCGGGCCAACATGGACGCAATCAATCTCCTGAAAGAATTGGAGTTTGAAAACCGGCAGGCCAC
>RAZJ01000229.1 GCA_003612625.1 bacterium 1XD42-1 | reverse complement strand
TTTTTAGTGATTATAGATCATCGGCATCTTGGACCGGAACTTCCATTGGATTTTCTGGGACCCCTGTCCAGCTCCCGTTTGGATCGGTATGACTGGGGCGCTGGCGGAATTGTCTTGCAACCTGCTGGACTGCCTGCTTTTGGGAAGGCGTTCCTTGTGGCTTAGGCCAGGAAAACATTTGTTCCCGGCTGCGGGAGGCTGCCTGCTCCTGAGCCGGAAGGTTTTTATTTCCAATTTCATTTGGCTGTACAGCAATACCTGCTGATTCCACCATATTTTTACATTGTTCAGAAATCGGACGTGCTGAACCAGCAGAACCTTGTCGATGGCACATAAAATTATTCCTCCATTTGCCGGCCCAGGAAAGCAGCGCCTACCTGGATCAATTTAATCTCGGTATCGGTAGCAGGAGCAGGGTTATCCCCGGCAATAAACATTAAGCTCCCGCAGACATCCCCTGCCGCAATAATGGGGGCTTGTACCAAAGCATACCGGTCTACGCCTTCCACAGGCTGCAATTTTTTCATATCACCGCCCACAGCATAATTCCGGCGCTGTTCCATCATTTCCTCTAAAGCCGGAGAAACACGCCGTTCCAATAATTCTTTTTTCGGGATTCCGGCAACACTGATTACATGATCCCGGTCACATACCACAACAGGGTATCCGCCTATTTTGCCTAAAACCTCCGCATATTGGGAAGCAAAAGAAGAAAGTTCACCAATAGGGGAATACTTTTTAAAAATAAC
>RAZJ01000228.1 GCA_003612625.1 bacterium 1XD42-1 | reverse complement strand
ACGCCCTTTTTCGCCCAGCGGTTTATCCGAACATAGATCACGTGCCAATCTCCGTATTCTTTGGGCAAGCTCCTCCATTTGCACCCATTTTCCACTACGTATAGCACTGCATTCAATACGTCCAGGTTGCTGATTTTGGCTGGTTTCCGCTGTTTGGGAAAGCACTCTTTGATTTGCTCGTATTGCTCTTTCTTTATTTCCATTCTTTAATTATATCACAATCCAACTTATGTGAACACTACCTAGGGAAAACCTGCTGGAAACCCTTCCGCTTTTTCTGCGGACAGATGAGTCTGTTTTAAAGCTGGCGGACGCTATGGCTCAGATATTGGCCCAGCGCCCGGAAGAAATCGACCGTCTCAGGATTTATCCCGATATTTTCCGGCTGGATGAAAAACTGTTGGACATCCTAGCCTATGATTTTAAGGTTGACTGGTGGGACGGGGAATACAGTCTGGAAGAAAAGCGCCGGATATTAAGGGATAACTGGAACGTACACAGAACCCTGGGGACAAAATACGCCGTAGAAACCGTCTTAAAAGATATTTTTCCCGGAGCCTATACAGAGGAATGGTTCCAATACGGCGGTACCCCTTACTGCTTCCGGCTTTTCCTTCCTGTTGGGGACGGGGGCGTCTCCCAGGAGAAGCAAAGGAGCGTCCTCAGCCGGATCTGGTATTACAAAAACCTGCGGTCCCATTTGGAAGGCTTTACGCTGGAATGGGAAAATACCGGGACAAATAGAGTGGG
>RAZJ01000227.1 GCA_003612625.1 bacterium 1XD42-1 | reverse complement strand
CTAAATGCCGATTTTGTAAATGCAGTAGAATCTATTGATGGCGTTACAGGAATCAAACGCTGGTATTACACAGACGCAGAATATTGTGTAAATGGCAATTCTGGAAAATGGATTCAGGGATTTTGCCGAGATGAGCAACAGAATTTGGGGAAAGGGCGAATTGCGGGAACGATTGATTATGATGAACTGGTGGCAGGTAATGGAATTGTCTTGCTTCAAGAGCGTGCCGAACTTTATGACATAGAGGCTGCGCTGGGTGATACTGTCGAAGTGGACTATGAAACCGAATCTGGCCAAATTCAAACAAAAACCTATACAGTCATGGGCATTGTGGACGACTATTCTTACTCCGGCTTCTCAAAATGCTTTACGCTTCCAGAGCAGCTTATGAATGAAGCGACCGGGATAGATTGCACAGGTACGATTTCCGTAATTACCGATATGGAAAAATTTGATATAGTTGAAGCTGCATTAAATCAACTGATAGACGGAAATAGCGATTTGGTTATGGAAACCATAAAAGAAAGTATCACTTATTATAGCGGACTTCAACAACTTTCTTTCGGGGTGCTGTTGATCGTGGCTGTTATTGTTGTATGCTTTTCTTTAATCAACCTTGTTAATACGACAATCACAAACTTTCTGTCCCGTAGGCAGGAAATTGGAATGTTACAGGCGGTTGGTTTGAGTAAAAAGCAACTTATCAAAATGCTGTGTTATGAGGGGTTGATTTATTCAGTTTTTGCTACG
>RAZJ01000226.1 GCA_003612625.1 bacterium 1XD42-1 | reverse complement strand
TTTTCACTTCAATTTCTTGCGTGGGCGGTAATTTTATCGCTTATGCTGTCCATAAAAGCGTGTTAGCCGCCCGGATAGGCCCCGGACGGCTAATCTAGATTAGTCTTTCATAGTTCGGGCTAACCGCTAGTAACAGCGCCCTTTCTATATTTATTATATCATCCAGCCCCATTTTGTCAAGCTTGGCGAAATGGGGCTTTCTCATTATAAAAGAAAGGAAGATTGTAATGCCGGATATGAGCTCGCCTCTCACAAGGGCAGAACATCAGGAATTTTGCAAATGGATAGAAGCAGAACACCAACGGTTAGCCGATGAGGACAACAGGCAGAATCACCGGATTGACACATTAGAGGAGCTGGTAAAGCAAAACGCTGCCCTTGTTACATCTGTTGAAAAATTGGCTCTCAATATGGAAATCATGGCTAAGGAACAGCAGGAGCAGGGGAAACGGCTTGAAACCTTGGAAGCCAGGGACGGTGAGATGTGGCGGAAGGTGGTAGGGTATATTGTAACGGCCATTGTTGGTGGTGTAATAGGTTTTATTTTCACAAGGCTGGGGATGTAGCTATGAAATGGGAATTTTCAAAGAAACTTGCACTTTGGGCAGTAGTCATTGCAACAGCAGCGGTGATACTGTCCTATATTTTAGCCTTTAAAGGGCTGGAAACCGCCAGTGATGTTACCACCACAATCTTTACCGCCTGCATCGGGTACCTTGTTACCTATGCGGCAAAATCCACAACTGAAAA
>RAZJ01000225.1 GCA_003612625.1 bacterium 1XD42-1 | reverse complement strand
TTTTCACTTCAATTTCTTGCGTGGGCGGTAATTTTATCGCTTATGCTGTCCATAAAAGCGTGTTAGCCGCCTGGCTGGACCCAGACGGCTAACATAAACTCTGTTTAATAAGCCTAGGGTTAACCGCCTTGTAGCAGCGCCCTTTCTATATTTATTATATCATCCAGCCCCATTTTGTCAAGCTTGGCGAAATGGGGCTTTTCTATTTATAAAATAAAAAAGGGGAGATCGCAATGCCAGATATGAATGCGCCTCTCACAAGGGCGGAACATCAGGAGTTTTGCAGACGTATTGAAGCGGAACACAAGCGGTTAGCCGATGAGGACAACAGGCAGAATCACCGGATTGACACATTAGAGGAGCTGGTAAAGCAAAACGCCGCCCTCGTTACATCTGTTGAAAAGCTGGCCCTCAATATGGAAATTATGGCTAAGGAACAGCAGGAGCAGGGAAAGCGGCTTGAAACTTTGGAAGCCAGGGATGGTGAGATGTGGCGGAAGGTTGTGGGGTATATCGTAACAGCCATTGTCGGCGGTGTAATAGGCTTTATTTTCACAAGGCTGGGAATGTAACTATGAAATGGGAATTTTCAAAAAAGTTAGCACTTTGGGCAGTAATTATCGCAACAGGAGCGGTGATACTGTCCTATATTTTAGCCTTTAAAGGGTTGGAAACCGCCAGTGACGTTACCACCACAATCTTTACCGCCTGCATCGGGTACCTTGTTACCTATGCGGCAAAATCCACAACTGAAAA
>RAZJ01000224.1 GCA_003612625.1 bacterium 1XD42-1 | reverse complement strand
TTGGACGAGATTGTGGAGCTGCTGGTGGAAACGGTCTGCGCGAAGCGTAAGACCACCCGGATTGCCGGGGCGGACTTCCCCCATGAGGTAGTGCGCTCCCGCTTCCTGAAGCTGGACAGCTCCCACATCGAGTTTGTCATGGACTGCCTGCAAAAGAACACCACCGAGGTACGGAACATGAAGCAGTACCTTTTGACGGTGCTGTTCAACGCGCCCACCACCATGAGCAACCATTACACCTCACAGGTCAACCACGATATGTACGGCGGCTTCTGAAAGCTGGCCGTTTTTGTCTGCCCGGAACTGCCGGGAGAAAGGAATCTGTTATGAAACGACCGCTTGCGTATATCACCGCTCCCTGGAGCAAGAACCCCCATGAAAACGCGGCAAACGCCGCCAGCTACTGCCGCCAGGTGTATGACGCCGGATATTCCCCGGTCTGCCCTGTTTTGTTCCTGCCGCTGTTTTTGAAAGATGAAATCCCCCAGGAACACAAGGACGGAATCGACATCGCCAGAGATTACCTGCGCCGCTCCCATGTGCTGGTGGTCTGCGGACACTCGACCGATGAAACGGTCAAAAACGATATTGCCACCGCTGAACGCCTGCGGATCACCGCCACCACGCTGGACGGGATTCTGACGGTGAAAGGCCAGGGCCGGGAGAAAGGGGGCGCACACCATGCCTGAGCAAAAGACCATCGGCCAGCTGATGGAGGAAATGCGGCTTAAAGCCGGGGCGCGGGAGTATTCCGGCCAT
>RAZJ01000223.1 GCA_003612625.1 bacterium 1XD42-1 | reverse complement strand
CGCGGGAAAGAGAAAAGCCTTGGGACAAAATGTCTCAAGGCTTACTTTTCCCGGTCGGTCTTTTTCTCCGGTGCGGTGCGCTCCGGGGGCTGCTTCTGTTGCAACTACAAACGGAAAAGTAAGAGTTCTTATACCTACACCAGTATCAATGAGAACAAGACCTGTATTTAATGTAGGCATCAACAATTTGAGAGTTGTTTCTACTACACCTGCTGTAGAAAACGGCATTATACCAGACATTGTAAATAATATGTTTTATTCTAACAATCTTATATTTATTGATGTTTATGCGAAAGGCTTAACAGCAGGAAATGCTTATGAGTTGTATTTATTTGGTACAACAACAGGAACCATGCTTTTTTCGGCTGAACTTTAAAAATGGAGGATAATTTAATGGAAGAATTCTTAAATGAAATGAAATCAAAAGTATATGTAAAAACAGACAAAAATAACCGGATTATCCGTTGTGAAGGTGGATATACCACGCCGGAAGATTTAACAGGCTGGATTTACATAGATGAAGGCACAGGGGACAAATACAACCTATGCCAAAGTCATTATTTTGACGGCGGCTTATATGATGTGGACAGTATCCCACGTTACAAATTAGTAGACGGTGCGCCTGTATTGCGGTCTGATACAGAGATGGAAGCAGACAGGGCAGCATTGCCCATACCGGAATCCATTCCATCTGTAAAAGAACTAGGACGTGTTCACATAAGAGCATCCACAGCAAGAGCAAAATAGACAAAAGTCAAAAAGATGACATCAAGT
>RAZJ01000222.1 GCA_003612625.1 bacterium 1XD42-1 | reverse complement strand
CTAACAAAAGAACAATGGGAGCGAGTAAAGCAGCTATTGCCACCAGAGAGGACTGGAAAGCGAGGCCGTCCCCGGAAGGATGACCGAGCAATGTTGAATGGAATGCTCTGGATTCTCCGAAGCGGCGCACAATGGCGGGAATTGCCGGAGGCATATGGCTCTTGGCAGTCCGTATACGCCCGTTTTGCCAAATGGCGGGATGACGGTACGTTGGAAAGGATATTTCATGCGCTGTCGGCTGATGCAGATATGGAAAATTTGAGTATGGACTCTACCTGCATTAAAGTACATGAAAGTGCCAATGGTGGGGAAAAAAACAGCAGATAAAGCAATTGGACGCACCAGGGGTGGGTTGAACACAAAGCTGCATACGATCGTAGACGGCTTGGGAAACCCAGTGACCTTTCTCCTTTCAGCAGGGAATGACCACGATTCTACTCATGCTATCCAACTGCTGGAACAAGTTAACATCAGCGGCAGCAGCGTATTGGCAGACCGAGCTTATGGATCTGCATCTATCCGAACCTATATTGGAGAACATGGGGCCAGCTATGTGATCCCACCCAAAAACAATGTTTCTGACCCTTGGCCTGTGGATTGGCATTTATACAAAGAACGCCATTTAGTTGAGTGCTTCTTCCAGAAAATCAAATGGTTTCGCAGGATTGCGACCAGATATGACAAGCTTGATGCTTCTTTTCTTGCTTTTGTCTATCTGGCCGCTATTGCCATTCTGTTGATTTAGCACTACTGCTTCGTTTTTTCAAACAAGGCCTA
>RAZJ01000221.1 GCA_003612625.1 bacterium 1XD42-1 | reverse complement strand
ACTTGATGTCATCTTTTTGACTTTTGTCTATTTTGCTCTTGCTGTGGATGCTCTTATGTGAACACGTCCTAGCCCTTGCCCATTTCTTCTTTTCCTGCGGTCTTGGCCATATTGTGCCCTTCCTCACCGGCCTTCACCGCTGCCGGTCTGCTTTCGTCAATTCCTGAATTTGCTCATTTATAGTACAAGTATTGCAACAAATTTGCTTTTCTTTGATAAGATGCAACCGACAAAAGAGATAGCTGTGGCCGGGATCGCCGCCATCCTCCGGCATGGGGATTGTTTTCGCCCAGGCTTTGTTATCGCGGGAGATACGCCCGTCATGCTCTTTTTTCAGCACCGTATTGGCAAGGATGTACTGCATACGCTCCGGCCCGAATTGTTCCAGCACCTCTTTGACAGCGGCCTCGGTATTCAGGCGGTTATCCCCATAGTGGGCGCTGATGGCCTGTTCAATGGCTTCTTTGCAGGCAAGATTGACTTGCAGGGAGGCGCGGTACTGCGCCATCTCCCCATGCTCGAACGCATAGGCGGCGGAGTGGGGATAGATCGGGACGGCTCTCTGTTCCTCTTTTGCCCTGTGCATCTCATTCGCCCGTTCCTCAATGCTGTCCCGGATCACATCCATATAGCCGGTTTCCAGCTTTTCAAAATGGCGGTACACATCGGCCAGCGGCGAGGGGGAATCCAGAAGCGCCTGTGCCTGGTTATCGGAGAGTTCCAGTTCCTCCATCGCCATCACAATGTCCTCCCGGACGGTGTACTCATAGGCATGGTTTA
>RAZJ01000021.1 GCA_003612625.1 bacterium 1XD42-1 | reverse complement strand
TGTGCAATAATCTGTCTTTTGTGAGGTTAGCTTTTGAGAGCCATCTCGCCGCAAACCCGCATGAATACTGGATTTTTGCCTGTTTGCTTTCCCTTTCCCCAATAACCTGTGTTCAACGATCAATACTGTTATCAGACCTCAAAGAAAATCCGGCAGGTATTCGATTACAAGCGGCGCAACGGCCAGTACATCGGCTCTTTTGCTCCCTATGGTTATCTGAAAGACCCGAAAGACAAGCACCAGTTAATCGTCGATCCCGATGCGGCTGAAATTGTAA
Source organism: bacterium 1XD42-1 (assembly GCA_003612625.1). Classification (GTDB taxonomy): domain Bacteria; phylum Bacillota; class Clostridia; order Oscillospirales; family Ruminococcaceae; genus Anaerotruncus. The sequence goes on along the minus strand of RAZJ01000021.1, from coordinate 52,235 downwards.
AGCTCATTTATGATTTATGCCTACAGGGTATGGCGAGGCGGGCTATGGTTTATTATCTGAACGATCACGGCATCCCAAGCCCCACAACATACCGCAGGGAAAAGGGCCTGCCTGCCAGTTCAACATCGGACAATCCCCTGTGGGGCGACAAAATTGTAACCCTCATTCTTACCAATCCGATTTATACCGGGGATTTGGTACAGGGCCGCCGCCGGGTGAAAAGCTACAAAGTACACCAGATTGAACAAGTGCCGGAGGAGGAATGGGTGCGGGTGTCCGATACCCACGAGGCTATCATAGACCGGGAAACATTTGAAAAGGTGCAGGCCCTCTTAAAGCGTGATACCCGGACGGCTCCCCGGAAAAAGGAGCTCCACCTGTTCAGCGGTTTCCTCCGCTGTGCGGATTGTGGAAAATCCGTTACCCGGAGCCAGAGCGGGCAAAGCTACCGTTATCTTTGCTCTACCTACAAAAACCGCTCCCGGACTGCCTGCACCATGCACGCCATCAAGCATGAACGGCTGGAGGCCGCTGTCCTGTTCGCTGTACGGCAACAGGTACATCTGGCGGTTTCCTACTCCGAGATTATTTCCCGTATCAATTCGGCCCCTGTCAAAAAAAGCCAGTCTTTCCGGCTGGATGATCTGATAGCCGCCAAGGAGCGGGAACTGGCAAAAGTTACCCGGTATAAGCAGTCTCTTTATCAAGACTGGAAAGACGGGGAAATTACCCAGCAGGACTACCGGGATATGAAAGCCGATTATGAGCGGCAGGCCGCATCCCTTTCGGATATTCTGACCCGGCTGACCGCTGAACGGGCGGAACTGGCAAACGGTGTTGACAATGAGTATCCCGCTCTTGTAGCCTTTATGAAATACCAGAACATTGAAACACTTAACCGGGAAATTCTGATTGAACTTGTAGACCATATCAAGGTTTATGAAAACGGCAATATCAGCGTGAAATTTAAGTTTTCTGATGAGCTCCGCCGGATTGCCGAGTACATTGAAATTAACACCACTCAAAACCCCGCTGTGGCGGGCTGATTCCCGCCACAAACCTTTCTGACAGTGAGTATTCTTAAAAAGAAACATTCATATAATTGCTGTACCTCTATTTATCTTTGCCGCAAATGTAATGAATGCCGGCAAGATAACCGAGTATGTATTTGGTGTATGTAAAGGATTGGTTGGCCGCTTTGCCGGCGGTTTGGCCCATGTAAATGTACTGGCTTCTTTGGTATTTTCCGGTATGACTGGTTCTGCTGTGGCAGATGCTTCCGGTTTGGGCAAAATGGAAATTGACGCCATGCGGGCAGAAGGTTATGATGACGGCTTTTCCTGCGCCATTACGGCTGCTTTTGCGACTATCGGCCTGATTTTCCCGCCTTCCATCCCTGCTGTTATTTATGCCATGCTTACAGGAGCTTCCGTAGGTGCTCTCTTTATGGCTGGCATGATGCCTGGCATTATTTTAGCTCTTGCCTTGTGCATCTATATTGCCTTCATTTCCAAGAAGCGTAATTACCCAAAATCTGCTCCTCCGGCTTTAGGTGCTTATCTGCGCTATGTCTTTAAAGCAATTTGGGCTTTGCTTACTCCGGTTATTCTCTTGTTAGGGATTTACACTGGCGTTATGACTCCTACTGAAGCAGGTGCTATTGCTGGTTTCTATTCTTTGATTGTTGCTTTCCTGGTTTACCGTATTTTGGATTGGAAGGGCCTGAAACAAGTTTTAATGGATACTGTAAAAGGTACAGGCAATGTATCCATTATGATTGGTGCAGCTTCTGCTATTTCCTTTATCTTTGCAAAAGAACAAATTGGTGTACGTTTAGGCGATTGGATCCGCAGTTTTACCGATAGTAAAATTGTATTCCTGCTTATGGTTAATGTGATCATTTTAGTATTGGGTATGTTTGTGGATACTTCCGTTATTCAGTTGGTTATGATCCCCATCCTTTGGCCTGTTGCAGAACAGTTTGGTGTAAACATTATTCATTTTGGCCTGATTATCATTTTCAATATGATGCTTGGCCTGTCCACCCCGCCTTTCGGCATGTGTTTGTTTATTACCTCTGGTATCTCCGGCACACCGTTGAAAAACGTTATAAAGGAAATTTGGGCGCCCATTGTAGTTATGCTTATTGTTTTGCTCATTATTACCTTTATTCCAGAATCTGTATTATTCCTGCCAAAAATGTTCAATATGATGGCTTAAAATTACTTACCATAATAAAAAATAAGGAGCGTGTATTATGGCATTTTCTATTGCACCTGGCGTATGGCCGGTTATGATCACCCCTTGGACGGATGACAACAAGCCTGATTACAAAGCAATTGAAGGCTTATGCAACTGGTATATTGAGAAGGGCTGTACTGGTATTTTTGCCGTATGCCAGTCCAGCGAAATGCTTTATCTGACAGAACAGGAAAAATTGGACATTGCAAAAGCAGTAACGGAGGCCGTTGATGGCCGGATTCAGGTTGTTGCTTCTGGCCATACCGCCGATGATAAAGCAACTCAGTTCCGTGAAATTGAAAATATGATGAAAATTCCTGGCATAGGCGCTTATGTGCTGGTATCTAACCGTTTGGATCAGCAGCATGAAGGTGAAGAAGCCTTTATGAAAAATGCCCAGGAAATCTTTGACCGGTTCCCGGAAGTTGATTTTGGTATTTATGAATGTCCTATGCCTTGGAAACGCCTGGTTTCTTTAGAATTTTTGAAAGCTGTTGCCCCTCAGGGCCGTATGGTTTTCTTAAAGGATACTTGCTGTGACTATGAATTGATCCGTGAACGCCTGAAAGCAGTAGAAGGGACTCCGTTAAAAATTTTCAATGCCAATGCCCAGTCCTGGTATGACAGCTATTGTCATGGTTCTGCTGGTTATAACGGCGTTATGGCTAATTTCCATCCCGATCTGTATAAATGGTGCTTTGATCACAAGGATTCAGACCCGGAAAAAGCCCGTTTAGTTGCTGATTTCTTAACGGCTGCCGCTATGATTGAGATGCGTATTTATCCTTGCAACGCAAAATATCATCAAAATCTAGTGGACGTTCCTATGAATGTCTTTGCCCGTAGTGCTGACTGTACAAAGCTGGACAAGAATGCTAAAGGCGAGGTCGAAAGCCTCATCAATTTAGAAAATTATGTACGGAAACAATTAGGGCTTATTTAACTTGTCATAGATCTGTAAAAACGAGATGCCTGCCATTTGGCCAGCATCTCGTTTTTGTATTTTGATATGGATACAAATTTGCATTGAAAAAGGGCGGTTCCAGATTTTTCGAGCAAAATCCCCCTTTTTAAAGGGAATCTTGCTTAAAGATCCAGGATTATAAAGAGGGCGACGCGATTCGACAGGTTTTATTGACGCAGATAAGTATAATGCAATTACGGTAAACGGAAGCCCCCGACGCCGGTAAATGGAAAATATCTCCAAACGGACATAGCTTGCAGCGAAGAACGCGATTGGATTGGGATCCCATATTCGCCAAGCTGCCCAAAAAGAAAGGAAGGTTAATATGGAAAGACCAAAAAAAAATTGGCTGATGGCGATAGAAATGGCATGGATGGCAATAAGGATTCGCTGGAATCGTGTCGTAATCAAACAGATCATTAAAAAAGGCGGGCCATATACTTCCTACAGATTGGTAACATTAGATTATAAAAATGCCCAGTTAAGCCATAAAGTATACCGTCTGCTGGAAATTTGGGAAAATGTTTCCCCACGCGCACAAGTAACAGATTTCCCTGTTATGGAGGAGCTTGCCCAAGAAAAACGAAGTGCATAATGAAGATTACATAAATACGCCCAGGATAGCGCTGGCCTTTGGAGCGCTATCCTGGGGATTTTCATAAAGCATTTTTTAAAAATCAAAAGTCCGCGGATCAAAACTGGTACGCTGGCCCTGGTTCATCTGATCCAATACAGCAATATCTTTTTCTTCCAGTGAAAAATCAAACAGATCCGCATTTTCCAAAATCCGATTGGGATGGATTGATTTTGGGATCACAATATAATCTTTTTGAATGTTCCAACGCAGAATAATCTGAGCTGGTGATTTGTTATATTTTTCTGCAATTTCTTTCAACCCTGGTAAATCAAAGCTGCCGCGAATCAGTGGAGCCCAGGCTTCCATTTGAATCCCTTTTTCCCTGCACCAAAGGGCTAAAGCTTCATCCTGAAATAAAGGGTGGTGTTCTACCTGATTGATTGCCGGAATAATTTGAGCCTTTTCTAAAATCCATTCTAAATGCTGTGGTTCGCAATTACACACGCCAATTGCGCGGACAAGGCCATCCTGATATAATTTTTCCATTGCCCGCCAGGTATCCAATAAACGGGCTTTCTGTTGGCCTGGCCAGTGAATTAAAAACAGATCCAAATAATCGGTTTTTAATTTTTTCAAGCTTTCGGAAAAAGAAGTTAATGTATTTTCATATCCCTGATTTCCATTGTCCACCTTGCTTGTTAAAAACAGCTCTTTGCGGGCCATTCCGCATGTCTGTAATGTTTCCCCTAAAAGGGCTTCATTTCCGTACATTTGGGCTGTATCAAGGCTCCGGTATCCTGCCTTTAAAGCGGATTCTACTGCCTGTTTCATTTCGTTCAGGTTTTCCATTAAATAAATTCCTAACCCCAAAACAGGCATTTCAACACCATTATTCAGGCGTTTTGTTGGAAATCCCATTTGTCTGCCTCCTCTGTTAATAGCTTATGATAATAAAATCACCTAAATTTTCCGGCACATCCAGCGGTTTTGTAAAATCTGCCGGATAAAAGCTTCCATAATGTTTTTTTTCCGGAGCTTCACACAGCTTATAAAAATTCCCTGTAAAAGCTCCCCCAACTTCTGCCTGGAATCCAAAACAGCTTTTTAAAAAAGAAGCCGGGACAAAAAAAGATCCGCCCCAATAAACACCTTGTAAATCTTCCCCGGAAAAAGGATGAAGCTCCCCTTCCGGGACATTTATACCATTTGCCACAACCTGGAACCGGCCGTCTGCATAAAGAGATAAAGTTAATAAAGAATCTGGCGTGAAACGTAAAACGCCCCGGATTTCCGATTCCGGCTGGGAAATGGCCTCAAAACAATGGAACTGTACATGCAGTCCATCGGGAGCAAAACAGATTCTCCCTTGGGAAAAAGGTTTATAATCCCATTTTTCCAACGGAAATTCCGTTAATTTCGCAGCGTGAAGCGTTTCAAAATCAGGTGGCCCGGGAAAAAGGCAGGTTTTAAATGCCATAAAAAAATCAATCCTTTCTTGGAGCCTATCTAAAATCTTATTACGGGACAGGCTCTCAATCTGTGGGGTAACTCCCGCCAGGGCTATAAAGGATAAAATTTTGAATCCCACAATCATTTAATGCGCGTATTTGTGCAGCAATATCTTCTTGATGATATACTTTATTATTTGCCAAAGCACCAGTAGCAGTATAACCTTGGATCATTCCAGTCATTTCTTTTCCGGACAGGGAAGAATCTAAAACGCCCCATAAAGTTTTCACCGTCCCATAAGGCTGGAGTACAGGCTGTTCCAGATTTAATGTTTCAGAAGTATAGCCATCCCCAAATTGAGCAGGCGATACATCTATTACAACATCATCAAAAAAAGTTAAAGGATTTTTCTCACCATAAAACTGGTTCTGCTGGCCTAAGGCGCCCAGGGCAGAAACATACAGAGATAACTGACAGTCATTTTCCAGGGCGGCCTGCTCTAACGTATTGATGCAGGAAGAAAGTATGGAATCACGGGATACGGTTTCTGCCTGGGGGCCGAAATTGGCAAAATCCAAACCGACGCCGGTTGGAAAACTATATTGCTCCAGCAAAATCCGTTTGACACCCTGAGAAGCAGCTTCCGTAACTAAGGTACGCAAATATTCCAATGCCTGACTGGAATAAGGGTTTAACCAGCCCTTGCCTCCGTTTTCAACGGAATTATCCAGCCATTGCATATTGGTATTCATGTATTTAACAGTTGCATCACTTAAACGGGCAGAAGCCTGGGGATCTGCAAAAGCGCAAAGCCGTCCCATTGGAGTCAGCCCCCGTTCTTCTAAAAGGCGGCAAATTTCCCGCAAATCTACTGCTTGAGCAGACTGTGACTGGGCCTGGGCAACTAAATCACTGGAGGACTGGTAATAGACCGCACCGGAAGCATCTTTTAGATCAAAAAGGACAGCGTTAATTTCACTGCCTTCCAGTTGTGCTAAAGCCGTATCCAATGCGTCAAAATTCGATAAAACTGCTATAGGGATATAAGCTGCCCGTAATTCCGCAGGCTTTTCTGGTTCAGGCGGGACTTCCGGCTGGGAAGAAGCAGGCGTTTCCTCTGCATTTGACGGTGAGGAAGCAGATGCAGAAACAGAAGAAGATGCAGGATTGATTTCTTTCAAATGGGAAACAGCCGCCAATGCTCCGGAAAAATAATCCCGTATGGGACCATAAGCATTCCAGCCTATAAAAGCCAGAACAAAAACCATTGTAATAGACAGCAAAGTCCGCAGGACAATACTGGACGTAGACCGGGGGGAGTCATACATATAACTAAACCGCCGGACTTTCCCGAATTTAGATTTTTTTGGGTTCCTGGACATAGGGACCTCCTTGATTCAAACGGAACAGGAATAAAAAATAGGGCTTCTGAAACAAATGAAAACAGCCCTTGTATCAGGTGGGAAGGGAGTGGCCGGTCAAGCCGTAAATTGCCAAGGAGAAGATCCCAACATACAGAAGGGTGGCAGGCAGACCTTTAAAGGCTTTGGGTACATCTGACAGGGATAATCTGCGGCGGCCTTCATTGACCAGAATCAGCGCAGCCGTGTACCCAATCCCAGAACCGATACAGAATCCTAAAGTCTGTACCAGTGTTGTATATCCTACGCTGGAAGCCGGGATAAAATTATAACTTTTTAAAATTGTTTCCCCGCTACGGAATACCACCAGAATCGATCCCAGGACTGCGCAGTTTAAAAGCAGTAAAACACGCATTTTCCGGAAATAATAGTGGATGCGTGGGAGAAAAGCCCGGGTAACATAAAACATGGCGGCAAAAACAGCACAGCAGCATAACAAAGTGGTAATCGAATAGAAATAGAGCGTCCCTCTGGGGGAGCCGATAGCGCTGCCCCGTAAAAACCGGTAAAAAGGCCAGGACAACAATCCGGAGAAAAATAAGTAACAAGTGAGCAGGCCGCCAAACCAGAGAATTTTCCGGTTTGAAGAAAATAACAGCACTTCCCGGCTGGAGCCAAGGCCCCTTGTCATAACAGCATTTTGAAAGACAATGGCAATAAAAGTAATGGTGAGGAATTCCGCAATTTGACTCATGAGAAGCTTCCTTCCTTTCCAGCAGATGGGTTAGACAACCGGTAAATACGGGCGCGGAAACACCGTTCAATGGCACGGAATAACGCGGATAATAATGCTGTCACCAGGAAGCCTGAAAATGCAATTTGCAGGCCCCCTATTTTTAACGGCAACGTTACAGGGATGCCCCAAATGGTATTGGCTCCCCACAATTCCCGCAATGCAGAAATCAGGCATAATGCCAAAGCAAACCCGCCGCTATAAGTAAGTGCATCTACCAGAGCAAGCAGAAAAGGCTGGTTTTTCCGGTGCCGCAGGCAAAGAAAACTAATAATTGAATTTAAAGATAAAATAGGAATATAAATTCCTAATGTATCTGTAATTTCAGCAGAAATAGGCGTTACCAATGGCAGCGCCATCATAATAATTACCATGCTTAATAAAGCACAAATCATCAGCATAGGCCATTTGGGAAGCCGCTGGCCTACCAGGCGGGAAAGCAATACGCAAGGAATCAGGGAGCAGATCATTAAAATGGATACAGCCACGCCATATTTTAAATTATTGGTAACAACAATGGCAAAAGGAAGGGCTAATCCACGGGTAAGGACAGGATTTTGTACAAAAAAACCTTCCAGCCAGCGGCTATGCGCCTTGTGAATCCTTAGCTTTTCTAAGTTCAAGATGTTTCCTCCTCACCAGCCTGCATAGCATTTCGTCATAGTGATCGATTGCTGGTACAAAAGCATTGGCAAATAAAATCGCAAAAGACAAGCTTTCATCATAAAAGCCATGATGCCGGAACAGCATGGTAATAATCCCCGCAAAAGCCCCATAAAATAACATTGCACTTTCCCGTTTTGGGCTTGTCACCGGGTCTGTCAGCAAAAATACACCGCCGAATAATAATAATCCGGACATCATTTCATAAAATACAGACAAAGTCCCCCCTGCAAAAGTACGGGGAAATAAATAAGCAATGCCCATGCAGGAAAGCAGATAAGAAACCGGAAGCTGCCAGCGTACCGTATTGCGGAAAATCAGATAGCCCAGACAGGTTAAAATAACCAAAATGTTGGTAGCCCCCATAGGGCCAGGGAAATTGCCTAACAGCATTTCAAAAAGATCATTGGAAGGAAGTGCGTGGGCCCGCAAAACAGAAACAGGATTTTGATACAATTTCACAGCGATTTCCTGTACGCTGGGGGCAGTCCCTATGGTATAAACATAAGATTGCAGCCTGTCAGAAAACTGGCCCATCATTCCTATTTTTTCAAAAGGCATGGGATAACTAAAAACCTGCTGGGGCCAGCAAATCGCCGCAAAAGAAAATCCTGCAACGGCAGGGTTAAAAGGATTATGTCCTGTACCGCCAAAAGGATGTTTTGCAATCAGGATCGCAAATAATGCAGCAGCCCCCACAATTTTAAACGAAATAGTTGCAGGCATTGCCAATGCAATCAGCATACCAGTTACAACAGGGGAAAGATCCCGGGGGTTTAATTTCCTGCCCCGCAAAAGCACACAAACCGCATCAGCCAAAATGGCACTGATAACAGCCATTCCGCAGACCGCAAGGGCACGGGTGCCATAAAAGAAACAGGCCATGCCTGCCAAAACAGCTAAAAGCAGGATTGTGTCTGACATGATGGTAATATTGCTTTCCTGAAAACGGATATGGGGAGCCGCAGCTTGTTTCAGCTTCATACAGACGCCTCCTCTCCAGACCGTTTCCGGACGCCGGTTGTTTGAACCAGAAGTTCCCTTGACCAGCGCAGTTTTTGTTTTTCCATCTCCGGTTCTTCCAGATCAGAAAACAATTCCGGCTTTGTTGCCCATAACTGCCGGCCTAAAAACAATTCTTTTTCACATTCTGCCAGCCGGGATGGAGGCCGGAAATCAGAAGCACGGGGCGAACGGCCTGTAACAGCGGCGTCAGCCTGCGCCGAAGCCCGTGCAGAGACTAAAGCCTGTTCCCTGGCAGCCTCTAATTCCTTATCAGCTTCATCCATTTCCTTTTGCAGAAGGGGGCGAATTTCTTTTGTAGCTTCTGCCCAAACCGCAACGGCTTTGGCCTGTATGGAACGGCAGGTTTCTTTTGACGCAGCCAGTACTTTATCGGCTCGGAGCTGGGCCTCGGTAAAAGCGGCCTGTGCCTGATTCAAGTCTTCTGCTGCTTTCTCTTTCTGTTTTTGTGCTTCTTCCTGAGCCGCCGTGAGAGCATTTTCCGCGGCTCTTATCCGTTCCTGACAAAGCTTTGTTGCATTATGCCAGGCATTTCTGGCATGTTCTATCGCTAATACAGCACAATGTAAAACTTTTTTGTGTTCCAAATCACGGCGCTTTTCAATAGAAGCAATCAGCTTGTCCTGCTCCTGCCGGATTTCTGCTGCTTTTCCGGAATTCTTTTTTTCCAGATGTTTTATTTTCTGTTCAGCAACCTGAATAATGGCCGCAAATTTTTTCTGCTGTGCCTGGACAACTGCCAAAATATTCTGACAAGCCGCCGCTTCTGAAATATTGGCTGCCAGACGGGCAGAACGAAGCACTTTTTCCGCTTCTTTTGAAATTTGAGCCAGTTTTTTTTCTTTTTCTGCAATCTTTTGATCTGCCAATGCAACAGCAGCACTGTACTTCTGTTTTGCAGCTTCTAATTCCGCATTGGCCGTATGCTCTGCTTGTTTACGGTTTTTTTGCGCTTCCAAAAGAAGCAGCTTCACATCCCGATCCGATTGTTTCCTCGCTGTTACTGCATCCCGGCAGGAAGCGGTAAGCTGCCGGGCCAGCCGCCTGCGCAGGCGGCGATGGCTGGCAATGGATTTTCCCAGCTTATAGTCGTCAAGAAAGCGCTGGTAATCGGCATTATCCCGCTGCCGGTCTAATGCAGCAGTACGCTGTACCGCCGTTGTTTCCCGGCGGAATTGGGAAGCGGCCTGAAAAATGGTCGCGGAAAGATCTAATTTTGCCGGACACATATAGCTGCATGTGCCGCAGCCAATACACATTTGAGCATCCAGTTCACGCATCATGTCATAACGGTGCTCCTGAATACTGTGGTATAAATAAAAAGGGTTCAGTCCTTGCGGACAAACATGGACACACCGGATACATCCAATACAGCTTAACCCCAATGTTTTCAAATCCTGCCGGAACGCTAAAACAGCCCGGGTCATAGGGGTAATTAAAGTCCGGTCAGTATCAATTACACTGAAGCCTGTCATGGAGCCGCCCACTACAACCCGGTGAGGTTCATCAATTAAACCACACCGTTCCAGTGCCTGGGTAACAGTCATTCCCAAAGAAACTTCCAGATTGGTAGGATTTCCAACACAGTCCCCGGCTACGGTAATAAAAGCTGTTGTTTGAGGCTTATTAAATAAAATGGCGCGAGCTAAATGAAGGATTGCGCCGGAACCAACTGTTAATACCTTATCTTCTTCAGCATACTCCAAAGAAGCATGGTATTCCGCAGGATAGCGCCCATGAAGGCGCACAATAGAATAATCCCCGATCCGTTTTGGAAAGCGGATATCTGCTTCTGTTAAATTTTTATATACCGCAAAATAAGCTTGGGATGCCCCGCAGGCTTTCTGGCAGAAGGATAGCCCATCTGCGGCTAATTGCGGATTTTTCAAAACAGGGTTTAGCTGGCTGGAGAGATATGGCTCGTCATCCACAGCATCTGCCACTACCAAACGTGTATTTTGTTTACGTGCTGCCACCAGCTTGTCAGCTAACAGGGTTCCATCCCGTTCGTCTATAATATTTGCTTTCCGGGCACGATCCACAATATCCTTTGGAGAAAGTTCTTTTGGATTTTCTACCGGGGGGCAGTCCATATGCAGCCCCATTGTATCTGCGTTTAGGAATTCCCGGAGATCGCGGGACAGCGCCGGTTCCTTACGCTGCTGAAGCAATATGCCTTTTTTAAAGAATCCTGCCATCTGAGACCTCCGCTAAAAAAATAACCTTTGGGGAATCATAAACCTGCATGTTCTATCAATGCTTGAACAGCAGCCTGATAATCTGGTTTGCCAAATAAGGCACTTCCTGCTACAAAAACATTTGCACCGGCTGCCGCAGCCTTTCCAATCGTAGAAACATCAATCCCGCCATCTACTTCAATATCCATAGAAATTCCTAACCGTTCACATTCCTTGCGGATAGCCGCAATTTTGGGACACATATCTTCCATGAATTTCTGCCCGCCAAAACCCGGCTCTACCGTCATCACCAAAACCATATCAAGAAAAGGCAAATAAGGGAAAATCGCTTCTGCCGGGGTTTTGGGCTTCAAAGAAATGCCGCATTTTTTTCCTTTCCCCCGGATAGCAGAAATAATAGAATAAGGATCTCCCTGACTTTCGATGTGGAATACAATCATGTCTGCCCCTGCATCTGCAAACTGAGGCGCATAAACCAATGGATCCGTAAGCATTAAATGAACATCTAAAAACATGTCTGTCTTTTTCCGCAATGATTTTACAACAGGGATTCCTAAACTAATATTTGGCACAAAATGCCCATCCATGATATCAACATGAATTAAGTGCGCACCAGCCGCTTTCATTGCCGCAACTTCCTGCGCCAGGGATGCAAAATCGGCGGATAAAATTGACGGAGCAATTTGAATCATTTGTATGTTCCCTCCCTAGTTCCTTATAAAAAATCCTCTTATATTCCAGCTGTTTTCATAAAGGCAAGCTATACAATAAGTACTCTGCGGCTATTATAACGGAAAATTGTCTGGATTGCAAGGTTATCCCGCGAAAAGACCGGAATTTGGCAAAGAAATCGGAAGATATAAAACCAAATAAGCCGGTATTCCTTGAGAATCCCAGCTTTCCTTCCTCTATCCCTGCAAGTATAAAAAGTCCCCCAGTCCCGCCCTCATCTTCGGTCAATGCATGGTAATAATCGATAAACAAAGCATTTATGCAGATGTGCCCAATTGGGGCATAACGATTTGAACGGGGAGTCGAACCCCATGCCTGCCCGATGGCATATCATCCAGCAATGTGTTTTTATGGACTCATTCTCAGCCACAGAGATTGCATTCGCCCCGACAAAGATTACCTGCTTTTTTATTGCAGTTCTGTTTTCCAGTTCGTTTCCTGAATCTTATTATCTGTTAAACGCAGTTCTTTTGCTAATGCATCTGTTAATTTTTGCATTTCTTTTACATCAACTGTGCTCATAATCTTAATTTCTGTCTTTGTTGCACGCTGGGCCAAACGGCTTGCCTCTCGAACTAAATCTTGATAGGCTTCCAATTTTAAGGAAAGGCAGTCTTTTTGTGCAATCCATTCTGTTAAGGTTTTCCCCTCAATTACTGTCTTGCTGTTGGTCAGGTTAATCCTTGCAATCAGGTTTTGCAGTTCTGCAATACAAATATTTAATTCTTCCAATAAATCCTGGGGATTCTCGGCAGGTTCTTCCCCCTCCTGTACAACAGCATTGTTGCAAAGCCGACCGGTCATTTGCGCAATACGCCTATTTAGATCAGCACGCTCCTGTAAGGCTTCTGCTAATTTCATAAAAATCCGCCTTCTCCTATTTTGTAATTTTCTTCATTTTAGCACTCTGTTTATAAATTGTCAAATAATTGAGCCTTTCCCGGTTTAATGAACAGTAAAAAAGGAGTTAAAACAGAATGAAATGTAAAATTTCTCAAAGGTACTCGTTCAAGCGATGTAAGCGAATATGTCCATCATACCATGTATTATGGCGGAGAAATGGCGCAGGTGGACACACTCGCATTTGAGACAACTGAAGAAGTTTTCTGCAACAGCGTTGTCGTAGGGGTCGCCCTTACGGGACATACTCTGGCGGAAATGAAGGTCGAGCAGACGCTGACGGTAAGCGTTGGCGGCGTATTGGACACCGCGGTCGAAGTGGACAATGAGGCCGTACGGCGCTGGACAGCCATATTGAGGGCATTTGAGCGCAAGGCAGGTATCAATGCGGTCAGAAAAAGCGTAACCGACGATCTGCTTTGTGCAAAGGTCTTTGACAATGGCGCAATAGAGCCAGCCCTCATCGGTGGGAATATAGGTAATATCGCTAACCCATGCCATATTGGGCTTGTCAAAGGAGAAGTGGCGCGCAAGGAGATTGGGCGCGATGGGATGGGCATGCCGGGAGTTTGTGGCAGTCTTGTAAACGCGCTTGCGGGCGGAGGAAATGCCCAGTTCATTCATCAAGCGGTGAATGCGTTTGCGCGAGCAGGAAAGTGCCTTATGGATCAGATGATACAGACTGTCAAGCCCCAGTGCCGGATAGCGCTGATGGAGCGCCAGCAGCCGGCGTTTGAGAGCCTGATCCTGCTGCATATGGGCAGAATCTTTGCGATGTAGCCACTCATAATACCCACTTCGGGAAACCTCTAGTAATCGGCATAACAGTTCCACAGAAGTTCCCGAGTGAGCAGTACGGATGTACTGATACTTGTCCTCTATGGCTTGGAAAGTATGCCGACGGATTTTTTTAATACATCAATGACCTCGTCTTTCTCCTCAAGCTTTTGCGCAATGCACGGTTTTCCGCCTCCAACTCACGCAAGCGCTTGGCATCGCGGTTCTGACGATCTGTCTGCCCAGGCGACGGCGCTCCCGCTGCCCTGAGCCAGCTGCGCGGCGTATCGATACACACGCCGAGTTCTGCCACTACCTCGCGGCTTGGCCTTCCCTGTTCGGTTACCATCCGTACCGCTCCGGCTTTGAATGCCTCGTCATAGCCTGGCGGCGCTGTGTGTTTTCGTTCTTTTGTTCCCATTGCTTGCTCCCTTTTCTCTTTCCATTATACAGATTGTTTTTCTGTCCGGCAAATCGGGTATGGGGACAGCAGTGGATCACGCACCTTTGAACACGCCGCGAACAACAACGGTTCTCTCTTCCATTCGTCTGGATAGGGAGAAAGCGTTCACAACTTACCAGGGCGGGACGACGGGAAAACGCTTTGTCCAATATTTGAAAGAGATTTTGCTCCCGACTCTTCGTCCTGGCGATATCATAGTAATGGACAATATGCGCTCCCATCGTGTAAAGGCAGTCCGGAAAATTTGGGCAGAAAAGGGTATAAAAGGGCTGTATCTTCCTCCCTACAGCCCTGATCTCGACCCTATTGAAAAAATGTGGTCGAAGATGAAAACCATTCTTCGCGGATGGAAAATTCGCAGTTTGGAGCTCCTTCCTGATGCTATCCGAAAGGCTCTCGCTTATGTTTTACCTCTTGACTGCTCTCATTGGTTCGCTGCCTCTGCTTATTATTAGTATTTTTGATGATTGTTATAATTGCATTGGATTTTCCGGGGTCGGGTTTTCCAATATCGGGCAAACTCGGTTGAAATTCTTTTAGAAAATAGTCATAACTTCAGCACTCCTTTTTCTGTGAGTATGTTACGCAATAGAACGCCATTTTGCTAAATCCTTATCTCCGGCAGAAACATGCCCGCAAAGCCGCTTGTAGCAAGGCTCTCTTTGCTTCTATTGCGTAACATAGGGGCATAAAAAAGCGGCGTTCCTGTTCTTCCTGTTTGTGAATAGAGAAACGCCGTGTTTGTGTTGTATTCAGTTTTCATTTATTCTTTCAATTCTGTACTTGATATTGGGGCTTGCAGGATTTCGGGCGACATATCAAGGCTCTTTCCCTCAAAAGTAGTAAATTGGTAGTAAATTTAGCTTAAAATCCTGCGCTTATGCCCATAAATCAAGGATTTTTTGAGATAATCAACCATTTTCTTATAAAAATGCTGTTTTATCCATTGATAATGCGATTTTTAAAACAGAATTTCGAGCGAAAAAGGCAGGAAAAAAGCGCATTCCCGCGGGATTCCGCATCAGAACGCGCTTTTTGTGGGAGTGGAGATGGCGGGAATTGAACCCGCGTCCGAAAACCAATTCAAACAAACTTCTCCGAGTGCAGCCAACTTTTTAAAATTCCCTTACTTCCACGCCAGCAGGCAGGCTTAAAAGCTTGGTAGTTTCTAATACAATTCTGCTTACGAAACAGCTAGGCAGAATCGTTCACCACAAATCGACGCCTTATCCCAGGCCGTGGTACTCCCAGGTAAGACGGCAGCTTTAATTAAGCTGCGAGGGCAACAGAATTGTTGTCGTTTACTTTTTAAGTTTCATACTTTTAAAGAGGGGCATGATCCTCTACTCGCTATTTGTCCTTCATGATCCCCGTCGAAACCTTTACATCCCCATATAGAAGCGGGGGAATAAAATATTCCCGACGGCTTATTATAACATAAAAATTTATCGTTGTCTATCCTTTAAGGCCCGATCAATATCACGTTTTGCATCGCGCTGGGCAGCATCAGCCCGTTTATCATAAAGTTTTTTCCCTTTACATAAGCCTAATTGGACTTTCACACGAGAACCTTTAAAATAAAGAGATAAAGGGATTAACGTATAACCTTGCTGGGCAGATTGGGCAGCTAATTTTGAAATTTCCCTGCGGTGCATAAGAAGCCTTCGAGAACGGTAAGGATCACGGTTAAAAATATTCCCATGTTCATAAGGAGAAATATGCATTTGTTTAATATAAAGTTCTCCTTGTAGAGTGATTTCGCACCAGCTATCTTTTAAATTACAGGAACCTGCCCGTAAAGATTTCACTTCTGTACCAGTTAATTCAATACCTGCTTCATAACTTTCTTCAATAAAATATTCATGGCGGGCCTGCCGATTGGTAGAGATTGTTTTTGTTGGGACTTTTTCCATTATTGATCATTCCTTTCTGTTGATTAACGGAATACCCATAACCGGCTAATCAAAAAATTGACCCCCATAGTAATACAAACTGTAAAAAGTTTTGCTAACAATACAGGTATTGAGAAATCCAAAAAAAATTTTAATAAAAAGATACTGATAACCAATACAAAAAGATTGGATAAAATAAATTTAAAAAATTGAAGACTAAAGAAATTTTGTTTTGTTTGGAATGTCCAACGGCGGTTAATCAAATAGCTGTTGAGCATTCCGGCTAAATAACCACAAACCTGGGAAAAATAAACATTCAACATAAAAACCTGAGCTAACAAAGCAAATAATAAATAATCCACTAAAGTGTTGAGTATGCCAGTAGCTCCAAATTTTATAAAACGGATCCATTCCACAGGATTCAAATATTTACGGATCGGATTTTGAGAATCCATCAAATTTCGCTTCGTCCTTCCAATGCACGGTATAAAGTTACTTCATCCGCATATTCTAAATTGCCCCCTACCGGGATGCCATATGCAAGGCGGGTAACTTTTACTCCAATGGGTTTTAAAAGCTTTGCTAAATACATGGCAGTCGCTTCCCCTTCAACAGTGGGGTTCGTAGCCATAATTACTTCTTGAATGGAACCTTTATTCAGCCGCGCAAGCAGCTCTTTTACAGTCAACTGATCCGGCCCAATTCCATCCATTGGAGAAATCAAACCATGCAATACATGATACAATCCATGATACTCCCTTGTGCGCTCGAAAGCAAGCACATCTTGGGAGTTTTCGACTACACATACAGTCGAAATATCGCGGGTATCGTCGGAACAAATGGGACAAACCGGATTTTCCGTTAAACTCTGACAGATTTCACAGCGCTTGATTTTCTCATGGGCTTCCATAATTGCATCAGCAAATTGCTGCGCTTTTTCTTTTGGCATAGCCAGCATATAAAAGGCCAAACGCTGGGCACTTTTTTTCCCAATGCCCGGAAGCCGTTCAAATTGTTCAATCAATTTTGTCAGAGGAATTACACGGTAAGCCGTAATCAAACACCTCCGGAATTAAAACACGCCCGGAATATTAAGGGCTCCTGTAATTTTTTCCATTTCGCTGTTGGAAATATCTTCTACTTTGCGGATTGCTTCATTGACTGCGGCCATAATCATATCTTGCAGCATTTCAATATCTTCCGGATTTACAATTTCCGGTTTAATAGAAATATCTTTAATTTCTTTTTTTCCGGTAATTGTCACTTCAACCATGCCGCCGCCGGAAGTCGTTTTAAATTCCTGCTGTTCTAATTCTTCCTGTTTAGCTTTCATTTCTTCCTGCATTTTTTGGGCCTGCTTAATCATTTGATTCATATTTTGGGGGCCGCCGCCCATGCCTTGAGGCAGTCTTGCTCTCATAAAAAAATTCCTCCTTTTAATTTATAAACTTATTTTATTTCAACGGGCACATTTAATTCCTGTGCACGTTTTAGCATTTCATCTAAAGGATTTTCTGCCGGAGCTTCTTTTTCAGCCTGTGCAAGCTTATATTTTTTAGGATTATAAGGCCCTAAATTAAATTTACGACCTGTTATTGCCATAATTGCATCACGAAGGCTTTCTTTTGCAGTAGGACTTGTGCGCAAAAGAGTCCGGAATAATTCATTTTCACATTCCACCAGCATCATATCGCCTTTAGTATAAGCTTTTGACTCCATCATGGCGCCATATAAAGCACCATTCCGCTTTTTCAGCTCCTCTAACACTTGTGGCCAAAGGTTGAAAGGTTCTACTGTTTGCGTCTGAGGAGAAGAAGCTTTGGCAGGCGTAACCGGAACCGCAGGAAACGGAATATTTTCCTCTTTGGGAACCGGGGATGGTACAGGTGCAGGACTTGGAATGGCACCGGAACGAATCTGGCGTTCTAGTTTTTCCAGCCGTTCTAAAACAGCAGATAAACCTTCCATTGCGTTTTCATCTGACAAACGGACTGCCGCCATTTCCAATTCTGCCCGTTTAAATGCAGTCCGGGCAAGACGTCCTATTGTATCCTGGAGCTGTTCCAAAATAAACAGGATACGGTTCATAGAAATGAATTTTCCCTGTTCTTTCATCCGTTCCAAATCTTCCGGTACAGCCGTAATAAAATCTTCCGGAGATTTTGCAGCTTTTATCAGCATTAGATTCCGGTAATGCTGGATTAGCTGTTCACACAGCCTTGTAAAATCAATGGAATTTTCGCTTAAAGCGTCAATCGCTTCCAAAGCTTTTCCTGGCTGACAGCTATTGATAGCATCTGCCAAAGAAAATAACATTTCCTGGCTTCCCAGCCCCACACATTCCGTTACAGACTGTACAGTAATAGCATTGCCATGGGAAATACATAAATCCAGTAAAGATAAGGCATCCCGCATCCCGCCGTCACTGAGCCGGGCAATTAACATTGCCGCATCTTCAGAAAGTTCTTTTTCTTCCTGCTGGGCAACATATAACAGCCTGTCCGCAATAATATGGGATTTAATGCGTTTAAAATCAAAGCGCTGGCACCGGGAAAGGATCGTCGGCAATACTTTATGAATTTCGGTGGTAGCTAAAATAAAGATAACATGTTCCGGAGGTTCTTCTAAAATTTTCAGCAGGGCATTGACAGCTCCTGGAGAAAGCATATGACATTCATCCAAAATATAGACGCGGTATTTCGCTACGGCAGGCATAAATAAAGCTTCTTCCCGCAATTCCCGGATATTATCTACGCCATTATTGCTGGCAGCATCAATTTCTACCACATCAAGAATGGAACCATTGTCAATCCCTTTACAATTATCACATTCATTACAAGGGTTACCGTCTTTGGGATGAAGACAATTTACTGCTTTTGCGACAATTTTTGAACAAGTTGTTTTGCCAGTCCCCCGGGAGCCAGTAAACAGATAGGCATGAGAAAATTTCCCTGCTGCAACTTCATTTTTTAATGTCCTGGTAATATGTTCCTGACCAACTACACTGTCAAAATCCCTGGGCCGCCATTTCCGATACAATGCCTGATACAAATACCCGCCTCCCTATCTTTTTACGAAAAAAGAAAGCAGTGTATGCCCACAAATGTGGGTGTGCAGGCTTCCTGCGGCGCACAAAACAAAACCGCTTAATGCTGCTCGGTTCCCCGCCTGACATGGTTCACGGCGCTCTGTCGCACAGGACCCGCATACCCACATATCTGGGCATACACCGGCTCTGGACGTTTTATTTTATAATTATATCACAGGGAAAATGCTGTTTCAACCTTTAA
The DNA here is from genome assembly GCA_003612625.1 of bacterium 1XD42-1. Taxonomy (GTDB): domain Bacteria; phylum Bacillota; class Clostridia; order Oscillospirales; family Ruminococcaceae; genus Anaerotruncus. Next base: position 32,912 of record RAZJ01000021.1, on the reverse strand, counting down.
TTTTCCACAAAGGAAAAATGATAAACAGAAAATCTTTTGTATAAATATACCATAAAATTTAGGATATTTTCCCTTAATAAGTGATCCTTGGAATATAAATATCACTGGCAAAGCTCATAAAATTATATAATACTAAAATATCATCAAAAGATACTTTCTCTGTCAGTTCGCTTAATTTTGCAATATAACGGGGATCGACAACATAAACTTCATCATACTGATACGTCAGGAACGGGGAAAAACAGTTTCCATAGCTGTCCTTCAGCACCAGCACCCGTGAGGTATGCCCTGGCTGTGCATTTAAGTTATTATCAGATTTTATCACTGTTACCCCATTGTTGCTCCAAAGGAATCCAGCATATTTGTCATGGGCTTCCCACTTTTCTTTGTCATAAAGCCCGTTTTTCTCCTGCCCATCAATGACCACAGATTTCACCGGAATATCATAATAAGTGATTTCATCTGCTTTCGCGGAAAAAAGCTTGCATTTATTATAATAAGTGCCGTAAAAATGATCCACTAATATTTTAAAAGGCTCCAATATTTCTTGAGAAACAGCTTTTTTCCCTTTGGATTCGGCATAGGCGTTGTAAACCCAATAAGCCCCTTCCGTAGTCCAGTGATGATCGGTGCGGTAATAAATATACCGATCCCGGACGGCTTCCATTACAGGGAAAAGATCCAATTTTTCAGCGCCTTCCGGCAGTTGGCTGTAAATTTTCTCTATGGCCTCCTGTTGATCCACATTATGAAGGCCCCGAGGCAATAAATCTTCATAAACGGCATAAGAATTGGGAACTAACATAACTGTAATTTTGGACTGATCCCGGTATTTTTCAATAAACTGGGAAAGATAGCCAATATTTTTATCCATCCGCCAAGTATCTAACGTTAAATACTTGTCAAATAAATGATCCTCTTTCCCATACACAACACCATTATTTTCCAATTTCCCCAAAGCTGACTCACAAATGGATTTCATTGTAATCCACTGATCCCGGCCAACGAACTGATCATTGATATACTCTTCGTAAAGATTGCTGAATTTATTATTTTGCTCCAAAGAAATCAGGCTTGCCCAGGTCAAAGGCGGCTTTTGAGCTAATTTCTTATTTTCCATTTCGCTAAAATCGCGGTGGGAAGCGAACAAATCCAGAATGCCTACAATGATAATAAATCCGGCAAAAAGAAGCAATAAAGGATAACGAAACAATTTTTTCACAGCTTGCCCTCCTAAAAACGGAAATACAAGAAAGGATTATAACTGGAGTCAACCAAATAAGCCACAGAAAGAAGCAAAACTACTCCTGAAAATACAATTCGTACAGGCATAGATGCTTTTTGGGGCAGGGCATCCCGAATTTTATTAAGGATTGGCATAGAAAACAAGATCCCAAAGATAAAGATTTCGGCATAATCCCGCAAATAAAACATCCAGTCATCACCGCCTGTAAAGGAAAACAAACGGCTAAAGAAAATTCCTAACTGGCCTAAATCAGTGATAGCAAAAAGCCCCCAGCCTAAAACAATAACAAATAAAGCATAGATATGGGAAAGGATTTTATGCTTGTCTAAAAAAGAATGTAGCCATAACCGTTCCAAAGAAATAAAGAGGAAATAATAAAGACCCCAGAAGATAAAATTCCAATTTGCTCCATGCCATAAGCCAGTACAAAACCAGACTACAAAGAGGTTAAAAAAAGCACGTCCTTTTCCCACACGGCTGCCGCCCAATGGAAAATAAAGGTATTCCCGGAACCAGCCCGATAAGGTCATATGCCAGCGCCGCCAAAATTCTTTGATGCTCCGGGAAATGTAAGGGTAATTAAAGTTCTGCGGGAAAGTAAACCCTAACATTTTTCCTAAGCCAATAGCCATTAAAGAATAGCCGGAAAAGTCAAAATAAATCTGTAAGGTATAAGCAATGATTCCCAACCAGGCTAAAGGGGTAGAAACAGAAGCAAATCCAATATTTTCTAGCTCAGTCCAGAGAGAACCAATAGAATTGGCTAATAGTACCTTGCTGCCCAAGCCTAAAATAAAAGTTTCAATTCCCTGCTGAACCATATCCAAAGTAATTTCCCTGGATTTCAGCTCTTTATGAATATCGACAAATTTTACAATAGGGCCGGCAATAAGCTGTGGAAACAACACAACAAAAGTTCCGAAATCAATAAAATTTCGTTCCGCTTTGGCTTTCTGCAAATAAACATCAATGGTATAAGTCATAATTTGGAATGTATAAAAACTAATCCCTAAAGGCAGAGTCAGTGATAAGTTGGGAATACCTGTTTTAAACCATGCGTTAATATTTGAAATGACAAAATCTGCGTACTTAAATACTGCTAAAAAACCCACGCTAAATATAATAGAAATGGTTAAAACAGAACGACGCAAAGGGATATTTTCCCGATATTTTTCAATGGCTAACCCGGCAAAATAATTTACCAGAATAATTGAAAGCATAATTGGGAAATAGCGCACCTCTCCCCAGGAATAAAAAAACAGGCTGGAAAGAAATAAAACAAGATTTTTAAGCCGTTTTGGGGCTGCATAGTATGCAATAAATGAAACCGGCAGAAAACGGAATAAAAACAGCAGGCTGCTGAAAACCATCGAATCTTCCTTTATTTACATAATTTGGATTCCCATAAAAAATATAGGGAACTACCGCCCTATACTTTACCACATCTGCCCTTTTTATGCAAGAGCGGAAAAATAAACAGGCCATTTATCGTTCTTTAGAATTAGTTTTGAGTTCTATTGGTTTCTGTATAAAAATTTTTATACAGGATACAATTTAGAACAAGAGGTAGTTCTAAAAGGATGTGTTGCTATGGATCTAAAAGCAATCGGCCGTCGAATTCAAAAAGCGCGAAAAGCCAAAGGATTGACACAGGAACAATTAGCCGAAATCGTAGGTTTAAGCCCTACACATATAAGCGTGATTGAGCGAGGGGTGAAAGGGCCAAAGCTAGAAACTTTTATAGATATTGCCAATGCGCTGGAGGTAACTGCTGATGGGTTGCTTTTGGATGTATTAAATTGCTCCATGCCAATTAGGATAACTGGGATGTCAGAACAGATGAAAAATCTTCCTATAAAAGAACAAAGAAAGATTTCCAAAATAATAGAGATTTTGATAGACGAAAATAATGAGATCCAAACAGATTGAAAGCCGTGGTTATGCGGCTTTCTTTTTTATCTGTAATACCAAATATCCCCGATAAATTTTTATTTTTTCGACAATTGTCCTTATCTTTCGACAGAATAAAATTGTTAATATAGTTCTATTAGAACTTATTATAATTCTTTTAGAGTTAGGAGTGAATCGTATGAATCAATTTAAAAAAATATTAAAGAAAATTGCAAAAAAGGAAGGGATTCGTGTTGAAGATGTTTATCGTGAAATGCAAACAGCCATAGATGCAGGCTATTATAATCCAGATCCTTCTATACAAGCGGCTTGGGAAAAAATCCCCTTGGCATGTGGAAAACCTAAACCAGAAGATGTAATTGCATATTGTGTAAAGCAAATAAAAATATAAAATAGAGAGAGCCGCAGTTGCGCAGCTCCCTCTGTGGTTTATAATTTCCAAATGTCTTGATTATATTGTGCGATTGTCCGGTCGGAAGAAAAGAATCCGGCTTTGGCTGTATTCACTAACATTTTTTCAGCCCATGCCATCCGATCCTCATAATCGGCAAAAGCTTGTTCTTTTACCTGGATATACTCCCGCAAATCCAAAAGGGCCATGAACCAATCTTTATTGACAATATCTTTATAAAGACGGCATAAATTTTCCGGGTCCCCAATCCGCAGAAGATCTTTGCTGATAATAAAATCGACTAAAGATTCTACAACGGGATCTTCCTCATAAATTTTCCGGGAACTGTAAGATTCCTGGTCATAAAGCCGGATCACTTCTTCGCTGGATTTCCCGAAAATATAAATGTTATCTTTTCCTACCAGGTCACAAATTTCTACATTTGCCCCATCCATTGTTCCTAATGTGACCGCACCATTGAGCATGAATTTCATATTGCCAGTGCCGCTTGCTTCCTTGGAGGCCAATGAAATCTGTTCTGAAATATCACAAGCCGGAATGAGTTTTTCCGCTTTAGAAACGTTATAATTTTCTACCATAACAATTTTTAACCAGGGGCTAACTGCTGGATCATTAGTGGTTAATTCCTGCAAACAAAGGATTAAATGAATAATATCCCGGGCTAAGATATAAGCCGGCGCGGCTTTGGCGCCAAAAATCATGGTAATCGGGCGTTTTGGCAAACGGCCTTCTTTAATTTCTTTATATTTCCAGATAGCATACAAAGCATTCATTTGCTGGCGTTTGTATTCATGAAGACGTTTAATCTGGATGTCAAAAATAGAGTTTTCATCTATTTCGATCTTTTGTGCATCTTTCAGCCAGGTTTTTAAAGCCCGTTTATTTTCCTGTTTGATTTCCAGGAAAGCGTTTAATGTTTCCGGATCGTTCCGGAAAGCCAATAATTTTTCTAACTGATCAGCATCCTGTTTCCAGCCATCTCCAATTCGTTGGGTAATTGCCTTTGACAAGGCCGGGTTGCAGTGCATCAGCCACCGGCGGAAAGTGACGCCATTTGTTTTATTATTAAATTTTTCCGGATAAATGTCATAAAAAGCTTTTAATTCTGAATTTTTCAGAATTTCCGTGTGGAGTGCGGCAACTCCATTGACACTGAATCCATAATGAATGTCCATATGTGCCATATGAACGCGGTTGTCCTCATCAATAATGGATAATTTATCATCTGGGAATGTTTTACGAACTTTTTTATCCAATTCCCGGATAATAGGCACCAAATGAGGCACAGCCTTTTTCAAAAAGTCCAAAGGCCATTTTTCCAAAGCTTCTGCTAATATGGTGTGGTTGGTATAGGCACAAATTTTTGATACAATGGCGATAGATTCTTCCTTGCCGATCCCTTGCTCCCGCAGTAAACGGATCAATTCCGGAATTACCATGGAAGGGTGGGTGTCATTGATTTGAACAACCACATGCTGATCCAGTTCTTTCAGATCCCAGCCATTTTCTTTTGCTTCCTGTAAAATCAGTTGGGCGGCACTGCTCACCATAAAATACTGCTGGTAAACCCGTAACAGCCTGCCGGCATCATCGCTATCATCAGGGTAAAGGAAAAGGGTTAAATTATGGCGGATATCATTTTTATCAAAATCAATGCCGTTTTGAACCAGGTCTTCATCCGGAAGCTTTACATCAAATAAGTGGAGTTTATTGACAGTTTTTCCACCATAACCCGGAACAGCAATATCATACATAACAGATTCCAAAGTGAAGCCGCCAAAAGGTACTTGAAACCGGACATCTGTTTTTTCCAGCCAGCTTTCCGGTTCCATCCAGGGATCGGGAATGGCTTCCTGTTTATGGTTTTGGAAAACCTGACGGAACAAGCCGTAATGATAACAAAGCCCTACACCGTCACCCGGCAAATTCAAAGTTGCAATCGAATCCAGGAAACAGGCTGCCAAACGGCCTAAACCGCCATTTCCCAAAGAAGGTTCCGGCTCTATTTCTTCAATTTCTGCTAAACTTTTTCCGGCGGCTTCCAAAGCAGCTTTTACTTCATCATAAATCCCTAAGTTAATCAAATGATTGGAAAGCAGCTTTCCAATTAAAAATTCAGCAGAAATATAATAGAGCTTCCGGGAAGGCTTTTGCACTTTATCCTGTTCCTGATTTTTCACCAGCTTGAGTAAAAGCTGATAGGCTTCTTGATTGGTACATTGGGAAAGTGATTTCCCAAATTGTTCTTTTGCCATAACTTCCAGTTGTTTTTCCAAGCTTATCTCCACCTTTCACGGATAGGCTTATTTATTTGCCTTTAGTATAATCAGGTTTTTATTTCCTGTCAATGATAAAAGGAAAATATGCCGCAGGATACCCCAAATCCTACGGCATATTTTATTATAACAGTTTTTCTAATAAAGCTGCAATTTCATCCGCTTTCCCTTTATCTCCGGCTTCCATTGCATCTTCAACACAGCCATGGATATGAGCTAACAGGACTGTACGGTTGGCCCGGCTGATAACCTTTTCACAAGCCATCAGTTGGTTAGAAATATCCACACAATAACGATCTTCTTCTATCATTTTCAAAATCCCGTCAATTTGCCCTCTGGCTGTTTTCAGCAAACGGGTTACAGATTGTTTATCAGCCCGCATTTATGCCACCGAAATAACGTCATAACCGGCATCGGTTACAGCTTTTGTTAAAGCTGCATCATCCACATTTCCTGTAACTGTAATTTCTGCACATTTATTTTCCAAATCGACTTTTGCAGATACGCCTTCTAAAGCATTCAAAGCTTTTTCTACCCGGGCGGAACAATGGCCGCAGCTCATGCCTTCAATGATCATTTTCTTGGTCATACAATTCTCTCCTTTTGATTCTGGAATTACAATATTTTCTTTTATTGGAATCTCGGAAACTTCTGTTTTGGAAACAGGCGTTTCCTGCCTTGGGGCCTTAAAGAACCGCAGCCGTAAAGCATTGGAAACAACACAGAAAGAACTTAAACTCATTGCCGCGGCACCAAACATGGGATTTAATTTCCATCCCAGAAACGGGTAGAATAAGCCTGCTGCTAAAGGAATACCGATTGCGTTATAGAAGAAAGCCCAGAAAAGGTTTTGCCGGATATTCCGCATAACGGCTTTGGAAAGCTGTACAGATCCCACAGCATCCATTAAATCACTGCGCATTAAAACAATATCTGCTGATTCAATGGCAACATCTGTCCCGGCTCCAATGGCGATCCCCACATCTGCACGGGTTAAAGCCGGAGCATCATTGATGCCGTCCCCTACCATTGCCACACGTTTTCCATTTTCCTGTAAGGCAGCAACTTCCCGTTCTTTATCTTGGGGCAGTACTTCTGCTACAACACGGTTTACTCCTACTTGTTCCCGGATTGCTTCTGCTGTACGGCGGTTATCTCCCGTAAGCATGACAACATCAATCCCCATAGCCTGTAAAGCAGCAACGGCTTTTTGGCTGGTTGGCTTTACCACATCTGCTACGGCAATCACGCCCAAAGGCTTTTTTTCATCCCCGTTTGCAAAATAAAGAGGTGTTTTCCCTTGTTTGGAAAGGGATTCTCCCTGTTCCCTATTCCATGGGATTCCATTTTCTTCTAAAAATTGCGGGTTGCCCGCTAAATATTTTATCCCATTGATCCGGGCTGAAACCCCGCGTCCCGGTACAGCCTGAAATTCTGTTACCGGTTTTGCAAAAATTTTGCGCCGTTCTCCTTCAGCTACGATTGCTTCCGCCAAAGGATGCTCGCTTGGCTTTTCCAGGGAAACCGCAGTTTCCAACAGGCTTGTTTCTCCTTCTAATGCAAAAATATCTGTTACTTGCGGTTTCCCTTCTGTAATGGTACCTGTTTTATCCAATACAACCGTATCTACCGAGTGTACCGTTTCCAAAGCTTCTGCTGATTTGATTAAAATACCATTTTCAGCACCTTTTCCGGTGCCTACCATAATTGCAACCGGGGTAGCTAATCCCAAAGCACAGGGACAGGAAATAACCAATACCGCAATGCCAATAGACAAAGCAAAAGCGGCAGAATGGCCTGATAACAGCCAGATCACAGCAGATAAAACGGCAATGGTCATAACAACAGGTACAAAAATGCCGCTTACTTTATCTGCCAGCTTAGAAATCGGCGCTTTTGAACCGGCAGCTTCTTCCACCAGGGCAATAATTTGCGCTAACGCAGTATCCCCGCCTACTTTTTTTGCTGTAAAACGGAATGTACCTGTTTTATTGATAGAAGCGGCTGTTACCCGGTCCCCCGGTTTTTTCTCTACCGGGATGCTTTCCCCGGTCAAAGCCGATTCATCTACGGCAGAAATTCCTTCTATGATTTCCCCATCTACCGGAATCCGCGCCCCAGGCTTTACAATGACAATATCCCCCACCTGGACTTGTTCCACAGGAATTTCCTGTTCTATCCCGTCCCGATCTACCAGGGCCGTTTTAGGAGCTAAATCCATCAATTTTGCAATGGCTTCCCCTGTTTTTCCTTTGGAACGGGTTTCCATAAATTTACCCACTGTAATCAGGGTTAATATCATAGCCGCAGATTCAAAATACAAATCCATTGCATATTCATCTACCAAAACCGAATCCCCATGGCCTAAACCCCAGCCAATCACATAAATAGCAATAGCCCCGTAAATCATGGCGGCAGAAGAACCCATAGCGATCAGAGAATCCATATTAGGCGCCCCATGAAAGAGGGATTTAAAGCCTTTCTGGTAATAGCTCCGGTTGACATACAAGACAGGCAGGCAAAGAAGAAACTGTGTAAAAGCAAAAGTCAGAGCATTTTCCGTACCATGGAACCAGTGAGGCAAGGGCCATCCCATCATATGGCCCATGGAAATATAAAATAAAGGGACTGTAAACAGAAAAGAGACAATCAGCCGCATTTTCATTCCTGCAAGCTGTTTTTCCATGCCAATGCCTTTCTGCGGGGCGGCAGAGGAAGAAGATGCAGACGGGACATTTTTTAAAGAAGCCCCATATCCCGCATTTTCAACCGCCTGGATAATGGCAGCAGCATTTGTTTTGTCTTCTTCATATTCCACAGTCATACTATTGGATAATAAATTGACTGCTGCCTGGGATACACCTAGAACGCCTGCTACACTTTTTTGCACATGGGCGGAACAAGCCGAACAAGTCATTCCTGTTACATCAAATTTTTCCTTTTTCATGAGGCACTCCTTTCATCTCCCCACCCCCCAGGGGAGAATTTGATTTTATTGTACACCTTCCCAATCCGTCTGTCAAGGCTTTACAACAGGCAAAACCCGCGGTATAATGAATAAGTTATGGGTTAAAAAATTTTCCAGCCAGACTTATAAACCCAAATTTGGAGGGGTAAAATTGTTAATAGATTGCCATATGCACTGCTTTCCGGATAAACTGGCGGCAGGTACAATGGAAAAATTAAGTGCCATTTGCGGCACTGTGCCTAATACAGACGGTACACTGCAAGGTACTTTGGACTTTATTGACCGCAGCGGCTTAGATGCAGGCATTATGCTGCCGATTGCCACTTCAGCCCACAGCCAGCGGAATGTAAATGATTTTGCATGGAAGGCTCAGGCAGAATCCAAAGGAAAATTATTTGCTTTCGGCAGCGTCCATCCTTTTGCGCCGGATGCTATTGAAGAACTGCACCGGATTGCAGAAATGGGGATACGGGGGATTAAACTGCATCCCGATTATCAGGATTTTTATTTTCAGGATACCCGCTGTTACCCGATTTATGAAGAAATCAGCGCTTTAGGACTGGTTTTAACAATCCATGCCGGATTTGATCCGGTTTCACCCAATGACATTCATGCTCCTGTTTCAGCCTTAGTCCAAGTGGCACAGGATTTTCCCAAATTAACCTTAATTGGCGCCCATATGGGAGGATTGGGTTTCGGGGCGGAACCGGATAAAAGAATTTTTGACCTGCCGAATGTCTGGTTTGATACGGCTGTACTGCCTTCCTGCTACAAAGGCCGGGAATCTTTATTTGCGGAACATTTACGCCGCCGCGGAGCAGATCATATTTTATTTGGGACAGACTGTCCCTGGGATACGGTAGAAAATATACAGGATTTTCTGGAAAGGCAAGATTTATCTGGAAATATTCTGGATCAAATCTATTATAAAAATGCCCAGGAACTTCTTCATATCCATCCGGGCCTTTGATTTTAAAGAGAGGGAATATAAATGCTTGAACAAATTTTTGAATTCTTCCTTGGTGCAGGCAGAGAAGCTGCCCTTTTTATTATTTCTATGATTCCTTTAATTGAACTGCGGGGTTCTATTCCCTTTGGCGCTGCTTTAGGGATGCCCTGGTATATGGTATTTTTGATTTCTGTAATAGGAAATTTACTGCCGATCCCCTTTTTAATTTTATTTGTACGTCCTGTTTTTGCATGGCTGAAACGGAGATCTTTATTTTCCGGCATTGTAGCCCGGCTGGAAAATAAGCTGATCTCAAAAGCCAGCAAAGTAACCCAATATGAAGTAATTGGATTGACACTTTTTGTGGCAATTCCTTTGCCTGGAACGGGAGCCTGGTCTGGAGCCGGTATTGCTGCACTATTAGGAATGCGTCTGCGTCATGCTTTGCCTTCCATTGCCGCTGGCGTTTTAATTGCCGGATGTATTATGACGGCAGCTTCTTATGGTGTTGCCAGTATTTTTAGTGCTGTTGCTTAAAAAATGACGGAGGACCCAATTTGGACAAATACAAAAAACTGATGTCAAATACGCTGATTTTTGCCATCGGCACTTTCAGCTCCAAATTTCTTTCTTTCCTGATGCTCCCTTATTATACCCACGTATTGGAACCTAGTGAGCTGGGAAATGGCGATCTGTTATTTCAGGCCGCCAATTTTTTGATCCCCGTTGTTTCGATTGGCATTTCAAATGCTATTATCCGTTATGGCCTGGATAAGCATTACCGGAAATCAGATGTTTTTACCGGTGCAATCTGTGCCATTTTTGCTGGTTATCTTTTGTTCCTTTTTTGGTCCCCTTTATTGAACCGGATTCCTTTTAATGAAGAAGTCCGGTCAAACTTTTATTTGATCTATTTTTATGTATTAACTTCCAGCCTGCGGTCTTTATGTTCCCAATTTGTAAGGGCCAGGCAGCTTGTGCGATTTTATGCTTTTGACGGTATGCTGTCTACTGTTACGGTTGTCCTTTTTAATGTTATATTTCTGAGTGTTTTTAAACTGGGTGTTCCTGGCTATGTACTTTCCACTATTTGTTCTGATTTTTTATCAGCCTGTTTTTTATTTGGCATGGCAGGACTACGGAAATATATCAATTTTGCACATATGGAATGGCATGTTCTGGGAAATATGCTCCGTTTTTCGATTCCCCTCATTCCAACCAGTATATTTTGGTGGATTACAAATGTTTCTGACCGCTACATGCTGACCACAATGCTGGAAAATGGCGATTCTATCAATGGCTTGTATGGGGTTTCTTATAAAATCCCTACTATGATCAATTTAGTATCCAGTATTTTTTCCGATGCCTGGCAAATGTCTGCCATTACGGAAAACGGCCCCGGGCGGGATAAATTTTATACCAAGATTTTTTCAGCTTATTCTGCCTTACTTTTTACGACTGCCTCCGGATTGATTTTATTTGCAAAGCTTTTTATATCTATTCTGGCTTCTGAAAAATATTATCAAGCGTGGACTTTTGTTCCTTTTTTAGTTATTTCTGTTGTTTTCTCCTGTCTGGTCACTTTTTTAGGAAGCATCTATATGGTAGAGAAAAAAAGCGGCCTGACTTTGGCAACAACCATCCTTGGGGCAATTATCAATGTGATTCTGAATATTCTGCTTATCCCGAAATATGAAGCAAATGGCGCCGCTTTTGCTACCTTTGCCAGTTATCTTGCAGTCTTTTTATTCCGCATTATCAATACGCATCACTTTGTACGAATCCGTTGGAATCCTCTGAAAGTTTTATTTAACTCATCAATCCTCATTGCACAGGCCTGGGTCTTATTGACAATCCCTGTTCTTTGGAAATGGATACTCTATGAATCCTTGCTTTGCCTGTTGATGATCCTGTTTAATATGCAGCATTTACTCATGAATTTACAGCATGTTCTTGCCCGCCATTCCCGGCCCCGTTCCCAGCCTCATTAAAATATTCCGTATAAAAAACAGTAAGGAATCCAAAAAAGGATTCCTTACTGTTTTTTTATAACAGATTATTTTTTCCTTTTCCGCGTTACAGCGAAAGCACCTGCTGAAAGGGCTGCTGCAATCAATGCAACTGGTACAAAGTTATAAGAACCAGTAGAGGGAACATTATTGTAACCAGGTTTAATAGGCCGTGCTGTCGTTCCATTATTATTGTCAGGCGGCAGCTCATCGCCATCTACCGGCGGCCAATCATCATCGTAGTAATCATCTAAGCGTTTATCAGAAATTACATAAGCATCTAATACACGGGTTCTGGTTTCCCAACCGTCAACCCCTTCTGGTGTATCATCTTCATCAACATAAGTAAACTGGTTTGTAATATCTTCTAATTCGCTTCCGACAATACGGTAAATGTAAATATCCCGGGGATCTGGAGCATAGCGGTAATTGTCATCATACCAGGGATTATATAATGTCAGAGTGCCGCGGGAAGTTGCATCAATATGGTCACCGCTGAAAGTACGGAAGAATAATTCTGCATCTGCGGGATCTCCATACCGGTCATAAATTCTGCTGTTGGTCTTTGTGGAAAGCTTTGCATAGAAATCATCTGCGTCACTGCTGGCATCAAATTCCAAAGTAGCTACCGGATAAGTTTCTGTGCCCCATGTAATGGTGTTGTCATCATTGTTGACGGGCCTGAATACAAGGTGATCTCCGGCATCCGGATCGGCATCTCCGGAATAGTCGTCATCATTGGCAAAGAACAAACGGAAATCTGCAATAAATTCATCATTTTCATCAAATCCATTACCATCTTTTCTTGCTCTGAGATTAATGGTAAAGCGTACTTCTTCTTCTTCTGTCGAATTAGATTCCACAGCTTTTACTTTAATTGCGGCATAGCGAACACCGTCTACAGATCTGGTAGTTAATTCCGGATTTCCATCCAAATATTTATTCATATTTTTCTTGTCTGAAAATGTAACTCTGAAATAATTACTGGATGCATCTGTGTGATCAATCTGATCCGGATCGATGAGAAAATAATATGTTTGATCAAAAGGGCAATTACCATCTCTGTCTGAATTATCTGTGGTTACTTCACCGATACTGGTAACAAAATACTTTGACATATTTGTTCCTCTTTGATTAACCACGCGGATTCCACTATCTTTAAATTGTATGTTGTGCTCACTTGCCGCAAATACCGACATCCCGACCAAATTGAACAACAACATGACGGCCACAAGCATGGCCCACGCTTTTTTCATGGTTTATCTCCTCCGTTTAAGCGCCTTTTTTCCCATTTTTTTAATTTCATATAACCTTTTGCAGAAAACACAAGGTCCTCTATCAAAAAAGTAGCAAGATTAGAAGAAATTACTGCATCGGAGGAAAAATTTTTTTGCAGGAACCAAGGCTCATGATTAAAACTGAAAATATCCATTTTCCTCCTAAAAATCCTCAGACTGGCTTTCAATATCCAAGGTGACTGATATTGTCGCAAAATCACCTTCCGCAAACCGTCCGTCAACATCATCCCGGCGGGCTGTAAATGTCATATTACAAACCGCTGTTAAAGTATCTTCCGATACGGTATTTGCCACTACAAACTGCAGCCATGCACAAGGATCATCCTCACCCAAAGAAAGCTCTTTACATGGGGATACACTGACTAAACCTGCACCAGAACCATCTTTATCATTCTTTAACTGGAATAAATCACTGTCACATAATTCTGCTGCTGTTACCGGTTCAGAAAAGCCATCTCCTTCCAGCTGGAATAAAGAAGTGGCAGAATTTTCTGACGAACCTAAGCAAAGATAATAAATTTTTCCCGGGGCCACTGAAAAATGATAATTCCCACTGTTTTCCTTTGCGTCTGTCATTTCCGCTTGGGTTTCGCCGTGGGAATCCAATAATAATGCGGTTTCATCCCGGATTTCCACTGCTGCGAATCCATTTTCTGCGGTTGCCGCATAAGCTGGCAAGCTTCCCGCCATCAACAGCAATCCAATCACTATCCAACAGATCCGTTTCATGCAGATCCCAACCTTCTCCTTTTATTATGCCTATTATTATAATATGGAGCATGAGCTTCTGTCAACCGTTTTGTTACCGATTTGTAATTGGATTGTAATTTTTTTTAAATGTTTTTACCAAAGATCCCTTAAATTTTTGAAAGAAAAGGCTGTTTGGATAAAGTTTCCTGTACCAAAGCTAATTTTTGTTTATGGGATAATTGTTTTAATGCCCATTCCCGTTTTAATGCGGCACTTTTATTTTCCATTTGTTCCTGGTAAATCAGGCGCAAGGGCCTGCGGGAACGGGTATACTTTGCCCCTTTCCCGGCATTATGGGCAGCCAGCCGGGAAGGGACATGATACGTCCAGCCTGTATAGAAACTCCCGTCCGCACATTCTAAAATATAGACCCACGGGGTCTGGGATTTCACAGGCGGGCCTCCATTGCGGAAATAATTTCCTGGAGGGCTTTGATACGGGCATATTTTTTATTATCTGATTCTACGATAACCCAGGGTGCCCAAGCTGTATTGGTACGGGCCAGCATCAGGTTGACAGCATCTTCATACTGATCCCATTTTTCCCGGTTGCGCCAGTCCTCATCTGTAATTTTATATTGTTTTTCCGGCGTATTCTGACGGTCCTGGAAACGCCTGAGCTGCTCGTCTTTGTCAATTTGCAGCCAGAATTTTAAGATCACTGCGCCCCAGTCTGCCAGATGTTTTTCAAAATGGTTGATTTCATCAAAGCTGCGGGCCCATTGTTCCGGTGTACAAAAGCCTTCAATATGCTCTACCATGCACCGCCCATACCAGGTGCGGTCAAAGATAGCAATATGGCCATCCCGCGGAAGGGCCTTCCAGAAACGCCAGAGATGGTGATGGTTTTTTTCCACTGAAGAAGGTGCTGCAATGGGGATTACTTCATAGCCTCTGGGGTCCAGTGCGCTGGTAACACGTTTGATATTGCCGCCTTTTCCGGCTGCGTCCCATCCCTCATATGCCAGTATCATAGGGATTTTTTTCTGATACAGACGGTTATTCAATTCAAACAAACGTTTTTGGGAAGCCTTTAATTTTACCCGGTATTCTCCGTCATCCATTGGCTGCTGGGCTTCTACATCTGCTAACAGCGGGATCGGCAAAGCATCCATTCCAAGAGAAAGGCGGATAGCTGGCGTAGAAACTGGGGTTTGTTGTTTTTCCTTTTCTTTTTGTGCAATGGCATTTTCCAAAGCGGAAATAACGGTGCTGAATACCCGGTATGTTGCCTGTCTCCGGTCATTTGCCGCTACCAAAGACCAGGGAGCAAAAGAAAAATCGGTCCGCTGGATCATATTATTAAAAATAGAAAAATAGTGGTTGTATTTTTCATGGTGTTTCCAGTCTTTTTCTGAAACACGCCAACGGGTTTCTTTCTTTTTCTCCAAAGCTTTTAAACGTTTTTTCTGTTCTTTTTTTGTAATATGCAAAAAGATTTTTAACAGAACATAACCATCATCTGTAATCTGCCGTTCAAAATCTTCGATTTCTTCCCAATACTGCTCCTGGAGCCTTTCCGGCATCCCTTCATTATAAACAGCCGTTTCCTGGTACCAGCTTCTGTCAAAAATCGTCATTTCTCCATAAGCCGGAAGCTTTTCCCAAAACCGCCGCATCCAAGGATATCTTTTTTCTTCTCCATTGGGCGGCAGGATGCTGTATACTGAAAAACCACGGGGATCTAAATTTCCTATGACGCGGGAAACCATACTTCCTTTTCCTGATGCACCCCATCCTTCTAATACAATTACAGTAGGGATTTTTAATGCCCGGGCTTTTTGCTGTAAAACACCTAATTTTATTTTCAGCCCTTGTGAAACAGAATCCCATTCTTCTTTCGGCATTGTCTGCTCCATATCCAATTGTCTTAACATGTTGTACCTTCCTTTCTTTGGGGATGATTTGCCTGTATTCCATTTTACCAACAAAATGAAAAATTGTAAAGCAAACGGCTTCATATCCTGTACGCGGCTGCCAGGATATGATACCGATTGCTGCACAATTTTTCAGCTGTAAAAAATTCATACAGGAATTACCACATTTTCCTGCGTATGTTTCACCCTTCCTCTGCCAATACTGAATCAGGTAACAATGATTCAGGAAGCGGGGGTTCTCGGGAATTGTATAATAAAGTGGAAATTTGCGGGATCAATACGTCAAAACTTCCTGTGCTCAAGGAGTCGGAAAAAACAGAACTGCTGCGCCGGGCACGGAATGGGGATCGGCAGGCCCGTCAAGAAATGATCAATGGTAATTTGCGTCTTGTTTTAAGCGTTGTCCAAAAATTTGCGAACCGCGGGGAAAACTTAGATGACCTGTTCCAAGTAGGCTGTATTGGGTTAATTAAGGCAATCGACCATTTTGATCCCAATCAAAATGTACGGTTTTCTACCTATGGCGTCCCGATGATCATTGGGGAAATCCGCCGCCATTTACGGGATAACAATGCAGTCCGGGTAAGCCGTTCTTTGCGGGATCTGGCATATAAGGCCATGCAGGCAAAAGAAGCCATTATCAACCGGACTTCCCAGGAACCTACTGTGGAAGAAATTGCCGCAGAAATGGGAGTTAAAAAAGAAGATGTTGTTCTGGCCCTGGAAGCCATTGTCGAACCTTTATCCCTTTATGAACCGGTTTATTCTGACGGGGGAGATACGATTTTTGTAATGGATCAGGTGGGGGATAAAAATGGGGAATCTGACTGGCTGGATGAAATTTCCATTCGGGAAGCCATCCGGAATCTGGGTGAACGGGAGAAAAAAATTTTAACATTGCGTTTTTTCGTTGGAAAAACACAAATGGAAGTTGCAAAAGAAATCGGTATTTCCCAGGCCCAGGTATCCCGTCTGGAAAAAGGCGCCCTGGACTGGATTAAACAGCATATCTGAATATTGCTTTAAAGGAAATAGACAGGCATACTGGGATTTTCATTTTTTTTCTCCTCAACCAAATCTGCTAACGTAACCCCTTCCATATATTCATTGATGGTGCGGTACAATCCTTCCCAAAACGGCACAGAAAGGCATTTCTTATAATGCGGGCATTGGTTTGGCTGATCTTTTAAACAAGATACCGGAGCTAAACCGCCTTCTGTCTGGCGAAGGATAGAACCGATTGTATATTCTTCCGGAGCTTTTGCCAGCTGGTAGCCTCCCTGGGAACCCCGGGCACTTTTTAAAAAGCCTGATTTCCCCAGTTGGGAAACAATTTGTTCTAAATATTTTATGGATATTTGCTGCCGTTTGCAAACATCTTTTAATGCAATATATTCTCCGGTATTATGCTGGGCCAAATCAATCATCAGACGTAAAGCATACCGTCCTCTTGTAGAAATGGTCATACTAAATTCCTTCCTGTTTATATGATACCACAAATGTATTAAAATACATTTGTGGTATCATTGGCGTATGTGCGGCTATTGCATTACAGGCGTAAAGATGGCGCGCTGTATGTACGGCCTTTCAGTTCATTATTTAACGCATACAGCCCTTTCGCGTCTGTCCCAAAAAGCTCCATTTTGGTGATCAGTTCTGCTGCATTGGTTTCTTCTTCCCCTTGTTCTTTTACAAACCAGTTCAAAAACTGCATAGTCCGGAAGTCATGGTCTTCATAAGCTGCCATATAAATATCATTGACTAATCCGGTTACATATTTTTCATGTTCCAAGCCTTTTTTCAACGGCTCTGTATTGCCGCTGAATCCGCTTTCCGGCTGTTCGATGGTTTTAAAAGTAACTTTTTCCCCATTGTTATGGAGATACCGATAAAATAGCATAGCATGATCCCGTTCTTCTTGAGCCTGGATTTCATACCAGTTTGCGAAACCGTCTAAGCCAACGGATTCATAGTAATTCGCAAACCCCAGGTATAAATAGGCGGAATAAAGCTCCTTATTGATTTGGTCATTGCTCAGCCCAGCTACTTTTTCGTTCATAAAATGGTCTTTCCTTTCTGAAATGAAATTTTTTTCAAATGGCTATGCCTGCTCCATAGCAGGCATAATCATCCAAACATATTTTATTGTAGCGCACACCAAAAGGAAATTCAAGTGGCAAAGGGGAGGATTTCTGGAGAAAATCAATCTAAGGACATATTTGGTATGGATTTTCCTGCTTGTCTGGCTCAGTAACATAATTCCAGTCGCTACATAGAATAGCCATTGCAAGGGATTTTCCGCCCTTGCCACAAGGGGAAAAGGGTGGGAGGATTCATGGAAAAATTCATAATTGCTGGCGGGCAGCAGCTTGATGGAAAGCTAAAAGTCCACGGAGCCAAAAATGCTGCCTTACCAATTTTAGCCGCATCGCTGGTGGCTGGGCATAGCACCATACATAATTGCCCAAACCTAACAGATGTTGACGCAGCCTGCCGGATTTTAACGCATTTAGGGGCCAAAGCCCTCCGGCATGGGGATGCTGTAACCGTTGAGCCTGAAGGAGAAGGAATTTGTTATATTCCGGAAGAACTGATGCACCGGATGCGTTCTTCTATTGTATTCCTTGGGGCTGTCATTGCCCGCTGCGGCCGCGCCCGGATCTCCATGCCGGGAGGATGCGAGCTGGGGCCGCGCCCCATTGATTTACATTTAGCGGCGTTGGAACGGCTGGGCGTTGAAATTACAGAAGATCATGGCTTTTTAGACTGCCAGGTTCACGGGCGTTTACATGGCGCACAAATTTCTTTGCCTTTCCCCAGTGTAGGAGCAACAGAAAATGTGCTGATCGCCGCAAGCCTGGCCCAGGGGGAAACCATATTAAAAAATGCTGCCCGGGAACCGGAAATCGCTGATTTAATCGAATTTCTGAATGAAGCCGGCGCTAAAATTAACCTGACCCCCCAAGGAGATTTACACATCAAAGGGGTCAAATATTTAGGGGAAGTGGAACACCGGGTCATTCCGGATCGGATTGCAGCCGCTACCTATCTTTGCGCTGTGGCGGCTGCGGGAGGCAAAATTGAATTGGAAGATGTGTGCAGTGAACATCTTTCTGCGGTACTGCCTTATTTTGAAGAAATGGGGTGCCGCCTTACCATAAAACCGGATTCTATTCAGATGGCGCGGGAAGGAATCCTTCATCCATTGGAACAGGTACGGACAATGCCTTATCCCGGCTTTCCTACCGACGCCCAGTCCCCTTTAATGGCTGCTGCTTGTGTGGCAGAAGGCACCAGCATTTTTATCGAAAATATTTTTGAAAGCCGTTATAAGCATGTGCCTGAGCTGTGCCGCATGGGAGCCGATATTAAAGCCGAAGGCCGTGTGGCTGTTGTACGGGGAGTACCGGCCTTGCACAGCGCTAAAGTTTTTTGTACCGATTTAAGGGGCGGCGCTGCGATAGCGGTAGGAGCCCTGGCTGCCGAAGGAAACACAGAGCTGTTGTCCATAGAACATATTGACCGGGGCTATGAAAATTTTGAAGGAAATTTGCAGGCTTTGGGCGCCCGGATCAAACGGGTTCCCTGTCCGGACAGCATCCATTATTAAAAAATACCCTCTGCTTTTCAGCAGAGGGTATTTTTTATTGGGTAAGCAATTCTAACTTATCATCTACAACAGACAGTTTCATCAACGCAGGCGGGTTATCCGGATCTTTTACCAGCAGGATACAAATTGCATCCTCTACTTCTTTACGGATAACGGTCCGCAAATCCCGGGCCCCGCTTTTCTTGCCATAAGCTTTATGGGCAATATACCGGGCAGCTTCTTCTTCCCAGCCAAATTTGATGCCTTTTTCGGTCATAGGTTCTTTTAATTCCCCAAGCATCAAATTTGCAATCTTGACAAAGTCCTGTTCATCCAAAGGACGGAATACAGCCACTTCATCAACCCGGGCCAAAAATTCAGGACGTAAAAATTCCGATAAAGCTTTCATTGCTTTTTCTTTTGCAATTTCTCCCGGCGTCCGGTTAAAGCCTAAAGCCCCTTCTTTTTTATTGCTTCCGGCATTGGATGTCATTACAATCACGGTATTTTCAAAAGAAACAACCCTTCCGTGTGCATCTGTAATGCGGCCTTCATCCAGAATTTGGAGAAGGATGTTCATAACATCCGGATGGGCTTTTTCGATTTCGTCAAACAAAACAACAGAATACGGTTTCCGGCGGACTTTTTCTGTAAGCTGTCCCGCTTCATCATATCCCACATATCCCGGAGGAGAGCCCACAATCCGGGAAACACTATGTTTCTCCATAAATTCGGACATATCCAAACGGATCAAAGGATCTGCCTGATCAAAAAGCTCCTTGGATAATACTTTAACCAGTTCTGTTTTTCCCACACCGGTAGGGCCTACGAAGATAAAGGATGCAGGCCGCCTGCGGGAAGAAATTTGTACACGGCTGCGGCGAACGGCGGCTGCAACTAAGTCTACCGCTTCATCCTGGCCGATAATTTTTTCTTTCAGGGCATCTTCCAAATGGGCCACCCGCCGCAGTTCCGTTTCGCGGATTTTCGCAGCCGGAATCCCTGTCCACAGCTCTACCACCCGGGCTAAATCTTCCGCGGTGACAGGCTGGTTTAAGGCTTTGCCTTCTAACTCTTTTAACTGTTCTTCCTGAACAATTTTATCCGCCCGAAGGGTTGCAATCCGTTCATAATCCGGTTCTTCGGTATCGGCTTCCATATATTCCAGTTCTTCTGTCAGATCTTTCATTTTCTTGGAAAGCTTATCATATTCAGCCAAGGACTCATTCCGCAGCACAGCGCAGGAACAGGCTTCATCCAGTAAGTCAATGGCTTTGTCAGGCAGGTAACGGTCATTGATATACCGTTCTGACAGGATGACTGCCATCCGCGCAATCTGATCCGTTACCAAAACCCGATGGTGCTTTTCATAATAAGTTTTAATGCCTTTAATCACTTCTACGGCTTCCTGAATGGAAGGTTCTTCCACGGTTACCGGCTGGAAACGCCGTTCCAATGCCGCGTCTTTTTCAATATGTTTGCGGTACTCATTAAAAGTTGTGGCGCCAATCACCTGGATTTCTCCCCGGGAAAGGGCCGGCTTTAAAATATTCGCCGCATTCATGGAACCTTCGGAATCCCCTGCTCCAACCAGGTTGTGGACTTCGTCAATAAACAGGATCACATTTCCTGCGTCTTTGATGTCCTCCACCAGTCCTTTGACGCGGCTTTCAAACTGCCCGCGGAACTGGGTACCCGCTACCAGAGCCGTTAAATCCAGCAAATATAATTTTTTGTCCGCCAGACGCACCGGAACATCCCCGCTGGCTAAACGCTGGGCAATGCCCTCCGCCACAGCCGTTTTGCCCACGCCGGGTTCCCCAATGAGGCAGGGGTTATTTTTGCTGCGCCGGTTCAAAATCTGAATTACACGGTAAATTTCCCGTTCCCGTCCGATAATCCGGTCTAACTTGCCTTCTTCTGCTTTTCGGGAAAGGTTGTCGCAATAAGCATCCAAATGCTTGTATTTTTTTACAGGCGGTTTTTTATGGGGCTTCTGGCGTTTTTCCGGCCGGGCAGAAGGCTGTATTTCCTGAAATTCACTGTCATCACTTTTTTTCTGAGGGACAAGACTGCTTTCAGGCTCCTTCTCACTGCCGCCTATACCAAAGATATTCTGCAAAAAAGGCAAAGACTGTGCACCGCCCATTTCAAAACCAGTTTCACTGTCCTCACCGTTTCCAAATAAGTCCATCATTTGATCAGACATATTGTCAATGTCCTCATCTGAAATTCCCATTTTTTCCATTAAATCACTAACCGGTTTTAATCCAAGTTCTTTTGCGCAATGAAGGCACAACCCTTCATTGATTGTTTTATTTCCTTCCAGCCGCGTCATAAAAACAACAGCCAAACGTTTTTTGCATCTCGAACACATCATATCCATCTATAACTCACCCTTTTTAACGCGGACCGCCTTGATAACAGCTTAATGACAGTAATCCACAGAATACAGTATATCCCTTTGTTGTGAACCGGGTATGAATGCAAATAAAATTTTTTCATGCCATAAACCAGGCATAAAAAAAGCGGAACTGCGTTCTTACTTTCTTACAGCGGCTTATTATTTATTTATCACTAAAAAACACTAATCGTTATTATACTATCCCATCAACACTTTTGCAACAGGGGACAGCGCATTTTTTCTGATTATCTTTGCAGCAGGGCTGCCAGAAGGGAAGGATCGAAAAAATACCGGAATATCCAGCTTTTCTGGGCTGCCTGTTCTGTAAAAAACCACCATTCCCCCTGGCCCAGGATCAGCATCCCCCGTAAAAAGAAGGCCAGCAGAAATGCCAGCAGAAGCCCTTCAGCAGCTCCCACCACAGCCCCTAAAAAAGAATTGACCGGGCCAATGACAGGGATATGTTTTACAATCCCAGCCGCAGAAAGAAAAACATGGACCCCGGCGGAGAGGGCTGCAAAAAGGACGGTAAAGCAAAGGGCTGAAATGGCCTGAACAGCCGCAGGGCGGATGGTCGATTCCAGAAGGCTTTCCAAAATTTCTTCTGTAATGCCGCCCATTCCTTCCTGGGCTTTTTCCAGCCAGTATTCCAAATCAATGCCTTTGGGCAGCATTTCCAACAGCCTGGGAGCCGCTGCCATTAAATTTTGCGGGCGTACCGCCGCTAAAAAAGCATTTTGCATAGGAGCATTTCCAAAAAGCATAGGCTCCACCAGCCGGTCATAAATCAGGGGAGCAGCCGCCCGGCTGATAACAGAAGCTACCAAGACGACTGCTAAATAAGCAGCCATCTGGGCAACAGTCCGTAAAAATCCTTTTTTTGCGGCAGCATAGACACAGTGCCCGATAATGACCAAGACTGCCGCGTCAAGGCCCAGGGAAACAAAAAACACATGATTCACTCTTTAACCTCTGATTCTGGATCGGATTCTGAAATGGAAGAAGCTTCGGAAGCGGAAGAAGCATCCGGCTGGGAAGACGAAGTTTTTTCTGTCTTTTCCCCATCCTGTGAAGCTGCTTCTGATTCAGAGCCCAATAAAGCATCTTTCACCATTGCCCAGCGATCCGATGCAGATTGTTCCATTTTGCTGGATTCCGCATCACTGGAGCTGCTCCTTCTGGAAGCACTTTCGCTTTCTTCTGAAGATTCCCGCCGCTGGGAAGCTGTGCTGGAAGATTCGGAAGCATTTTTGGAAGATCCCCGCTGGAAAGTCCGGTCCATAATCTCTTTTGATGTGATGGTACACAATTCACTGCCTGTTGTATAATACAGGGTATCGCCCATAGGCTGGATTAAGCCTAATCCATTGATGGCATAATGGCCGGTTTGCTTCCCTGTAAAATTATACAGAAGAATTTCCCCGCTTTGGCTTAAATAAAGAATGCCATTTTCCAAAGCCATCCCATTAGGATCGGCATTTTGCGGGACAGAACAAAGAGCTTCTAAATGATCGTTTAATACGACTGCTCGCCCTTTCCGCTCCCCGGTGGCATCCCGCAGATACAGGGCTAATTTTCCATCTTCCCCATACTGGAAACGGATTAGCTGTTGTTCTCCATAAGAAAAAGAAGCTGTTTCTTTCATGTCGCTGTTGAACAAAATCACCCGCTGATCTGTAATTGCCCGAATATTGCTTCCGTCCTGATAGTTTAAATGCAGAATCAATTCTCCAGGCAGTTCTATGGAAGCGGTAGGGTTTTCAATGGGAAACTGGTATCTGGAAATCACGGACAGGAAATCCCCGTTTTGTGCATCCAGCAAGCCCACTGTCATAGCATCTTTGGAATCCGCCAGGGAAACACATACTGCCGGACGGCGTGAAAATAAATACCGGCAAATAATATTTCCATCTCCATTATAAGCGATCACCTGGGATAAATGTCTGTCGGAACGTGATGCTAATGCAAAATTACCATTCCGGGCCATATCCCCGTCATAAATTGCAAAATCCGTGGAAACCTGCCGGAGCTGGTTGCTGCGGGAAAACAGCATTACTTTTGTACCGCCCCGGTCATATGCAAGGAAACGGCTGCCGGCTACGGAAATCGTGGGATTGATCATGCCATGCTGGACGTCCAGCATCCGGCGGCCTGTATTATTATAGGTATATAAATTGCTGTCGGCTGTAATAATAAGCCCGTTGTCCATATAGGACATTCCTAAGAGCCTGCCGCCCGGCAGTACAACAGGGTATCCGCTTCCGGAAGCAAATTCCGCAGTAACTGTATTGACAGCCGTCCGCAAATCCATATTCCCATTATGATAAACTAAAAAAGAAACGCCAAAAACAATCGCTGCAAAGCCTGCCAAAAACAGCAGGTTATGCAGCCGTTTGCGCCACATTCTGCGGCGCACTTTTTGAAAATCAATTAACTGCGCCATATCTGCCTCCCCCCAGATGTCTTACTTTTCTTCAAATAAATCCGCTTCGTCATAAAATACCTCATCCAGATATAATCCGTGGGGCGGGGCGGTAGGCCCTGCCATAGACCGCATCCGGCTTTCCAGAATAGCCGGAATACTGTCCGGAGAAATAGCACCCCGTGAAATTTCTAACAGGGTCCCAACCATAATGCGGACCATATTATATAAAAACCCATTTCCTGTTACGGAAAACTGAACCATTTCTCCTTGCCGGATGACACTGGCTTTTGTAACCACCCGGATCGTATCTTCTTTTTTGCCGCCTGCGCTGCAAAATGCGGCAAAATCATGGGCGCCTAAAAAAGCCTGGGCACTTTCATTCATCCGTTCCGTATTCAACGGATATTTCCAGTGAAGGGCTAAATCTGATAAAAATACATTTTTCACCTGGGCATTCCAAATTTTATAAATATACCGTTTTCCTTTGCAGCTATACCGGGGATGGAAGTCTTCCGGTACTTCCCGGCAGCCTAAAACGGCAATATCATCCGGCAGGTTTACATTTAATGCCCTGGTTACTGCCGGACAGGAAATTGCCGCATTGGTGCGCAATGTTAAAGCGAACCGGTTCGCATGGACGCCAGCGTCCGTTCTGGAACAGCCTTTTACATCCAGCCGTTCCCCGAATACCCGTTCTACTGCATCCTGTAAAACCTGAGCTACGGATAATGCGTTTTTCTGCACTTGGAAGCCATGATACCGGGTGCCCCGGTATTGTATTGTCAGAAGCAGATGCCGCCGCATTGAGGCTCCCCCCTTCCTTTTACATTGGTATCAGATGCGGGGCCATAAGATTTACGACAATCACTGCCGCAATACAAAAACCCGTAATGATACAGCATATAATATCCCGCCCCTGGATTTTAAGCCTCCGCATCCGGGTACGTCCTTCGCCGCCCCGGTAGCAGCGGCATTCCATTGCCAAAGCCAGTTCATCCGCCCGGCGGAAAGCCGATACAAATAACGGGATCAAAATCGGGATCAGGGCTTTCGCCCGTTGGATCAGGCCGCCGCTTTCCATATCGGCGCCTCTGGCTTTTTGGGCTGCAATAATTTTATCGGTTTCTTCAATTAAAGTGGGAATAAAACGGAGGGCAATGGTCATCATCATTGCCAGCTCATGGACAGGCAGATGGAACCGCTTTAACGGATCTAAAAGCTGTTCAATTCCGTCTGTCAAAGCAATCGGTGAGGTGGTATAAGTTAATAAGCTTGTCCCTGCAATCAGGCAGAGGATACGGATCGACATGACAACAGCCGTCCAAAGCCCCTGGACTGTAATCTGGATTTTCCAAAATGACCAGATGGGATCTCCGGCAATAAAAAACATATTTAAAGCTGCCGTAAAAATAATAACGGGGGTTACAGGCTTTAAGCTTTTTAAAATCATAGCGGCTGGAATTCCGGAAACCCCATAAGCAACAGCCAAAAAAACGATTCCGATAATTAAGCCAATAGGGTTAGAAGCGGCAAACAGCATAATAATATAACACAAAGTCAATACAATCTTGACCCGCGGATCAAGCCGGTGCAATAAGGAGTCCTTTGGAAAGTATTGGCCAATTGTAATATCCCTAAGCATGGGAAGCCTCCTTTCCCAATAAACGGAGGATTTCCTGCACAGCAAAATCCATTGTGTATACACTTTCATTGACCGGGAAGCCCTGTTCCCGCAGCAGGCTGAAAATCCGTGTCACCTGAGGCACAGACAGCCCGCCTTTCCAGATTTCTTCCGCCCGGGAAAAGACTGCGGCTGTATCGTCATACATCATAACGCCAGCCCGGTTTAAAACCAGCACTTTATGGGCATAGCGGGCAATATCTTCCATACTGTGGCTTACCAAAAGGACGGTATTCCCCCGCTTTTTATGATAGGCTTTGATTTCCCCTAAAACTTTTTCCCGGCCTTTTGGGTCCAGCCCGGCAGTAGGCTCGTCTAAAATTAAAATATCCGGATTCATTGCCAGTACGCCGGCAATGGCTACCCGGCGTTTTTGCCCTCCGGATAATTCAAAGGGGCTTTTTTGCAGGATTTCTTCCCGAAGCCCTACAAAAGCTGCCGCTTCCCGTACCTGCTGATCCACCTGTTCCGCTGACAGCCCCATATTGACAGGGCCAAATGCAATATCCTTATAAACGGTTTCCTCAAAAAGCTGGTATTCCGGATACTGGAACACCAAACCAACTTTAAACCGGAAAGCCCGCCGATCTGTATCTTTCGCCCACAGATCGGTGCCATGAATCAGCACCCGGCCGGAAGTAGGCTTCAATAAGCCATTGAAATGCTGGATCAAAGTGCTTTTCCCCGATCCGGTATGACCGATAACCCCTACAAATTCCCCTTGTTCAATTTCCAAATTGATATGGTCCACGGCTGTTTTTTCAAATGGCGTCCCTACCGAATAGGTATAAGTTAATCCTTCTGTTTTAATGGCAAGCATGGGGACCCACCTCCAAAAGCTGTGCTAATGCCTGGGCACATTCTTCTTCTGTCAGGATGCCCTCCGGCAGGTTACATCCCTCCTGGCGCAGCCGCCAGCAAAGTTCCGTTGCCTGGGGCACATCCAAGCCTACATCTTTCAATTCCTGCACATGGCTGAATACCTCACGGGGCGTCCCGTCCAGCAAAATCCGCCCGTCATTCATTACCACAACCCGGTCAGCCTGGGCAGCTTCCTCCATATAATGGGTGATAAGAATAATGGTAATCCCTTGCTCCTGGTTTAATTTTTTGATGGCCTCCATAACTTCCCTGCGGCCCTGGGGATCTAACATAGCTGTGGGTTCATCTAAAATGATGCACCGGGGCGTCATTGCAATAACCCCCGCAATAGCCACCCGCTGCTTCTGTCCGCCGGAAAGCTGGTGGGGGGCATGGTGCATATATTCTGCCATGCCGACAGCCGTTAAAGCTTTATCAACCCGGCGGCGGATTTCATCCGGAAGCAGCCCCAGATTTTCCGGCCCAAACGCTACATCTTCTTCTACAATGGTTGCAACAATTTGATTATCTGGATTTTGAAATACCATCCCAGCCTGACGGCGGATGTCATACAGCCGATCTTCCTGTGCAGTATCGATGCCGCATACAGTCACCGTACCGGAATCCGGTGTAAGAATCCCATTGAAATGTTTTGCAAAAGTGCTTTTTCCTGATCCATTATGGCCTAATACAGCAATAAAGCTGCCTTCCGCAACGGAAAGGGAAACATCCCGCAAAACAGGGCTTTTCCGGCCCCCCTCTAAAGGGTAGCCAAAAACAACGTTCTGTGCTTCTATGATTTCTTTGCCCATATTATCTCCTTCAATGACAAGCGCAACAGTCGGTTTCCAGCAAAGGATAACCGCTGCCCGCAGTTTTTATGGGATTTGGAGCGAAGCTGAAATTTTCTTATTTTCCGGGCGTCCAAACAGCGCTGGAACCGCAGGGTAAAGCCATTCCCGATTTCACAACAGGCAAACCGATTTCTTCCGCCCAAATTTCCCCTTTTGGCAGAAGGCTTCCCAATACATAAGCCATAACAGAAGGGGAAAGCCCTGTTGTATAGGAATTCAGCAGGAAAAAGGAAGGCTTGTCTGATAAAACCTTTGCGCAGGTTTCTACTAAGCCATAAATACAGTCTTCCAGCTTCCAAACTTCTCCGCCAGGGCCTCGGCCATAACTGGGAGGGTCCATAATAATACCATCATAATGGTTTCCCCGGCGGATTTCCCGTTCCACGAATTTCTGGCAGTCATCTACTATCCAGCGGACGGGCTTTTCTGTCAGGCCCGATAAAGCTGCATTATCCCTTGCCCACTGCACCATTCCTTTGGAAGCGTCCACATGGCAGACGCTTGCCCCTGCTGCCGCGCAGGCAAGGGTGGCTCCTCCTGTATAAGCAAATAAATTTAATACCCGTAGGGGCCTGCCGGCCTGGGCGATCCGTTCCCCCAGCCAGTCCCAGTTGACAGCCTGCTCCGGAAATAAGCCGGTATGCTTAAATCCGGTAGGGCGGATGGAAAAACGGAGATTTTTATAAGAAATCGTCCATTGTTCCCGGGGCAAAGCATCCCAGCTTCCACCGCCTTTGGCGGAACGGTGGTAGCGGGCCTGGGCTTTCCCCCACGCCCCATTCCGCCCGGTATGCCATATAATCTGGGGATCGGGGCGAATTAAAAGAATATCGCCCCACCGTTCCAGTTTTTCTCCCCCGTCTGTATCCAGCAATTCATAATCCTGCCATTGCCCGGCAACTCTCATATTATACTCCAACCCCACAAGGCTCTTTTATCGTTTTCAGCCATTGGGCAATATCCTGCGCAACGGCTTCTGTTACTGTAATATCCGGGCCTTCTACCATCACGCGGATCAAAGGCTCCGTCCCGGAAGGCCGTACCAAAACCCTGCCATTTCCCTCCAAAGGGCTGGAACGGGCAATGATTTCTTCTTTTACTTCGGGTTCTTCCAGCATGGCTTTCATTTCAGCCGTAGCGGAAATATTTACCAAAACCTGGGGATAAACCTGCATTTTTCCGGCAGCTTGCGAAAGGGTCTGCCCGGATTCCCGCAGCAATGTTAAAAGCTGGACCGCGGAAAGTTCCCCATCCCCTGTTGTCATATAATCCAGGAAAATAATATGACCGGACTGCTCGCCTCCCAAAGTAAAGCCTTCTGTCCGCATTTGCTCCAATACATAGCGGTCGCCTACTTTTGCTGCGCGGATTTCAATGTCCTGGGTTTCGCCAAATTTAAACAAGCCTAAATTGCTCATTACGGTAGCAACTAAAGTATTTTCTTTTAGTTTGCCTTGTTTTTTCAAATGACATGCAAACATTGCCATTAAACGATCCCCGTCTACCAGTTCCCCTTTTTCATCCACTGCCAGCAGCCGGTCTGCATCCCCGTCAAATGCAAGCCCTAATTCATAATGGCCCTCTTTTACAATGCGGGAAATGGCGTCTATATGGGTACTGCCGCAATGGGCATTGATATTTTCACCGTCATGAGACGCATAAAAAATGTCTGCATTTACGCCAAGCTGCCGGAATAATAAAGGAGCCGTTACGCTGGCGCTGCCATTGGCACAATCTACCGCAATCCGCATACCGGATAAATCACATCCCACAGTAGAAACTAAGTAACGGACGTAGTCTGCCGCAGCATCCGGAGCATAGGAAATGCGTCCCAGCTCCCCAGGGGCTTTGATGCTGTAAGGCTTCACATGATCCAGAACTATCCCTTCGATTTCATCTTCCTGAACATCCAGCAGTTTATAGCCCTGGCTGTTAAATATTTTAATCCCGTTATATTCATAAGGATTGTGGCTGGCGGAAAGCATAATCCCGGCATCTGCCCCATATAACTTGACTAAATAGGCTACGGCTGGGGTGGGAATAATCCCTAAAAGCTTTACGTTGGCACCTGCGCTGCATAATCCGGCAGCAATGGCACTTTCCAGCATATCACCGGAAAGCCGTGTATCCATACCTACTAAAAACAGCGGCTGTTTCCCAATGGACTCCTCCACAACCATGGCGGCAGCGCGGCCAATATCCATTGCCAAATCAATAGATAAATCTTTATTGGCTATCCCCCGGACACCATCTGTCCCAAAAATTCTTCCCATGTGTGTAAATTCTCCTAACCTTCAAAAGTAATCTGATCCGCCGCACCCCGCAGTTCCCTGGGTGGCGCGATATGCAGGTATTGATATGCCGGAAGCGTAACACACCGGCCTCTTGGAGTACGTGATAAAAAGCCTAACTGAATCAAATAAGGCTCACATACATCCTCTAATGTAACGGCTTCTTCCCCTAAAGCAGCGGCTAAAGTATCCAGTCCCACAGGGCCGCCTTTATAATTCCGGATAATAATTTCCATCATCCTGCGGTCAATGGCATCCAGCCCAAAACGGTCAATTTCCATCCGGTTTAATGCTACATCCACAATGCTTTCTGTAATTTTCCCATCCCCCATTACCTGGGCAAAATCCCGGACCCTCCGCAATAAACGGTTTGCAATCCGGGGAGTGCCACGGCTGCGGCGGGCTAATTCAAAAGCACCCTTTTCATCACAGGCAATCCCTAACAAATCTGCACTGCGCCGGACAATGGTACAAAGTTCTTCCGGACTGTAAAGCTCTAACCGCTGGATTACTCCAAACCGGTCCCGTAAAGGGGATGTGAGCTGGCCTGCCCGGGTTGTAGCTCCTACCAAAGTAAAATGGGGCAGATCCACCCGGATGGAACGGGCAGAAGGCCCTTTTCCGATGATAATATCAAGGGCATAATCCTCCATGGCTGGATACAGCACCTCTTCCACCGCCCGTGACAAACGGTGGATTTCATCTATAAATAATATATCATTTTGGCCTAAATTGGTGAGAAGGGCTGCCAAATCCCCCGGTTTTTCAATAGCAGGGCCACTAGTAACCCGAATAGATACCCCCATTTCATTTGCAATAATATTGGAAAGGGTTGTTTTCCCAAGGCCCGGAGGCCCGTATAATAAAACATGATCCAAAGGTTCCCCACGGCCCCGGGCAGCTTCTATAAAAATACGCATATTTTCTTTGACTTTTTCCTGCCCAATATATTCCGCTAACGTTTTCGGGCGCAGAGAAACTTCCGTGTCATTATCATCTGCCACGGCTTCGGGTGTCACAATGCGGTTTTCAAAATCCATGTCATTTGTAAACATTGTATTACTCCCTTATCCTTGCAATTTATTTCTTCCCTGAACCCATTCTTTTTAATCCGTATTTTACCAGTTCTCCAGTAGGAATGTCCTTTGGTGCCCCGGCTAATGCCCGGACAGCTTCCGTCTGGCTGTAACCCAATGCACATAAAGCTCCAACGGCTTCCCCTATGCTGGAATTATTTTCTGCTGCCTGGGCTGCGGCTTGTCCTACCGGGCTTTGGGTAAACTGCTGGTCTGCCATCTTATCCCGTAATTCTAAAATAAGCCGCTGGGCTGCTTTTGGCCCAATCCCTGGCGCCCGTGATAAAGTCTTTGCATCCCCGACCGCAATACATAAAGCTAATTGATCCGGTGTCATATCTGATAAAATCGCTATGGCCGATTTAGGCCCTACGCCGGAAACCCCTGTAAGCTGCCGGAATGCCCGGCATTCTTCCGGTGTGTAAAAACCATAAAGATCTAAAACATCTTCCCTTACATTCAAATGGGTATATAAAGTTACTTCCTGGCCTATCGCTGGCAGCATATTTTGTGTTGTCAAAGTAGTATAGCATTTATAGCCTACCCCGCCACAGCTTACAACTGCAAATTGTGGCTCTGTATAGATCAATTTTCCAGTGACACAATAATACATTATCGGCTCCTAAAAACTTTTATCGGTAGTACCGCAATAAAGAATGTGAACAATGTCCATGGCATACAGCTAATGCTAATGCATCGGCTGTATCATCAGGCCGTGGGACTTCTTTCAGCTTTAAAAGCTGCCGTGTCATTTCCATTACCTGCCCTTTTTCTGCCAGCCCATATCCAACTACACTTTGTTTTACCTGCATTGGTGTATATTCAAAAATAGGAATCTTATGTTTTTGTGCTGCTAATAAGATTACGCCTCTGGCATGGGCTACGGCAATCCCAGTTGTCTTATTTTTACTAAAATAAAGTTTTTCTACTGCTATGGCTTCTGCCGGGACAAGCCTTAATAGCTGTTCCATATCGTCATAAATCATTTCTAATCGTGCAGGGAAATCTTCTTGTGCTGACGTCGTAATCGCTCCAAACCGTAAGGGATAAAATTCATTCTTTTCATATTTTACTGCACCGTATCCGATTGTTGCATAACCAGGATCTATCCCTAAGATAATCATTTTTTCCTCCCTGTGTGGCAATATAGACCTCTTAAAAATATTTTTCCCTGGTCTGCCTTTACTGTTTTCTTCCCTTAATTGTTTATTATACCATACCCTATTCCCTGCAAACAAGCCCTGTTTCTGCTGTTTTGACTATTATAAATCCAGAAATTTTGACAAAATTGCATAAATACCGCCCCTTTTTGGGTAATACAACTTGTAATATACAGGAAATCAAAAAAATATCAAAATTTTTTCATTTTTCCTCTTGCTTTTTTTTAGAAAAAGGTTTATAATAACAACCGTCGCAAAAATATTCTTTGCTTCTTCGTTTTATAGTTGGACGGTTAGCTCAGCTGGTAGAGCACCTGCTTGACGTGCAGGGGGTCAGGGATTCGAGTTCCTTACCGTCCACCATTATGCTGTCTAGGCAATCGCCCGGGCGGCATTTGTTTTTTCTTGCAAACTGGCTTTCTATGCGGGTTTGTAAACCTTTTGATAGAAAATTTATAGCTATTATTTGAAATCATAAAATTTCCATATTTTACGTTTTGTTAATTTGACGATAGTTTGACGATATAAAAATAGTTTGTTCAAATATTATAGTAGCTTTTTTACGTCTTAATTTTTTACTATTCCAGATTAGTTTTCTCTTGCTGCATATCGTTGTAAATTTCTGTATTTTCGCTTTTCATCTTCTCCTCCACTGATATTAGGAGTTATTAGGCATCCGTTGGAATAATTTCACCGGATGAAGCGACAGAGTTTGCTTCCAAGATTATTACGGCCGCTAAAGTTGCCAAAGAATTTATTTATAACGGTTATGCGATTGAGTGGTAAAAACTCAAAACATCTGTACTATAAATGAGCAAATCTGAAAAATGACAAAAAAGAGGGCATAGCCTCAAGTGTTATAATGGAAGCACGACC
>RAZJ01000220.1 GCA_003612625.1 bacterium 1XD42-1 | reverse complement strand
GAGATTCCCCATTCTGTCCGGGCAAAGGAAACCAGCGCGGAGGGCAAGAGCATTTTCGCCCATGACCCAGGGGGCAAAGTAGCGGAGGGCTACGCAAATCTGACCAAGGAGGTGTTGAAACTTGAAAAGCAGCGCGAAAAAAGTAGAGCTGGCATCGGTCGATGATCTGTTTACCACCGAGGAAAGCCGCGCCGACGCGGGGCGGGAAAAGGTGGTAGAAATCCCTTTAAGCGAGCTGCACTCGTTCAAGGGCCACCCTTTCAAGGTCAAAGATGATGATGCCATGATGGAAACAGCGGACAGCATCCGACAGTACGGCGTTCTTGTTCCTGCTATCGCCCGTCCTGACCCCAGCGGCGGCTATGAGCTGGTAGCCGGACACAGGCGGCATCGGGCCAGTGAACTGGCAGAGAAAGAAACCATGCCGGTCATTGTCCGGGATTTGGACGATGACGCCGCCACGATTATCATGGTTGACAGCAATTTACAACGGGAAAGCCTGCTCCCCAGCGAAAGGGCTTTTGCCTACAAAATGAAGCTGGAGGCCATGAAACATCTGTTATTGCTGCTGTGTCGAATTTTTCAAACAGACTTCCAACAATCGTAGTGTCGGGAGTAAAGGGAAGCAGAAACCGCAGCGCAACAACTATCCAGATATAATACTGCCAACGCTTGCTGAATCTGTTTTTATACAGCGGCTTCAATCCCAAAATGAGAAGCAGTAACAGTGCGCCGGAAACAGACAGCGACAATAATATTTTCATAAATTCATTCATTTTCTTTTC